>NZ_CP195757.1:0-885000 GCF_051397025.1 Streptomyces sp. BBFR102
CCCGCGGAGCGGGTAGAAGCCTGCTTCGCAGGCTTCGAGGGAACCCTTCGCGCGTTGCGCGAAGCTAACGGAGTGAAACCCCCAGCTTCGCTGGGGGTTTTCGGACTCTGCGCTGCGCTTCGAGTCCGGTGGTTTCCTTCCGCGCTGCTCCAGGAAACTGAAGCTGCTGACGCAGCCTCAGGCGGTTCCGGTTCCCGGAACCTTGAGGGTCCGTCCGCTGCGCTCCCTGACCCA
This sequence comes from Streptomyces sp. BBFR102, assembly GCF_051397025.1. NCBI lineage: Bacteria > Bacillati > Actinomycetota > Actinomycetes > Kitasatosporales > Streptomycetaceae > Streptomyces > Streptomyces sp. BBFR102. The sequence goes on from NZ_CP195757.1 coordinate 235, forward strand.
ACCCGCTTCGCGGGGCTGGCTGTCAGACTGGGGTGCTTCCTTCGGTGAGGACTTTGGAGGAATCCGGATTTGGGGGTAGTGCCTCTGGGGGTGGAGGTTCTGGAGGAGTATGGGTAAAAGGTTCAGGAGTGATGTTGTACCAAGGCGTCCCTGATAGGGCTCCAGCGCTCCGCTGTCCGCCAAAGTTGGTCGAACTGCGTCATCCGACGGATTCGCACGCTGGAACCGTTGCCGGCTCAGTGTTCCTGTGCGCGATCGTCCTGCCCGCGATCCACGCGGTGAGTGCTAGCGCGAGCCCGGCGGGGACGAGCGCCCACGCCACGAGGGAGGCGGGGCCGGTGCCCGCGGTGAGCAGTGCACCGCCGAGGGCTGCACCGACGGCGGAACCGAGATACATCGCCGCCATCTGGAACGCGATGATCGGCATCGCCTGCCCGGGCCGGTCCGCGGTGAGTGCCTGTTGCAGCGTCGGCACGCTCGCCCAGCCAGCCGCGCCCCAGACCATAGCCGCGATCAGCCACACGATCGGCGAAGAGGAAAGCCACACCGCAGCAAAGCTCAGCGCCAGCAGGGCGGGCAGCCCGACTAGCATCGGCCTGGGGCCGTAGCGGTCGAGCGGCTTGCCGATCAGCGCAGAGCCGGTAACGCCGCCGATACCCCACGCCCAGACCAGGGCGAACCCCAGGCCCCCGAGCCCTCGGTCCTCGGCCATGGGCAGCAGGTAGGTGTAGAGCCCCAGGCTCGCGACGCCCAGCAGGAAGGCCGCCACGACGCCGACGCTGGTCCGGCTCGATCGCAGCACCGTGAACGCGGACCCGCCTGCCGCCGTGTCGAGATGTGGGAGCGTCTTCGCGCGGAAGGCCAGCGCCGCCATGCTGACCACGCCGATGAGCACGACCAGGGCCATGGTCCAGCGCCACCCGGCACTCTGGCCGATGATCATCCCGACCGGCACGCCCGCGACGGTGCCGGTGGATAGCCCGAAGGTCACCAGGGACATGGCGCGGCCCCGCTCGTGGTCGGCGACCGTCGCGGCAGCCGTCGCCGTCGCCACCGCAGTGAGAATGCCCGCACCGGCCCCCGCGACGACCCGGGAGGCCAGGAAGACCTCGATGCCCGGCGCGACCGTGGTGATGAGGTTACCCACGTTGAACACCCCGAGGGCGATCAGCAGGGCGCGGGCGGTGCTGCCGCGGGTGAGTCTTCCGGAGAGCAGCGGACCGGCGACTGCGTACGCGGCCGTGAACGCCGCGACGCCCAGGCCGATCATCGCCGCCGTGGTCGTCAGGGAGTCGGCGATGGACGGAAGTACGCCGGCCAGAACGTAGGCGTCGATGCCGAGCGCGACCGCGGCAACGACGAGAGGCCACACTTTGCGGATCATGCGTCAGTCTCCCCCTCGTCGTCGCCGGCGCTCTCGTAGCCGGTGAGCACCGTGCCGAGCAGCCCCGGGAAGCGCGCCTCGAGATCCTCGTCGCGCAGCTTGATCATGCACTTGCGGCCCTCGGCCCGGACGAAGACCACCCCGGACTCGCGCAGCAGGCTCGTGTGGTGGGTCAGAGTCGAGCGCGGCAGGTCGGGGCCGAGGTCGATGCTGTCGACCTCACCCTCCTCGGCGAGCATCCGCACCATGTTCAGCCGCAGCGGCTCGCTGAGAGCGAAGAGCACGCGCGCGATCGCGATCTCTCCGGCATCCGGGTGGTGGTAGGTCCGTGGGGGCATGGCCCAACTCCTATCGTTCGAACTTTCCCGCACGATAATAGTTCGAAAATTCCCGCACGATCAAGTCGGCGGATATTCGCTCAGGAGGAACGCGGCCTAGCGTGCGTCACGCAGCCGCGCCGGGGCCGCGCGTGTTCGGAGCCGCGTCTCCCGGACGGGGACACTTCAGCGCTGATCGTGCAGCAGCCCTGCCTAGACGGCGGCGGCGAGCTGCGTGCGGTGCGCTCGCATCGAATATCGTCCGCCCGGCATGGACAGCACCACGCCGGCGAGCACCTCGACGGGGGGCCGCAGTCTTCAGCAGGAACCCGGCCGCGCCGTCGCGCAGCGCCTCACTCACATACTCGTCGATATCGACCGCGAGCCGCCGGTCGCGCTGAGGGAGGGCTGGGTCGTCGACCCCAGCGACTTCGTCGGCGACGTGATGCTGCAAGGCATCTGCCCTCCGAGGGCCGACGCCGCCCGCTACCTCAGTTACCACGAGGACCCCGAGGACTCTCGCTGGCACTGGGACGAGACACGATCCCCAGCGTTCAGCAGGTCGCTGTCCCAGTTCCTGACGCCTGCGACGGCGGGCTGGGTCCGCAGAGCGGCCTCAACGACCTGATCGAGAATCCGGCACATGTGCTCGCTTTGCACTACGACCAAGAGAGTCGGCAGCTCTGAGAACAGCTGCCCCTTCGTGTCCTCCACTCTCCTTCTTCGTCCGAGGAGTGGCTGCTTCGTTCCGGGAGCCGTTCAGTCCGCGTTGTCCTTGCCGAATGCCAACGCCTCGTCGCGCATGCCTTCCAAAACCTCGCAGTTGCGCATCATGACGTCAGAATCGTAGGTCTCAGTTGCTGACAGTCGGGACATCCGTTCGAGGACCTCGTCGTCGGTCAAGTGCGTGAGCCAGGCCGAGATCTGCTCCGAGCCCGGGGAACCGTCCATCTGAGCGATCATGTCGACGAGGTCGATCCGGACGAAGGCCGCGCCAAGCCGCTGTTGATGGCGCTCAGCCGCAGTGACGACCGACCCCGCGGCGATGGCGTCGCGCTCGTCTTCGTGCCCGACCGAGATGTTATAGCGGGTCGGCAGGACAATTTCAGGCGGCTCGGTTCCGGTGATGAGCCGCGGCACCGCCTGCGTGCGGATCCAATGGGAGATCTCGTCGAGCTCGGTCATCAAGATCGGCCAGCGATCCGTCCCGGGCCGGTTGATGCCGATCGTCGGGAAGAGAGCGACCGGCACCCGCTGGCCGAACGGGGTCTCCGCGATGACATCTCCTGCGCACAGCGGTACCTCGGGACGAGGCGGGAGATCGCGAACCGAGTGAGGCCTCTGGTCCTCCTGATACATGGCAGCGATCCGGACCGCAGTCACTGCAGGAGTCCGATGCTTCGCGTGGTTCGTGTGAAGGACCAGCCGAGCCAACGGGTGGTTCTCGGCGTCCTTCCGATTGAACGGCTGCAAGCCCTGGATCCTCCGCACGAGCTCGCTGCTGGGCTGCAACGAGGCCGGGCCGTTCTTCACACGCCCCCTCGCCCATGACTCGAAGTCCTCGGCTTTGTGAGACGCCGGGATCTCCACGACGCGCGCTGCCTTCTCATCAAGAGCCCCGTCGCGGAACTCGACCTCGGCGAACAACGCGTGCTCGAGCGCTCCTCGGAGCGCGACCAGCGCGTCGGCGACGAGCAGCGGCATCTTCTTCGGCAACGGAACCACGCGCGTCACGACGGTCCGCGTGTTGGGGCAGCCGATCTGCTCCTCGAGCTCGAAGATCCCGTCGGGCCTGGTCTGGTAGGCAAAGAGCAGATCGGAGACCTGACCGATCAGTTCATCCGCATGCGACAGAGTCGCCGCCACCCCCAGCTGATGATCCGGTAGCCAGTTGTACTCAATTGTCGTCATCGTCGCTCTCCTTGGATTCGTCCTCGACCGGGATGTCAGCTTCTCCCCCGCCGCTAGCCGGATCGGAGTCGGTCCAACCGCCGGATCTCGACGACCGGCGACGTCGCCCGGGTCGTCGAGGTGCAGTCTGGATCGTCCGAGACGTCTCCGAGGATGAGCTACGCCGGACGGCCGACCTGGATTAAAAGATCGACGAGCCCGCGCAGCGGAAGGGTCTGACCGTCGCGGCGGAGGGTATGCGTGCCTTCTTCGCCGCCTTCCGAAGGATCTCGCGTTCCTCCTCCAGCTCACGAACCTTCTTCCGCAGAGCCGCGTTCTCTGCCTCCAGCGGGCCCGGGGACGGCTAGCTCCGGCTGCCGGATTCCGGAGTAGTGCCTCTGCGGATGGAGGGTTCTGGAGGAGTGTGAGTGAGAGGTTCGGGAGTGACGTCGTCCGGCTTCGTTGGGCAACTATCCGAGTCCGGTTCTGCGTGACGGGCGTTCAGGCGGTCCCGGCCTACGAATTGGCCGTGCCGGCGTACGCGATCGTGAGGACGGTCATCGTCGATGTCTCGTGGCCGAGGAGGATCACCGCGGTGACGTGGCCCTGGGCAACGGTGCGGATGATGCCGTCGTCCTGCCCGTAGGGCTCCGAGCACGCGAACGGGTCCTGCTGGGCGTCGACCAGGGCGAGCGCGAGGTCCCGCCGGGCAAGATCGGGGAGCTGCTTGTACGTGTCGAAGACGTCAGTAGGGAAGTTGAGCCGGTAGGTCACGCCGCTCCCCGGCCGCGGTCGTCCCGGTTGCCCTGGCGCGGCTCGACGTCCCTGAGAACGTCGGCGGTGACATCCCTGGTCTCCAGGTCGTCAGGGAGAACACCGCGCACCTTCATGTGGGCGCGGGCGGCCTCGATGCGGGGCCGGGCCGATTCGAGCTGCTCGGCGGCCGAGGCCCAGCCGTCGAGGACGGCAGGCAGGTCCTCGATCGGGGTGAGGTTGACGTCCTGGAGCAGCTGCTGCCGGGACGCGGAGTGCGGCAGCGCGACGTGCAGCCGGTCCACGGTCCAGTCCTCGTGCGCCATGTGCCCTCCTGCGGTCACGCCCGGACAGCCAGAGTAGCGCCAAGGGGAGCGTCGCGGAGGCGCTCGTTCGTGCTGACGCGCGGGCGCTGTGGCGCGGCGGTGGTCTCTCTCGCTACCGTCGGCGGATGACCTTTGATGATGAGCCTGTCTCCGACTTACAGCCGAGCGAAGCGCCGACGAGCGTGATCGTCGGCGCACTGCGCTGGGACATCCTGAACGAGTGGGTCCGTTACCTGAACGACGACCAACACCCGGACAAAACGGCCGAGATGTCGTACGTCTGGGGCTTCATCAACCGGGACTCCGGCGGCGACGTGCTGCGCTGCCTGTGGAGCAAGCACGAGACCGCGTACCCCCTGTTCGCCGAGACGGTGTGGTTGCTGCACCGCGAGTTCAGCGAAGGCTCCGGGCCGGAACATCACCCCCTGTTCGCCGGCCTTCCGCCGATCCCTTCTGACATCCTCTTCCGGAAGATCGCGAACTCGTCCGCGGCGGCATTCCGGAAGCTGACCGAGGCCCAGATGATCGAGATCCTCCGCAAGGCCCCGAACGACTACGCGGCGATGCGGTAGGGGTGCTCCCGAGGGGGCGACAGCTCCGCGGGTGTGCGGCTGATCGAGTCGCACGGTTACCCGGATGATCCCGAGTACGACATGAGGGTGGGCGGCATGGCGCTGTCGAGCACAGTGCCGGATGCGGCAGGACGTCGCTCCTTGGTCGGGCCTCGCAAGTATTGGCCGAAGCAGTCCCCAGGCCCGGGGCGGCCGCCCTACGATGGGTGCCTCCGTCCATGCCGGGAGGCTGCTGTGTCGCCACACCGTCCCGACTACCCGCCGAAGACTCCGCCGCCGCCCAAGCGGCCCGTCCAGCCTCTACCGCCGGAGCAGCAGACTGCCCCTGCGCCCGCTACGGTCACCATCCGCGGGCGGTCCGTACGGAACTGGGCTGTCACCCCGAGCAGTGGCGCCGCCGCCCGCGTGGGCCAGGAGGTCGCCACAACACTGCACCAGTGGGGCTACAGGCCGAAGGACGATCAGCCACAACAGGCCGTCGAGCTCCTGCTCCGCTCGGCCGCGCAGGATGGCGGCCGACGCGTCTCGCTGCACCTGGCCGACGACGAGGACCGGAACCAAGTGATGCTCTTGGCGCTCAGCCACCGGCAGGACACGCCGCCGAGCAACGACGACCAGGCGCTCCGGGACGCCGAGCACATGCGCGCTTTGGCCGCGCTCGGGATTCGCGATGTCGGTATGGAGACCGCGCCGAGCGGGCGCCGCTGGTGGGCAGGGCTCGACCTTCCCCGCCCCGGCCAAGCCCTCGAGCTCAACGAACAGCGGCCGCATGCGCTCTCTCGCGGACCCAGGAAGCTGGAAGGCCCTCCGGTTCGCGCGTAGCTCGCCCGCATAGTCCGGCGCTCTACTCCCTCTGCACCGTACCGTGGGACCTCAGCGCACCATGCCTCGAAGCTCGTTCGTCGCGGATCCGCATCAGGCACTGCTGACCGTACGCCGACGCACCGTCGCAGTCGTCGACCGTCAGCGCACGTGGCGGCGCCGGGCCCAGGAGGATGCCCGCCTGCTCCACGGCAACGACAAGCTCTGAACCGGAGCCGGCGACGGAACTGAGCGTCCACTACGAGATGGGCGTGCTCGGTGTCACGCGTCGTCGCTGGCGAGGCTCAGCTCGATCCGGGTTTCGTGGAAGTGGTCCCAGTCCATGATCAGGCGGAAGCGGTGGTGTGTCTCCAGGCGTTCGGCGTCGGCCGGCTCCTGGTCGCGCAAAATCTTGGCGTCGTCGGACTGGACGAGTTCGACGAGGGCGATGCGCAGGTCGTTGACGTCCTGACCGGTGGCGCCGGCCAGGCGGTCCAAGGAGGTGAGAATCTCCTGCGGTTCACCCAGATCTTCGATCAGGTGGTTGACGAGGACGTCGACGAGAGGTCCGGTGCGCATGATCCAGCGGATCTTGTCGAGCCGCTCGGTGAGTCGGGTGTCCAGGGGCAGCAGGGCGCCGGGGAGCGGCAGTGCGGCGGGCATCGACCACCGGGTTCCCTGGGGTGTTTCCTTGCGGGCTGCCAGGCCCCACGTCAGGTAGAGCTCTACAAGGTCCCGCACCGTGGTGGGCACCGGGTAGCCAGCGGCCGTGAGCATGGCGCCGAACTTCTCCCAGCGGGCCGCCTCGCACGCCTCCCGGCCCTCCGGGGCCTCCTCGTAGTCCCACTCCTCACCGTGCCAGGTGAACGTGAGGGCACCGTCGAGATCGCCGCCGATCATGTCCCAGTGGCCACCGCAGAGCTCCAGCAGCAGGTCGGCCAGGGAGCCGGTGAAACCGGGCTGGGCCGCGGTCCCCATCAGCATGGTCAGGGCGAGGGCCTGACGGGGCAGAACGTGTTCCCAGCCGGAGACGAACCAGTCGTTGTGCATCGCCATGTCCCGGCGCTGGCCAGGGACAGCAGTGTTCTCCATCATCCGCATCTCTCTGTGAAAACGGCCGGACGTCCGCAGCGTACGCACAGAAGCGGGACACTTTTGTCACCGGCGGCCGACCCATGCCTGGTGGTCGGGGGCGACGTGCAGGTGCTCACGCAGGCGGCCTCGCAGAACCCCGACGCGTGTCCGGCCCTCCAAAACCTGCAGCCCGCCCGCGGCCGAGTCCAGGAGACACCGCTCGATCAGGAGCGGCGGGCGCAGCCACGTTCCGTGCTCGTCCCAGTGCCGGGCGACCTCCGGGGACCGAACGCTGACCCAGTGCATGGGGTTGACGGCGTAGCTCTCGATGCAGCCGGTATCGGAGGATCCGGTCGGCATGCTGCGGAAGTCGGCGGCCTGGATGGTCTCCAGTCGCCAGGTGATGTCACGCAGGTCGATGGTGTTGTAGTCGTTGATGAAGGCGGTGTTGTCGCCGTGGTCGAAGAGGAACTGTTCCAGAACATCGTCTGGCCACCGCAGCACGGTCAGCTCAGGGGCGGCGCGGAAACGGTCGAAGCTGAGGGCGCCGTCCCGGCGGCGGGCCGTCAGGGGGGCGAGGTCGGTGAGCTTCATGCCACAGGTCTACAGGAGTTGGTTCCCCATAGAGGGCGGGGCGCACTCATGGCTGGCCGGCAGGTGGAGGCGCCCGGTGTGTCGCAGAGTTCGGCCAGCGGGCCCGCGAGTTCGCGTGCTTACACCCGGTAAGCGTTTCGATGGGATCGAAGTCCAGCGTCAACCCGATGCTGTCATCTTCGCCCCTCGACTTCGCGGACCGGGAGGTGGCGGTGCCTCCTACCGCAATTCTGGGTTTTCTCGGCCGCGATGCCCTGGGCCCGCGGCAGGGCTTCGGAAAGCTGGCCGCGCTACCAGCGCTTGCTCGGCCGTGGGCGGGGCGGCAGTTCAGCCTGTTCAGCGATGGCGAGGAGGCGCTCGGTGGTTTCCTCGCCGACCGTCTCGACGAGCCGCTCGACACTGGAGGCGACCAGGATCCAGGACCGCCCCGGCAGTCGGCTCAGGCGGTCGACGGCGTCCGCCAAGGCTCCCGCCTCCACTGCCATCAGCGCCTGGATGTCGGCGGAGTCCGTCTCCAGCGGCACCGCGGCCTCCCGCACCAGGTCGACAGAGACCGTCACGTCATCGATCACCATGACCCTGGCCGCGTTCTCGATCAGGCCGGGCTCATAGGTGCCTTTGAGCTCCATGGCCTGGTGAATGGTGATGTCCGCCGCGGGGTAACCGGCGGCCAGGAGGCGGCGCAACGCGGCGTAGGCGGTGTGGGACTTGCCGGACCAGTGCGGCCCCAGGAGCAGCAGGCGGGCGGTTTCGCCAGCGAGGACGGTGGTGCACCACTGGGTGATGGCGGGGTGGTCGGTCTCGGCATCGCGGAAGAGGGCGGGTATGACGGACATCGGCTCAGCGTAGCCGGACATGTTGTGCGGCAAGGGGCGTTGGGTATTCCTGTGGGATCCGCTGGGGTGGGGGGCGCGGACGTGTATGTACGGCCTCTTCGGGGCTGGGGGAAGCGGGTCGCACAGAGCCGGTGAGCACTGCCACGATCGATGTCACCGCGCCGGGCGCTACCGACTGAGGGCGCTTGTACGACTCCCCCCGTCCCCGGGTTCACCGGGCTGTTCCTGCACCAGGGCCCGGCTCGGCGCGGGCGAGGCGGCCGTCGCCGTCGTGCCTGTCGTCTGCGTCACCGTGCTCGCCGCCCTGGAGCGCCCTCTGCCCGGGGTTCTGGTCACCCGGCCAAGGCCATGAGTGCGAGGGCCAGTACGGCGAGGCCGACGATGCCACCGAGTGCGGCGAGGACCACGGCCCTGGTGGTGGCGATCATGATCTCAACGAGCATCACCGCCTCGGATGATCGGCGGCCCGTGGATGCCTGACCCGGTCGGGTCCGGGTGGCGATGAAAGCGGCGCCGACGGCACCGGCCAGGGCGAGGCTGCCGGTGATGAACGCGCCGATGATGACGGGGTGCAAGGTGTGCCTCCGAAGGTGGTGGAGGCCTCAAACAAGCACCCCACCACCAGGGTCATCAAGTCCGTCACCTGCACGTTTCCACGAAACTTGACGGTATGAAACCGCGTCGATCCGGGCCTGTTTTCCACCTGAAGCGGCTGTCGGTGGTCACCGATTCGCATGGGGCAGAACAGCGTTTTCCGCTCACGGCACCCCTGGCTTTTCATGGAGAGGTCCGCGAATCGTGGTTCACACGACCGGTTGCGGTGGTCGACGTGACGGCGACCTGCACGAACGCCGTGCGATGGCTCGATGATTATGTGGATTTCCTAGCCGATTCCGGCCCCACGATTTCGCAGCCAGGTCTACGGGGTTCCGCCTGTGCTCTTTCCAGGCCCGGTTCCATGGGGTTATCGGTCACCAATCGACTACCGAAGGTCACCCATTCGGCCTAACGGGTGCTGCTCGGCAGTGTCGCCCCTCCCATCTCGGCAAGGTGTTGAAGACCCGCCACGCTGTGCGACTGCATCTGGAGCTGACGCCGATGCTGAGCGGCTTCTACCACATCACCGACTCCTTCGGCCCTGCCCCGGCTCGCCTTGGGCCGCACGGGTGACTGTGCTGGTCAACGTGGGTGGAGAGGTCGGAGCATGAGGACCATGAATACAGACGAGCCTGACGTTGCGCCGACCGAATTTCAGCCCGGTGACTCTCTCACCGGCTCCGCATGGCCGGGCATCCTTCTCACGGCCGTGCCCGTCGCTACGGCGGTCACGGTGGCCGGCCGGGTAGCGAAGGCACACATCGAGCAGCGCGGCGCAACCGAACGGACCGCCATCGAGCAGCGCGGCGAGACCCAGCGGGCGGCGATCGCTGCCGGGGTGGAGCGTGAGCGGATCCGTCGGCCCCGGCTTCCGGCCGGAGACGGCGACGCTTCCTGAAGGCACGCTGCCCTCATCGCAACTGCGTGGGCTCCTGTTCCGGGGAGGAATAGAGGATGCCGCCGCCCCGACGCAGGTCCCACTGGTAGTTCGTGGAGCGCTCCAGGAGGCGGCGTTGCTCGGGGTCGGCGTCGGAGAGCGTCAGCTCGACGAAGCCGCGGCCGCCTTCGAGGACTCCTCTCCTTGGCAGGTGGTGCTGCCGGTGAAGACCAGCAGGGTCGTGCCGACGGAGATGTGGACGGTGTCGCCGTGGATCGGGCGAGTGCCGGGGAACGTCACGCGCTCACCCCCAGGGGGATCTCGGCAATCGGGTTCCACTGGATACGCCGGCCGTCGAACCACTGCTCGACGAGGTGGATCCGGTCGGCGAGCACGGTGGCGGACAAGGGGCCGTCGAGCGACGAGCGTGGAGTTCCAGCACCCCGGCGACGTGGCGGTTCGACGTCACCGAGCTGGCCTGGCGCGAGGCCGACCGGCCGTACCTGACCCACCAGGCCGGCTTCGCCCCCAATGTCGCAGCAGCCATCGCCCCCGTCTCGGCGCAGCAGGCCAGTGCCTCCTACCAGGCCCGCTACGACGAAGCAGGGTTCCTGCGGGCAACGGCCCGCAACGCCGCGCGGCCCTTCGCCGACCGGGCCGCCCAGATCCAGGCCATGGCCGAACGGCTCCTCGGGGGCCGGACCGAACGGGCCCGGACCGCCTCGCCCCCGTCCGCGCCGCCGCAGACGGCCGTACCGCATCCCCCCGCGCCCGTGCAGCGATTGACCACCGCCGAACCGCAGTCCGTCCGCGCCGGCACGCAGGGCGCCAACGAGACGGCCGCCATGCTCCGCACCGAGCTGGGACGGGCCGACAGCAAGGCATCTCTGTTACTGGCCCTCACTGGGGCGGGGCTTGCCGGGATCGCCTCTGCCGCGCCCCAGCTCGACCTCCCCGCCACAGCCGAGCCCGCCCAGGACAGCAGACGGGCGGTGAAATGCAGCCGGTACGGCCTGATGGCCAGCGGGCGCCTGCCTCCCGGACCCGGGCCGCCCAGCTGATACGTGGAACGGGCCCTGCTGGATTCCGGTCGTGCAGCCGCGCCTTGAGCAAGATCAAACTCCGCCGAGAGAACACGAAATCCCGGCAGCGAGACGCCACCGGGAAGATCTTCCCGACTCTAGAGCAACCCAAAGATCGTGTATCGCAGACGCACCAACAGGCACCCGACAGAGCCGCCCCGCAGACGTGCGAACCGGAACCACCGACTCCACCGCCGCGTGGCCAGACTCGCGAGACCTGGGCGGCAAGTCTCTGCGATCCTGCCGTCACCGCAGTTGTCCGGCCTGACGGTGCTGCTCGTGGTACTGGATCGCGGCCGACGAGCTCACCTCAGGCCGAGCTCCTGCCGGATGCGGGGAAGCGAGTCCAGGCACTCCTGGAGCGCGGGCGGTTCCTCCAGGTGAAGGCCGGAATCGTGAGAGGTCTCCGCGTATGCGGTGCGGATCTGCTGCAGGCGTCGCTCGTAGACTCGGACACACTCGCGGAGATAACCGCTCGGAAGGTCCCCCTGCTCGGACGGAACCCGGATGGTCTCCCGCAGCTGGGTCAGGAACTCATCCGGGGACTGAATATGCGGTGTGTTCAGCAGCAGCAGCGGTGCGCGCACGTTTTGGTGAGAGGTGACAGTTTCCGTGTTGTTGTAGGTGAGAACGACCCGAAGCCGGCAGGAAGCGAGGCCGTCGTCCTCCTCGCGAACGGCGACCAGAACCCGGCTGATGAACCGGTCCGTGCCGCCCGGAGGCAGAACCTGGCTGATCCGCTGCGGACTGGTATCGCCGTGGCGGTAGGTGGCGGTGGAACTCTGCATGCTATTCAGCACGGCTCCCCACTCATCTCTCGGCGCCGGGGATCTCAGGTGCAGCAAATCTGAGCACTCCAGGGCCAGTTCCGTTACATAGGCGCTCTCGCCTCCACTGTTACGGAGCTTGACGTCCAGGACCACGAACAGTGCACGAGTAGAGAAGACTGCGGCGAGCTCGCGCCGCGCATTGTCCACGTCCTCGTCGCCGGAATTCGCGTCCGCATCCGGGTACAGCACCGCAAGATCGACTACCTCGACCCGAGCCTTCACTGGCCTACGTGCTTTCACTGCCACCCACGCCGCGATGAGCGTGCCCAGGATGCCCGCTCCGGCTCCGATGAAGGCCTCAACCATGGTCCGGACCGTAGTCCACAGACGCTGGAGACGACAGAGGGCCTGGGGCGCATCCATGGCATCTGCCACATGGAGCCCGCCCTCATATATGCCTAACTTGCCTTACACCTTCCCATCCCGTTGACCTGTAGATTCACTTGACAGCACTAGATAACGATCGGGAGGACCGGGCAGGCGCGTACCGGCGGAGGCTGGACGCCTCGACCCGGTCCTTCGCCTACAGCTACCAGTTCGCCGATCTGCGCCGCGAAGCCGGACGGGCCTCGTACAAGCTGCTCACGGCGCAGATGCCCGCGATGTGGGAGATCAGCAGCGACCTGATCAGTGCGCTCAACGGTGTTCGCCTGTGCGGCAGCGTCCAGGTCATCGACGCCGCGGAGAAGCTCGTCACGGCCGCCGGGAATCTGGATCTGAACGAGCGGAAGGCGGACCGCTTCCAGCTGAAGGCCGAAGCGGTGGTTGCCGACCAGAAGGCGTTCCTGGACACCTGCCGGGAAGAGCTCTCCTACAACGCCCGCTGGTACCAGCTCCTGCGCAAGCGCAAGGAGAAGCGCTTCCTCCGGCAGCTCGCAGCCGACTGACCACACCTGTCCCCCTGAACCTCCGGTCCAGAGCGACCGGAGCGGGAACCATTCCGTCCGCGCGGGGAGTGGTTCTGTCGGTCATGATGGGACGCCCGACCGACGAAGGAGCGCCATGCCGACCCTCTCCCCACCCTGACCGCCGAGCAGCGAGCCGAAGCGCTCGCGAAGGCTGGCCGGGTCCGCAAAGAGCGCAGCGAGATGCTCGCGGCGTTGAAGGCTGAACGTCTTTCGCTTCTCAACGTCTTGGACCGCGGCGACGACACCGCCCGGCAGACACGTGCCCTTCATCTCCTGCAGTCGCTCCCTGGCGTCGGCACGGTGAAGGCCCGCCGTCATCTCGTGGATCTCGGTATCTCAGAGACGCGGAGGATCAAGGGTCTCGGCGCACAGCCGCCAGTACCCTCGACGAGGCCGCTCGGCACGCCAACTCCCTGCGCGCGGAACTCCGCCGACGTGGGACACACCCGAGGGTCCTGGAGTACTGCACCCAGGAGATCCTCGCGAAGAACGCCTTCCACGCCAGCCTGGAAGCGGCCAAGTCCGTCTTCGACCGCCTGCGGCAGCTCACCGGCGAGCAGCTCGACGGGGCCCGGCTGGTCGACGCCGTCCTGATGCCCGGCGCCACCGGAGCGCCGCAGGTCGCCATCAACACCGGCGTCACCACGACGGAACGGGATGAGCAGAAGGGCTTCGCCTCGCTGATCAAGGGACTGGGCAGCATGTACCGGAATCCGGCGGCGCATGATCCCCGGCTCAGCCGGCCGGTGGGCGACGAGGAACTGCTGGAGCTGCTGACCGCCTTGTCAATGGTCCACCGCCGTCTCGATGCCGCCCGTACACAGCCCTGACCGTCCGCGGCGGCCTTGTCGTCGGCCGTCGGAGTCGTTCGACTGTCCGGGGCTGTGCCCCGTGGCCAGGGCACGGCCCGTCCCCGTCGGGGGGTGATGGTGAGGGCCGTACACGGCGAGCTCGTCGGCCAGGCCCCCGTTGCCGAACTCCCGTGCGGGTGAGTGCAGCTGAGGGGCCGTCGGTTGACGGGCATGTGTCCGGTCGCGGTCTACGATCTATCTATGAGCGTTCAGACCGTGATCGAGGCCTAGGCATTCCCCCTCACTGTCGCTGTGGGGCCGGAGCTGCTGATGCAGCCAGTGAGCCGGAACGCTGTCGAAGGGCTGGACGAGGCGTACACCGAGGCCTGCCTGGACTTCACCTCAGGCATCCAGTCCACCGGCACCACCATCGATGCTCGGTGGAAGGTCGCGCCTGATCACAGTCATGTTCTGCTCCTGCTTCACGGCAGGACACCCAAGCCCTTCGAGCTGGCAGTCCGCTTCACGCTCGAGACAGCCCTGGAGCAGGACCGGCGCTTCTTCGTGAAAGTGGCGGAGCACGCGGATGCCGGGCGGGTCTGTCTGTGGATCTACCCCGACAAGGAAGATGCCGCGCGCGCCGCGGTCGCGCTGCAGAAGCAGGACTTGCCGCTCTTCGGCAGCCTGGGCATCGGCGTCGAGAGCGACCTGCAGTGCCGCACCTTGCACCGGCTCGGCCGAGCACCCCGCCCGGCCACCTGACCACCGCCCGGGCCGGCAAGGCTCCGCAGCGACATCAAGCCCGCTCGCGAGACGAAGGGCCAGGGCAACCCAAGAGCCCGCGAGGCGAAAGAAACGCGTCATCGTTCTCGCCTTCAGCGGCGTGATGACCGCTTTAGCCCTCATCGCCGAGCGACCTCTTGGCCTACTGGTAGCCGTGTTGCCGCGCCGGCCCTCACAGATGCGTGCCCGGCTGGTGGGGCCGCATGGCCTATTTCAGACCGAGAGGACCCTCGTGGGACGCAACAAGCCTGGTAAGCCCCGACGCCGCCGCCCCGACGAACTGCCCGACAGCATCAAGATCAGAGAGACCCGGCCCGGGGAGGGCAAGGCGTTCACCGAGCTCGCCACGCTCGCCATGGAAGGACACGGCGACTTCGACGACCGCGAGGCCATGTGCGAGACCGTCGACGCAGCAGGGCCCTTCATCAGCCGGTTCGGCGCCGGGCGGTTCGTCTTCCTGGTCGCCGAACACACGCCCACCGCGCGCATCGTCGGCGTCTCCTCCAGCATCCCGCCTCTGTCCGTCCTCGGAGGCATGGAACGGGACGGGGCAGACCCCGTGTCCCTGGGAGCTACCGCTATGGCTTACGCCAAGCTCCGGGCCCTGGCCGTCACGGACGACTACCGGCGTCAGGGCATCGCCTCCGCCCTGATCACCAGGGCCATGGCAATCCACCGTGAGCACCGCGCGTTCTTTATGTACGGGCAGTTCACCGCCGAAGACGCCGCCCTGGCCCGGTTCTACCGACGTCACGGCTTCACCATCCACCCCCCGGGCGAGCCGGTCATCCTTCCCAGAAGTTCAAGGCACCGCGATGTCGGTGCCATGCCGCTCCCCGGCGAGCAGATGTTCTCGCGCTCGATCTGACCCCGACGGCCCGACTGCCCCCTGACCGGGCGAATTCCAGGGCGGCCGGCATGTGCTGTGCCGGCCACCGCCTTGGGTAGGTGGGTGGCCGGTGGTCGGTAACCGGCTCCCGGTCCGCTGGGCAAGGAACCCGCCGAAGCCACCGTCTGCGCGGATCAGTTGCGTGTTCACCTTCTCGGCGGTTTGCAACAGTTGTGTCCCTGGTGGTGCGGGACTCGTTGGTGCTCCTGGCGGGTGTGTTTGGGTCCTGTGCATGAACGTGCAATTGAGAGCCTGCAAGGCCGGGCCGCCGTCCGGTCCGGCGATCGTGCACGAGTAGCTGACAGAACCCCGCGCGCGGCCTGGGCGCGGTCGCACGCGCGGGATCGCCTCCAGGAAGCGGGCCGTCCGACGCGACCGTGGTGAACCGCCCGGATGCGGTGTGGCGATCGGCAGTGCGACCGGGTCGCGGTGCTGGTGGTGCGGCCCGGCCGGTCGACGTGCGAAGGGCGCCCGGCCGGGCTCCGTTCGCCATGATCGGGCGCTTGCCCCGGCAGTGGGGGCTGACGAGGCCGGGACGGGGCCCGTACAAGTGACCGCGGTGCTGGGCCGGATGCTGGAAGGCCTTACGTCAGGTAAGCCGGGACGGGGTCCGGGGCGCACCAGTCTCCGTCGAAGAGGGAGGCGATCAGGGCGGCGTGTTCTGCGGGGAGTTGGTCCTCGCGGTGCTTGGTGCGGGTTTTGGCGAACCAGGGGCCGATCTGGACGGTGTCGCCGTCGACGCGGAGGGTTTCGCGGGCGGTGGGGGCGCGGCCGTGGCGGTGGAGGAAGAGTTCCAGGAGCTGCACGGTCTGGGGGAAGGTGCGGCGGGTGCGGGGGGCGGGTGCCAGGGGGCTGGTGGCGGGGGTGAGGTTGAGTGCGGTGAGCAGGTCGCGCTGGCTGGGGTGCAGGGTGGTCCATCGGGTGAGCTGGCGGGTGAGCCAGGAGGTGATGTTGACGCCGGCGATGCGGGTGTCGGGGGTGAGGGCGGCGGGGTCGTTGCCTGCTTGAAGGTGGGTGCGCAGGAGGTGGTATTTGCGGTGCCAGTCCGCACCGTGGGGCAGGCGCCAGTTCGGGTCGATGGCGTTCAGGGCGTCGGTGCGGGCGGGGGTGAGCTGGTCGTTGGCTGCGAGGTGTCGCTGTTCGGCGAGCCAGGCTCCGAGCGGGGTGGTGGCGGGAGCGGCGAGGTGGCCGTGGGTGCGGTGGTGGTCGGCGGCGGAGGCGAGCCTGGAGCGCCAGGCGGCGTCGTGTTTGTCCCAGATCATGTCCAGGGCGTCGAGTTCGGCGGTCCAGTCCGCTTCGAGGTGGCCGGTTTTGCGGGCGTCGCGCATGGTGGTGATGAAGGTGCCCAGGGTGTGGCCGGTGGGGTCGGTGTAGTCGGCGGGGACGTCGAGGTGGCCGTACTGGTGGTGGTAGGCCTGGGCGGCGGTGAGGCCGAGGCGGCGGGAGCGGGATGTGGCGGGGTCTCGGGGGTCGAAGGAGACCAGGTCCATGGCCTGGGCGATGCGTTCGGGGTGGACGGTGAAGTCGAAGTGCCAGCGGCGTTCGATGACGTCGCTGGTCTCCTTGGGCAGGCGGTTGGCTTTGTCCGGGAGGCGTTCCAGGATGCGGTGGTCGTGGCTGGCCAGGGCGGAGGCGATCGCCCAGACCGGTTCGTAGGCGGTGCCGAGGATGTCTTCGGGGCTGGCGTCGGGCGGGAGGCAGACGGGGACGATGAGGGAGGCGGTCTTGCCGGAGACGTCCAGGCGCAGGGCGCGGCCCAGGGCCTGGACGCAGCGGATGACGCTGCGGGTGGGGTCGGCGAAGACGACGGCGTCGACGCTGGGGATGTCGACGCCCTCGGTGACCAGGCGTGCGTTGGTCAGGATCGCGGTGGGGGCTTGGGCGAAGCGGGTGAAGGTTTCCTCGCGCTGCTGGGGGGTGTCCTCGCCGTGGACGAACAGCGTCTCCGGCTGGGTGGTGGGGACGAGGTGGGGGTCCGTGCGGGCGAGCTGGCGCAGGGTGTGGGGCAGTTCGCGGGCGAAGAGGCGGGCGTCGGAGGTCAGGTTGAAGTAGACCAGCACCTTCTTCAAGCCGTGGTCGGCCATGGCGCGCAGCACGGCCAGGTGCAGGGCGGTAGTGCGCAGGGCCTGATCTGGTCCCTCGCCCTGGCCGTCGGGGTCGGGGGCGGGGAGGTTGATGCGGCGGCGCAGGTCCTCGTCGGTGAGGGTGGGCACCACGATGCGGTAGTCCGGTGCCCGGCCGTCCTCGATCGCCTGCGCCAGCGAATATTCCCAGATCTTTTTGCCGTAGACCTGTTCGTTGTTCATGGAGTTGGCGAACGCCTCGGCTGCCGGACCCGGGACGGCAGGGATGTGGCGGCGGGGGCGGGTGGTGTCGGCGGACTCGGCCAGGTCGGGGGCGGCGAAGATGCGGGGGGTGGCGGTCATGTAGAGGCGGCGGTCGGCCCGGATGCGCTGGTTGTCGTGGACGGCGGCCCACTTCTTGTCCGGACGGCCGGCGATGCGGTGCGCCTCGTCCATGATCGCCAGGTCGAACGGCGGTACCGCATATGCGGTGTTGCGGGTCTCCTGGATCTTGTCGAGTGAGTCGTAGGTACAGATCAGCGTCAGGGCCGGGATCTGGTCTGCCCCCTCCCCCACCACCGACATCAGGGCGGCCAGGGTGACGGGGTCGCTGCTCGACATGACGCGGGCGGCCACCAGGTTGTCGCGGCCGGCGGCGTCCATGGAGGAGACGATCACCATGTGCTCGTGGTGGCCGTCGCGCCGCCAGGCCAGTGCGGTCTGGGCGGCCAGGTCGAGGGTGGGCACGACGAACAGCACCAGGCGCGCCTGGAGTTCGTCGGCGACCCGGATCGAGACCAGGGTCTTGCCCGTCCCGGTCGCCGAGACGAACAGCCCCCGCGTCCCGGGGCGCCGCAGATGCCGTGCCACCCGGGACACCGCTTCCGCCTGGTCGGGGAAGAGTGCCCGCTTACCGGGCGGGCCGGGGGCGGTGGCGGCAGCCACGGTCATACAGCACTCCTGAGGGTGGCGCGGGCGGTGGCGGGTCGGCCGCGCTCCGCTGAGGGGCGCGGCAGGTCTTTCTCGAGAGCCCTGACCGGTTCACGCTACCACCACCACTCCCCCAAGTACGGCCAATGTGCGCTATTCGAACGGCAGTTGTGCGGTTGATGTTCGCTTCAGGGGTATAGTGGGTGGCGGAGGTTCACCATGTCCGAGTTGTTCGATGCTGTTGACGCGCTCGTCGCGTCCCGGTCGCCGCTGCCCCCGCCCCCCGAGCGCAAGCGCCTGCGGCAGGCCCACGGGCTCACCCTCGAAGAGGTGGCCACCGCCCTCGACGTGCGGCGGGCGACCGTCGGCGCGTGGGAGTCGGGCAGGACCGAACCCCGCCCGCCCCAGCGGGAGCCTTACGCACGCCTGCTACAGCAGCTCGCGCAGCTCTACCCCGCCCCGGCAGCCACCTCATCCATCGCGGGGAGCGGCCCGCTGGGGGCGGAACCGGCCGCGGTGGCACCCGCCGAACCTGCTGTGCCGGCCGGGTCTGCGCGCGACGATGCGGGCGAGGTGACGCCCGCGCCCGCCGCGGCAACGGTTGTTCCCGCGCGGTCCTCCGCAGCCGCTCCCACGCCGGCCGCCGCACCGCGCCCGGCACGCGGTTCACGCCCTCCCGGTGCGCCGAAGGCCGCCGCTGGCAAGGCCCCCGTGCCCGTACGGTCCGGCGCGTACGCGCACGGTCCGCTGCTTGTCCTGGACGCCGATGACGGGCGGCAGGTGACCGGCTACGGCACCGGCGGTCTGCTCCTGGACGTGCCCGCCAGGTCCCTCCCCGCCCTGGTGGAATGGGCCCTGGCCGAGGCGCGGGTGGGGGCGGAGAAGCTGCACCCGTCGGGCAAGGACGCCGACCCGCTGCTGGTCCTCACCGCAGCGGTGTGCGAGCGCTACGGCCTGCCCGCCACCCTGTCGGACGCGGAGCGGTCGGCCGGGCGACTTCCCGAGGAGCACAAGGCCGTCAAGCTGCTGGAGCGGGCGGGGTGGAAGCTGACCAGGCGCGGGCTGGGGCCGTGGGCGCGGATCTACCGCCCCGTCTCCGGCGGGCGCCGCCAGTGTGTTCAGTTGTGTATCCCGTCCTGGAACGCCCTGGATGACCGCGCGTGGGGTCACGCCGCAAAGCTCGGCCCGGCGGAGCTGGCCCGGGTGCTGGGGGTGTACGCGCACCGGGTGATGACGCCGGTCGGGTTGACCGCGGTGACCGGGCTGGAGCTGATGACCGCGCTCAACCCGCCCACCCGCGCGAGCGAGCCGGACCAGGACGGCAAACGGCACTCCGAGCACCGGCCCGGCTCCCTGGGCACCCAGGGCCTCGATCCCGCACCGTGCGAGGCGATCGACGGGCACCCCGTCCTGGCCCACCTGCCCCGCTTCCACATCCGCGGCCCCGAGGAGCGGCTGTTCGAGGAGGCGTACGACTGGGCGCGGGACCTGACCGATGTGGAGTGCATGCAGCGCCACTTGGTCGGCTTCGATGTGAACCTGGCGTTCGGCGCGGCCGCCAATGGCGCCGTCGTCGGCCTGGACTCACCGCCCGAGCACGTCACCCACCCGGTCTTCGACCCGGCGGTGCCCGGCTCCTGGCTGGTGGACCTCTCCCACGTCGACCTGGACCGGGTGAAGGTCGCCAAACAGTGGCGCGAGCTCAACGGTGATCTGCTGCCCAGCCCGTTCACCCCGACCGGACAGCGGCCCGAGGGCCCGGCCTGGTACGCGACGCCGACCGTGGCGTACGCCGTCGAGCTCGGCTACGACGTCACCCCCCTCGAGGCGTGGCTGCGGCCCCGGAGCGGGCGGTTCCTTGACGGCTGGTACAAGCGGCTGCGCGACGCCTACGTCGCGACGATGGCCGACCTCAAGGTGGCGGAGAAGCTGACCCCGGGCGAGTTTCTGGAGGCGATGGAGGGTCACAAGGGGCGGGATCCTGAGCTGGGGATCGTGCTGGACGCGGTGAAGATGACCGTCAAGGGCGGCATCGGCAAGCTGCAGGAGAAGGCCCGCGGCGGAAACTGGGTGCCGGGGCAGGCGTGGCCCGCGCTGGCCCGGCCGACGTGGCGCCCCGACATGCGGGCCACCGTCATCTCCCGGGCCCGGATCAACATGCACCGCAAGATGATCGCCCTGGCCGCCGCCACCGGCCGCTACCCCGTCGCGGTCCTCTCCGACTGTGCCGTCTACACCGCCGACGGCCCCACCCCCCTGGACGTCCTGCCCTACGACAAGGACGGCAAGACCGTGCCCGGGTCGTTCCGCCTCGGCGTCTCCCCCGGCATGGTCAAGCACGAAGGCACCCAGGACGTGCTGTGGGGCGTCGGGGTGCTGGAGCAGCTCGGCGCACAAGGCAAGGTCGCCAACCTCGCCCGGTACATCAAGACCGGCGAGGTCACCGCCCGGGACACCGGAGAATAAGGAGCGTGGCGGTAGATGGTCACCGTTGAAGAAGAGCTCGGCCGGGCAGTACAAGGAGCGTTCACGCGCCCGGCGCCCAAGTCCGCCGGGGCACGGATGCGATACCTGGTGCGCCAGCACCAGGGCAGCACCCAGCAGGTCGCCGCCCTGCTCGGCATCAGCCAGCGCACCGTGGAGCGGTACGTGAAGGGCCAGATCAAACAACCCCGCCCGCAGCTGGCCACCCGGCTGGAGAGCGAGGTCCGCACGCGGTGGCAGCCGCAGATCAGGGCCCGGGCCCGGCAGAAGGCAGCCACCACCGACGGCATCATGATCGACGTCCAGGCCCGGTTCGGCTACACCGCCGCCACAGGCTCCACCGACCAGTCCCGCATCCGCCACCTCACCCTCGCCCTCCCGCCCCACCACGCCGCCCGTCTCCTCGACGCGCAGGCCTCCGGCCTCGACGAGGACCAGCTGCTCCAGCTCACCGCCGAAGCGCTCGGCGAGACCTACTTCCGTGACAACGGACGCCGCGCCCACGGCCTCGAAGTCGAACTCACCGACCTCCTCGACCTCCAGTTCCGGCTGTAGGCGAGAAGGGGCTGGCCTGGGGCGGTGGGCGGGAGCGCCCGCGCGCCTTGTTGACGGTGGCCCGCCGGGCGGCTTCCATAGCGTTCGGGCCTGTGAACGCCCGGCCGCGCGACGGACGACGCCCCCGCTGCTTCCGTCGCCGAGGACCGGCCAGAAGCGTCACCGCATGATCTGCCGCACCGTCTGTTTCCTTCACAGCGCGTACCGCCCGGGGGCCGGTTCCGCGCGGAAGAAAGCCCATGAACCCTGCGGCCGCTCTCCACCTCACCGCCGACCGTCGGCAAAGTACCGGTGAATCCCACCAGGCTCTGCACCCGTTGCTCTCCGGCTCGGGCCGGGGGCTGTCCATCCCGGCTGCACGCCATGCCGAGCAGGCCCGGCTGGAGGCTGCGGTCTTTCAGCGGGTCTGCGCGATGGGGGGTCTGAGCAGTCATCCGCTGGGCATCGTCAGCGTGCGACCGCAGGAGGATCTGCTGACCCTCCGGCTCGTCGACGAGCCGGTGGTCCTCGGTCACTGGGTGGAGTTCCTGTATCCCCGGGTCAGCGACGTCCAGGACGCTGGGGAGGACCCGCGCGACCGGGTGGGCGGTGTGCCCGGGCTGCGCAGCGCCCGTGTCCCCGGCGGCGTACGCCTGTACCGGCCGGGGATGAGGGCGGCGATCCTCCTGCGCGGGTTCAGCCCGGACAGGTGGGAGCGGTTCGCCACGAAGCGCGAGGGCGTCTACGGGTCTGTGATGCGGCGACCGGACTGGACACCCGTCGAAGAGGCGGCATACGCCGCCCGGACCGCCCGGCCCTGCGACCCCTTCCGGCTGATGTCGTCTCTGCTGCGCCGGATCCGGGCGACCGCCGGCGCCGGACCGGTCAACAGCACCGACACCTGGACCAGCGGCAGAGGCATCCGCCTGGAGACGACCGACGGGCCGCCCTGCTCCGACCTCATCCGCCTCCTGATGCAGGGGCCCTGCGGACTGGGATGGGAGGTCACGGCCAAGACGTGCACCTGCCGGTGCGATCACCGCCACACCTCGACCGGGTGCTCCGTCGACTTCCTGGACCCGGCCACCGGACAGCCCGTCTGGTATTCCAACCTGAAATGGAATCGCACCTTCGACGACAACCGGGTGAAAGCCCTCGCACGCCTGCGGGCCGCCTTGACCTGAACCACACCGGCACCAGCTCCGCGCCGGGGTTCCGGTTCCGGCGGAGAACGCAGGCCGGGCCACAGCCGATCGCCCCGTAGGAGAGGACAGTTCAGTTGAAGGACACAGCACATGTGAGGGCGGGTGCTCCCACCGCAGCGGCAGACGCCGGGCCCGGGCGGCTCGCGCCGGCGGGGCCGTTACGGACGGGACCCCTGACCGGAGAGCTGACGTCGTCCCTGATCGGCCGGGTCGCGGACCGTTACGGGATGGAGCGTGCAGAGGTGCTGCGGCAATGGTCGCTGACCGGGTCACCTCCCCGGCACCCGGGAGGCGGCGGCATCCGGCCGGATGGGGAGGTGGTGCTCAACGAGGCGGGGCGGCGGGTGCTGGCCGAGCTGTGCGGGGTGGATCCCCGGGTTCTGGGCCGGGCCCTGCCCGCCTACGCCGCTGACGGCCTGGCAAAGGACTCCGGCAGCGGCACGGTGGCCCGGGCGCGGTGGCGGGCGGCACAGACGGTTGCGGGCCCGGCCGTGTTCGGGTGCCGTTCGTGTACCGCACGCCGCACCGGGCGGGCGGTGCGCTCGGTGCTCTACCGGCCGCGCTGGCAGCGGGTGTGCGTGCGGCATGGGCGGTGGGCGTTGGACGCGGACGCCGACCAGCCGCTGGAGTACCTGGATCTACGGAACGTGGCGGAGGTGGTGGCAGCGCAGCGGCGGTGGCCGGCTGTCGCGCGGCGTGCGCGGCGGGCCGGGGTGGATGCGGGGCAGGTGTTCGCGGTGGCGCATGCGGTGGTGGCCCGCTGGTGGGATCAGGCCTTGTACTGGGAGCGGGAGAAGATCTGGCCGCGTCGTCTGCACCTCCTGGCCGGCGGCGACGCGGGTGCGGAGTTGGGTCGGTGGCGGGTGGTGGGCCGGGACGCGGCTGTCTTCCCGGAGACGGTGGCTGTGGCGGAGGCATTGCTGGACCCTGCGATGGCGAAGCTGGCCTGGCGCTTGGGTGATGAGGCGCGGCCCGGTGCGCGGATCGAGGACGATCCGTTCTGCGGGAGGCTGGGTGAGCGGCTCGGTCGGGGTTGGCTGGGGCCGTTGATCGCGTCCGACTACGACAGTGCGCTGGGTGATTTCACCGGCGCGCTGGTGCGGGCCCGCCGTGGAGTCGTGGCGCGGGGGTGGCGGGATGATCCGTGGCGGCTGCGCGCGGAGCGGGAGCCGGTGGCGATGGCCGGGCAGTAGCGGGTCCTGGCGGCGGAGGCGCGGACGGGCGGGTCGGGCACGCGGTGGGGGGCGGCGGTGCCGGCCGAGCAGCGGTGGCGTATCGAGGGGTTGGTCGCCGAGGCCCGTGAGGAGCTCGAGCAGGTGCACGGGGTGCAGAGCGGTACCACGGCCGAGGTGGCACAGAGGCTGCTGGGGCACCTCAGCCGCAGCGCCGACCTGCTCGATCGGGCGCTCATGGACGCTGCCGCCGGGGCCGTCGCCGCAGGGGTGGCGCTCAAGGACGTGGCCGGGTGGTGCCGGGTGCCCGCCGGGGAACTGGCGGAGATTCTCGCCGGGAACCAGGAGGACTGACACACGCCGGGGCGCGTGCCGATCGCTTCCGGAGTCTGGGCTTGGCCCCGGCTTCACGCGCTGCGGCTGCGGCTGCCCGGCTTCTTGATCCGGCACGGCAGCGGGTATCGGGGCTCTACGCTGGTTCGCGGGTGCGCAAGGGGCGCGCCCGCAACAGCTTTCGAGGTGCACGTGACCACTCGTCCGGATCAGGCAGCAGCGGGGGCGGATCTTTCCCTGCTGGCGCTCACCTTCCACCATACCCACCGACTGCTGGATCCCTCCGCGCAGGGTGTGCAGCGGTGGGATGTGCGCATCGACTGTGCCGGTGAGCAGGTGGGGAGCCTGGGGGCTGTGCGGGGCTTGTACTGGCAGTGCGACAACCTGCGCGAGCGGATGGCCGACGAGGGCTCCTTCCCCGCGCTGGTGGCCGGACAGCTCCTTGACGACGAGGGCCATTTCACGCACGAGTTCGAGGAGTTCATCGAGTCGTCCTCCAGTGTCCTGGTCGTTGACCAGTTGCAGCTGACCGGGCCGTTCGCCGATCCGCTGATCGCCGCCGCGGTGGTGGGATCGGCCATCGAGCGGCTGACGGACAACTACTTCGCCGTGGTCCTGCCGGGCAAGAACGCCGCCGGCGACACAGACGCGGGCGCCGCCCTGCTCGCCGAGGCCGGTGCGCTGCTGAGTGCCGAGACGTTCTCCGATGAGCTGCAGATCATCGACAACGCCCTCGCCGCTCCGGGGAAGGCCGCGCAGCGAGTGCGGAGCCGTCTTGAGGGTCTGGCGCGCCGTGGCAACTTTCCGTCGGCGGACCAGGACTGGGACTGGGATGAGGAAGACGACGGGGAGGACGAGGTACTCACCGGGCGGACTGCTGCGGTACTGCGGGTGGCGCTCGATGAGCTGTCCGCGCAGGCGTGGGAGGACGTCGCTGAGAAGGGGAATGCGCCGGTGCGGCGGGGTGAGGGTCTTGTACTGGGGGCTTTGCCTCGGGTGACCTGGGGCCAGGACCGGTCCTGGCGGCGGCAGATGGCCCGCTGCTTCGATGACCTGTCAGCCGCCCTCGCCGCGGCGGGCGGCGTGGAGCCGTTGTGCACCGGCGAGGAGATGGCCCTGCATCTGGGTATTGACCGGGCCCGGGCTCTGCAGCGCAACCGCCCGCGGCTGGTGCACGAAGTCGTGGCAGGCCTGCCCGAGGACCGCCGCGATTTCGACTGGGACTGGTGCTCGACCGTTCTGTTCGAGGACCACGATGTGCTGATGCTGTTCGACGCCTCACTGGATGGGATCGAGGACGGCGGCAATGAGATCAACCAGGCGATGGGCTTGTCGAACCTGGGCGCCGCCCAGTGGTTCGAGCCCTTCCGCCCGGACCAGGCCCGCGACCCCGGCCGCGGCTTCCGCCACCCCTGACCCCGGGCCCGCGACTAGATCCGGGCCCGGCCCCTGTGACAGCAAGGAGCGCGGACCGGGGTGGCGGGGCTCCAGTGCGGGCTTGTGGCCGTAAGGGGGCAGGCGCAGAAGAGGTGGCGGTACCGCCGGAAGGAAGCAGGCAGACGCGTGGCCAAACGCGATGTGTGGGTGCGGGTAGGGGATGAGCTGGTGCGCGGCGATGCTGTCGTGGGCATCAGCGTGAGCGATCCGCCCTACGGCTGGGAGTCGCTGAAGATCCTGCTGAAGGTCACCGGACACCGCGAGGTGCTGGGGGTCGACTCCGGTATCCGCGTCGATGGGCAAGGTGAGGGGCGCGAGCAGGTCAACGCGCTCGCCGACGCCTTCGTCGACACGCTCGCGCGCGGCGCGGCGATGCCGTCCGGCGCCCTGGTCCGGCTCGGCGGTCCCCCGGACGGCCCGCCGCAGTGGGTGCTGTCGGCCCTTGGGTGACGGCAAGGCGGGAGCACCGCCTGGGGGCGCCTCGGGGGCAGACAGGGCAGAGGTGTGCACTGACACGGTGTACGGGGGGAGAGGATCCTTATTCCTCGTGTGTCCGAGGCAGCTGACGTGGGCAACTCCCCTGTGGTTACCGGCGGGTTCTCCTGCGGGGCGGGGCTGTGATGCCGTTGTGTGGAGTACATGATCATCAACAGTGACCGGGCGGGGGACGACCCGTCTGCTTTACCCGCGGGTGACGGTGGCAGGGTGCCGGCCGTGGAACCGGGTCTGGTGGAGGCGGAGTTCGCCGAGGCGCCCGGGGCGCTGGTGCAGCGGCGCTGGGTCCAGGCCGCCGCGGCGGTGCGGTTCGAGCATCTGGTGCCGGTGGCGGACTTCCCGGTGGTGCCGGGGCGCCGGTGGGGGCCGGGCTGGTGGTGGTCGGCGACGACGGGGCGGCATGTGATGCACGGGTCGCAGGCGATGTGCATGCAGTTGATGGTTCTGGACCGTGATCCGCAGGTGGTGGGGCTGTCGGCGCGGCCGGTGCGGCTGCTGTGGCGTGATCCGGGCAGTGGGCGGGCTCTGACGTGGGTGCCGCAGGTCTTCGCCCGCTACGCCGACGGGCGCGCTGTGCTCGCCGACTGTCCCGCCTCGGCGGCGCCCGCCGCGGGCCGTGCGGTGCGCGCGGTCTCGGTGCTGGAAGCGGCGTGTGAGGCGGTGGGGTTCGCCTACCGGCGTCTGGTGCCGCCGGATGCGGTGATGGCGGCGAACGTGCGGTGGCTGGCCGGCTACCGCCACCCCCGCCACCGTGACGCGGGCGGCTTGGAGTCGGCGGTGATAGAGGCGTTCGCCGCGCCGCGGCCGCTGATGGCCGGGGCCGCGGCGGCGGGCGAGGTCCTGAGCGCGCTGCCGGTGCTCTACCACGCGCTGTGGAGCGGGCGGCTGGCAGCGGACCTGACCCGGCCGCTGAGCGAGCACACCGTCGTCTCTCCCGGCTGCCCGGACACGGACGGGAACGGGGACGGCACGGAGCAGCAGGGGCGGGAGTACGCGAGGTGAGCAGGAACCATACGGCCGTCCCTGGCGGGCGGTGCGTTGAGGTGGGCGCGCAGGTCCGGTTCGAGGACCGCGCCTGGCAGGTGACCGCTCTGGCCGGCGGGCGGGTGTACCTGGTGGCCGGGGACGGGGACAGCGCCTGTGTGCTGGCCTCCGCTCTGGTGGCCGCGCACGGATTCGAGGTGATCGGCGCGGCGGCTGCGCCGCCGGTGGCCCCGGTGCTGTGGGAGACGGTACCGCTGGCTGCGCAGGAGCAGGCGCTTGCCTGGCTGCGGCACATCCGCGAGGTGGAGACCGGGCTGCCCGGCGGCCCGGGAAGCGGCATGCCGAGGCCCGAGTACGACCCGCAGCGCTTCACCTTGGCGGAGCGGGAGGCGGCCAAGGCACGGGAGCTCGCTGGGCTGGGCTGGAGCAGGGCCAGCCGGACCACGGTGCAGCGGATGCGGCTGGTCTACGGCCGACAGGGGCTGTGGGGACTGGTCGACAAGCGACACCTGCGCAGCCCGTCGCCCACCGGGCGCACTGATGAACGGGTGGTCGCTGCCGTGCTGGAGGCGTTGCGCCGGTGCCGGGGGCGGAGGAGAACCACCACCCGGCAGGTGATCGAGTTGACGGAGCGGATCGTGGCGGACACTCACGGGCCGCGTCAGGTGCGGCTTCCTGCCCGCTCGTCGCTGTACCGGCTGGTGAAGGCGCTGGCGGATCCGGCCGAGCCGCCGGGCAGTGCGGCGCGCACCGCCAGCGCGGCGGACCGGTCCGGTGGCCCGCCTGCCGCGCTGCGGCCCGCGGAGCGGGTAGAGGTGTCCACCTGCCGCCTGCCGGTCGGCGTGGTGGGCGAGGACGGGGCCGGGGTGGAGGTGGCGGTGACGGCCGCGCTGGATGAGGCGAGCGGCTGCGTGCTGACCGCCGTGCTGCACCCTGAACAGCAGGGGCCAGTTGAGCTGTCGGTACTGCTGGCCGAGATGGCCGTGCCCCGGCCGCTGCGTCCGGGCTGGCCCGCCCTGCTGGAACAGGCCCACGCAGGCGGGCCGGTGCGGCGGCTGATGTCCGTGTCCGCCCGGGTCGAGGCCACCGCGGCGCGTCCGGCGGCCGTGCCCGAGACACTCGTCCTCGGCCACGGAACGGCCGGCATCACCTCGGTGCACCTGGCCGTGTGCGAGAGCCTCGGCATCAGCCTGGAACCGGCCGGGCCGAGGACGGCGGGCGCCGGTCGCGGTGCGCTGCGCACGCTTCAGGTGCTCGCTGACCTGTTCACCCGGCACGCGACGGCGGCGGCCCGGCCGCCCGCCACCGCCGGGGACGAGAACCGGGCGCACGAGGCGGGGGCGGGCGGGGCGTACTGGAGCATGCCGCAGCTGCAGGACCTGCTGGACGAATGGATCACCGGCGTCTGGCACCACCGTCCCCAGGAGCAACTGCGGCATCCGCTGCTGCCCCGGGCGGGGCTGGCGCCGCAGGAGATGTGGCAGGTGCTGCTGGGCGCTGCCGGGAGGGCGCCGCTGCCGCTGGCCGGGCAGCACTATGGCGAACTGCTGCCGGGTCGCCGGTGCGCGGTGACCGAGTCCGGCATTCGGCTGGGCGGGCGCCGCTACGACGATGCGTGTCTGGACGAACACCGCGGCCGCGCGGGCCGGTTCGAAGTCCACCACCATCCACACGACCCGCGGCAGGTCTTCGTCCGGCTGTCCGACGGCCAGCTCCACCCAGTGCCATGGGCGCAGGGCGGGCACGCCTCGCGGCCCTTCGACGAGCTGCTGCGGCGCCGCACCGGCGCCGTCCTCGCACACCGCGCCGCCGGTAGCGGCGCGGGTGCGGATGTGGGTGCCGACGGCGGTACGCGGCCGGGCGGCGACCGGACCGGCCCCGCCCTCATCGCGGCGGAGCCCCGGAAGGCGGCTGCCCGGGGTTCCGCCGGTGGCGTCGCGGTGCCCGACACCGGCGGCGCCCGCGGCACGGCCGTGGAGCCGGGCGGGTTCGGGGTGTATGACGCCGAGGCGGAGGCCGGACAGTGGTGAACGCTCCCGGCCGCCCGGCCCGCTCTGTGGCCGCCGCCCGGCACCGGCAGGTCGCACTCGGGGCGTACGTGACATTCGAAGGCCGCCCCTGGCAGGTGGCCGCCGTGGCCGGAGCCTCGGTACGCCTCGTCGACACCGCCGGGCAGACCGCCTCGGTCTTGTCCTCGTTCCTGTTCGCCGACCCCACCTTCGCGGTGGTGGACTGCCCCGTTCCCGCCGCGGCGCCGTGGGGGCTGCTGGAGTCGGTGCCCGCCCGGGAGCGGGAGCAGGCTCTGGCCTGGCAGCGGCACATCCGCGAGATCGAGACCGGGCTGCCCGGCGGGGCCGGCAGCACCGGCGTCCCCCGGCCCGAGTACGACCCGCAGCGCACCTCGATGGCCGAGCGGGAGCAGGCCAAGGCCGACGAACTCGCGGCCCTGGGCTGGCCGCGGGCCAGCCGGGCCACCGTGCGCCGTATGCGCGCCCGCTACCACACGGGCGGCGTCATGGGCCTGATCCGGCAGCGCAAGCCGTCGAGCGCGACGGGCCGGGCCGATGAGCGGATAGTGGCCGCGGTCCTGGAGGCTTTACGCCGCCAGCGCGGCCGCTCCACGGGCACCCTGAAGGGGCTGCGGGAGGTGACCGGGCAGATCCTGGCCGACGCCCACGGGCCGGGCGCCGTGGCACTGCCGCCACCGTCGACGTTCAACCGGCTGGTACGGGTCCTGGCCGACCCGCTGGAACACCCGGGACGCCCCGCCCGCACCGCCACCGCCGTGCCGGTGCGCCCGTTCACACCGGTGGTGGCGCTGCGGCCGGGCGAGCTGGTGCAGGTCGACACCACCCGGCTGGACATCATGGCCATCGGCGAGGACGGTAAACCAGTGCGCCCGGAGCTCACGATCGCCCTGGACGTGGCGACGCGGTCGGTGGTGGCGGCCGTGCTGCGCGAGCAGAGCACCCAGGCGGTGGACGCGGCCCTGCTGCTCGCGGAGATGGCCGTGCCCCACCCGGTGCGTCCTGGCTGGGGCGAACACCTGCGCCTGGCCCACGCCGCCGTCCCCTACACCCGGCTCCTAGCCCTGGACGCACGCCTTGAGCAGGCCGCGGCAAGGCCGGTGGTAGTACCCGAAACGATCGTCATCGACCGCGGGCGGGTGTTCCTCTCCGCCGCGTTCCTGGCCGCCTGCGAATCCCTCGGTGTGAGCGTGCAGCCCGCCCCGCCCCGCTCCCCCACTGCCAAGGGCGCCGTGGAACGGACCTTCGGCAGCATCAACACCCTTTTCGCCCAGCACGTCGCCGGCTACACCGGCTCCCACATCCTGCAGCGCGGCCATGAGGTGGAGGGCGAAGCCCGCTTCACCGTGGCCCAGTTGCAGGAACTATTGGACGAGTGGATCGCCGCGTGCTGGCAGCACCGCCCCCACGACGGGCTGCGCCACCCCCTCCTGCCCAAGAAGGCACTGTCCCCGGGCGAGATGTGGGGCGTACTGCTGGGCGCGAGCGGCTACGTGCCGCTGCCCCTGACCGGAGCCGACTACACCGAACTGCTGCCGGTGCGCTTCCACCCGATCACCGGCCGCGGCATCCGCATCAACTACCGCACCTACGACCACGCGGCACTCAACGAGCACCGCGGACGGCCCTCGCCCACCGGACCCGGCGGCAAGTGGGAAGTCCACCTCAACCCGCACGACGTCCGCCAGACTTACATTCGCCTGCCCGACGGACACCTGCACGAGATCCCGTGGATCCACCGCGACCACGTCCACGCGCCCATGAGCGAGACCACCTGGCGCCACCTGCGCACCACCCTCGAGCAGCGCGCCGAACGCGAGGCACACGAAGCCGCCCTCGCCGAAGCCGCCGACCAGATCCTGCGCCACACCCGGCCCGCCGCCCCTGCACCACCCGCACCGCCCCCCGCGACGCCTGGCACTCGCGCCGGTAACGCCGTCTCCCATGCAGCAGACGGCGAACCGGCAGCGCCGCACCGCACTGCGGCCCAGGCCGCAGCCGCAACGGCGGTGGAGGACAGCCTGGATGCGCTGGACGCCCGATCCCAGGACGACAGCGTCGGCGCCGACGAGTCCGGCGCACTCACGCTGCCGAGAAGCGGCGCGCTGACACTGTACGACGCCGACCAGGAGGCCGAACTGTGGTGACCCCTGCCCGCCCCTCGCTCCCCGACGACGGGGCCACGGGCACGGTGACGACGTTCGACGCCTTCGCCCGGTTCGCCCACGCCGCACCCCCCACACCGCCGCAGCCGGGCCAGGCACCCCGCTCGGCGGAGGAACGCCTGGCCTACCACTCGCAGTTCGTCACCGTACGCACCCCTGCCATCGAATCCCTGGCTCGCCAGGTCCGCACCCTGATGATCCTGGGCCGGCACCAGCAGGCCACCGCACGGCCGTCGCTGATCCTCACCGGGCCTGCCACCACCGGCAAGACCACCGCGCTGCTCCAGGTCGGCCGTACCTGTCACCTCGCCCACACCCGGCGCGCCGCCCCGGGCGACGACCGGGTGCCCGTGGCCTATGTGCTGGTGCCGCCCGGGGCCACCGCCAAAACCCTGGCCGCCGAGTTCGCCCGTTACCTCGGCATCCCCGTGACCAGCCGCATGACCACCGCGCAGATCACGACCGCCGTCTGCCACACCTACACCACGGCCGGCGTCGCACTCGTGCTGATCGACGAGATCCACCGGCTCAACCCGCGCACCTCCAGCGGCGCGGAGGCCGCCGACTGGCTCAAGGACCTCACCGAACGTATCGGCGCCACGTTCGTCTACGCAGGCATCGACGTCACCGCCAGCACCGTTTTCAGCGGAGTACGCGGCGCGCAGCTGGCCGGGCGTGCCTCTCTGATCGACTGCGGGGCGCTACCCGCCCGCGCCGGTCACCGCGAGCCGTTCCGCGAGCTGATCGCCGCCCTGGAAGCAGCCCTCGACCTCACCGCGCACCGGCCCGGCAGCCTGCCCCGGCTGGCGCCCTACCTGCACGAGCGGACCGCCGGACGCATCGGCAGCCTCTCACGCCTGATCCGCCAGGCCGCCATCGAAGCCATCTGCGACGGCACCGAGCGCATCACCAAGACCCTGCTGGACACCATCGCGCTGGACCACCTCGCCGAAGAGCACTACCGGCCCCGCACCCCTGCCCGTCGTACCCGCCCCCGCCGGTGACCGCCCCCACCCGGCCCCGCCCCGCACTAGCGGCGCGACCCGGCACGATGTGGCCCAGCCCGCCCGGCGCGCTGCGCGTACGGCCGGTGCCCCGCGAAACGGCAGCCTCCTACCTCACCCGCCTCGCCGCCGCCTACCACCTCTCCCCCGCCAACCTCCTCGACGGGCTGCACATCACCACCACCGGCACCCCCGCCGCCCCGCACGCCACCGAACTCCACTACAGCTGCGAAGCCGCCCGCCGCCTGGCCGCCTTCACCCGTATCCCGCCCGCCCACCTTGACCGCGCTCTGACCCGCCGGCCCCCGCCCGCCGCCATCGCCACCACCCACACCGCCACCGCCCGCTGGCAGACCCTCGCCCCCGCAGTGCAACCACTGCCGGCCTGCACCACCTGCACCCTGCGCCGCCCGCCCCACCACACCCCCACCGCGTGGATCCACCCCGCGCCCGACCTGCCCCGGGTCATGATCTGCACCCGCCATCAGCAAGCCTCCAGTGACCCCCGACAGTGCATCCCCCTCGGCATCCGCGCCCTACCCGAGCTCGCCCACGCCCGCCTCACCGCCCGCCGGCCCCCCACTACGGCTTCCCTGAGCTGGGCAACCACGATCACCACCCGCTGGTACGACCACCACCAGCACCTCCACAACCGCTGGCACACTCGCCTCCGCCAGCTCACCACCGCCAACCCCCGCCTCGCCCATGGCCCCGCCTCACCCGCGCTGACCTGCCGGAGCCTGATCATCTACCCCGAAACCCTCACCCTCGCCACAGCCCTCGACCGCCTCCCCCTCCGCTCTCCCCTGACACACACCAAGCAGGCCGCATTCCTCCACCACCTCGCCGGCCGCCTCCGCCTGCCCCGCCTCGCACCCGCCGACCACGACCTGCTCTGGCAACGCCTCACCACCCACTGAACCAGCCCGCACGCCACGCCGCTCCCAGCCCTTACACAGCCAGCCAGCACCGGCACATATAGACGCGCCAACCCCACTGAGCAAAAACCAGCACCCCGCTCAACACACTGCGCAACACCAAACACCCAGCTCAAACCAGATCCCACCGGCCACCCACACCCCGGCAACACGTAACTCTGCCCCGCCAAAACGAACTACCGCCCAGTAGAACCGAGCAACACCAGGTCAAGATCAAGATCAATAAGCACACCATCAGCTACGCCATACCCTTCGCCGCGTCGAGCGCGCCGACGAGAGTGTCGCCCGCACCGGCCCGCACAGGCTCACACCCCAAGGCCCGCATCCCGTGCCAGCAACGCCGCCTGGACCCGGTTCTCGCATTCCAGCTTGGCGAGGATACGGCTCACGTACGCCTTCACCGTGGCCTCACTCATGTGGGCCCGCCGACCGACATCCGCGTTCGACAGGCCCTCACCCAGCAGAGCCAGCACGTCCCGCTCCCGGTCCGTCAGCTTCTCCAGCCTGCGGCGGGCCCGCTCCTCGCGGTGTGCGGCGCCGCCGGAGGCCAGCGAGTCCACGACGTGCCGGGTGGCGCCGGGTGACAGGTACGCCTCGCCGGCCGCTGCCGCGCGCACCGCACGCATGAGTTCCGCGGGCGCCGAGTCCTTCAGCAAGAAGCCCGCGCTGCCTTCGCTCAGGGCACGTAGCACGTTCCGGCGTTCGCCGAACGTCGTCAGGATCAGCACCCGTACCCGGGGAGCCACACGCTGAAGTTCGGCCAGGGCGGTCAGCCCGTCCATGACCGGCATCTGGAGGTCGAGCAGGGCGACGTCGATGGTGTGCGTCCGGGCGAGTTCGAGCGCCTCACGGCCGTCCGCCGCCTCGGCGACCACCTCGATATCGGCGGCCGAGGAGAGGATCATCCGGATACCCGCCCGGATCAGCGGCTCATCATCGGTCACCAGAACCCTGATCACGACTCTCCCCCACGGTCCGTGCCCTGCACCATCTCAGCGAGCATCAGGCCATCATCCCTGATCGCAGCAACCGCCTCGACGCGCGCCTGGCCCGCGGCGCAGCGCCGGCACGCCGAACTCCTTACCGGTGCGGACCGAGGTGGAGGTTGGCGCCCACCCCGTGGGCGCCCTTGAGGCAGCGGCAGTTCCCGGCCACGTTCGCCCCGGGGTAGGGCTCCATGGGGTCGAGCCGGGCCGCGCGCATCACCACCGCCGCCGTGCCGGGACCGTTCTTGACGGAACAACGCGGGGCGACTCACCCAGGTGCCCAACGGCGAACACACCGGGAGCATCCGTAACCACAGAACGCAGGCACCGCAGCCCTTGCAGAGAAAACACGAGACTCGGCGGCCCGAGAACCACTACAAGGGCTGCACCCGTATCACCGGCCGAAACGCCGAGACTTGCGCTGCCGATCGAGCACCTGACCCAGCAGCAGTGGTCCTAACCTGCCGCAGTCGAGGCCATCGCACCACCGGCCGTCTCACGGCGACAACAGCAGCGCTGTGGTGGCCGCGAGACGGGTCTTGCCCTGGCAGCCTGAGGCCGTCTGCTGACGCCGGGCGGTCGGACCCGTGTCCGGTGAGCCGCCGGCACGGGGCGAGTCACCCGGTGGGCTGCGAAGAAGTCTGGCGGGCGGGGTCGAAGACGCGCGCCATCATCAGGGCGTTGCGGCGTCGGCTCATGAACC
This sequence comes from Streptomyces sp. BBFR102, assembly GCF_051397025.1. Lineage (NCBI taxonomy): Bacteria > Bacillati > Actinomycetota > Actinomycetes > Kitasatosporales > Streptomycetaceae > Streptomyces > Streptomyces sp. BBFR102. The sequence goes on from NZ_CP195757.1 coordinate 34,999, forward strand.
GGCTCATGAAGACGCTCAGCTGGTTGAGGCGCCCGTCGACGACGGTCGGGCCGGGGCTGCGGCGCTCTAGGTGGCGCAGCGTGGTGGTGACGACATCCTCGGGCGTGCGCAGCTTCCCGGTGGTCAGTACCCCGGCGTCCGGCCCCATCCCGGTGGTGAAGTCGGTGGCGGTGGCGCCGGGCGCGACGGCGAACGTGGTGACGCCGGTGCCGCGCAGCTCCGTCCACAGCGATTCGGTGAAGCTGAGCACGAATGCTTTGGAGGCGCTGTAGACGGCCATCCGGGGAGATGGGAGGTAGGCGGAAACGCTGGCGAGGTTGATGACGAAGCCGTTGCCGGCGCTCACCATCTGAGGCAGGAAGGCTGCGGTCAACTGCACCGGCGCCATCGCGTGGACGGCGATCTCGGCGGTGAGCTGTCCGGGGCCCGCACCGGGGAACGGGGCGAACGAGCCGAACCCGGCACTGTTGATCAGGCTCGTGACCTGGATGCCCCGATCGGCGACCGCCTGGTGGAGTTCGTGTGCGGCGGTCGGGTGGGAGAGATCGGTCGGGATCGCTTCGATACGGGCATCTGTGGTGCGGCTCAGCTCGTCCGCCATCGATTCGAGCCGCTCGGTGCGCCGGGCGACGATCACGAGGTTCGAGCCGCGGGCGGCCAGGGATTTGGCGAAGGCGGCTCCGATCCCGGAGCTGGCCCCGGTGAGCAGAACGGTCTGTGCGCGGTAGTCAACGGTCATGTGCCCAGCCAACGGGTCTGCCGGTGGCCCCGTCCAAGACCTGTTTCGCAACCCTCCATGCGGGAGTTGCATGACGGACGGTCTGACGGGGCCCACGAGGTCGGTAGGGCCAGTGGTCAGGTGTGGCGGACGAGGAGCCGCTTCGCGGACTCGACGAACTCCGCGACGAGGAGGCTGGTGTCCGCGGTGCGCGTGGCGACGACGACCTGGCAGGGCTCGGCCTCTTCGACGGGAACGGCGACGAGGTCGGGGCGGAGGGTGTGGCGCAGGTCGTCGGCCGGGACGACGGCGATGGCATTGCCCTCGGCGATGGCTTCGAGCTTGTCGTCGTAGGTGTCGGCAAGGGTGGGGCCGAGCGGGGCGGGATCGTTGTCCGGTCGGGGTTCGAGCCGCCAGAAGGCGGTCCAGTCGGCACCCGCACCGGTGCAGCTGACGAGTGGTTCCGCGGAGATGTCAGCGGCAGTGACCAACGCCCTGTCTGCGAGGCGGTGGAACGCGGGCACGAGCAGGACCCGCGGCTCGGTGTAGAGGACGGCCAGGTCGAGGCCGTCGGCCGGGATCGGCAGTGGTGTGCGGATGACCAGGGCGTCGACCTGCCGGTCGGGCAGGGCGCCGGCGTCCTGGGAGCCGAGGTGGCGGGTGCGGACGTGGGCGTCGGGATGCCGGTGGCGCAGGTCGCGTACGGCGGGCGTGACGATCAGATCGTCGGCGTACCCGATGGTGACGGTGCGCGCCGGCGCGGCGGCGCGTGCGGTGAGCACCGCCTGCTGGGCGCCGTGCACCAGCTGTTGTGCCCGTGGAAGGAACGCCGCGCCGGCGGCGGTGAGCCGACTGCCCTGGGGGGTGCGCTCCAGCAGGCGTACGCCGAGCGTGTTCTCCAGCCGCTTGATCTGACGGCTCAGCGAGGGCTGGGCGACCCGCAGCTCCTCGGCCGCACGGGCGAAGTTCAACTGCTCGGCGACGACCGCGAAGTACCGGACAAGTCGCAGGTCCAGATCGGGAAGCATGCCCATGCCCACAGCCTACGCGTTATGCAATCGCTGCATGACGAGGTGCGGAACGGGTCTTGGACGGGCCGCTGCGACCGCTGCCGTCAATGCACCTTTTGATCAGGAACTCATGGGGTTCTCGTTCAGGACGCAGTGGACGTGTGGGCCTGCGAAGTGGCCGCGCCGACCCCGGCGTCCGTCCCCTTCGGGGGGCGCGTCCGCATGCCCGCCCCGGTCAGCGGCCCGTCACCGGCCACCAGCACGCTGCTCTCGGTTCTCCTGTGCGGTCCGTGCGACGCGTCGCACCTGCGGGGTCGGACCGTCATCCCTGACCGCGCCGCCGGGCGCCGTTCGTCCTCAGGTCTTGACCTCGAACGACTTCTTCTCCACCAGTTCGCCGTTCCTGAAACAGAAGCGGAAGACCGGTTCGGCTTCCCAGCTGCTGCCGAACTCCGTGGAGAGCAGGGTGAGGCACCGCGCACCCTCCGGTACGGGCGGTGCGCCCTTCTCCACGTCGCTGGTGAGGAAGGAGTCCCCGGTGGGGAGTTGCTCCCGTACCTCCGCCTCGGACTGGCCGACCTTCACCGCGTCGTACTGCTTCGGTTCGATCATGGCCTCGTCGGCCTCGCGGAAGAGGAAGACACCGCCGACGATCAGCGCGGCCAGCAGCACCAGGGCGATCAGCGCCGCCACTCCGCAGCCGATGGCTATGCCGCTGCCCATCTTGTTCCTGCTCATTACCTTGGCCAGCTCCTTCGGAAGACCGTTCCCGTCGATGACAGGGCCAATCTCGCCGAAAGAGCTCTCCGGATTCTGCGTGCGAAAGTCTTCCGGTGCCGCGACGAACGTCGCGTTGGCGGTGCCCGGCAAGGCGTACGGCAGGACGCCCGCGAGGCGGAAACCGCCGTCCGCCGTGCGGCCCGCGTGCACCATGCCGCCGACGAGCCGGGCCCGCTCCTCCAGACCGGTCAGTCCCTGGCCGCCGTGGGCCACGCTGCCGGGTTCCGGTTCCGCCGCCGGGCGGTTGGTGACCTCGACCACCAGGGAGTCCTCCTCGTACCGCAGGCCGACGGTGATCGAGGCGCCGGGGGCGTGTTTGTGGGCGTTGGTCAGGCCCTCCTGGACCACGCGGTACGCGGCGTGGTCCGCGGTCGGGGCGAGCGGGCGTACCTCGCCGGAGCGCCGCAGCTCCACCGCCGTACCCGCTCTACGGGAGGTCTCGACCAGGCTGTCGATGCCGGCGGCCCCGCGTGAGGGCATGCCGGGGTCCTCGCCGTCCGGGTCCTGGGCCGGCTCCACGCCGTCGGGGCCGGGGTCCTCGGTGCTGTCGCGCAGGAGGCCCACCACGTCGCGTAGTTCGTGCATCGCGGCGACGGAGGCCGCACGCAGCACCCCGACGGCCTCGCGCTGGCGTCCGGTCAGCTCCTGGTCGACCTCCAGCGCGCCGGTGTGGACCGCGATCAGCGCGAGCTGGTGGCCGAGGCTGTCGTGCATGTCCTGCGCGATGCGCTGGCGTTCCCGGACCCGGGCGTGCCCGGCTATCATCGCGCGTTCGCGGATGAGCTGGGCGTTGTACTCGTAGAGGGTGTCGGCCAGCGTCCGGCGTTGCGACCAGTAGCGTCCGGCGAGGCCGGGCACGATGAGCGAGACCAGCAGCCACAGCCCGCTGAAGACCAGAAGCGTCGGCGAGAGCAACGACTGTTCCCACACCGCGGACAGTCCCAGCGACAGGACGTAGGCGAGGGCGAAGACACCGGCCGCCCGGCCGAGGCCGGCGATCCGTCGCCCGGCCGACCACGCGGCGACCAGCACGAGTGGCCCGGCGCCCGGGAGCATGACGGAGCCGACCACGGCCACCAGGAGCACGGCCGTGGGCAGCACCCGGCGCAGCGGCGTCAGCAGCCCGACGCCCAGCGCGACACCGACGGCCTCCACGGCCCCGTCGTCGCCCAGCAGCCCGGCACCGGCCGCCACCAGCGCCAGGGACAGGGACAGCGACGCCTCCCCGGCGATGCGCCGGGGAGGCCACATCCCGGGGGCGGTCAGGGCCTGCCACAGCGCAGCCGGCCGGGATGCCAGGGGTGGCCTCACCGGCGGCGCGGTGGGTACGGATGCTGCGGGGGGCATGGATTCCACACGAGTCACCCGCCCACGTTAGGCCCCGCCCGCCGCCCGCCGCAGTGGCCCTTCGTCGCTGCGGCCCGCGACGGAAGTCGCCCCCGGCCCGGCTGCTGCTCGCGGCCTACGCGGGACTGCGGCTTTCCCGCCCGTACACGGGATCGGTGCCGTCGCGTCGCGAGGCGACCCAGTCGGGAGCCAGGCCGTCGACGATGGGGACGACGCGCGACTCGTCGAACACGACGACCCGGTCGGCGATTCCCCAGGAGCCCTCACGCCGCTCGAACCGGTCGACGTACCGGCAGCGGATGACCGCCAGGTCCTGCTGCCCGCCGGGCTCGGCAGGCTGCTGCCGCAGGAAGCACAGGCAGTACGACTCGACGTCGGCGCGGTGCTCCCCGGTGAACTCCACGAGCACGTTGGAGATGAAGTGCTGGGAGGAGTCGATGGTGCGGTGGCGGGCGCGGATGTCCTCCACGAGCCCGCCGGCGTCGCCGGTGTACGCGCCGTGGACGTCGACCGCGTCGTCGAAGTAGCAGGCGGCGATGGCGTCGTAGTCCAACCGGTCCACCGCTCGGGCGTAGCGGAACAGGACGTCCTGGATCTCGAAGCGGTCCTCGGCGCGGCTCATGCGGCTTCCTCCTCGCCGCGGGACGACAGGGCGGCGCGGGCGGCGGCCTCGCGGCCGGCGACCCGGCCCAGGACCAGCGCGTGGGCCACGGAGTTGCCGCCGCCGACGTAGCGTTCGCCGAGGATTCCGCCGGCGGCCTCGCCTGCCGCGTACAGCCCCGGCAGGGCCCGGCCGTCGGTGCCGAGCACGCGGGTCCGGGCGTCCACCTCCAGGCCGGTGTGGGTGCAGACCAGTTCGGCGGGGAGCATCCGCACCGCGTGGAACGGCCCGGTCGCGATCGGGGCGAGGTGCGCGTCGGCGCCCTTGGCGGCGAGCGATTCGTGGCGCAGGAAGTCCTCGTCACGGCCCTGGGCGAACAAGGTGTTGAAGCGGGCGACGCTCGCGGTCAGGTGATCGGCGGGTACGTCCATGAGGTCGGCGAGTTCCTCCAGGGAGTCGGCGCGCAGCACCACGCCCTTGGCGGCCTCTTCCAGAACCCGGTCGGGGTCCCAGTCGGCGTAGCCGGGGGGCAGTGAGGCGCGGGCGTCGTCGTCGAACACGGACCAGACCCAGCCGCCGTGGTCCTTGAGGATGCCGGGGCTGACGGCGTAGGGGGCGTCCTCGTCCATGCAGCGCCGGCCGTCGAGGCCGACGTGGATGCGGGAGGCGGGCGGGAATCCGCTCTGCCAGTGGTGGTACCGCTGGAACTCGGCCGTCACCAGGAGCAGGCCCCAGCCCTGGCCGAACAGGGCGAGGCCGTGCCGTTCGGCGAGGCCGACGTGGTCGCCCCGGGCGCCGGGCGCGGCCACGACGAACAGGGCGTCGCCCGCGATCCCGGCGTCGGGGAGGAAGCGGCGGACCAGGTCGGGGTCGGCCGCGAGGCCCCCGCTGGCGATGACGACGGCCGGTGCGGTGGCCTCCTCACCGTCCAGGACGACGCCGTGGACGGCGCCGTCCCGGACGACCAGGTCCTCCACCCTGCTGCCGAGGGCCAGGTCGACGTGGAGCCGTGCGCGGGCCCTGTCGAGCACCTGCACCAGTCCGTAGCCCTGGTCCTTGGGGACGTGGCCGCGCCAGACGTCCTCCACGCCGGCCCGGGTCAGTCCGGGTTCGTGGGCGCTGCGCGAGACCTGGGCGGGTATCTCGACCCCCAGGTCGAGCAGCCACTCGACGGTGCCGGCGGACTCCTCGCAGAACATCCTCACGGGGCCCGGCCGCACCCGCCAGCCGTTCAGGTCCATGTAGTGCTGGAACATGCGCGGTGGTGAGTCCTGGACGCCGAGGCCTTCCTGGACGCTGGTGGCGGAGGCGGTCAGCATTCCGGCGGAGAGCTGGGTGGAGCCGCCGATCTCGGCCTCGGCCTCCAGCAGCAGTACGCGTGCTCCCGCCTGGGCGGCCGAGACCGAGGCGGCCAGTCCGGCACCGCCGGCGCCGACCACGATGACGTCGTAGTCGTATGCCGTGTCGTGGGGTTCAGACATGCTGCGAACCGCCGTCCACCGGGATGCTGACGCCGGTGATGTACCGGGCGCTGTCCGAGAGGAGGAAGTAGAGGGCGGCGAAGACCTCCATGGGTGCGCCGATCCGGCGCAGCGGGACGGTGGTGAGCGCGCGGTCCATCGCCGCCTGGTCCTCGCGTATCCAGCGGGTCATCTCGGTGTCGATGTAGCCGGGGGCGATGGAGTTGACGCGGATGTTGTCGGGGCCGAGTTCGACGGCCATGCAGGTGGTGAGGTGCCGCACGGCGGCCTTCGAGGAGTTGTACGTGGCCCGGGTCGGCCGTGCGCGGACGGCGGCGACCGAGGACATGTTGACGATCGCACCGCCCCCGACGGTCCGGAAGTGGCGGGCGGCCGCCTGCCCGCCGTACACGACGCCGTTGACGTTGACGCCGTAGGTGAGCGCGAGCTGCTGGGGGGTGATGTCGGTGAACCCGGCCTGGGGGAAGACGCCGGCGTTGTTGACCCACAGGTCGAGGCGGCCGAACTCGCGCAGGGCGGTGGCCACCAGTGCGTCGCCGGCGGCCGGGTCGGTGACGTCGGCGCCGACACCGACCACACGGCCCGCGCCGCTGGTTCCGGCCAGGCGGGCGTTGATCTTCTCGGCGACGGAGGTCATCTCCTCCTGGTCGAGGTCGCCGCCGACGCCGTTGACGCCCCGGCGGGCCAGTTCCTCCAGGAAGAGCGCGCCCATGCCTCGGCCGGCGCCGGTCACGACGACGGTGCGGCCGACCAGTTCGGGGTTGATCGCGGGGAGGGTGTCGTGGTTGACACGGCCGGGGTTGTCGTCGGGTGCCTGGGTGGTGCTCATGCGCGTTCCTTCAGGTGGGGTGGGTGGGGTGGGGTGGGTTGCCGGGCGGGGCTTCAGGTCGGCCCGGTGGGCCGGTTCACGGTTTTTCGGCCAGCCCGGCGAGGATGCGGTGGTAGAGCCCGCCGGAGGTCAGTCCGCCGTCCACGACGACCTCCTCGCCCGTGATGTACGTGGCGTCGTCGGAGAGCAGGAACGCGACGACACGCGCGATCTCCTGGGGCGTCGCCAGCCTGCCCGCCGGTACCGACCGCACGCTCTCGTCCACGAAGGCGGTGTCGGGGGCCTGGTGGAGCAGGGGTGTGGAGGTGAGGCCCGGATGCAGCGAGTTCACGCGGACGCCGTGGGCGGCGAGTTCGAGCGCGCCGACCTTCGACAGCCCGCGGACGCCCCATTTGCTGGTGCCGTACGTGGCGGAGAAGTAGCCGACCATCCCGGCGATGGAGGAGACGTTCACGACCGCGGCGCCGCCGTCCTCGGCTCCTCGCGCGAGGGCGGGGGTGAGCGTCTTGAGGCCGTAGAAGACGCTGGAGAGGTTGATGTCCATGACGCGCCGCCACTGTTCGACGGTGGTGTCGGCGATGCCCGCGCGCAGGCTGACGCCGGCGTTGTTGACCAGGCCGTGCAGCGGCCCGGCGGCTTCCACCTCCTCGGCCAGCGCATGCCAGGAGCCGGCGTCGGCGACGTCCAGGTGGACGGCCTGCCCGGTTCCGCCGGCCGCGGTGAGTTCGGGGACGAGCCTCCGGGCGGCGGCCGTGTCGATGTCGGCGGCCCAGACGTGTGCTCCCTCGGCGGCCAGTGCCAGGCAGTCGGCTCGGCCGAGTCCGCCGGCGGCGCCGGTGACCAGGACCGCGCGGCCCTCGAACCTGCGTCGGCCGGTCTGTGCGGGGTTCACAGTTGCAGTTCCTTTCCGCGGGTCTCCTTGAGGAAGAAGGTGGCGATGAAGGTCATGAGCGCGGTGGCGAGGAGGTAGCCGGCCGGCGCCAGGTTGTTGTCGGTGGTGCTGATGAGGAGGGTGGCGATGAAGGGTGCTGTGCCGCCCAGTGCCATGTTGGTGACGTTGTTGCTCATCGCGATGCCGCTGTAGCGGTAGCGGGCCCGGAAGATCTCGGCGTAGGCGGCGAACGAGACGCCGTTGACCAGGCCGATGAAGAAGGTCAGCGAGCACTGGGCGAGGACGGCGGCCGCCGGGCTGCCGTCGCGCATCACCATGAAGGCCGGGAAGGAGATGACGGCGGTGACGCCGCTGCCGAAGAAGAACACGGGTCGGCGGCCGATGCGGTCGCCGACGTATCCGGCGATGGGGAGGCTGATCACCGCGGCGACCATGGCGACGCAGGTGGAGGTGAACGCGAAGTCGGCCGAGCGTCCCCCTTCGGTCTGGAGGTAGCTGGCGGCGTAGACGCCGGCCACGTAGTAGCCGCCGACGATCAGCGCGCCGAGGAAGATGACGAGCACGATCTGGCGCCACGCGTGGGTGAAGACGTCGGCGATGGGGTACTTCGCCACCTCGACCGAGTCGCTCTCCTGGACGGCCTCGAACTGCTCGGTCTCGGGCAGCTGGCGGCGGATGTAGAGGCCGATCAGGCCGATCACCGCGCTGAGGAGGAAGGGGATGCGCCAGGCCCAGTCGTGCAGGGTCTCCGCGCTGACGGCCGAGGTCAGCAGCAGCGCGACCAGCGAGGCGACCAGCGAGCCGAGGTAGGTGCCGGTGTTGACGAACGAGGTGTGGAACGCCCGTCGGTGTGCCGGGGCGTGCTCGGAGACGAAGGCGTTGGCGCCGCCGAGTTCGCCGCCGGCGGCGAAGCCCTGGAGGCAGCGGCACAGCACCAGCAGGACGGTCGCCCAGATGCCGAGTGTGGCGTACGAGGGGATCAGCCCGATGGCGGTGGTGGCGACGGCCATCAGCAGGATGGTCCAGGTGAGCGCCTTCTTACGGCCGTACTTGTCGCCCATGTGGCCGAAGAGGATGCCGCCGGGCGCCCTCAGGAAGAAGGCGACCGCGAAGGCGGCGAAGGTGGAGAGGAGCGCCGTGTTCGGGTCGCTCTCGACGAAGAAGTGGGCCGAGAGCAGGGTGGCCATGTAGCCGTAGATGCCGAAGTCGTAGTACTCGACGACGGTTCCGAGGATCGCCGCCCGGATGACTTTCAGTGTGGCGACGGGGTTCTCGCCGACCGTGGGCGGCGACTCCCCCGACGGGTTCGACGGAGTCGTTTCGGCTCTCAGGTCTGCTGCCATGGAACGGTCCTTATAACGCGCGGGAGCTTGAGGGGACGGCGGGCGGGCGGGGACGCACGGGGCGCCGTCAGATGTCTCGGGTGGTGGTGCGTGGCGGGGCGGTACCGGTGCCCTCAGCCGGAGGTGGCGCCGGCCCGTGCCCTTCGCGGGCGTTCCTGGGCGGCCGGGCCGGAAGGCCGCCCAGGCCGGGCGTCGCCGTGGAGGTGTCGTGGTGTGCGGGCGCGGCCGGGGCGCGGGGCCCGGGTGTCAGGCCAGGGGGACGGTGGGGGTGCCGTCGCGGCGTACGACGCGGGCGGCGATCCGCCAGCCGCTGCCGTCGTGGACGACCCGGTCGGTGAGTGTGGTGAACCGCTCGGTGTGCGGTGTTCCGCCGGTGGGTGTCGCGACGATCTGCAGGTACGCCTCGACCCGGAGCGTCCCGGTTCCGTCGTCGCCGGTCACGGCCACGTTGCTGACCACGTGCCGGCGGACCACGCCTTCGGCGGCGCAGTCGGTGGCGAACCGTTCCGCGAACGCGGTGAGCGCGGGGGTGCCGGTCACCGGGGCGGGATAGGTGGGTGAGGTGAAGCTGCCGTCGGCGGTGAAGGTCGCGGCCCAGTCCGCGGCGCGGCCACCGTCGATGAGGTGACTCTGGAGGTGGTACAGCTGGTGGATTTCGGCCAGCCGGGCACTGGCGACAGGCCCGGGCGCGTGAGGATGCATACGGGAATCCGTTCGGCTCGTGTCCTCCTCCGGCAGTCGTCCGGCCGCTGGAGGGGGAGAGCTTGCGACACACCGAGAGCGTGTGCGATATTCGCACCACCTGTGCGATTAATGGGAGCATAGGGAGCTGGCTGAAACCCGTCAAGGGATGAATTCGTGACTTCACCTTCGCCGACCAGGTCGGCCCCCGAACTCGACGCGGGCATGTCCAAGACGCTCCACCACGGACTACTGCTGCTCAGGGTCGTCTCGGAGCATCCGCAGGGCCTGACCGTCAGCGAGCTGGCGGACGCCGTCTCGGTGCACCGCACGGTCGCGCACCGCCTGGTGCGGACCCTGGAGGCACACCAGCTGTGCCGCCGCGACCACCAGCGCCGGGTCGTTCCGGGCACGGGCCTGGTGTCGCTGGCCGAGCCGGTGCAGCAGGACCTGCGCGCGCTGGCCCGCCCGATCCTGGACGAGCTGGCCGAGGACACCCGGGCCACCGCACACCTGCTGATCCGGGAGGGCGAGAGCCGGATGCGCGCACTGATGGTGGTGGAGCCGCGCGGCGCCCTGGTCCATGTGTCCTTCCGGCCCGGCCAGACCCACTCCATCCAGCAGGGCTCCGGCGGCGTCGCGGTGCTCGCCCACGGCCCGTACCGCGAGGGCGAGCGCGCGGAGGTCACCGAGGCCCGCGCCAAGGGGTACGCGGTCACCACGGGCGAGGTCATCCCCGCCGTGACCGGCATCTCCGCCGCCGTGCCGTCGGGCAACGGGACGGCGGCGGCCAGCATCGGCGTCTCGGTCTTCGAGTACACCGACCTCGACCAGCTCGGCACCACGGTCTCCCGTGCGGCGAGAAGCCTGGGCGAACTGCTCGGCTGAAGGTCCCGACCGGTCGCGGCCACACCGCGACCGGCCCCCGCGCCGGCGGCTCCCGCCGCGGGGGCGCTCATCGATACCGCGAACGCCGGGCCCCGGGCCCGGCGTTCGCGTATCGGCGAGGCGGGAATCAGGCCCGACTGAGCCGGGCGAGCCGGGCGGCCGCCGCACGCACCAGCGCGCCGAGGCGGTCGACGTCGACCTCCCCCATGGCCACCGTGCCGACGGAGGCGCCGAGCAGGTGCGGCACCTCGAAGCCCGCGGCCACCCCGACGGCCCCCTGCTGAAGCTCACCGGCGGTGACGCTGTACCCGGCGTCCCGCGCCCGCCTCACCGCCCCGGAGTCGCTCTCCGCCGCCGGCTGGAGTGCCAGGATGGCGATGCCGTTGGCCCCCTTGTCCAGCGGGTGACCGGCCCCGATGCGGTAGCTGACCTGGAAGATCGTCTGCCGGGTGGGTTCCGCGGACAGTACGGGGACGCACGCGTCGTCGCTCTGGGCCAGGGAGAGGAACGCGGCCACCCCGGCGGCATCGGCCAGTTCCTGGAGGACGGGTCCGGCGGCGCGGACGAGCTGGGGCTGAAAGCGGTTGGCGAAGACGACCGCGCCCGCCCCCAGCCGGATCCTCTTCCCCACGCCCCGGGTCACCAGCGCGTGCTGCTCCAGGGTGTCGACGATGCGGTAGGCGGTCGCCCGGTCGGTGTCGAGCCGGGTCGCGATCTCGGCGACCGTGAGCCCCTCGGGGGCGAGGGAGACGAGGCTCAGGGCACGCAGGCCACGGTCCAGACTCTGCAAGGTGGCCACGGGGGCTTCCTCCTGTGTTCGCTCCGCGGTTGGTGGCGCCTCGCGCCCGAAGGCGGGAGTGCGGCCACTCGAAGGTTAGCCACCGCGACGGCACGGCCTGCCGACGACTCCCGGTCCCCGCAGGCGCGACGGCCGCGGGGACACGGCTCCCACCTCGACCGATCCGCGCCACAGCAGCTCTTGACCGCGCTCGGGACGCGAACTATGTTGCACCAAGGTCGCGGACACCGCACACATATGTGCGCCAGGCGCACACCGGTCGGAGTGGCGACGGTACTTCCAGGACGAAGTCCCCGGGGCGTTTCCTCCAGCCGCAAAGCCCGCGCGCACCGTCCGGCGCCGCTCGCAGCCCTTTGACTGCGCCGGCATCCGGCTCGGGAACCGGCCACCGAGGGCGAACCGCCTACAGGAGATGGACAGGCATGCCGTACTACCGCGTGGCGGGGAGCGTCCCGCCCAAGCGCCACACTCAGCACCGCGCCCCCGACGGGCCGCTGTACTTCGAGGAGTTGATGGGCGAGGAAGGCTTCTCCTCCGACTCCTCGCTGCTCTACCACGTGAACATCCCGTCCTCGATCGCGGCGTACCGGGTCTGGGAGCTGCCGGACCAGTCGCTCGTCCCGAATCACCCGCTGACGCCGCGCCACCTCCGCGCGCACGACCTCTTCGGCGAGGGCGCTTCGGGGGCCGACGCGGTGACCGGCCGGAGGCTGCTGCTGGGCAACGCCGACGTCCGGCTCTCCTACGTCGTCGCCGAGGTCGCCAGCCCGTACTACCGCAACGCGATCGGTGACGAGTGCCTCTACGTGGAGGCCGGCACGGCCCGGATCGAGACGGTCTTCGGAGACCTGCCGGCGGGCGAGGGCGACTACGTCGTCATCCCCCGCGCCACGACCTACCGGATCGTCCCGGACGGGCCGGTACGGGTGTACGCCATCGAGGCCAACTCCCACATCACCCCCGCCAAGCGCTACCTCTCCCGCTTCGGGCAGCTCCTGGAGCACGCCCCGTTCTGCGAGCGGGACCTCCGGGGCCCGGAGAACCTCAGGGTCGTGGCGGAGCAGGACGTCGAGGTGTACATCAAGCACCGGGGCGACGGCCCGGGGGGCATCGCGGGCACCGTGCACACGCTGCCGCACCACCCCTTCGACGTGGTCGGCTGGGACGGCTGCCTCTACCCCTACGTCTTCAACATCCGCGACTTCGAACCCCTCACGGGACGGGTCCACCAGCCGCCGCCGGCCCACCAGGTGTTCGAGGGGCACAACTTCGTCATCTGCAACTTCGTGCCGCGCAAGGTCGACTACCACCCCCTCGCCATCCCGGTGCCGTACTACCACTCGAACGTGGACTCGGACGAGGTGATGTTCTACTGCGGCGGTGACTACGAGGCCCGCAAGGGTTCCGGGATCGGGCAGGGCTCGGTCAGCCTGCACCCCGGCGGCCACCCGCACGGTCCGCAGCCCGGCGCCTACGAGCGTGCCATCGGGGCGGAGTTCTTCGACGAACTGGCGGTCATGGTGGACACCTTCCGGCCGCTGGAGCTCGGTGAGGCGGCACGCGCCTGCGACGACGGCGTCTACGCGTACTCCTGGGCCAAGGCCGGCCAGGAGGCCGGGAAGTGACGGCCGCCTCTCCTCCCGGCGCCGGACCGGTCCCGGCGGAGCTGTTCGCCGCGTTCTGTGACGACGCCGCGGTGTTCCCGCCCGGCGAGGTACCGCTGTCCGAGGCCGTGCCCGCCCACCTCCGGCACGTCTGCGCCGCCCACGCGCCGCTCGTGGGGCCTCTCGTCGTGCCACAGGCCCGGCTGGCCGAGCTGGCGGAGCTGACGGCCGGCTACGAGGCGCGGTCCCTCGGACTCGCGGTCACCGTCCCCTCGCCCGAGGGGGCGGCGCGGGCACTGACCTCGGTCAGCGCGCTGCCGGCGGCCCGGCTGCGCTTCCTGGAGGTCGCCGTCCCCGAGGACGTGCCCGCCGCGGAGATCGTGCCCCGGCTGTCCGCCGCGCTGACGGACGCGGCCGACCGCGACCGGACGGCCGTGTACGTGGAGGTGCCCCGCGACCAGCGCCGAGCCGAGTTGATCACCTCGCTGGCGGACTCCCCCTACCTGGCGAAGTTCCGCACCGGCGGCACGCGGGCCGAGCTGTATCCGGACGAGAGGGAACTCGCACGCGCCGTGCTCCTCGCGGTACGCGCCAAGGTCCCGTTCAAGGCCACGGCGGGGCTGCATCACGCGGTGCGCAACACCGATCCGCGGACCCGTTTCGAACAGCACGGACACCTCAACCTGCTGGCGGCCACCGGCGCCGCGCTCGACGGCGCCGACGAGAGCGAGATCGTCGCGGTCCTGGCCGCACGCGACGCCGCCACGGTCGCCGGGCTCGTCGGCGCCCTGTCCCCCGCAGTCCGGAAGACCTTCCGCTCTTTCGGCACCTGTTCCCTCGCGGAGCCGGTCGGTGAGCTCGCGGCTCTCGGCCTGCTCGGCCCGGACCTGACCAAGGACCTCCTGTGACCGCATACCCCACCGTCCGCCTCGACGTGCCCCTCGACGACCTGTTCGGCATCCACAACCTGCCGTACGGGGTGTACTCGCTGCCCGGCCGCACCCCCCGCGTCGGCACCCGCTACGGCGAGCACGTCGTCGACCTCGCGATGCTCCTGGGCGACGAGGTGTTCGCGGGCCCTTCGCTCAATCCGTTCATGGCCCAGGGTCACGAGCGCTGGGTCCAGGTGCGGTCCGCCATCACGGCCGCGCTGCGGGGGGACGTACCCCGCAAGGCGGTGCACCTCGCCGCCGACGTGACCCTCCACCTGCCGTTCGACGTGGCCGACTACGTCGACTTCTACGCCTCCGAGCACCACGCCGCCAACCTCGGCCGGCTGTTCCGCCCGGACAACCCCGAGCCGCTCATGCCGAACTGGAAGCACCTCCCGGTCGGCTACCACGGCCGGTCCGCCTCCGTCGTGGTCTCCGGGACCGACATCATCCGCCCCGCCGGACAGCGCAAGGGCCCGAGCGACCCGGCGCCCGTCTTCGGACCGTCGACGCGCCTGGACATCGAGGCCGAACTCGGCTTCGTGGTGGGCACCGGCAACCCGCTCGGCGAGCCCGTCGCGGCAGGCCGGGCCGAGCAGCACCTCTTCGGCGTCGTCCTCTTCAACGACTGGTCCGCCCGGGACATCCAGGCATGGGAGTACGTACCGCTCGGGCCCAACCTGGGCAAGTCGTTCGCCTCGACCGTCTCCCCCTGGGTCGTGCCGCTGCTCGCCCTGGCGGAGGCCAAGGTGCCTGCCCCGGTCCAGGAACCCGAGGTCCTCCCCTACCTCGCGCTCGACGAGCCCTGGGGCCTGGACATCGACCTGGAGGTCGAGTGGAACGGGCAGGTGGTCTCCCGGCCGCCGTACTCCGCCATGTACTGGTCGCCCGCGCAGATGCTGGCCCACCTCACGGTCAACGGAGCACCCACCCGCACCGGCGACCTGTTCGCCTCGGGCACCGTTTCGGGGCCGGGCAAGGAGCAGCGCGGCGCCTTCATCGAGCTGACCTGGGGCGGAGCGGAACCGGTGACGGTCGCCGGGCAGCAGCGGACGTTCCTGGAGGACGGGGACGAGGTGGTGCTGCGCGCCACCGCGCCCGGTGTGGGCGGCACCCGTATCGGCTTCGGTGAGGCGCGCGGACGCGTCGTCGCGGCGCGACACGGCCGGGGGATCTGATGGACAAGGTGGTCGCCTCCGCCGCCGAGGCGGTCGAGGACATCGGCTCCGGAGCCACGCTGGCGGTGGGCGGCTTCGGCCTGTGCGGCATCCCCGCCGTGCTGATCGACGCCGTCCTCCAGGCGGGCGCCGACCGGCTCCAGGTGGTCTCCAACAACGCCGGTGTCGACGACTGGGGGCTGGGGCTGCTGCTCGGCGCGGGCCGCATCCGCCGCATCGTCGCCTCCTACGTGGGAGAGAACAAGGAGTTCGCCCGCCAGTACCTCGCCGGTGAGCTGGAGGTCGAGCTGACGCCCCAGGGCACGCTGGCCGAACGGCTGCGGGCCGCAGGCTCCGGCATTCCCGCGTTCTTCACCGCCACCGGTGTCGGCACCCAGGTGGCCGAGGGCGGCCTGCCCTGGAAGTACGACGGCGCGGGCGGCGTCGAGATCGCCTCACCGGCCAAGCAGACCCAGGAGTTCGACGGCCGCGCCTACGTGCTGGAGCACGCCGTCGTGGCGGACTTCGCCCTGGTACGGGCCGCCCGCGGCGACCGGCACGGCAACCTCGTCTTCGACAAGGCCGCCCGCAACTTCAACCCGCTGGCCGCCATGGCCGGTCGGATCTGCGTCGCGGAGGTCGAGGAACTCGTCGAGCCCGGCGAACTCGACCCCGACCACGTGCACCTCCCCGGCGTGTACGTGCACCGCGTCGTCGCGCTGACGCCCGCACAGGCCGCCGACAAGCGGATCGAGAAGAGGATGGTGCGATGAGCTGGACCCGCGAACAGATGGCGGCCCGCGCGGCGGCGGAGCTGTCCGACGGGGACTACGTCAACCTCGGCATCGGCCTGCCGACGCTGGTGCCCAACCACATCCCGGCCGACGTCGAGCTGGTGCTCCAGTCCGAGAACGGCATCCTCGGCACCGGCCCCTACCCGGCCGCCGACCAGGTCGATCCCGACCTGATCAACGCGGGCAAGGAGACCGTCACCGTGCGCGCCGGTGCCTCGTTCTTCGACTCCGCGACCAGCTTCGGCATGATCCGGGGCGGCAAGATCGACGCCGCGATCCTGGGCGCCATGCAGGTGTCGGCACGGGGCGACATCGCGAACTGGATGATCCCCGGAAAGATGGTCAAGGGGATGGGCGGTGCGATGGACCTGGTGCACGGCGCCAGGAGAGTCGTCGTCCTGATGGAGCACGTGGCCCGGGACGGAAGCTTCAAGATCGTCGAGGAGTGTTCCCTGCCCCTCACCGGCAAGGGCGTCGTCGAGCGGATCATCACCGACCTGTGTGTCCTGGACGTCACCGCCGGGGGCCTGCGCCTGGTCGAACTCGCACCCGACGTCTCCGTCGAGGACGTCAGAGCCAGGACGCAGCCCGAGATCGACTGGGGATAGCCGGCCCTTCGGCCGACGAGGCCGCCAAGGACGCTGACGCACCGGCCTCTGCTGCGGGACCGTCGGGCTGGCGGCCCCGCAGCCGGAGTCCGCGGGGCCGCGGGCACTCGGTGGTGGAACGGCGCCGCCTGCTGCTGCCACCGGCGGGACTATTGTTCCGAAACGGTTTGGGTTCCGGGTCGTTGGTGGAGTGTGAGCGATCTGGTGGGGGACGCGCGGCATCTGTCGCCGTCGGCGCAGGAGGCCCTTCGGCTGCGGGCGGTGGCCGCGTTGGTGGCGGGGCGGGACCGTGAGGATGTGGCGGAGCTCTTCGGGGTGTCACTGAAGGCGGTGGACGGCTGGTGGGCGAAGTGGCTGGCCGGTGGCCGTGAGGCGCTGGTCATGCGGCCGAGGGGCAAGCCGGTCGGGGTGCATCAGGTGCTTGGTGAGGCCGAGCAGGGCGCTGTCCGGCAGGCGGTCCTCGATCACCGGCCCTGTGACGTGGGCCTGAGCGGTCAGCTGTGGACGCGGCGGCTGATCGGTGACCTGATCGCGAAGCTGTACCGGGTGCGGCTGACCGAACCGGGGGTGGGCAAGTACTTGAAGCGGTGGGGGCTTTCCTTCCAGCGCCCGGACAAACGGGCCGTCGAACAGAACCCCGAGGCCGTGCGCCGCTGGCACCAGGAGACCTGGCCGAAGATCCACGCGAAGGCGAAGGCGGAGGGCGGTGAGATCCTCTTCGCCGACCAGGTCGGCATCCGATCCGACCAGGTCACCGGCCGCACCTGGGGCGAGAAAGGGAAGACGCCCGTCGTGCGGCGGAGCGGGAACCGGTTCTCCGTGAATGCGATGTCGGCGATCAGCACCAAGGGCCGGATGCACTTCATGGTCTTCACCGAGTCCTTCACCGCCAAGGTGATGTGCCGCTTCCTGGACCGGCTGGCCGGCCACTTCGACCACAAGGTCCATCTCGTGGTCGACGGGCACTCCGCGCACCGCTCGAAGATGGTCCGGGACTGGCTCGCCGCCCACCCCGAGGCTGTCGAGCTGCACTTCCTGCCCCCGTACTCGCCCGAGCTGAACCCCGACGAGCTGGTCAACGCCGACCTCAAACACAGCCTGCCCAAGCAGCACCGAGCCCGCGACCAGGCCGAACTCGCCGCGGAGACCCGCCGCTTCTTCCGCCGACGCCAGCGCCAGCCGCACATCGTCCGCGGCTACTTCGGCGGCCCGCACGTCCGCTACGTCCTGGACGAGAACCCAATGAGTTTCTGATCAATAATCCTAAATTCACTATCGCTTATTTGTGGTCATTTATTTTCCAGCCATAAGCAGCGTCCGCCGCCTGGTCGACGTGAAAAGAATGGACCACCGAACCCGTCCCGGGGCGTTGACTATGCAGATCTACATCGTTTCCCTTGACCCAATAAGCGAAGGATGCCTCGGCGGGCGGAACCGAATCGACATGGATGCGCTGGTTCGAGTTGCACCCTCGGTCAACGATGAACCAGCAGATATTGATGAACTCGCAAGGATCTGCAACGCGCTCAATATCCCTGTCTATCTTTGCTAGAATCTCGGGCTTTGCCCCGTCCCATGGAATCAAGTCCTGCCCGGATACCTTACTCAGGTATCCAACAGTCACGCCGCTGTCGATCATGCCCGAAACGAGATCAATGGAATTCCGGCGCAAATCTCCGAAGGGGCTCCCGAGACCTGCAACCTCCTCGGCGCAATCCCACACCGAATCGAACGCGATAAAAGTGGATCGCGCATATTCGACGAGATATTCAAGGGATTCCTGGAAGTCCACCCCTCCTCCTGTGATTAATTTACACCTTGGTCGAAATCGAAGGTTTCAGCCATGAATCCGGTCTCGACGGACGCGAAAGAGGTGCTCGCGCGATTTCTCAGCTCACACCCCCCATGCGGAAATGGCTGCGCGATCAAGGCCACAAGGGACTTTCCTCAAAAGCAAGCCAGCCCATTTGCAACATCGCCTTCCATTCGCTCTTCGAAGTAACTTGCTTTCGAATTTCGGCTACTACTTGAGCCCGGGAGTGCGTACTCAGTGAAATATTCTCACCATCCTGCTCCCCTTTTAGTCCACCGACCAGCACACCCTTCTCGAGCATGTCAGATACGAATTGAAGCATCGTTTCCTGAATCGCTTCGACAGGAGAGTTGCAGCCAATAACTTCCTCGGCGCACCACCATAGCTGCTCAAACGTGACCACTTCCGCGCCTGCGACATAAAGCAGGTATTCAAGGCGATCCTCATAGGTGAAGAGCCCGCTGGAATCCTCCACAATCAACCTTTCGTCTGGACGTAGTTCGTCCTGCGTGTGAACCGGCTGTCGTCCGTAGCCTGCAGCAGCCGGACTGCTTTGCGGAGCACCGCAGAGGAACTGATCCTGCTGCGAACGCCTGACCGGGCGTCGACTTCGGCAAGACCGGTCCGATGATCTTCAGGACCATCACCCAGTCAGTGCAGCAGCTGGCCGTGCCCGGCCTGTGTCATGGTCCACTACCTCCAGGGCGCCACCCTGAACTGGCCAACCGCTGTTGACTTATTCAGTTCGCCCGGTCAAGTACTGAACCTGCGCACCTGCTTGGCGTCTCGCCGCCCCGCCTCTAGTTTTCAACATCGGATGAGGATCGTCCGGCTAACCCCAGCAGGGTGCTGTCCAGCTAGCTTGGCTTGTGGTACCTGTCAATCCCGGTCTCTTTGACCAGCAACTTTGTGAACTGCACCGTGAGGCCACCGGTTTTACTGAAGTTCCGTATTATGACTTCCCCCTCAGGGGTCTCCCAAATTTCGAGCTGCCCCTTTGGAGTCGTAGAGGATTGGTCTGGCCTACCCAGTTCGCTGCGCAGGAGATCGGCAATCTCCGCAATTTTCCCCTCCTCTGCGATCCAAACACGCTTCTGTTTTCCGGGTTCTCCGTAAGGCTTCCCTGACTCGTCCAGGGCTATCTTCTTCAGCTTGCCGATTCGCGTCAGTCGCGAGACCTTGGCTGCGTCATTGACCTTGTCGAGCGACTTGTCGCCTGTGTTGATCGCGTCGATGACGTTGTCCGCGGCCTTGAGTCCCCTGATGGGCGGCAGGGCAGCAGCGAGGACAACGAGGCACTCAGGGTTGAGGGGGTCCTTCGCGCAGGCGATGGCCTCGTTGACACCAAGTACTTCCGTGACAAAGGCCGCTGCTCGCGGGTCCACCGGCGGGAGAACGAGCGGTTCGCCGGCCATCGCGCAGGGCGGGAGACTGTCCCGGGTCATGTGCAGGTAGCAGGTCGGTCGCTTCTCGGCGGTCTGTTGACGCTCCTCACGGAGTTGCCGGCGCTCCTCGGCTGCCTGGCGGCGGGCCTCGGCCAGTTCCGCGCGGCGTTTGTCGGCCACGCTCTGCCAGGCGGCGCCGGCCAGTGTTTCGGCTTCTTGGGCGGATTTTCCGGCGGCTACGGCGTCTGTCCGGGCTTCGTCGGAGGCTTGACGGGCCAGGTAGGCGGAGCTGTCGGCCCAGGCTGCGTCGAAGGCGGCGTTGGCCGCGCTCTCTTCCGCTCGCTGGGCGCTGCCTGCCGCGTCGTTGGCGGCTTTGCGGGCGGTTGTGGCCGATTCGGCGGCCCTCTGGGCGCTGGTGGCGGCTTCGTTGGCCGACTGCCGGGCGTCCTTGGCATGTCCCTCTGCAGTCTTCGCACTGGCGGAGGCGTTGGCTGCGTATTCGGCCGCCTTGCTCGCCGCGCCCTTGGCGACGGCTGCGGCTGCTGCCGCTGTCCAACTGTCGGCGCGTGCCTTGGCGGCGACCAGTTCGCCTTCGGCGATCATCCGCTGGACCTGGTGGACGTGGGTCGCGGTGAGGTCGTCCTTGCGCTCGGCCATGTGCTGGCCGGCCTGAAGGTAGGTCGTGAGCTTGTCGGCCGGTCCGAGAAGGGCGATCCTGGCCGCTGCCTCCTGCTCAGGTCCGCCGGTCCCGGCAAGGGTACTGGCGGTGACTCGCTCGTCCCCGTTGCGGGCGATGTACTGTCCTGCCGTGAGGAACGCGTGCAGCGCTGCGGACCTTCCGTCGGCGAGCACCTTCTCCGCCTGCTCCTGGACGGCCGGGCCCCCCTCGTTGTGGAGCTTGGAAACCTCCACGCGGTAGTCGGCCACGGCTATCTCGTGCCGGCCCGTGCGGAGGAAGTCCTCCAGTTCGGTCGCGGTACCGTCTGCCGCCAGGCGGGCAGCTTCGGTGCGGACAACCTCGTACGGGCTGCTCACCGACAGGTTGGTCACCTGTTGACGGTTCTCGTCGTCCTGAGCCTTGCGCCAGCCGTGTTCGACGTAGTCGACGACCTCCTCGTCGGTCCCGCCGAGCGCGAGCATGGCGGCTTCCCGGTGCCATGACCCGAAGTGGTGGGCGGACCGCATGGCGAGCTTGCGGCCCTCGGTAACGATCACTTCGGTCGCGGTGTCACCTGCTTCGGCCTTCGCGGCCAGGTCTTCCGCGTCCTCGGCGATGGCACGGATGTCGACGACCTGCGAGGCGATCTCGGAGGTGTAGGAGTCCGCCGTCGACTTCTGCGTCTTGGCAAGCTCCTGCCCGGCCTCGGTACGGGTGGCGAGCTCAGCTTCCTCGGTCTCCCGCGCCAGGCTGTACACAGAGCGCGCCGTTGCGACCGCCTTCTCCGCGGCGGTCGCGGCCTGGTCAGCGACGGTGGCGTAGCGGCCGGCGTCCTCCGCATGCCCGGCGGATTCACCAGCGTGGGCTGCGGCTTCCTTGGCGGCAGCGGCGGCATTGTCCGCGTGCGTGGCGGCGTCGTCAGCGGCGGTCTGGGCCTGTCCGGCGGCGGTGGCGGCGCGCCGGGCAAGTGCCTCCGCAGCGTCGGCAGCACGGTCGGCCGCCGCAGCGTGACGGCGTGTCTCTGCCGCCGCTCGCTTCGCCTCGGCCGAAGACGCACCCGCTGCCGCGGCATGGGCGGCAGCCGCATCCGCTGCGTCAGCTGCCGCGTTGGCGTTACCTGTCGCTGAGCGTGCGGCGACGATCGCTTCTGCCGCGGCGAGGCTGGCCGTGGCGGCCTTCTTGGCGGCGTCCTTGGCCTTCCGCGCCACGCCGGCGGCTTTCTCGGCCTCGGCTGCGCGATCGAGGGCGTCCTGGGCCAGGTTCTTGTCGCCACGGGCTGCGGTCGCCGCGTTGGACGCGCGGGTCGCAGCATTCGCGGCGTTGACCGCAGCCTGCGCAGTCTGCGCTGCGGCCGTGGCCGCAATCCGGGCTGTACGCTGCGCGGCCAGCGCAGAGCCGATCGCGGTCTGCGCCGCTTCCCCCGCCGCCCGGGCGGCATCCGCCGCCTGCTTGGCCTTGGTCGCCGCCAGCTTGGCATCGTCACGCGCGGCCTTGGCCTCGGCCTCGGCCTTGTTGGCGGCCTCCTTGGCCAGAGCCGCAGCGGCAACCGCCTTCTCCGAGGACTCCTTCGCCTGCTCTGTGGCTCGCTCCGCCCGCTTGCCGGCCTGCTCCGCCTGCTCCGTCAGCTGTGCAATGGTGGAGTGCTCCTGGTCCCGGTCACGGGCGATGAACTGCCCGACCTCCAGGAACTCCGCGATGTCGTCCGGCGTGCCCGCGAGCGCCAACTTGGCGGCGGCCTTCATGTTCGGGCCACCGCTGGAAAGCAGCTTCGAGACCAGGACGCGGTCATCAGCCAGCTGGGCGGTGTACTGCCCCTCGTCCAGGAACGCGCGGACATCCTCCATGCTGCCCTTGAGCGCGGCCTGCCCCGCCTCCTTGACCCCGACCCCGCCGGTGTTGACGATCGTCGACACCTCCACGCGGAGGTCCTGCTCGTGGGGGGCCTTCCAGCCTCCGGTCAGGAACGCCTCGACATCGGCATGCGTACCCCGCAGTGCCGCCTTGCCGGCCTCGCGGACTCCGTGCCCGCCGGAGTTGATGACGCGGGAGACGTCCACGCGGTCGTCGACCGCCTGAAGCGATGACACCTCCGCGAAGAAGGCGGCGATATCCGCCTCCGACCCCAACAGCGCCTTCTCGGCCGCTTCACGGACACCCGTGCCGCCAGACGCCCAGTACGAAGCCGTGATGCTCCTCTGCTCAGCGGCAGTGAAATCGGAGTCCTCCGCCACTGCCGGAGCTGCCGACAGCAGTCCCGTCACCAGGAACGACGGGAGAGCAAGCGAGATCACCCGCCTGGCCGCACGTCTTCGCCGTCCCCCTCCAGACAGCGGCGACCCAGATCTGGACAACACACACCCCTCTCGTCACGAAACCTGCCAGAGGGCTTGACGAGGCCTTCTGGGCAGAAGGCGATCTTCTGAGGACGCAAGGGAGTTGTATAGATCTTTAAGATCTTCATGATCGGAAGGTGATCTTCCAGATGCGATATCGGAACCAGCGTCAGCACAACCTTTTCCGACCACACCCGCCACCACCCGGCCACCTCCCTCAGAAGAGTCCGGGACTCCTCGCCGAGCCGACCTCAACTCCGAAGTGAGTCAACGACCGCAGCCGGCGGAGCGGCCCTGGAACCACGCCACGAGAACGAGTATGGAACCACACGGGACCCGACAGGGCGTGACATCACTGGTGGTGGGGTCGTTAGTACTGCCTGGGCCGCGCGCAGGGTCAGTGGCACTGCGGGTACTCCTGCCACCTTGCACAGCGCTTCGGAGAAGTCGGGAATCAGAAACCCGAGGCCGTCACCCGCCTCACTCATCAGTCGGCCTATCGCCGCGCGGACATCGACGGCGGTCGGTGAACGGTAGGCCGGAGCTGACGGCCACAGCTCGAGCGGGACGGCCACCGATTGCCACAGTGGCACCGCCGAGGGGGCTCCGCCAGTGGCGTCGTACAGGTAGGGCTCACCGCGGTGTTCGGCAATGAGCAGTTCGATCGTCGGACTGCGCACCTCGGAGTCAGTCAGGAGGTGGATGCGGCGCAGGGTGGCCGAGAGCAGGGGAACGATCGGTGACAGATAGTCGATGCGGTTGTCGTGGGCCGGCGCGCTGCCCGGCTGGCCGGCGGAGTGTTCTGTCCGCTTCATGGCCGCGCGCCAGTCGGACTCTGACGTGGCGACAAGCACTACGCGGGCGCCGGCGAAGGTCAATGTGATGCCGTGCTCCTCGGCAGTCCAGCGCAATGCCGCTCCCGCAGGGACGGTGCGCAGGGCTGTTGCTGCCCAACGGGGGAGTTGCCGCGGCGCCACGCGGATCAGGATCTCGTGAGGCCGTGGGGTCACCAGGATGATCCCGAACGGGCCGCCGGTCAGCGCCGGTCGGTGCAGACCGTACTCGGAGAGCAGGGCATCGAGCAGGAGTGCCTCGCGCCCATGGCCTGGCTCTCGACCGCAGTGGGAATCAAGGTGTCGTCCTGGCACTCTTCGGTGGCCAGCCGGAAGGGCTCACCCGTGGCCCAGCGGCGTACCTCCCCGGGGAAGGTGTACTCGGGCCCCTCGTCGTCGTGGAAGACATCCCGAGCAATGCGTCGAGGTCGAGGGTCGGTGATCATCGTTGCTCTCCTACGTCGGTAGCGGTCTCACCTGCTACAGGTGTGGGATCGCCGGTGCGTGTGACAGCCGTCGCGAACTTTCTTGTAAGCGGATCGGACGACGGTTTAGCGGCCGTGAGTAAGCGTGAACTTCCGATCTGGTGGACCGCGGTGTGTAGCGGTGGATACTGCCGGGATGGTGAAGGATCTGAAGGGTGTGCTGGCCGCGCGGGACGCCCAGGAGCCGGGCTCTCTGCTCGGATTGCGCGAGGGCCGTGGGTCGACGCGAAGAGCGGCCCGTACCAGCTGGCGGACCCCAAGGCGGTCGAGGAGCTCACCAAGGACGTCGCGGCGTTCGCCAACGGGGGCGGCGGAGTCATCGTCATCGGCATCGCCACCCGCCCCGACCACGACGAGGAGGTCTTGGCGCACATCGTCGGAGTCGATCCGGCCGCCGTTAACGTGGACCAGATCCGCAAGCTGATCCGTCAACGGATCACACCGGCTCCTCGCGGCGTGCGGATCGGATGGTCCGGGGCGGACGGCGAGCGGGTGCTGTTCATCGACGTCCCCGCCCGGGCAGTCGACACGCTCTTCGTCGTGCCGGCGCCGGTGGGCAAACCCGGTTCGCCGCGCACGGACACGGTCGCCGTGCCGATGCGGGACGGCGATAGCACGTACTGGCTGCCACGGAGCGAGATCCAGCAGCTGCGCTCCGCCCGGTGTCCGGGCCTCAGGGATGCCCACCGCCCAGGCCCTCATCGAGCTCGTACGGCATGCCGTCTCGGAAGCCGGGCCGGGTGACGGGCTGCGGGTCGGGCAGAGCCTGCCCGACCGCGAGCGGGAGATGCGTACGGCCTACGAGCAACTGACCGAAGCGGGGCTGGGCCAGCCGGCCGGAGAGGCGTGGGCGCAGGGCTCGGCCGCTCTGCAGGATCTGCACCACGAACGGGACGGCGAGCCTGGCTGGGTGCTGTGCCTGGTGGCCGGATGCCCTCCGGTCGTCGTCGCCGTGCCCGTCTGGCAGGCGATCGTCGAAGCCGGCCGGCATGCACGGGGCCAGAGCCCGCTCGCCGCCATCGGCTTGCCCCGCCCGCCTGAGGACACGGATCACACCGTGGGTGATCGCGGCCGACTCCCGGAGTGTGGAAGTCGAGGGCGGATCCTGGGGCGCGGGCCGCCTGACGTGTTCGGGGCGCGGCGTGTGGCGGTGGCAGCCGCTCCCCCGCTTCAGCCTCAACCAGGGCCGGTCGGCCGAGATCGGGACCTCCCGCCAGACGCCGGCGCTGCGCCTGCGCGCCATGGTGAACCTGCCCTGGGCCGAGGCGGGCCGGCTGGAGATCAGCAAGCCCCGGCGCACGCTGCTTGAGCAGCAGCTTCCGCACAGCGTCGTGGCCGGGGCGGTGACCATGCTGTCCATGCGCCGAGGCGCGGATCTGCCCGCCGCTCGCTGGGAACGGGGGCCCTTCGGCAACTCGGCCCGTTCTGTCGGCTACTCGTGCACGATCGCGGGATCGCACGGCGGCCCGGCGTTGACGGCATCCGTCATGCTCGCCCTGCCCACCACGATGGAGTCCACTGTGGTCGTCTGCGCGGACGTCCTGATCGAGGACGCGGAGGCCTGGGCAGCAGCTCTTGGCCCCGGCTGGGACACGCGGTTGGGCTTCGGCGAGGTCCAGGCCGTGCTGCTCGCCGCGTGGGAGACTGCTGCCGAGCTGTTGCCCGACGTCGTCGGCGACTGGCCGGGCTGTCGTGGGCCGCCCCGCCCACCACCGAACTGCGGATGACGTGCGAACAGCCCGCGGACAACGCCGCCTTGCCGGTCCTGGACACGCTCGTCGATCTGGCGCCGCTCGGCTCCAACGACGGCGACCCCAGATCGCGGATGGCTGTGACCATCATCGCCGCGCCGGCCATGGGCCGGCGCGGAGCGCCAGATCCTGCTTCGGGAGGCGTTGGTGCGCATGGCCCGCGAGTTCGGGTACGTCGACGCGGAAGTGGACGTGGTGCAGCTCGGCGGCCGGGCAACGACTGTGCTGATCGGCGTGCCAGGTCAGGAGCCGACAGGGGCAGGCGGCTTCACGAGCGAGGTCGGAAGGTAGGCGGACCTGGTCTGCAGGTCCCAGCCGTGCACCTGTACGGCGAGTGCGGCCAAGGCGACCGCGCCCAGGGGGAGCAACGTTCCGGGCGCGGGGCTCTCCCCGACACCGGCACGGTGCTGCGCCAGCCGTTCGTCCAAGGCCCGCTCGAACGCGCTCTGATCGTCGGCGAGCAGGACGCGCAGCAGGCGCTGATCGGGGCTGACCGCGTGGCCGGCGTCCAGGGCGAGGGCCGCGTCCAGTCGCTCGTCCGTCGAAGGCTTCGTCAGCGTCACCTGCGGCCAGTCGCGGGGCAGGTGCCCCCGGGCCGGCGTCAGGTAGCCGCACAGGGCATCCATGTGCGCGAGGTCGGCCGGATCGGAGACGGAGTCCCGGCCGGCGTGGGGCAGGTTGTTGCGCAGGGCGGGCGCGAAGTCGTTGCGTAGGAGCAGACCGATCACCCGTTCCCAGTCCCGCACCAGACCGCTGGCGACGCAGATGTCGAAGGCGTCGACCCATGTGCGGGCGGTGACCGTGTCGGTCGCGTCGTGCGTCTCGTCGTAGTCCAGCTCCTCGCTGGTCAGACGCGTCCCGGTCAAAGGCAAGGGGATCTCCCAGTCGCCGTGGGGAAAGCAGCCCCGGTCCAGCACGCCCAGGCGGCATTCAGCAGCGGTGAGCAGGGTGAGGCGGGTGCGCTCGTCGTCGAGGTCGGGGTCCTGGGTGGTGCGCGCTGCGACGTGGTCGAGCAGCTCGTGCCCGAGTTCCTCGAGCATCACGCGCATCGGGTAGCCGCGTTGGTAGACGTCCTCGAAACGCTCCTGGACACGGTCCGTCTTGTCGCCGAGGGCCTGGTCGAGGCGCTGCTGTTTCACGGGGTGGCGTAACGCGTGGCTGATCTCCATCGGTGAATCCTGTCAGGCGCCACCGACAGCGCCGCTCTCGCGCTTTCCGTCCGGCGACCGCATTGCGGTGACGCGGGATCCGAAGGCATTGTGCGAGCGGGGGTGATCACCCCGTGGCGTTCCAGGGCTGCTCGTCGTCGGACCGGACGATGCGTTCATGTTCTGATCGGGCCGCTTCGAGCAGGCGGCGCCAGGAGGTGACCAGCGGTCGGCGTCGCAGGAGGGAGCGCCGTTCGCGCTCGGTCATGCCACCCCAGATTCCATGGTCGATCCGGTGGTCGAGGGCATAGGCAAGGCACTCGGTGCGCACCGGGCAGCCGGTGCAAAGGGCCTTAGCGGGTGTGGGGAGGGGATGGCGGCTGCGCGGGCCGCGGTGACCGGCGTCGACGCACGGGAGAGGATGTTGGAGATCGGGGTGCCGGTGGTCTCCGCCACCGGGTCCGGCAAGACGATCACGGCCGCGTGGGCCGCCGGAGGCATTCGTACCGGACGAGTTCACGTCATCGAACCGACGCCCACCAGCCAGCCGGAAACGGACGGCGAGCACGGCGGCAGCCGCAGCGCGGCGCACCCGAGGCGGCCTCGCCCCGCACCGCCCGGGAAGCGCAAGTCCCCTATTCTGTATGATCGTTGGCAGAATTCCTTGGACGTTCGGCGCGAAGATGGCCGGCTTCCGCGGTCGGCACGGCACCGAGGCGTTCCGGTACTTTCGCGACAGCACCGGCTCGGCATCGGCATCGGCATCGGCATCGGGGAGAAGGTTTGCTCACTGAGGGGGGCCGTCAGGTGGCCGACGCGCTGGAGGAGTTGCGCGCCGGGGCCCTCGTGGCGAACACGTGAGGCGGAAGTCCCGGCCGGTGGCGACGAAGGCCGCCGGCGTACCTGCGGGAACCTCGGAACGAGGACCGGCGGGCGCGCGCGAACCCGGAGGGGGGCAGGGCAGCGGGACGGACGGGCGCTTCCGCGCGGTCGTCTGCGCGTACGCGGTGTCCGGGTACGGCAACTACCTGAACCTGATCGCGCTGAGCCTGTTCTCGTACCAGGTCACCGGCACCGCCTTCGGGGTCGGCGCGGTGATGGCGCTGCGCCTGCTCTCCGGCTTCGTCGCCGGGCTCAGCTCGGCGGCCCTGTCGGCGAGGACCAGCCGCCTGCGCGTGATGATCGGCGCGGACGTCGCCCAAGGTCTCGCCATGACCGTCCTCGCCCTGTGCGCCGCCCGCACGCCGGCATGGCTGCTGGGCTGCGCCGTCGTCGTGATGGGCGCGGGGAACACCTGCTTCACCGTCGCCCTGCGCAGCGCGGTCCCCGCCATGGTCGGCCGGGAATTCCGTACCCGGGCCAACGGACTGCTGGTCACGGGGCGGTCGATCGCCACCGTGCTGGGATTCGCCTCGGCCGCCCCGGTCATCGCGTTCGGCGGCTACGGGACCGCCTTCGCCGTCAACGCCGCGAGCTTCGCGGTCTCCGCGGGAGCCCTGCTGGTCCTGCGGCCGCGTACGGACGGCGAGGAGCACGGCCTGGAGGAGGGCGGCCGGAGAGAGGACGCCGAGCGGCCGGGGCGCCGGCTTCCGTGGCGTGGCGCGGCCGGGCTTCCCGGGCTGCTGCTCGGCATGATCGTGCTTCGCGGGGTGGATGCCCTCGCGTCCTCCTCGCACAACGTCGCACTGCCCGTGGTCGCGCACGCCTCGGAGCCGTCGGGTCCCGCGCTGTTCATGACCCGGTTCTGGGTCGCGTGGGCGATCGGCACCATCGTCGCGCACTTCGTGCTGAAACGTGCCGCGAAGGGGCCGGCGTGGGGCGAACGCGCCTTCGCGTTGGGTACGTTGGCGATGTCGGTGTTCTTCGTGGCGGCGTTCACCGGTCTGCCCGACGCCGGCCTCATGGCGGTCGCCGCCTGCGCGGGCTTCGCGGACGGCTGGACCGAGATCGTCTTCACCTCGCGCCTCCAGGCAGCGTCGGACCGCCAGCGCAGCCGCCTGTTCGGCATGTCCGCCACGGCGGAGACGGCCGGCTTCGCCGTGGGCACAGTGCTCGCCGCGGCAGCTCTCGAAACGTTGCCCGCCCTGACGGTGGTCGGGATCTTCCACGGTGCGGCGGTGTGCGGAGCGCTGCTCCTGCTGCTGTTCGCCGCCGCAGTGCCCCGGTCGCCGTCACCCACCAGCGGATCAGAAGGGGGCACGCATGGAACGAGTCCGAGGTCAGGCACTCTGCCGGGGGCCTGAGCAGGAGTACACCGAGGACGACCCACGCACCGCCGTGGACGCCCTGCTGCGCGCCGCCGACGCGGCCACCGGCGCCGCAGTCGTCACGATCGCGCCGGACGGTACCCCGACCAGCCTGTCCTACGGTGAGCTGCTCTCCCAGGCCCGCGGGCTCCTCGCCGGGCTACGGGCACGAGGGCTGCGGGCCGGCGACGACGTGGTGTTGTGCGGGTTACCCCTCGCGGAGTTCTTCCCCGCCTTCTGGGCCTGTCTCCTGGGCGGCGCCAGGCCCGCGGCGATCGCGGACCGGGCCGTTCCCGGCTCGCCCGCGTACGAACGCCTGCTGCACGCCTGCGCGACGTTGGACGCGCCTCTGGTCCTCAGTGACGGCCCGGGGGCGCGGGAGCTGGCCGTCGCCGCTCCCCACCTGCGGGTGGCGGTCGCCGGGGCGTGCCTGGACACGCCCCCCGCCGAGGGCCTCGTCGAGCCGGCCGGGAGCGACGTCGCGCTGCTGATGTTGTCGTCCGGCAGCACCGGTGTGCCCAAGGCGGCGCGGCTCACCCACGCCGGTCTGACGGACTTCGCCGCGAGCGCCCGGCGGACACTGGACGTAGGGCCGGACGACACGATGGTGAACTGGCTGCCCGTCGACCACAGCGGGGCGTTCCTGCTGTACCACCTGCTGGCGGTCTTCGCGGGGTGCACCAACGTCCACGCACCGACCGACCACGTCCTGGCCGAGCCACTGCGCTGGCTCGACCTCGTCGAGACCTACGAGGCGCAGCACAGCTGGGCACCGACGTTCGGGTACGGGCTGGTCGCCGACGCCCTCGCCGAAGGGCCGCCCCGCGCCCGGGATCTGAGCGGTCTCAAGACGCTGTTGTGCGGCGGCGAGCAGATCGTGCTGCCGGTGCTCCGCCGCTTCCTCGACGCCACCGCCGCATCCGGGGTCCGGGAGGGGCACATCGTGCCGGTGTGGGGGATGGCCGAGACGGTCACCGCCGTCGCCTACGGGCGGCTGGACCGGCCCGGCACCGTGCACCGGCTGCTCAAGAGCAGCCTGGGCGGCGACCTGGTGCGGGCCGGCGCGCGAACTCCGGAGGAGGAGTGCGCCACCTTCGTCGCCGCCGGCTCGCCGGCGCACGGAGTCACCCTGCGGGTCGTGGACGACCGCGGCCGACTCGCGCCGCCCGGCAGGATTGGCCGCCTCCAGGTGCGCAGCCCCGCCCGTGTCACGCCCGGCTACGTGAACAACCCGGAGGCGGACGCGGACGCCTTTCCCGCCGGGCGGGAGTGGCTGGAGACGGGCGACCTCGCCTTCCTCGACGAGGGGCAGGTCGTGATCACCGGCAGGCGCAAGGACCTGATCGTCGTCAACGGGAACAACGTGTACTGCCACGAGGTGGAGGGGGCGGCGGCCTCCGTCGCGGGAGTCCGCCAGGGTGAGGTCGCGGCGTGCGGTGTGCCGGACGAGGACAGCGGTACGGAGCGGCTGGCCGTGTTCTTCGTGAGCCGGGGCGCCGATGAGGACCCGCGGATCGTGCGGGAGGTCAAGGCGGAGCTGTTCTCCCGGCTGCGTCTGACCGCCACTCACGTCCTGCCCGTCGCGCACGGTGACTTCCCGAGGACCCCCGCCGGCAAGGTGCGCCGCGCCGAGCTGCGCCACAAGCTGATCACCGGCGGCTTCCCGACCGGTACCGGTCAGGTCGTCGGCGGCGGTGCCTCCGACGACCTGACGGGGGTGGTGTGCGAGGAGATCGGCGTCCTGCTCGGGCGCCCTGTGGACGCGCGCGTGCCGTTCTACGAGCTGGGGCTGGACTCTCTGCTCCTCACCCGGCTCCGCTCCCGCCTCGAAACCCGGCTCGCGGTGCCCGTCCCCCAGACCGCGTTGTTCGAGCACCCCACGGCCGCGGCGCTCGCCGCGCACCTGGGCTCCGCCCCCGCCGTCCCGCCGCAGCTCGCGTCCACCGCTCCGGCGGACGACGCGGCCGAGCGCCGGGTCGCGGTCATCGGCCTGTCGCTGCGTTTTCCCGGCGCGGACTCGGCCGACCGGTTCTGGGCGAACCTGCGCGACGGCGTGGACAGCGTGCGGGTCTTCGACGAGGAGCAGCTCGCCGCCGCCGGTGTGTCCTTGGAGCAGCGGCGCGCCCCCGGCCTCGTACCGGTCGGGGGTGTCGTCGACCGGGTCGACGACTTCGACCCGGACTTCTTCGGGATGAGCCCCGTGGAGGCGGGCCTCACCCATCCCGGGCACCGGCTCTTCCTCGAGTGC
Source organism: Streptomyces sp. BBFR102 (assembly GCF_051397025.1). NCBI lineage: Bacteria > Bacillati > Actinomycetota > Actinomycetes > Kitasatosporales > Streptomycetaceae > Streptomyces > Streptomyces sp. BBFR102. Next base: position 66,363 of record NZ_CP195757.1, read on the forward strand.
TGTCACGAGGCGCTTGAGGACGGCGGCTACGCGGCACCCGAGGCGGGCACGAGGACCGGCGTGTTCGCCGGCGCGGGCATGCACCTCTACGGCCATCAGAGCCGGCCGGCGGCTCACGCGCCCTCGGCACCGGAGGACCCTGCCGCGGCTATGCAGGCGGCCATCGGACGGGAGTCCGACTTCCTCGCCTCCCGCGTCGCCTACCGGCTGGGCCTCACCGGCCCCGCCATCGGCGTGCAGACGGCCTGCTCCACCTCACTGGTCGCCGTCCACCTGGCCGTGCAGGCGCTGCTGAGCGGCGAGGTGTCCATGGCGCTGGCGGGCGCGGCGGCCGTCCACCTGCCGCAGGAGAGCGGCTACCGCAGCCACCCCGGGTCGGTCCTGTCCCCCACCGGGCGCTGCCGGGCCTTCGACGCGGAGGCGGACGGCACGGTCGGCGGCAACGGTGTCGCGGCCGTGCTGCTCAAGCGGCTCGACCGGGCGCTGGCCGACGGCGACTCGGTGCACGCGGTCATTCTGGGCTCCGCCGTCAACAACGACGGGGCGGGCAAGGTCGGCTTCAGCGCGCCCGGTGTCGCGGGCCAGGTGGAAGTCGTGCGCCAGGCGTTGCGCAGGGCCGACGTGCCCGCGGAGACGATCTCGTACGTGGAGGCCCACGGGACGGGCACCCGGCTCGGCGATCCGGTGGAGCTGGAGGCGCTGGGCCGGGCGCTGGGGGAAGGCACTCGGCGGACCGGATTCTGCACGGTGGGCTCGGTGAAGCCGAGTATCGGACATCTCGACAGCTGCGCCGGGATGGCCGGCTTCCTGAAGACGGTCCTCATGCTGCGCCACCGCACCCTGGTGCCCACACTGCACCTGGCACGGCCCAATCCCGAGCTGCGGCTGGACGGCGGGCCCCTCGTCCTGGGCACCGAGCTGAGAGAGTGGCCCGCGCGGGAGGGGGTGCCGCGCCGGGCCGGGGTCAGCGCCTTGGGGGTCGGTGGCACCAACGCGCACGTGGTGCTGGAGGAGCCCCCCGTACGGGCCGCTCCCCTCACGCCCGAAGTGCCGGTGCTCGTCCCGGTGTCCGCCCGTGACCCGGAGGCGTTGGAGGAGCTCACCGGTCTGCTCCGCGACCGGCTGCGGAAGGAGCCGGACCTCGCCGCGGCGGACGTTGCGGCCACCATGGCGCTCGGCAGGCCCCACCGGGCCTCGCGGACCTCGGCCGTCGGCCGGACCGCCGAGGAGCTGGCCGACGCCCTGGACGACCGGGAGGCCGGACCTCCGACCCCGCTCGGCCCGCTGGCGTTCGCCTTCGCCGGCCAGGGCAGCGGCCGGCGCGGCATGGCGAGCGGGCTGTACTCCGCCCACCCGGTCGCCCGGCGGGTGCTGGACCGGTGCGAGGAGCTGTACGCCGACGCGTTCGGCGGCACGCTGCTCCCCCTGCTGCTGGACGGTTCCGCCGACGACGGCATGTGGCCCACCGACACTGCGCAGGCCGCCCTCTTCGCCCACCAGGCGGCGCTCGCCGACGTGTGGCGCGCCGCCGGGGTGCGCCCGGCCCTGCTGTTCGGTCACAGCGTCGGCGAGTACGCGGCCCTGTACGCAGGAGGCGCCCTCACGCTCGACGACGGACTGCGGCTGACGGCGTGGCGCGGGCGGCTGATGGGGACGTCCTGTTCCCCGGGCGGCATGCTCGCCGCGCGGACCGGGCCGGCGGAGGCGGAGCGTGTCGCGCGGGCCGCGGGGGCCGTCGTGGCGGCGTTCAACGGGCCACGCGCACAGGTGCTCTCCGGCCCGCCGGACGCCCTGGAGGAGGCGGTGCGCCTGATGGACCGGGAGGGCGTGCGGTGGCGAGCACTCCCCGTCGACCGGGCGTTCCACTCGGTTGCCGTCGAACCGGCTCTGGACGCGTTCCGTCCGCACATCGAGAAGGCGGCGTACAGTCCCCTGCACACGCCGATGGTGACCGCCGCCGACGGGCGGGTGCGCCCGGTGGGCTGGACGCCGGACGTCGGCTACCTCCTGCACCAGGCGCGCGGCCCCGTCCGGTTCGACCTGGCCATGGCCGCGGCGGCGGGCGAGGGCTGCGAGGACTTCCTGGAGCTCGGTGCGGGGGACACGCTCACCGGTCTGGGCCGCCACTGCGTACCGCGGAGCCGCTGGCTCGGCGGGCAGGGTGCGGGCCGGGACACCGAGGAGCAGACACGCGGTCTGCTGATGTCGCTGGGTTCGCTGTACCGCAGGGGTGCCGATCTGGAGTGGGCAGCGGTCGACAACGGCGGGGGCAGGGTCCCGCTGCCGGGGCACCCTCTGCGCAGGCGACCGGTGCCGCGTCCGGGCACGCCACCGGCCACCCCTTCGAAGGAGAACGCCATGCCGGACGAACTGCTCGACCACGTACGCCGTCTGACCGCCGGCAAGCTCGGCCTGGCGGTGCCGGACGTCAGGCCCGACACCTCGTTCTTCGAGCTGGGCGCGGACTCGCTCGCGCTGATGGGCATGACGGCGGAGCTGGAGGAGCGGTACGGCGCACGTGTCCCGGTACGGGAGCTGTTCTCCACCGCCGACACCCCGCGCGCGCTGGCCGAACGCCTGGCGCAGTTGGGCGCCGCGCCGGCCCCGGCTCCCGCCGGAGCACCCGGGGACGCGGAGCGGCAGCCGCAGGCGGCGCGCCCGCGACCGCACGGGGAAGAGGCGCCCGCGCCCGCCCCTGCCTCACCGGCACCACCGGCACCACCGGCACCACCGGCACCAGCCTTCCCCGTTCCGGAATCCGGGGCCGCCACCGGGCTGCACGAGCTGCTGGGGCAGCAGCTGAAGCTCACGGAGCACCTCATCGACCAGGTGACCGGCGTGATGTCCCGGCAGCTCGACGTCCTCGCGTCCACGAAGGCCCCGCCCGCGGCGCCCCGGGCACCGGCACCCGCCGACCCGCCCACACGGGCCGTCCCTCAGCCCCGGCCCGCTCCCCCGGCACCGGCCGTACCCGCGGCGCCGGTGGCCTCCCCGCCCGCCGCACCGGAGGAGCACGGCGAGCGGCGCGCGCCTGGCTCCGTCCCGGGGTGCGACTTCAGTCTGTACTTCTTCGGCGACTACCCCGAGGGCGCCGACCGCGACAAGTACGCGCTGATCATGGAGGCGTCGAAGTACGCCGACACACACGGTTTCCACGCGCTGTGGCTTCCCGAGCGCCACTTCAACTCCTTCGGCGCGCTGTTCCCCAATCCCTCCGTGCTCGCCGCGGCGCTCGCCGCGAGCACCCGGCACGTCCGGCTGCACGCGGGCTCGGTCGTGCTGCCCCTGCACCACCCGGTGCGGGTGGCCGAGGAGTGGTCGATGGTCGACAACATCTCCGGCGGCCGAGCGGGCCTCTGCGTCGCGAGCGGCTGGCACGCCACCGACTTCTCACTCGCCCCACAGCACTTCGGGCGCCACCGCGAGGTGATGTACGAGCAGTTGGAGACCGTGCGCCGGCTCTGGTCGGGGCAGCCGCTGCCGGTGGCCGCCGGTGACGGCGAGGACGTCGAGGTCCGTCTGCACCCCGCTCCTCTTCAGCGCGAACTCCCCCTGTACGTGGCGGTCGTGGGGAACCCGGACAGCTATCGCCGGGCCGCCGCCGAGGACCTGGGGGTGGTCACCAACCTGATGACGCAGACGGTCGAGCAGCTGGCGGAGAACATCGCCCTGTACCGCCGCACCCGTGCCGAGCACGGGCTCGACCCGCAGACCGGCCGGGTGGTGGTACTGGTGCACACGTACCTCGACGAGGACGGGGACCGCGCGCGGGCGGAGGCGTACCGGCCGTTCGTGTCGTACCTGCGCTCCTCGCTCTCCCTGTTCGGCCAGGTCACCAACAGTCTCGGTCTCACCGCCGACCTCGACACCACGCCCGAGGAGGACGTGGAGTTCCTGCTCGAACGGGCCTACGAGCGCTACTGCGCCTCGCGGGCCCTGATCGGTGACGAGGACGCGGCCGCCGAGACGGTCCGCGGCCTGGTGGCGGCCGGAGCGGACGAGATCGCCTGCTTCGTCGATTTCGGCGTCCCGAAGGACAAGGTCCTGGCCGCGCTGCCGGTGCTCGACCGGGTTCGCCGTCACGCGGGACCCGGCGGCACGGAGCGGGCGTCGCCCCAGCCCGAGCGGCTGCCGCTCACTCCCGCGCAGCGCCGCATCTGGTTCCTGGAGCAACTGCACCCGGGGACCAGCATGTACCACGAGCCCAAGGCGGTCCTGTTGGACGGGCCGCTGGACCCGTCCGCCCTCGGCCGTGCCCTGCAGCGGGTCGCCGACCGGCACCCGGCCCTGCGCACGGTGTTCCTGGACGACGGCGGCGTCCCGTACCAGGAGGTCCGCGAACGGGTCCGGCTGGACTGCCCGGTGGAGGACCGCACGGGGGCCACGGTGGAGGAGGCGCTGAGCGCCGCGCTCGCCACGGAGGGGCGTCGGCTCCTCGACCTGCGCGAGGGGCCACTTGTGACAGCGCGGCTGCTGCGCCTGTCCGACGAGCGGCACCTGCTGTTCCTCCTGGCCCACCACATCGTCTTCGACTCGGCCTCCACAGCGGTACTCGTCCGCGATCTCGCGGCCTGCTACCGGGCGGAGCACGGCGCCCCCGTGCCGCCGCCACCGCCGCGGGTGGCCCCGCCCCGTCCGGCCGACCAGGCGGCGTCCCTCGCCTTCTGGCGGCGCGAACTGGCCGGCGCCCCGGAGCTGGCTCTTCCCACCGACCGGCCGCGTCCCCCGGTCAGATCAGGGGCAGGGGCGAGCCTCACGCGCGAGCTGGACACGGAACTCACCGGGGCGCTCCGGGCGTTCGCGGCCAGGACCCGGGTCACCGTCTTCATGGCCCTGACCGGCGCCGTCGCGGCGGTGCTCGGCCGGCTCAGCAACCAGGACGACATGGTGCTCGGTACCGTGCTCACCACCCGGCCCGCCGGCGCCGAGCACCATGTCGGCCTCTTCCTCGACACCGTCCCGCTCCGCATCGACCTCGCCGGCGACCCGGACTTCCCCACCCTGCTGCACCGGGTACGCGCCGGCGGGGCGGCGGCCTTCGAGCACAGCGGGGTCCCCTTCGACGAGCTGGTGGAGGCGCTCGGCCCGCGCCGGGACCCGGGGCGCAACCCGCTGTTCCAGGTGATGGTGGAGTACGAGAACGCGGGTGAGGTGGAGTTCGGCCCGTCCAGGCCGGCGGCGACGCTGATCGACGTGCCGAGCGCGCGGGCCCCCTTCGACCTGAGCGTCTACTTCACCCACCACGGCGACGGCGTGCGGTTCATGGTCGAGTACGACACGGCCCTGTTCGACGAGGCCACCGTCGCCCGCTTCACGCACTACGTGGAAGAGGTACTGCGCCGGGCCCTCGACGACCCCGGCGCTCCGCTGGGCGAACTGACCGCCCTGACCCGCGCCGACCGCACGGCTCTCGAACAGCTGGGAGGTCTGGACCAGGCGCCGCCCGTCGTCGAGGACACCCTGCACGGTTTGTTCGAGCGTCAGGCGCGGCGGGCCCCGCAGGCCGTCGCCCTGGTGAGCGGGGCGCGGAGCATCCCGTACGGCGAGCTCGACGGCCGCGCCAACATGCTCGCCCATGACCTGCGCGCCCGCGGGGCCGTGCCGGGCGAGCGCGTGGCGCTGCTGCTGCCGCGCGGCCCGGAGCTGATCGCGGCGGTGCTGGGGGTGCTCAAGAGCGGCGCCGCGTATCTGCCGCTGGACCCGTCGCTGCCCACCCCGCGGCTGTCCGCGTTGCTCGACGACGGCTCGCCCGTGCTGCTGCTGACCACCGCTTCCGTCCTCGCCGGGCACGCCGGTCTCGGGGCGGACGAGGCGGACCTGCCCGTGCGCCTGGTGGAGGAGGTCGACGGCGGTCTCGCCACGAGTCCCCCGGACGCCGGCGCACGCCCCGAGGACCCCGCGTACTGCATGTACACCTCGGGCTCGACCGGTCTCCCCAAGGGGGTCGTCGTGCCGCACCGTGGGCCGGTCAACCTCGTGCGGGGGCACCGGCGGAGCCATTCCCCGCTGCGCACCCTGCAGTGGACGTCGCCCGCTTTCGACGTGAGCGTGCAGGAGATCTTCACGACGCTGTGCGCCGGGGCGGAACTGGTGCTGATCGAGGACGAGGTGCGGCACGACGCGGCGGCGGTAGCCGAGGTGGTGCGGCGCCACGGCGTGGAGCGGTTGTTCATGCCGTGCACCCCGCTCAGGTACGTCCTGGAGACCGGCCCCGAGCTGCCTTCGCTGCGCGAGCTGTTCTCGGCGGGCGAGGCGCTGCACCTGACGCCCGCGATCCGCCGGTTCCTCTCCGCGCACCCCGGATGCGCGCTGTACAACCAGTACGGGCCGACGGAGACCTCCGTCATCGTCACCTCGCACCGGGTCGACCCGGACGGCGGGACGTGGCCACCGGTCGGCACGCCGGTGCCGGGCGCACGGATCACCCTGCTCGACGGCGTCGGGCGGAAGGTGCTGCCCGGGGCGGTCGGAGAGATCCACGTGGGCGGGGCCCCGGTGGCGTACGGCTACCACGCCCGGCCGGCGGAGACGGCCGACGCGTTCCTCGCAGACGGCTCGGGCTCCGTGCTGTACCGGACCGGCGACCTCGGGCGCTGGCGCACGGACGGCACCCTCCAGTACTGCGGCCGGACGGACGACCAGGTCAAGATCCGGGGCCACCGGGTCGAGCCGGCCGAGGTGCGGACGGCGCTGGGTGCCCTGCCGGGTGTGCGGGACGCGGCCGTCGTCTCCCGGCGCGACCAGCACGGCGACCACGAACTCGTCGCCTACGTGGTGCCCACGGAGCCGGAGGCCGACCTGCGAGAGCTGAGGGCGGCGCTCTCGGCGGTGCTCCCCAGCCATCTGGTACCGCGCCACTGGGTGCGCCTCGGCCGCCTGCCGGTGAACACCTCGGGCAAGCTGGACCGTGCGGCGCTGCCCGAGCCGGGGCCGGACCTCGTGGCCCCGGGCGAGGACGAGTTGCCCGCCACCGCTGCGGAAGAGGCCCTGCACGACCTGTGGTGCGAGGAACTCGGTGTGCGCGAGGTGCCGGTCACCCGGTCCTTCTTCGAACTCGGAGGCCACTCCCTGGGCGCGATCAGAGTACTGAACCGGATGGCGGAGCAGCTGGACGTCGAGCTGTCCATGGCCGAGTTCTTCCTGAACCCGACGATCCGCGCCCTCGCGGAACGCGGTGACCGGCCCGCGCCCGTCGGCGAGGTGGTCGACTCGGTGCCGCTGACCTCCACGCTGCGCAGGCTGTGGCACCGGCATCACGCCCACTCCGACCCCGCGGTCTACAACGTCGCGCACCGCGTCGACCTGCGGGGAGAGCTGGACCCCGGGCACCTGGCAGGAGCCTTGGAGGACCTGGTGGGCCGCCATCACGCGCTGCGCGGCAGAGCCTCGTTCCGCGACGGGCGGCACCGATTCGAGGTGCTGGCCCGCGTGCCCGTGGAGCTGGCAGTGGACGACCTGACGGCACGGGCCGGTGACGAAGCGGTCGAGCAGTGGTGCCTGGAGCAGGCCACGCGCCCGTTCGCGATGGACCGCGCGCCCCTGTTCCGCTTCCGGCTGGCGCGGCTCGGCCCGGATCGCTGGGTACTGGTGACGGTCTTCCACCACGCCGTGTGCGACGGCTGGTCCATGGGAGTCGTCTGGCGCGAACTGCGCGAGCTGTACGACGCCCGCCGGTCGGGCTCCAGGGAGCGTCCGGCGCCGCCAACGGTGCAGTTCACGGACTGCGCCCGGGCGGAGCACGCGCTGAGCGGGAGCCGCAGGGCGAAGCTCGAACAGTTCTGGCACGCCGAACTCGGCGGCGTACCCCTGCGTCTGCCGCTCCCCTACGACCGGCCTCGGCCGGCGAAGCTGTCCGGCGAGGGGGCCGTGCACACCTGGCGCGTCGGCGGGGACGTTCCCGGGCAGGTCGCCGAGACCGCCACCCGCCTGGGGACGACGCCGTACGTCGTGCTGGCCGCGACATTCGCGACCTGGGCCGGCGGGCTGTGCGGCGGCCTGCCCGATGTGGTGCTGGCCGCGTCCAGCGCGAACCGCACCGCCGGGGAACGGTCCGGTGTGGTGGGCCTGCTGGGCGACGCCGTCCTGCTCCGTGCCCGGCTGAGCGAGGCCGACGCCTTCGCCGATCTGGTGAAGCAAGTGGGCGCGGCACTCTTCACCGCGCTCGACCATCAGGACCTGCCCCTGACCGAAGTGGTGGAACTGGTCTCGGAGGAGACGGAGGGCTCCTTCTTCCCGACGGTGCTGTTCACCGTGGTCACCACACCGCCACCCACCCTCGCCATGCACTCCGTGTCCGCCTCGGTACGCGACCTCCCGACGTCCAGGGTGGCCCGCAACGAGCTGTACGTGGTCGTGGTCCCCGGCCCCGAGGAACTCACCATCACCTTCGAGTACTCCACGGACCTCTTCGACGAACGCACCATCCTCACTTGGGCGGACACCCTCACCCGGCTCCTGGCCCAGGTCACGCGAACTCCCTGATCCCGGGCCTCGGGTCCTCCCGTGAGCGTTGACGTGAGGGGCAGGCGGTTCCGAAAGGCGCTCGGCCGGGGTTTCCCCGGCCGAGCGTTCAGCATGGTCGGCCGGCGGGTGGGGCGGCCACGCGGTCGGGTGCGGTGGGGACCCGGTCGAGGTGGTCCGGCCGGTGCCCGTCGGGCGGGTGCAACGGCACGGTGGGCGGCAGGCGTACCCGTGGGGTGATCGGTACGTCGCCGGTGTCACTCGGCCATCCCACCGTCGCCCTCCACCGCCTGCGCAGGCGCTTGACTCGCACGGCCGGACATGCGCGCCTGCGCTACGGGGAAGGCGGGACGGGTGGCCGTGGCCTGTCCGGCACGGCCGTCGGCCTCGGGCTTCTCCGTCGGGCCGCACGGGCGGGCCAGGACGCAGCTGCCTCGGCGGCAGTTGCGGCAGCCTGTCGATGCGTGGTTTCAGGCCCAAGCCCTGGGCCCGTGATCGCCCGACGCGGCGCCCCGAGTGCGCGACGTGCCGCTGTCCGTCAGCACACCGTCAGGCGACCGCGCCCGACGCCCTCGAACCGGGGTGCGTCACTTCTTGTGGACCGGCGGGCAGGTACCCGTCTCCACACCGATCGAGTTGATCTCGGCATTGGAGCGCGGGTCAGCGGCATGGTCGATCTGGTCCGTGCACTTCACACCGGACTGGGCGGGCGTGCCCGCCGACTTGCCCTCTGCGGCATCGGACGGAGAGGAGGACGACGAGGCCGCCGACGACGAACCACTACCGGGAGAAGGCGCGCCGCCGGCACTGCCGTCGTTGCATGCCATCGGCGTCAGGCCGAGAGCCCCGGCCGGCGAGCACCACCAAGCCGGGCTGGTCCACAGCAGACCCGCGAGCAGCTTCGGGCGCTCACCCACCTCCGCGGCCGGACGTCCGGTCGGGCACGCGGGCGGGTTCGCCGGTGCGGCCCTGTGTACGGGGTGGTCCTGCTGCGGCCACGAGGCAAGCCCATGCCGTGGCACCCGTATCGGCTTCGGTGAAGCGCGCGGACGCGTCGTCGCCGCGCGACTTCGCCGGGAGGTCCGGGTGTTCCCTGCTTCTCACCGGCATGGACGTCGTCGAACGGAGCATCACCGACCTGCGCGTCCTGGACGCCACCGCCGCGTGCCTGCGCCTGGTCGAACGTGCACCCGACGTCTCCTCCCAGGGCCTCGGAGCCAGAACGCAACCCGAGAAGATATCGGCTGGGGCCAGCCGGCCCTTCAACCGGCAAGCCCGCCACGGTTCATACACCGGCAGAGGTGCCCCAGACGTTGCGCAGCGCGGGCCCCACGTCCTCCCCAGCGAGAAAATGCGCCTCCGTGCCGGGCAAAGTGGGCAGTTCCGCCCAGTGCGTCACGCTGTCGTCGCTGTCCGCAGAGTAGGGGAAGCGTACGACCTCGTCGGAATCGACGAAGCAGTCGTAGTGGGTGACGCCGTCCTGCGACTCGAACCAGTCCGTGAAGTACATCGTCCTCACCAGCCAGAACTCTTCACCCGACGCCCTGCCGCCGTCGTCGCCCTCCCCCGGGTACCGCCCGGTGATCGCCACCGCGACAGGCATCCCGATCTCCGGCATTCCCTCTCGCACGTCGACCCAGGTCACTGTGGCCCGCATAGCCGCCATCCCCTCCTCATCCCCTTCGTCCCGCCGGCGCGGGCACGCCGACAACCTCGTAGCGCACGTCATCCGGCAAGACCGCGTGATGCCCGCGAAGGTTGACAGCACCCCGGGGACGGCGTCTCGGCCGACGTCAGCGCGTACGGCGGGCACCCGGTACCGGGGCTCGGTGGGAGTCGGCGACCATCGCATCGACCAGGCCGAGACGACCGCGCGTATCCACGAGTGGACGGGTTTCTCGTCACGGTGCCGACGCTCGGTCTGCTCATGCAGACCGCTCCCACGAGCCCACGCGCCGGTGGCCTACGACAAAGGGCCTCGTTCCTGTCGCGACAGGAACGAGGCCCTTCTCGTGGAGCGCTGGGCAGGCCTTGCACCTGCATCTCCCCGCAGGAAGCGGGGCGTCTTTCCTTGGACCACCAACGCACTGGCAACCACACCATCGAAACGGCCCGGCGCCTTCAAGATCAACTGTACCCCACTCCCAGCCAACCCGCACCTCGACACCTTCGGCCAGCCGCACGCGGGGGGGGTGGGTGCACCCGGCTGCTGCCGCGAAGGACACCCGGCACCGTCGATGAGGCCAACAGCCCTGCGCTTTCCACGAGTCCAGGGCGCGCAGGCCGAGCCGCCCGCAGCCAGCGGCGCTCCGGGCGACGACGGATGCGGGGGAGGGCGGCTCGATGGGGGAATGGTCTCCCGGGGCCCGCGAAGGGGGACCCGGTGTCAGAGCATGAGGAGCAGGCGCGTGTTCGGCACGAGCTTCCGGTTCACGCTGGTGCTCTGCACGAAGATCGTGAAGTCGTCGTTGTGGTCCGGCTTGATGCGGACCTCCACGTCGGGCAGGCCGAGCAGGGCTCGGGCCTCGGGGCCTGTGTAGACGCGGTCCGTCTTCTTCTCCAGCACCGAGATCTGCTTGCGGGCCTGGATCTTCTCCGACTTGCTCAGTTGGTAGAACGCCCCGCCGGTGCGGTATACGTGTCCGCATTCGATGACCCAGTCACGGATCGCCGCGTCGCGGGTCACCGGCATCAGCTCGTACGCCGACGGGTCGACCGGGGCGAGACCGGCGGCCTTGATGGTGTCCTTGTTGACAGTTTCCGCACCGGTGGAGAACACCGCTCGCGACCCCCGGATGCCCTGGGTGCGGCCCACCATGAACTTCTCGGTGGCCTCCTGGATGACCTGTCCCGCCTCGTGGAGGCCCTGCGTGCTGGTGGCGTCCCAGATGGCGATGTTGTCCTTCGGGAATCCGTACTGCATGGCCTCGCGCTTGCCCATCTGGTCGGGCACCAGAACGGCCAGCGTCCAGTTGTCCTCCTGCGTGGCGATCATGTCGGCGACCGCCTTGACCAGGGCGCGCGGGTCCCGGGCGGGGGTGTCCGAGCAGCGTTGGCTCGCGTTCTCCTGCCCGTCGGTGAGGACGAACGTCAGGAAGCTGTGGTCGCCGTACAGCTGCGCCGTCTGCGCCAGTTCCCGCTGCGACTTCAGCGTGGCCGCCAACAAGGCCGTCATTCCGCCGACCCGGTACATCTGCTGCAGCGAAGGCATCCGCAGCACGTCCTTGTCGTAGATGACGCACTCCACCTCGTTCGCGAAGACGTAGACCGTGACGCGGGTCTCCTGGTCCAACTCCTGCGACCTGCGCGCCAGATAGGCGATCTGCTGATCGGCGACCTCGACGACCTTGCCACTCAGGCGGGACATGGACGAACTGGCGTCCAGCACAAGAGCGACGTGGTTGATGTAGTTCTGGCTCCCGGACATGAGAACTCCCCCTCGTTCCGACTCGATGTCCCTACCGTGCCACCCGCCACTGACAGTCGATCTTGGCCCGCGCCGGATCGCGTGGACAGTGGGACGGGTTCGGGCGGTGGGCGCCGTGTGCGCGTACCCGGGGCCCACGGGTTCTTCGGCATTGAGGGGGTGTCAGCGTCCGGGTTCGCGGAGGCGGAAGGGCGTGAGGGGTTCGAAGGGCTGCTGGAAGTGCCAGGGGATGCCGTCGGCGGCCGTCCTGCGGTCGAGGAGTCTCCTCGTGCGGCGGAACCTGTCGAAGAGGAAAGGCAGAGGGCGGAGCTTCCTGGTGAGGGGGCGGCCGAAGTTGTCCCAGTGGATCGGAACGATGTGGCCGGGGCGGGTCGCCTCGACGACGTGGTGCCAGTAGGCGTCCTGGAAACGCCGCGTCCGGGCACCGAGCGCGCCGACTCCCAGGTAGAGGAAGTCGACGTCCAGACCGTCGTACTTGTGGGGTGTGTAGTTCGCGCTCGGGTGGATGAGCATCGTTCCGGTGGGGTGGGTGATCAGGAACGAGTAGCAGTTGCCGGTGCGGTAGTCGCGGGCCTTGGCGGGTGGCACCAGAGGGGTGTCGATCGTGCCGGGGTACCGGTCGCCGGGGCTGTGCGGTCCTTCGAGGACGCGGACGGTGAACGCGCCTACGGTGATCCGGTCGCCGTCGTGGATCACGGTCATCGACCGCTCGGGGAGTCCGGCTCCACGGCCCACGTTGAGGGTGGAGTGCGAGCCGTGGAGTCCACCGCCGAGGAGTCTGACGACCTCCGCGGAATCCAGGACGTGGTCGTAGTGGGAGTGGGCGACGAACAGCGCGTCCAGCCGCGTGACGTCGCCTCGCGCGAGGGCGGAGGCGATCCGTCCGCTATCGGAGGCGATGCGCCCGAGCGCCACCCGCAGTAGCGGGGGGCGGGTCAGGAAGCCGTCGACGAGGAGGCTCGACCGGCCGTCGGTGACGTGGATGGTCGACGTCCCGAAGTATGTCGAGATCACGGGTGCCTCGCTGTCGGCCACAGCTGACCGTAACAGGGGGCGGAGGAGTGGGGAGTCCGCTTCGTGAGACGGCCGTCGCCGGCGGGCAGGCGGCTGTGGGCTGCCACGCCTCCTGGAAGCGGCGGCGGGCCCGGTGGAGCCGGGAGCGGACCGTGCCGACGGGAAGGGCGAGGGTCTCGGCCATCTCCCCCTGGTTCAGGCCGTGGACGCGCAGGGTCAGCACCTGGCGGTGAGCCTCGGACATGCGGTCCAGGACGTCGCTGATGTGCACGGCGTCGAGCGAGTGGGCCTCGTGCCGTGAGCCGGCCCTCCGCGCTGCTCGTCTCACGGCCCAGGCGCCTGGCCGTGCGCCCCTCCCCTCAGGACGCGCTCACGGCGATGCGGCTCCTGCGCGACACCGTGTCGACGGGGGGCGACCCCGTCCCGCAGGACCCCGGCCGGGTGGCCTGAACCGGCCGGGAGGCGCCCTTTGGGACCATGCACTTCTCACATCCTTGAGGTGTTTCCCTCACGGTGTCCCCGGTCCGCAGGCGCGCCCCGCGCCCGCTCGGCGGCCTTCGGCACCGTCCCTGGATGCGGCCGAACCCCCTCTCACGTGCACTTTCGCGTCGGCACCCGGCGACTGCGCGAGCCGAGGGAGGTCGCGGGGCGTACGCGCGGCCTTCGACGCACCGGCACAGGACGCGAGTGAACCGCTTGTGAAGCTACCTGCCGGGTCGTCACGCCGCCTTCACGTAGCGGCGCTTGACGTGCTCGGGCTCCGTGCGCAGGTGACGCACCCGAAGCGACCCCGGACGGCGGCCCGAAGGGCCTGAAAACACCCACCGGACACTCAACCACCCCTTCTCCAGCGTGACTTGAGGGTTCGACACCGACGCCACGTGTGATCAAATCGAGGTGATCATGTGCGCTGGAGCGCTCGGAATTCTCAACAATGCGTACATCCGCGGTCACTGACTACCACGTAGGATCAGGCCGCGCCATCGCTGCCCCGTCCGCCCTCTCCTGACGACGCGCGCGGTGTGCCGGCTCCACCCCCACTTCCCCTTCCATCCCTAGGTATCTGCGTGTCACCGATACTCCACACCGGTTCCTGCGCTGGAGCCGTTCAGTGAAAATCAATCGCCGCCTCGCCCTGCTCGTGGCCGCTCCCCTCGTGGTGGCCGTCACCTTCTCGGGCCTGGCTCTGGCCCCGGCGGCCAGCCATGCGCTCCAGGCCGGCCGGCTGACCGCCATGGTCGAAGCCGCTGCGGGGGCGGCGGAGTTGGCCGGACATCTTCAGCGCGAACGGGCCGCCGCGACCGCGCTCGTCTCCGGCCAGGGAGACCTGGACGCCTTCCGTGAGAGTTCCGAGGCGACCGACCGGAGCGTCATCCGATTCCGTCAGGGGATCGCGGACCTGTCCGAGGTACCCCACAACGCCCGGGTCACGCTGGACCGCATCGAGCGCTCCGTCGAGAAGCTGGTGTCCCTGCGCGCCCAGGCGCGCTCCGGGAGCAGCACCATCTCCGCGCTCGTCTTCGGCTACCGGATCGTGATCGCCGACCTCATCGCCTACCGGGACGGCATCGCCCAGGCGGACGGCGTCGACGCCGACATCGCCGACCGGGTCCGCGCAGCCGCGGCCCTCTCCGAAGCCGCCGAGTACACGGCGCAGGAGCAGGTCACGGTCATGCGCGCGCAGGCCACGGGCGGCTTCACGACCGCCTCGCGACGGACCTTCGACGCCGACCGCCTCGGCTACACCGAGTCCATCGGAGTCCTGTACGGCCTCGGCCCCGGCGAGTGGCGGACCTGGCTGGAGCGCACCCTCTCCGGCGAGAAGGCGCTGGAGGCCCGCAGACTCGAGGACCGCATCAGCCGCACCGGCACCGACCGGGAGATCGACGTCACCCCGAAGCAGTGGCGCGAGGCGTCGGCCGACCGCCAGGAACTGCTCAGGTCGGTGGAGAAGCGGATCGACGCCTCGGTCCACGAGACCGTCGCCGCCGAGCGCACCCTGCTCTTCTGGACGGCCGGCGGCGAACTGGTCCTGGTGGTGCTGACCCTGGTCGGTGCCGTCGTCGTGGCCTTCCGCCTCGGTCGCGTCATGATCCGCCGCCTGCACGGTCTGCGTAACGCCGCGCGCGGCGTCGCCCAGACCGGTCTGCCCGCCGTGATGAGCGAACTGTCCCAGCCCGGCGCCCTGCGCGGCGCCACGCCCGAGGAGGTCGCCGAGCGGACCGGCGATCCGGTGGAGGCGACGGGGGACGACGAGATCGGCGAGGTCGGTGAGGCGTTCAACGCCGTGCACCACGAGGCCGTCCGGCTTGCCGCCCAACAGGCCCACATCCACGCGCAGTTCGCGGAGACCCTGGTCGGGGTCGCCCGCCGCGGCGCGCAGCTCACCAGCATCATGGTGTCGGAGCTGGACACCGTGCAGCGCGACGAGGCCGACCCCGAGCGGATGAAGACCCTCTTCGCCCTGGACCACCTCGCCGTCCGCATGGAGCGCAACACCAACAACATCCTGGTGCTGGGGGGGTACGGGCACGGCCGGGTGCGGACCGACGACGTCGACTGCTCCACGGTCGTCATGGCCGCGGCACAGCAGATCGAGCGCTTCGAACGGGTGTCGCTCGGCGTCGTCGAGGCGGACGTCGGCATCGCCGCCCGCGCCGTCCACGACGTGGCCCACATCCTCGCCGAGATGCTCGACAACGCGACCCGCTTCTCCTCCCCGGCCTCACCGGTGGGCGTCACCGTCTGGCGGCTGGGGGAGCAGGCGGTCGTGCAGATCGTGGACGAGGGCGTGGGTATCCCGCCCGACCGCCGTGCCGTCCACAACGCCGCCCTGCGCGAACCGCGGGCGGGTGTCGGCGACGTCCGCTTCATGGGTCTGCACGTGGTGGCGCGGCTCGCCGCCCGCCACGGCATCGTCGTGGAACTGCGCGACTCCTCCGGCCCCGGCACCATCGCCGAGATCACCCTGCCCCCGGGCGTGCTGGTCACGCTGGAACGGGACGCCGCCGCACCGCCCTGGGAGACGGGTGCCGCGCCCGGCAGGCCCGGCACGGACCTCGCCGGGGGCCGTCCCCGGCCCGCCCGCCGGGAGGCTCCCCACCGGCCGGAAACGGCCGCGGTGGCGCAGCGGGAACCGGGCGCGGCACCTGCCGTACCCCCGGCGGGCGAGCCGGCCGGCCGGGTCGCCGGGGTCAGCGCCTCCGGCCTGCCGGTCCGCAAGCGCAACGCGCCGCAGCAGTGGCCCACGGCCGGCAAGCGTGAGAACGCCGAGCGGCGTCCCGGGGCCACCGGCCCCCGGAAGCCGCCGCGCCGCCGGGACTCCCGGCAGGTGTCCGACGTTCTGGCGGCCTACGCCCAGGGCGTCAACAGGAGCACGACCCGCCACGGTCGGCCCACCGACGACGGCAACACCGAACGGAGCAAGTGATGAACGAACCCACCGAACTGAGCTGGATCCTGGGCGACTTCACGGGGCGCATCCCGGAGGTCACGCGGGCGATAGCCGTGTCCGTGGACGGGCTGGCACTGGCCTACGCCGGTCTGGACCGCGACGAGGCCGACCGGCTCGCCGCCATCGCCTCCGGCATCGTGAACCTGCTGTCCGCGGCCGCGCAGTCGACGGGGACCGACCCCGTGGAGCACAGCCTGACCGCGATGGAGGGCGGCTACATGTTCTCCATGGCCGTCTCCACCGGCGCCTCCCTGCTGGTGACGACCACCCGGGACGCCGACATCGGCGAGGTCAGCTACATGATGGCCGAGCTGATCAACCAGGTCGGCGACTCCCTCTCGCCGCAGATCCGCGAGCCGCACGCCCAGCCCTCGAACTGACCCGGCCGCTCCGTACGGGCGCGCGGCGCGCCGTTGCCGTGCCGCCGCGCGCCCGGCCCGCACACCCCCCGTGATCCCACCCCCTCCCCCGATGGAGACCCCCATGTCCTTTCACAGGCCCCCTTCCTCCCGCCGCAGAATCCGGGCGCTCGGCGCCAGTGCCCTCGCCCTCGGCCTGGCGGCGGTCACCGGGTGCTCCGGTGGCGGCGACGCCGACGGGAAGCTGAAGGTCGGCCTCGTCGCCTCGCTCTCCGGCACCTACAAGCCGGTCGGCACCGAGCTGCGGGCCGGTTTCGAGCTGTACCTGGAGACCCACGGCAACAAGCTGGGCGGCCGTGAGGTCGAGCTGATCGTGGCCGACGAGGGGGACGGCCCGCCGACCGCCGTGCCCGCGGCGACCAAGCTGGTCAAGAAGGACAAGGTCGACGTGTTGACCGGCTTCGTCAGCGGCGGCTCGGTCAACGCCGTCCTCCCCCTGGTCGAGCAGGCCGAGATCCCCTTCCTCGGGTCCAACGCCCGGCCGCCCGTCAAGAACCTCGAGTACATCTGGACGACGAGCTTCATGTCCGACGAGCCGGGCAAGGCCATCGCCCCGTACATCAAGGAGAAGGTCGACGGCCCGGTGTACGCGATCGGCCCGGACTACCAGGGCGGCTACGACGAACTGCGCGGCTTCACCGAAGAGTTCGAGCGGGTGAAGGGCAAGCTCGCCAACCCCGGTGGCAAGACCACGTGGACGCCGTTCCCGAAGACCACGAACTTCATGCCGTACTTCGCGGAGATCGCCAAGACGGACGCCAAGGCCGTGTACTGCTTCTACGCCGGCAAGGCCGCCATCGACTTCGCCAAGCAGTACGCGCAGTCGGACGTCGCCCACCTGCCGCTCTACACGGCGTTCGTCACCGAGGGCAGCGTGCTCCAGGCCCAGGGCGACTCGGCGAAGGACATCTACTCGGTCCTCAACTACGCGGCCGACCTGGACAACGACGCCAACCGCGAGTTCGTCGCGGACTGGACCGCGAAGCACGACTCGCAGCCCACCACCTACGCCATGTCCTCGTACGACGCCGCGGCCGTGCTGGACAAGGCGGTCGCGGACGCCGCGAAGGCCGGCGAGGTGACCCCGCAGACCGTCAACAAGGCCATCGACGGCCTCGGCCAGATCGACAGCCCGCGCGGTGCCTGGGAGTTCGGCGAGAAGGCGCACTCCCCCGTGCAGAGCTGGTACCTGCGGCAGGTACGTCCGGACGGTGACCAGCTGGCCAACGTCATGGTCGAGGACCTGGCCACACTCGGCGGCTGACATGGGACTCCTCGACGCCCACCTCGTGCCGGCGGTGGACGGGGTGGCCTACGGGCTGCTGCTGTTCGTGGTCGCCTCCGGCCTCAGCCTCGCCTTCGGCACCGCGGGCGTGCTCAACCTCTCCCACGGCATGCTGTACGCGGTCGGCGCGTACACGGGGGCCGAGCTGAGCGACGGGACCTGGGGCGGCCTCGTCCTCGGGCTGGGCGCCGGAACCGCCGCCGCCTGCCTGGTGGGGGCGGGCCTGTCCGCCGCCTCGTTCCCGCTGGCGCGGCGCGGGCACCTCGCCCAGGCACTCCTGACCTTCGGTCTCGCCCTGATCGGCGGTGACCTGCTCATCCAGTTCTTCGGGGCCGACGATCTGCCGGTGCGCGTCCCCGCGGCCCTGGACTCCTCGGTGTCGCTGCTGGGCCACCGCTACCCGGCCTACCGGCTCTGCTTCATCGTGATGGCGGTGCTGCTGGCGGCGTTGGGCACCTGGGTGCTGGTCCGGACCCGGGTGGGTGCGGCGGTGCGCGCCGCCGCCGACGACCCGCAGATGCTCGCGGCCACCGGGTACAGCCCCCGGACGGTGCACCTCGGCGTGCTCGCCGCCGCGGGCGCGCTGGCCGGCGCCGCGGGGGTCCTCGGAGCCCCGATCATCGGCCCCGGCCCGGGCACGGCCGAGACCGTGCTGATGCTCTCCCTCGTGGTGGTCGTACTCGGCGGGCTGCGCTCGCTGTGGGCGACGTTCTTCGCGGCGATCGGCGTCGGCGAGGTCCAGACGCTCGGTGTCTCGGTGGCGCCGGGGCTGGCTCCGTACCTGCTGTTCGCCGCGATGGCGGCGGTCCTGGTGCTGCGGTCCCGGTTCGCGGAGCCGGCCACCGGGCACGGCACGGACGGACCGGCCCCGGACCCGCTGGGCCGGCTCGTCGGCCGCCTCGGCGCCCGGCTGCGCGGGGCCCGCCGTACGGCCGCGTCGTCCCCGACCGCGGCCGGGGCGCCGTCGGGACGCGCTCGGCTCCTCTCCGGTGCCGCCTGGCGGCGGGCGGCTCCCCTGCTCGTTCTGTGCGCGGCGCTCCTGGCCCTGCCGGCACTGCTCGACGCGTACACCATCTCGCTGGCCGGCTCGGCGCTGGCGCTGGGGCTGCTCGCCGTCAGCGTCACCGTCCTGACCGGCTACGCGGGGCTGCCCACGCTCGGGCAGACCGCCCCCTTCGCGGTCGGGGCCTACACGACGGCGAACCTGGCGTCCGCCGGCTGGACCACGGGCCCCGTGCAGGTCCTCCTCTCGGCGCTCGCCGCCGCGGTGTTCTCCGCGGTCACCGGACCCGCCGTGATCCGGGCCCGCGGCACGACCGTGCTCATGATCACGCTGGCCGTCGGCGAGCTGACGAGCGCGGCCGTCAACCAGCTGAAGTCCGTCACGGGCGGCGCCGACGGCCTCGTCGGCTTCCCGGCCACGCGGGCGCTGTGGGGCGGGGAGGGCATGTCCGAGGAAGGCGAGTTGTACACCTACGCCCTCGTCGTGGCGGCCGTCGCCCTCGCCGCCACCCTGCTGGTGCTCCGCTCCCCGGCGGGCAGACTGCTGACCGGGGCGCGCGGGGCGGAGGCGCGGATGCGCGCCTCCGGACACCCGGTGTGGCGCTACCTGCTGGTGGCCTACATCGGGGCCGGCGCGCTGGCGGGCATCGGCGGTTCGGTGATGGTGACCGTCCAGCAGTACCTCTCCCCCGCCGACGTCGGGTTCGAGATCGCGGCGTTCGCGCTGCTGGCGGTGGTCATCGGCGGGACGACGTCCGTGATCGGCGCGCTCCTCGGCGCCGGGCTCATCGTCGCCACCCGGGACTGGGTGGCCGGTGCGTGGCCCGGACACGGGCCGCTGCTGCTCGGGGGGCTCTTCGTCGCGGCCGTGTACCTGCTGCCCCGGGGGCTGGCGGGACTGCGCGGCACCGCCGGCGGCGAGGAGGCGGGGCCCGTCCCTCGTGGCCCCGTGGAGCGGCCTCCCCTCGCTTCCTCCCCCTCGTCCGCCCCCGCTCCGAGCCCTGCCGGGAAGGCCCCATGACGTCCGCACAGACCGTGGCCCGCCCGGACGCGGCACTGGAACTGACCGGTGTCACCCGCGCGTTCGGCAGCCTCACCGCCGTCGACGAGGTGAGTCTGCGGCTCCCTTCGGGGGCCCGGCACGCCGTCATCGGACCGAACGGCGCGGGCAAGACCACCCTGCTCAACCTGATCGCGGGGACCGACCGGCCCGACCGGGGCTCCATCGTGCTGGGCGGGGCGGACGTGACCCGTACGAGCACCGCCCGGCGCAGTCGCACCGGCATCGCCCGCAGCTTCCAGCAGCCCACGGTGATCGGTGAGTTGACGGTGCTGGACAACGTGGTCCTGGCGGGCTGGCCGCACGGCGCAGCCGCGCGGGCAGCCTGGCGCCGGCCCGCGCGGCTGCGCGCGCGGGCCGCGGCGGCCGGCCACCACCTGGAGGCCGTCGGTCTCGCCGACGCCGCGCGCTGGCCGGCCTCCCGGCTCTCCCACGGACAGCGGCGCATGCTCGACCTGGCCGCCGCCCTGGCGAGCGAGCCCCGGCTGCTGCTCCTGGACGAGCCGGCGGCCGGACTGACCGACGGCGACATCGGACGGCTGCTCGGCATCCTCGACGGGCTCCCGGAGAGCGTCGCGGTGATCCTGGTGGAGCACCACGTCGAGGTCGTCGCCCACTTCGCGCAGACGGTGACCGTGCTGGCCGCCGGGCGCGTCCTGGTCACCGCGCCGACCGGGGAGGCGCTCGCGCACCCGTCGGTCCGCGACGCCTACCGCGGCGCCGGCGCCGCGCCCGCGCCCCTGGGTGACGGCGGCACTTCCGCACCCGCCACCTCCGGCACGACCACGAGAAGGTGAGCGACGCGATGCTCGAACTGACCGGGTTGACCGCGGGCTACCACGGCGGCACCGTCCTGCACGGGCTCGACCTGTCGGTCCCCGCCGGCGCGGTGCACGCCGTCGTGGGGCACAACGGCGCGGGCAAGACGACCCTCGTGCACACCGTGGCCGGGCTGATGCGCCCGAGCGCCGGGGCGGTGCGGCTCGGCGGCCGGGACGTGACGGGGCTGCCCGCGCACCGGATCGCCCGCGCCGGGATCGGCCTGGTGCCGCAGGGCCGCCGGGTGTTCGCGGGGCTCACGGTCGCCGAACACCTGCGGCTCTCCCACCGCCCGACGCGCTCCGGCGGTGCGGCGCGCCCCAGCCTGTGGACGCCCGCGCGCGTCCTGGACCTGCTGCCCCGGCTGGGCGAACGCCTCGGTCACCGGGGCGCCAGCCTGTCCGGCGGTGAACAGCAGATGCTGGCGCTGGCCCGCGCCCTGCTGGCCTCGCCGAGCGTGCTGCTCCTCGACGAACCGACCGAGGGCCTCGCGCCCGCCCTGGTCCAGCAGGTGTACGAGCTGGTGACGACGTTGGCCGGGGAGGGGATCGCGGTGCTCCTGGTCTCCCCGAGCCCGGCGCAGGCGGTCCGCTGCGCCGACCGCCTCACGGTGCTCACCTCGGGGCGGGCGGCCCTGCGCTCGGACGGCGAGGCAGCCCGCGCCGACGCCACCGCGCTGAACGCCGCGCTCGAACTGTCCCCGGCCCGGGCCTGAGGCGGCGGTCCCGGGGCGGGCAGTTCCGGGGACCGCGACCACGTGAGGGGGGCGGGGCCGGAGACCCGGCCGCCGCCCCCTCGCGTCGGGGCCTTCCCGGCTACCGCGGCTTGAGGCTGTGTCCGCCGAAGCCGCTGCGCCGGTCGGAGCCGTTGTTCTGCTCCTGCCACCAGGCGTCGAACTCCGCCTGGCCCATCGCCGCCCAGTCGGGGGTGGACTCGACCTGGGCGGCGCCCATCCTGCGGGCGAGCCCCACCATGGCCGTGCCGACGGGGCCGCGGGCGGCGTGGTAGCCCTCCAGGATCTCCTTCCAGTCGTCCCCGGCCACCCAGGCGGCCTCCAGCGCGGTGGCGTCCTGGAGGGCCTTGACGCTGCCGGCGCCGAGGTGGGGCCGGGCCACGCTGGCGGCGTCCCCGATGAGCACCAGGCGGTCGGTGGCGTAGTGCGGCACGTCCAGGTCGTAGATGGGCTGGATGAAGGTCGTCTCGGCGGGGGTGGAGAGGAGCTTGGCGGCCCAGAAGGGCGGGAAGTGCTCGGTCACCAGGGCGCGCAAGTGCTCCGTCAGTTCCGCGTTGAGCCGGCCCGGTGGCAAGGATGTCGGGGTCCGCAGGTCGGGGTGGAGGCCGTCGGCCTGCGGGGGCACCGTGTAGAGCACCCAGTTCAGGCGGTGGCCGCCGGCGCCGTCCGGGATGCGGTAGGCCATGCAGTGGCCACCGGGGAACGTGATGTTGTGCGCGTCCAGGCCGTCGGAGGGCAGGCCCGAGACGTCCGGAGAGGTGCCGCGCCAGCCGATGTAGCCGGCGTACACGGCGCCGGTGCCCGGGTACATGGCCTCCCGGACCACGGAACGGTAGCCGTCCGCGCCAATGACCAGGTCGAAGCGGTCCCGCTGCCCGTCGGCGAGGCGCACCGTCACCCCGTCGGCGTCCTGCTCCACCGCTTCCACCTTGGCGCCCGCCCGGTACGTGGCCGTCTGGGGAACCCTGCGGCGCAACTCGCTCCACAGCGAACCCCAGTTGTAGGCCCGGAAGGGGAACGGCTGGGTGCCGATGGTCCTGCCGTGCTCCGCGGCGCCGTCGCCAACGCTCCACACCCGGCGGTTCAGCGGCGCCCACGGCATCTCGTCGGCCAGGTATCCGGCGTCGCGCAGTTCGGCGTACCGGGCGTCGTGGACGCCGATCCCCACTCCCCTGTCGCGAAGTCGCGCGTCGGCACGTTCGAAGACGGTGATCCTGTCCGCTCCGCCGCGCGACGCCGCCAGAGCCGCGGCACACCCCGCAATACTGCCGCCGACCACGGCTATGCTGCCTCCACGCATGACTGGCTCCCCATTTCTTCGCCTTACGGCGCCCATTCCGGCCTTTTCGCACGGGTGCGTCAGGCCGGGCGATCAGCCGTCCTGGGCGTCGCCGCCCTTCACCCGCGGCGAGGACACCCGCGCACCTTATCGAGGCGCGCGCCGGGGCCGCCCAGGGCATCCACCGGCCGTCAACTCCTTCCAGACGTACGCGAATACCGCAGATCTCGCGCCTTCCTGAGCGCTTCGGGGCGCCCGGCCCCCTCTCCGGGCTCCGCACCCGGCCCGCCCGCCCCGAAGCACACGAAATCATTCCCTCCCGCTTTCCCTTCCTCTACACGGAGCGCTCCGTCGTCCCCCCTTTGACCCGGAGTAATTACAGGGGGAATGTCCGGGGTGCGGACGAATGGGGGATCGGAAGGGTGAAGGCGAGAGCGGCGGGGCGGGCGGTCACCAGGACGCGAGGGGTGGACGTCCGCGTCGGTGTTCCCCAGGTCCAGGTCCGGGTCGAACACGGTGATGCGGACCGTCCGGCGGCCAGCGTTCCGGCACCGCCCGGCGGGCGAGTGCCCGCACGCGGTCCGGATCGAGTGCCGCGCCGAAGAGGCTCCGGCCGTCGCGGACCAGGCACTCCAGGTGGAGGCCGGGCCCGCGCACCCGCCCGTCCTCCCCGAGCAGCGCGGTGAAGTGGCCGCGTAGGGGGTGAGGGCGAGGGCGGCGCGGTGGGGCGCCTTGAGCTTCCGGAGCAGCCCGGTGACGTGGTACTCCACGCCCTGCCGGCCGAGGTGGAGGCGCGAGGCGAGCGGGACGGTGGAGACCCCGGCGGCCATGCCCTCCGGGATGCGCACGTCGATCTCGCTGAGGAGCTTCCTGCGCGGCGCCATGACGTCCGCGTCCCCGGCCTCCTCGTCCGCGGCGTTCATCGCCACGAGGATCGCGGCCACCTCCGGTGTACGGCCGCCACTAACCGCCGACGCGTTCAACGGCAAGGTGGAGGCGGTGTGTTGACGGCCGACCGCGATGACCTCGGTGGCGAAGCGGTGTCTTCGCCCTCCAGTATCCGCGCGAACTGACGCATGAGGGGCTGCTGGACGCTCGGATGGACGAGGTCGCCGAAGCGGCTGCCGCAGAGTCCGGCGGACGGTCCGCCGAAGCGGCGGTCGAACTCCTGGTTGACCTGCTGGATCGTGAGGGACGGGTCGAGGCAGGCGAGGTAGGCGTCGGCTTGGTCGAGCCCCTCCGTGCGCACGGTGGCCTGCTCCGTGGAGCCGGCCGGGCGGGCGGTGCCGCGCCGCTCCCACGGAGCAGGCACCGGGCGCGTGCGCCGTACACACGGTTGCGCTGACCCCGCACCGGACTCGCGCGACCTCGGCTCCCGGCGGGCCGTTCTCGGAGTCGGCACAGGGAGTCCCCGCTGCGGCCGGGCGCACCGGGCCCGGAGCGACGACGCGCTTCGGCCGGTCGAGGCCGACGTGCTCGAAGGTGCTGCGGGTGGTTCGCGGACCAGGTGCGAGGCTCCGGCGTCCACCACGTGGCCGCCGGGCTGGCTCCTGCCGGCACATCGGGTGCGTGGCGCGTACGGGTCGCCGGTGCGGCCCCTGCGCACTCGGCGTCGAGGCCGCCGAGGTGGAACTGGTCCGTCAGGCCGGGCTCGGTCCAGGCGG
Organism: Streptomyces sp. BBFR102; assembly: GCF_051397025.1. Lineage (NCBI taxonomy): Bacteria > Bacillati > Actinomycetota > Actinomycetes > Kitasatosporales > Streptomycetaceae > Streptomyces > Streptomyces sp. BBFR102. The sequence goes on from NZ_CP195757.1 coordinate 90,979, forward strand.
CGGCCAGGAGATCTCCCGGGGGCACGGACCCGGCGCCGAACCGGCAGAGAACCCGAATCGATGGTCGCTTCGTCTCTCCGGGCGTGAAAAGAATGGCAGACCTCGACGAGGCAGAGCTCGTCCGTCGCGTCGCCCGTGGTGACCGGGCGGCTTTCGACGCGTTGTACCGGCGTACCTCACCGTGGCTGGCGACGCGGCTGCGCCGCCGCTGCAGTGACGACGACCTCGTCGCCGACGTGCTCCAGGACACCTATCTGGCGGTCTGGCGGGCGGCCGGGAGTTTCGCGGGCTCGGTGACCGACGGCAGTGCGGTCGGCTGGCTGTGGACCATCGCCGCCAACCGCCTCGTCGACGCCTTCCGCCGGCGCGCCCGCCAGGAGCGGGTGCCGAGCGTCGCACCGGTCGAGAAGACCGCACCGGCCGCCGAGGACGAGGTGATGGCGACCCGCGTCGACCAGGACCTGGAACAGGCGTTGCTGCGGCTGCCCCCCGAGTTGCGGCAGGTGCTGCAGGCGATGGTGCTCGACGACCTGTCGGTCCGGCAGACGGCGGTACTGCTCAGCATGCCGGAGGGCACGGTGAAGACCCGCGCGCGGCGGGCCCGGATCGCACTGCGGGAGGCACTCTCATGACTCACCCCACCACGACGGTTCTGACCCGCTACGCGGCCGGCGGGAGCGGCCTCGACGACGCCGCGCTCTGGTCGGTCGAGGCCCACCTCGACGTGTGCGCGCGATGCCGCGCGCAGCTCGCCGAGAACCTCGCCCCCACCACCACGGAGTTGCTCGACCGGGTCGCCGTCTCACTCGACGAGGCGGTGCGTACGAGCCCGGCACCGGCCCGGGCCCGTACCCCTGCGGTCGCGGTGCACCGGCGGTGGCTCGCCTGGACGCTGCTGCCCTGGCTCGCGGTGAGCGTCGCGGTGCTGGGCTGCGGCGTGCTCCTCGACTTCGCCCATCCGAGCCTGCCGTCCCTCGTGCTGCTGCTGGCCCCGGTGGCTCCGCTGCCCGGCGTCGCGGTGGCCTGGAGCCGGCGGATCGACCCGGCCTGGGAGCTGATCGCCACCACGCCCGCGGCCGGCCTGGCCATGGTGTTGCGGCGGACGCTCACCGTGCTGGTCGTCGTGGTCCCGGCGCTGCTGCTGGCAGGGGCGAGCACCGGAACCTCGCTGGCCCTCACGCTGCTGCCGTGCCTGGCGTTCACCACGGCCGCCCTCGCGCTCGGCGCCTTCGTCGGGGTCCGGCGCGCGGCGGCCGGTCTCGGAGCGGCCTGGTCCGCGGCAGTCCTGCTGCCGAGCCTGGCGACCCAGTCCCTCCCCCCGCTCCTCCAGCCGGGCAGCGACACCGGCTGGGCGGTGGCGAGCGTCGCCCTGGCCCTGGCCACCGCCCTCGCCGCCACGCACTTCCGCCGCCTTTCCAGCGGCAACTGACCCACCCTCGAACAGGAGAGACCCCTTGCGAGCGACAAGCGCTGCCGAAACGGCCCCCACCCTCCATCCCTGGCGCGTCCACACGGAGGGGCTGCGGGTCCGAGCCGGCCGGCACCTGGCCGTCGACGGCCTCGACCTGGCCCTGCGGACCGGTGTGCACGGTCTGCTCGGCCCGAACGGCGCCGGAAAGACCACGCTGATGCGCGCCCTGTCCACCGTCGTCAAGCCCGCCGGCGGCTCCCTGACGCTGCTCGGCACGCGGGCCGACGGCCGCGCCGACCTGCGCGAGGTACGGCGCAAACTGGGTTACCTGCCGCAGCAGTTCGGCTTCTACCCGCGGTTCACGGTCCGTGAGTTCGTCGAGTACATGGCCTGGCTCAAGGAGGTGCCCAAACCCGCCGTGCCGGACGCGGTGCAACGCGCGCTGGAGCGGGTGGGCCTCACCACCAAGGCCGACACCAGGATGAAGGCGCTGTCCGGCGGCATGCTGCGCCGGGCCGGCATCGCCCAGGCCATCGTCAACGACCCCGAGCTGCTGCTGCTCGACGAGCCCACCGTCGGGCTGGACCCCGAGCAGCGGCTCGACTTCCGCGAACTGCTGCGTGACGTCGGTACGGACAGTTGCGTGCTGGTCTCCACCCACCTCGTCGAGGACGTCGTCGCCGCCTGCACCGACGTCCTCCTCATGAACGAGGGCCGGCTCCTCTTCCAGAGCACCCCCGAGGACCTGATGGCCCGTGGCGGCCAGGACGACGCCGGCGACAGTCCGGCCGAGCGCGGCTACTCCGCGCTCCTGCGTGAGCACCGGAGCAACGCATGACACGCCTTCTCAGCATCGAACTGCGCCGGTCCGCCGCGCTCGGCGCCGCCCTGCTCATCGCCGTCACCGGCGCGACCGTGCTCCACCTCACGGCGGGCCGCTGGTCCGCCGGGTGGCAGGCGCTGGTCATGACGGAGCGCGAGTACCTCGGATTCCTCGCGCCCCTCGCGATGGCGGCCGGTGCCTGGCAGTCCTACCGCGAACACCGGGCCGACATCGCGGAGTTGTTCGCCAGCACCCCCTTGCCGCGGCCCCGGCGCGTGATACCGATCCTGGTCGTGAGCGGGCTCGCGGTCGTCGCCGCGTACCTGCTCGTGCTCCTCGCGGCGGCGCCCCGGATCGCGGGCACGGCCCAGTACCTGCCGGGGACGGTCTTCGCCGTGGTGGCCGCCGGGCTGGTCGCGATGATCGCCTCGGTCTGGCTGGGACTGGCGGTCGGACGCCTGGTGCCGGCCCTCGCCACCGCGCCCGCGCTCGCCGTGACCGGCTTCGCGCTGCTGATGTTCGCGCCCCGCACTCTTCCGGACGGCGGGGTCACGGCGGCGTTCTCCCCGGCCATGGGGATGAGCCTGTACAGCGACTACGACACCGTCGCCGGCGGGGTCAGCCTCGCCCAGGCCCTATGGATGGGCGCGGTCGCCGTGGCCGCCTTCGTGCTCTTCGCCGTCCGCAACCGCAGGTTGACACCGGTCGCGCTGGTGCCGCTGGTGGTCGGGGCGACGGCCACCGCCCTGATCGTGCCGACCGGCGACGCCTACGAACGCGGCAGGCTCGACGCCGTCGCCCAGGAACAGGTCTGCACGGCGGACACCCCCCGGGTCTGCGTCAGCCGCGTGCACGAGGGGCTGCTGCCGGCAGTGGCGTCCAGAGCCCGGAACGCCCTGGGACTCCTGCCGGTGAAGTCGGTCACCGAGGCGCACGAGGACACCACGACCTTCTTCCCTCCCACCTCGCCGGCACCGCGGGCCGACATCGCGCTGATGGAGATCGAGGTCGGCGCGGACGGCCGCCTCGCCCACCCGGACCGGCTCGCACCCACGATGCTCACCAGCCTGTTCGCCGGGCCGCTCAGCTGCGGAGACACCCGGAACTTCTCGGTCGCCACCGCCGTGGCCCACTGGCTGCTCGACCGGGAACCGACCACCGGCCCCGACGGCCTCGAACTCGACGACCCGGAGGCCGTCGACCTCTGGAACGGGCTGAAGGCACTTCAGCCGGCCGAGGCCGACGCCCGGGTGGCCGCCGTCCACCAGGCCGCGCAGCAGTGCCAGGACACCACCGGCCTGCTGACCGGGAGCACCCGATGAGCGGGCTGAGGCTCTTCCTGCGCTCGCGCCGGGTTCCGGGCGCCGTCGGCGGCGCGGTCGCGGCCACCTTCCTCACCTGGCTGCTGACGGCCGCCTCCGCGGGGGCGGGCGAGGTGGGCGGCATCGTGATCGCCCTGACGGTGCTGCTCCTGGTGACCGCCCTCACCGTCACCCTCGGCGGCCAGGACGACAGGCTGGACCGTACGGCGGCGAGGCGGTGGGGGGTGCTGCGGATGCTCCACCTGACGGCGATCCTCGGATGCGTGCTCGCTCTCCTGGTGGTCACGCTGTTCACCGCGACGCGCTTCGGGCCGTTCGGTGCCGTCGTCCGGGACACGGTCGGCCTGCTGGGTCTGACCGCCCTGGGGGCGGTGGCCGCCGGTACCGCCCGGTCGTGGTTCCTGCCCTTGGGGTGGACGCTCGGCGCGGCCGCCTTCCAGGGCACGGGTACGGCTGCTGAGGTGCTGGCCTGGCAGACGCAGGCGGCCGACAGCCGGCCCGCGGCCGTGGTCGCGGGGGTGCTGGCCGTGGTGGGTTTCGCCGCCTACGTGAGCCGGGGCCCGCTCCCCCGGACGTCGGCGGAGAACGTCTGAGCGGGCGGCGGCCGGCCTTCCGGGGCGGCCTGGCCTGTCCGGCCGGGCCGCCCCGGAAGTGCGGCGGTGTCGGGGCGGGCGGCCCTCACTCAGTACAGGCCGGCGAACACGTCCTTGACGTTGCCCACCAGAGCGGGCGCGTTCGCGGCACCGTTGGACTGGGTGCCGGCCAGCACCACGGGGACCTCGCCGGCGCAGCTGACCGTCAGGTTGGAGAGGGTGCTGCCGGAGAGTATCCAGCGGGTGCCGCGCAGGCCGGCGGCGGTCACGTCGCTGTACCAGAGCGTGTTGCCGCTGAAGGTGGGCGGCAGGACGCCGTCGACGACGATCCCCGGGCCCGGGTCCAGGCTCTCCCCGCCGATCGCGAAGGCGGCGTTCGTGTTCCACAGCTGCCCGGCGCCGCCGTTGGAGTGGTTGAACGTGTTGCCCACGAGGGAACCGTGGTTCCAGTTGTCGCTGGTCAGATCGCCGTAGGGGCTGGTCCTGGCGTAGGAGTAGTAGGCGCCGTAGCAGCCGGCCACCGTGTTGCCGTTGACCGTCCAGTTGCCGGAGGAGTTCCAGATCGCCAGCCGGCAGGAGGTGAAGCTGTTGTTCGTGAGCTGGGAGTACTCGCTGCGGTCGGTGATCGAGACGCCGAAGTAGCAGCCGTGGAAGGTGTTGTGGCGCAGCATCAGGCGATAGCGGAAGTAGTCGTCCGCGGCGGAGCCCGACACGGTGATGCCGGCTCCGCGCCAGTGGCGGAAGTCGCAGTCGCTGACGCGGGCGTCGGTGCAGCGGTCGAGGGCCACGGCGACGTGCCCGACGCTCTGGGAGGTGCCCACCGGGTCGGCCGAGCGCCCGAGGAACCGGACGCCGGTGATGGTGACGGCGTTCCTGCCGGTGGCGGTGAGCGCCGGGGTGGTGTCGTCGGCCACGGTGACGGTGGCGCCGTTCCCCACGATGAGGCATCCGCTGGGCAGTTCGACACCGGAGGCGAGGGTGTGGACCGTTCCCGGCTGAAGCTGTACCCGGGGCGTGACGGCGAGGACCTCCGCCCAGTCCTGGCCCGGCCGCAGCACGGGGAGCGCGCCGGAGGGGTCCGCCGCGGCGGCGGGGGCGGCGGAGGCCTCCGCGGCGAGGGCGGTCGCGACACCGGCCGCGCCGATGCCGGTCAGGGCGCGGCGACGGCTGAGGACGGGGGCTTCGGAAGCACGGACCATGGGGATTCCTCTCGGTGGATCGTGGGGCGCGGTACGGCCTGCCGAGGTCTGGAGCCTCTCGCGGTTCCGGGGGAGGGGTGACGACCGGGGGCTCGGGCCCGGCGCTCTCACCAGATGCGTGCGGGGTGCTTCCTCGCGCCGGACTCGTCCTGACTCGGGCGCGGTTGGCGGCGGGGGCATGGACCTCGGACATCAGATGTCTGATCTGGCGGAAGGTATAGCCGCGGGGGACGGCACGTCAAGGTCGGTGGCGAGACCTGCGCGATGCCCCCGGAGGAGCCCACGCCGGTGTGCGTGCCCCCTGTCCGGAGGGGGCACGCACACCGGCCTCATGCCGCACCCCGGCCCGGTCGGCCATCTCCGGCGCGACGGGCGCCCCCGGCCGCCGCCGCCCCGGCCCCCGTACGGGACCGGGGTACTCCCGTACGGTTGGTTCAGGCCCGCTTGCGGCGGCGCAGGACGACGAGGGCCCCCGCTCCGGCCGCTACCAGGGCGGCACCGCCCGCGGCCAGCGGCAGGGTGCTCGCGCCCCCGCCGGTCGCGGCGAGGTCCTCCGCCGCGCCGGCGGCGGGGCGGGCCTGCTCGCGGCCGGCGCTGTCGGCCTTGACGCCGCCGGGGAGGCCGTCACCCGCATCCTTCTCCGTGCCGGTGTGCTCCGGCTCGGGAGCCCCGGCCCGCTGGTCCTTGCCCTTGGCGGCGCCCCCGGCGGAGGTCAGGGCGTCGCCGTCGAGGGCGACCTCGACCTCGGCCCGGCCGTCGGCGGCGGCGATGACGGCCACGGAGACCTGGCCGGCCTTGTCCGTCAGGGTCGTGACGGCGTCCGCGTCCGCGGGTGCCCCGTTGCCGGCCGTGCTGTTCGCCTCGGTCAGGTCGATCAGCGAGGAGGAGCCGTAGGCGTCCTTGGGCACCCGGTAGGCGTGCACGCCTTCGATGTCCGCGTCGAAGGAGCCCGCCGCGTGGCGGTACTCGACGACGAGGCGGTCCTCACCCATCGGGATGTCCAGGGCCCGCGTCCCGCCGCCCTCGCCGTGCAGCGGGCGCAGGGTGAACGTGCCCGACTCGGTGACCTCGACCGCCTCACTGCCGGAGAGCCAACCGGTGCGGATCATCTCCGGCGCGGAGAAGCCGGCCGCGGGGCCGCCTCCGCCCATCAGCGACTTGGAACTGGTGCCGTTCTTCTCGCAGTTGACGAGGTCGCCGTCGGTGCACCTCTCACGGCCCTGGTGGCCCAGGCCCAGGTTGTGCCCGAACTCGTGGCCGAGGACGCCGAGGCCGCTGGCGGTCCCGTACAGGTTGATCCAGGTGTAGGGGCCGGGGACGCTGCCGAGGCCGGCCCAGGCGCAGCCGGTCTTCTGCGCCGGGAAGATGATCGACAGGCTCTCGTAGTCCTCGCCGCGCACCAGGCCCTTCTCGGTCAGCGCCTGCTGGGTCAGGGAGTTGATCCGGCCGTGGTCGCAGCCGGCGGCGGCCATCGGCAGCCGGATGGGGCCGACGGCCTTCTCCGGGACGGCCGGCACCGTGGTGAACTGCCCTCGCGAGACCTCGGAGAGGAACGAGGCGAGCGATTCCCGCCCCGGGCCGAAGTAGGTGTCCGGCGTGCCGGCCTTCACCTGGCCAGGGTGCTGGAAGGCGCTGTCGCTGAACTCCACCAGGACGGGGAGGGTCTTGCGCTCGCCCTGTGCGTCGGCCGCGTGCGCCGTCGCGGGGAGGAGTCCCGCGGTGAGCGCGGCGATACCGGTGGCCAGTGCGACGCGGCCGGCGGTGGATGTCTTCATGGTCCTGTTTCCTTCGCGAGGGTTCGGAGGTGCTTGCGCAGACAAGGAGTGCGCTGCTCCTCGACCGTCCCGCGACTTTGCGAACCCTTTACCTTTCCAGCAGGGCCGGTCCGAACCGGAGCCTCATGGAGGCGGACCCGTAGTAGTAGCGGGTGGTACCGATCGCCGAGGCGTGGTCCTCCCCCTGGTCCGCCCGCGCCCATTCGACGAGCCCCAGGTACCGGGTGCCACCCGCGTCACGCAGGGCCATCTCGCTCTTCGCGGTGTCCGTCCACAGGTTCCACAGCTGGGTCTCGCGCGCGGCGTCGCAGCGGTGCTGCTCCACCGGCGCGTGGTCCTCCGTACCGCCCGACCGCGTCAGGCACAGGCCCGTCGCCTCGTTGCGCACCTGGGTCCGCGACCGGTCCCCCGGATACGGCTCCAGCAGCACCCAGCGCTGGGCGGCACCACCGTCGCACGCGGCCTCCACCGGGCGGGTCCCGGCCTCCGCCGCGCCGCCCGGTATCGCCAGGCAACCGCCGGTCGACACGAACCGCAGCGCGCTCGGTCCGCCCAACGCGCCCCGAGGCGGGCTCGGAACAGCCGTGGCCGAAGGAGAGCCCACCGCGGACCGGGACGGTGACGGCACCGGCGAAGGCGAAGGCGAAGGCGAAGGGGGCGGCGAGAGGCCGGCGCTCGCCGAGTGCGTCCGCTCGGCCCTCGTCCCGGCAGAGGCCCCGGCAGAGGCCCCGGCGGCGGGTCGGTCCGGCGTCTCGCCGCCGGGCCACAACAGCCAGCCGCCGAGGAGCACCGCCACGCTCCCCACGGCCAGCGCCGCCTTCGCGCCGGCCACCTGGCCGCCCGCCGCCTCGGGCGCCGCCTCCGCGGGGGCGGCGCCCGAGGCGGCGGGCCGCGTCGCCAGGTAGTCCGTCCCGCCGAACAGCAGCACCGCGGCGGGCAGTACCGCGCGCAGCCGCTGGTTGAGGTCGGTGAGCTCCCGCGCCGCCCTGCGGCACCGTGCGCAGTGCTCCAGGTGCCGGTCCAGGAGGGTGTCCTTGCGCGGGCGTGACCGACGTACCGCCGCGGCCAGGCGGCCTCCGCACCGGCGGCACTCCTCGTCGGCCGCCCCCTGCTCCGCGTGCGCGGCGAGGTACGCCTCACGCAGCCCCTCGCGCGCACGCGACGCCAGCGACGCCACGCCACCAGGGGTGAGCCCCAGCAGCCGGCCCACCCGTGCCGCGGGCTCCTCCTCCACCACGCTGTGCCAGAGCACCGCCCGCCACCGCTCGGGCAGGGAGCGGAAGGCCGCCGCGATCAGGCCGCCCTCCTCGGCGCGTATGGCCCGTTCCTCCCCACTCGGTTCACGGAGCGCACCGGCCGGCCCCTCGCCCGCCGGCCCGGCCTGGGACTCCAGCCACTCCCCGAAGCCGGGTTCGAGCTCCACCCGCCGGGCCCGGGCCGCCCAGTCGGCCGCGGTGTGGCGGACCACGGCCAGCAGATAGGGGCGCCACGCCTGCTCCGGCCCCTGCCCGCCGCGCACCGCCTGCACCGTCCGGGTGAACGCCTCCGAGGCCAGGTCCTCCGCGGTGTGCGGGTCGCGGCAGCACAGGCGCGCGTACGCCAGGACGGCGGGAGCGTGACGGCGGTACAGCTCCTCGACGGCGCCCGCCTCCGCGGTCTCCCGCAAGGCGGCGGCCAGCGCCTCGTCGGACCGCCGGTCCTCGACGCCGGTCATCGCCGGCCCCCCGCGCCGGCCGGTCCGGCGGGCTCCCTCCGCTCAACTGCCATCCGGTCAGCCTACCGATGCGCGGACCGGCCGAACGCGGCGGAGTCGTGTCCCCGCCGGTCGGCGGGGGCGGGACCGTCAACCGGTTCCGGACGGCGCGGGGCGGGCGACGGGGCCACCCGGTGCGCCGTCCGTCTGACGGCGGGCCCGCCGGTCCTTCTCGTGGACGAGGACCTTCGCCTCGCCCTGCAGGCGGGCGGCGCCCTTGCGCAGGGAGGGGAGGAGCCGCATCAGGGCGTCGCCGGGGCAGTTGGTCTCGTAGGCGTCGATGTGGCCGAAGACGGTGGGCATGGTGATGGTGGTGTTCTTGTCGAAGCGGCTGTCGCTGTTGCGGGAGACCAGGTGGGTACGCGCGGCCGGGCCGGACTGGGCCAGTCCCAGTTTCCAGGCGATGAGCCTCTCCATCGACCGGCGCAGTGGTTCGGGCACCGGGGTGCCGGCGGTGAAGGTGCCGATCGCCGCGATCCCGGTGGTGCCCGTGTTCAGGCCGACGGTGTGCGCGCCGATCACGGCACGGTCCGTACCGCCGAGGCGGCCCTCGAAGATCGTGCCGCAGGTGTCGACGAGGAAGTTGTAACCGATGTCGCCCCACGCCTTGTTCACCGCGTGGGCCGCGTAGATCTCCCGGACGAGGGCCGGGCTGTCCGCGCAGTCGTAGCCGTTGGGGTGGTCCGTGTGATGGATCACCACCGCCCGTACCGCGTCGGCGTAGTGCGGCTTCTGGTCGAGCAGCTTCGGATCGGCGCCCCACTGGGCGCGGGTGACGATCGGCGGCTTCAGTGTCCTGGCCCAGACGAGCGGGTCGGCCGGGGCGACGGGGGTGCGGGCCTTCGGAGCCGGGCCGCCGCCGAACGGGGGGACACCGGCCAGGGGCAGCGCGAGCAGGACGGCGGCGGCCACGGCTCCGCAGCCGGCTGCCACCCAACGAACGCGATACCCACGTCGGCCAGGACCTCGCACATCACTCATGTCTCCCCCAGCCTGCGTGCCCGGGGCCGCGTCCGCCTCTCCGGCTACTCCGGATGAACCGGCTGGGCCGTCGTGAGGACTCCGCGTCGCGGGCGAGTACGACGGCTCGCGCTCAGCCCGCTGTGCCCGGTGCCCGTAGTGGGCGTCTGGACCAGGTACCGGCCGCCGGCGCCGTGGAGCGCGGCGGGTGGGCCGCCTCGTGCTCCACGAAGGCGGTGGAGTCGTCGAGCGCGTGGAGAGGGAGGGCCGGGAGGGAGGCCTTGCCCGTGGGGTCCCTGTCGCAGGCGAGGTCACGGCGGGCGGTGGCGCCGTGCGTCCACGCTGTGGGCCCGGATGTCAGCGAGCCGTCCACGCCGGGGACACCCTGTCGCCCGTCGCGTTCACCGCGCTCGCCCACACGCCCGGCACACCGGGGCGCACCCTGTCCAGGGACCAATGGCCCCGGACGGCAGGGCCCTTGGGGCATTTCCCCCCAATGCCATACTGACCTGCGGTTTCACCTGACGGGGACCGGCGGACGGGAGTCTGCCCTTCTGTGGCCCTGTCCCTTCTGCCCCCACATCTGCCAAGGAGCCCTCCCATGCCCCGACCCACTCAGCTCTCGGGGAGCACGAGCACGGAGAACGGCGCGTACCACGCGCTCCTCGCCCGGCACGACGCGATGCGGCTGCGTCAGCAGTTGCTGTCCCCGGGAGGCAGCTCGGGGGCGGGCGAGAGTGGCGGCGGCGCCCGGCGGCCGGTCGCGGAGGTCTACGACGGGGCCGCCGACCAGCGGGTCATCATGCGCCACCTGGAGCTGGTGGCGCCCTTCGAGGAGCTGATCACGCATCTGTACGAGGTGCTGTTCACCCGGCACCCGGCGCTGCGCCGCCTCTTCCCCGGCGAGATGGCCTTCCAGGAGGCCCACCTGGCCCGCGCGTTCTGGTACCTGCTGGAGCACCTGGACCGGCCGGAGGAGATCACGCGGACCTTCACCCGACTGGGCCGCGACCACCGCAAGCTGGGGGTGCGGCCGGCGCAGTACGCGGCGTTCGAGGACGCGCTCCGTGCGGCGCTGCGGGCTCGGGCCGGTGAGCGCGGGGGCGCGCACCTGGAGGAGGCGTGGCTGCGGATGGTGCGGTTCGGCGTCACGGCCATGGTCCAGGGTGCGGACGCCGCCCTGCACGAACCGCCCTTCTGGCGTGCGACGGTGACCGCACATCAGCTGGCGGGCCCCGATCTCGCGGTCCTCCGCGTACTGCCGCACGAGACCTTCCCGTACGAGGCCGGGCAGTACACCGACCTGGAGTCCCCGCTCCTGCCGCACACCTGGCGCCCGTACTACCTGGCGGGTGAGCCCGGCGCCGGCGGCGAGGTGGAGCTCCACGTCCGCTGCACCGGGCCGGGCGGGGTGAGCGAGGCGCTGGTGCACCGCACCGTCGTCGGGGACGAGGTGCGGCTGGGGCCGCCGAAGGGCAACCTGACGCTCGGCGACGGACCGGCGGGGGACCTCAGGCTGGTCGCCTGGGACACCGGCTGGGCCACCATGAAGGCCCTGCTCCAGGAGCTGGACCGCCGGGTACGCACCTCACCCGGCCACGGGGTGCGCCAGGTGCGGCTCTTCCTGGGCACGGGCAACGTGAGCGACCTGTACGACACGGAGTACCTGACCGGGCTCGAACGCCGCCGCCCGTGGCTCTCCGTGGTCCCGGTGACCGGCGCGCCCGACGGTGACGTGTACGGGCGGCTGGCCTCCGCGGTGACGCGCAGTGCCGCCCCTTCGGCAGGCCGCGTGCTGCTGTCGGGCCCGCCGGCGATGGTCCGCACCGTGACGGCCGCCCTCGCCGCGGCCGGGGTGGCCGACGAGCAGGTCCGGCACGATCTGCTGCCGACCGGGCCGGAGTTCCGGCACGGCTCGCCGGAGCCGGCGCGGGCGGCAGGGCGCCCGGCGTACGCGCACCAGCCGATGCCGTCCTGAGCGGACGGCTCCGGGACGTCGGCCCTCATTCCTCGAAGGGCGGCCGGGTGTCGTGCGGGCCGAGCCGGGCACGGACGCCCGGCCGGCGGGACGAGGAGCCGGCTCGTGGCGTCGGTGCGGCCGGTGGCGAAGGCGAGCCAGTGGCCGTCCACGCTGTCCCGAGGGCCGGGGCGAGGACGGGCTCGCCGACGGCGAGGCGTCGGTGGCGGGCTACTTCTCGTAGTCCTCCGGCTTCACGTCCGCCTCCTGGAGGGCTTCCCCCATGGTGCGGCCCTCGCTCCGCTCGTCCCGGCGGGTGCGCCGCGGCTGCTTCCGCTCGATGTTCCCCAGTGCGGCCGGATCGGTCTTGCCGGTCTTCCGGCGCTTCTCCTCGGGGACGCTCATCGGGTGGTCTCCTCGCTTCGGTTCGGTGGCGGCCGACCGCCGCCCGGTGGCGCGTGGGACGCGCCGTCCTCGGCCGTGGGCCGACGGACACGTCCATCGTGCGGGAGGTGGCGTGACTCCGCACGAGATGGCCGCCGCTCCGGTCACCAGACCCGGTCGAGCAGGGCGCCGGCGAGGGCGTCCAGATCCCGGGCCGCCGCCGGGTCGGGGCAGGCGGCGCGCAGGCAGGCGCGGGCCGCGTCGAGGTGTGTGCTCGCCTCGGTGCGGGTGGCCGCGCGTCCGCCCGCCTCGTCGACGAGGGCGGCGGCACGGGCGGCGGCGGCGCCCTCCAGGGGCTCGGCCGAGTCCAGGAGCGCGGCCAGCTCCCGGCGGGCGGGGCCGCTCCCGGCCAGTGCGGCGAGGACGGGGTAGGTCTTCTTGCGCTGGCGCAGGTCGCCGTGGACGGGCTTGCCCGTGAGCGCCGGATCGCCCCAGATGCCGAGCAGGTCGTCCACGGCCTGGAAGGCGACGCCCAGGTGTCGGCCGGCCTGGTCCAGCGCGGCGACCGTCACCTTTGGTGCTCCGCCGAGTTCGGCGCCGAGCGCGGCGGCGCAGCCGAGCAGTGAACCGGTCTTGTGCTCGGCCATGGCGCGGTACGCCGCCACCCCCGGGGCGTCGGGGCCCGTCCACGGGAGCTCCTCGAACCGCAGGTCGTCGGCCTGGCCCCGGACCAGCGCGCTCAGCGTCCGGCTGAGGTGGCGCACCGCCGCGGGCGCCCGGTCCCCCGGCGCCTCGGCGAGGCTCTGCACGGCGAGGGCGTGGAGGGCGTCGCCGGCCAGGACGGCCGGGCCCACTCCGTAGGCGCGCCACACCGCGGGGCGCCGGCGCCGTACCGGGTCGCCGTCCATGATGTCGTCGTGCAGCAGGGAGAAGGTGTGCACCAGTTCGACGGCGACCGCGGCGGGCAGGGCCGTCGCGGCCGACGCGCCGACCGCCTCGGCGGACAGGACGGCGAGGGCCTGCCGGACGCCTTTGCCGCCCGACCCCATGGGGTCGGGGGCGCCGCCCGGGTCGCGCCAGCCGAGCGCGTACGCCGCCATCCGCGCGGACCACGGGTCGAGCCGGCCGACGGCGTCCACCAGGGCGGGCCGGGTCAGCTCCCGGCAGCGTGCCAGGACGGCGGCGGCCCGGACGGCGGGCGGGGGCGACGATGTCGCGCCGGGGGCGGCGAGGGGCGTCTGAGGGACGGTGGGGGCGAGGGGCGCGGCGGCCCGGGTGGCGCGGCTCATCGCAGGCCCGCCACGTCGGTGGCGCGCAGCGTCTCGGCGCGGTAGGCGGGCAGCCCCGAGGCGGACGCGGAACGGGGCTCGGGGTCCGGCAGCGGCCCCACGCCCAGCTCGACGGCCGCCTTGTCCACCATGTCGCGGGCGTGATGCAGGCCGATGCGGTTCAACTGGTCGCGCAGCGAGACCAGTTCGGTGACGGTCTCGTCGCCTTCACGGCCCAGCCGGGCGAGCGCCTTGGCCAGTCCGAGGCGGGAGAGGGCCGTACCCCGGGGCTCTGCCATCTCGCGGAACTCCGCCAGTGCCAGCGTGTACATGTCGCGGGCCTGCGCGTAGCGGCCGGCCCGGTACAGGACGTTGCCGCGCATCTTGTGGTTGAAGGCGAGCGCGCCGCGCAACTCCATCGAGCGGCAGGCGGACTCGGCGCGCGTGAGCAGCGACAGGGCCTGCTCCACGTCGCCGTCGCGCACCGAGACCACGTCGGCCATGCCGCGCAGTGCCCACGCCCAGCCCCGCCGGTCCTCGGCCCGCTCGGCGATCTGGGCCGCCTCCTCGAAGAGCGCGTAGGCCCGGTCGTACGCGCCGGTGTTCCGGTGCATCTGGGCGATGCCCTCCAGCGCCCAGACGGTGTGCCGGGCCTCGCCCCGTCGGCGGGCCTCGGCCAGCAACTGTTCGTGGAGTTCCTCCACGGCCGCGTAGTCGCCCTGGATGCGTCCGGTCTCGGCGAGCCCGGCCAGCGAGTAGCCACGGACGACGACGTCCCCGCCGCGCTCGCCCCACTCGGCGGCCAGCGCCAGCAGCCGGTACGCGAGGCGGAAGGCGCCGCGCTGGCGGGCCAGGGTGCCGCCGCTCCACAGGGCCCAGGCCATCGCCCCGGCGTGGCCGGCGGCGCGGGCGGTGCGGTAGCTGGCCTTCCATGCCTGGTCGGCCTCGGCCGTCCTGCCGAGCCGCCGGTACGCCTCGGCGACGGCGAGTCCGCAGCGCGCCGTCTCCCGGAGGTCCCCGGCCGACTCCGCGGCGCGCAGTTCGTCGATGCCCCGGGCCAGTACGTCGGTCAGCGACGCGTTCACCGACAAGGTGCCGAGCGCGCCCTGGTACTCGGGCGCCGACGCCTTACCGGCCCCGCCCGCTTCCACGGCCTCCACCTGCTCCGCCAGACCCGCCATCAGGTCCACCTCCGGTCCACTCGCCGACGATCATGACAATGGCCAAGACGCCTGCCGGCGTGGGTGGTTCCGGGAACGGAGCGATCTCCTCCGCAGAGGGGGCGGGGGTGTCATCCTCAAGTGCTATGCCGAAGGGGCGGGTGGGCCCGGAGACGTACGACCGGGTGGGGGGGCGCGCTCACCGCGACGCCCCCCCGTGACCAGCCCGCTCACCCGATGGCAGCAACCGGCCGGGCCCCCGCCCGGCCGCCGTGGTCGACTGGCCGGAGTACGGCGGCGTGGTGCGCGTCCCGGTGCGGGCGAGGAGGGTGCGCATGGCCGCAGAACGACATCCCGGGCGGGTCGCGGTGGTGACGGGGGCCGCCCGCGGAGTGGGCGCCGCGACGGCGCGGCGGCTCGCCGAGCGCGGGCTGCGGGTGGCGTTGATCGGACGGGAACTGGCGACGCTGGAGGCGGTGGCGCGGTCGCTGCCGACCGAGTCCTGCTCCCTGGAGGTCGACGTCACCGACGAGGCCGCCCTGCGCGGGGCGGCGAACAGCGTGACGGAGCGGATGGGGCCGGCCTCGGTGGTCGTGGCCAACGCGGGCATCGCCGCGGCGGGACCCTTCGCCACGACCGAGGCGGCCCTGTGGGACCGGGTGATCGCCGTGAACCTGACGGGCAGCGCGGCCACCGCCCGCGCCTTCCTGCCGCAGCTCGTCCGGACCCGCGGGTATCTGCTCCAGGTCGCCTCCACGGCGGCCTTCGGCTCGGCGCCGCTGATGAGCGCGTACTGCGCCTCCAAGGCCGGGGTCGAGTCGTACGCCCAGGCGCTGCGCTCGGAGATGGAGCCCGAGGGGGTCGGGGTGGGGATCGCCTATCTGCACTGGACGGGCACCGGGATGATCGAGGGGATCGAGGCCCATCCCGTGCTGCGGGAGCTGCGCGCGCACCAGCCCGGCCCCGGGGGCAGGGTGCACTCCGCCGAGCAGGTCGCCGCGTGGCTGGTACGGGGGATCGAGCGCCGTGCGCCGGCCGTGTACGCGCCCTGGTGGCTGCGCCTGGTCCAGCCCGTGCGTCCGCTCCTGCCGATGCTCGTCTCCCACCTCGCGCGCCGGAGCTTCGGCAGGATGTCCGCGGAGGAGCTGCGGCGGACGACGGGGGTGCTCGGGCCGGGCGGCCGGGCCGACTGGAAGGCGCGGGGGCCGGGCGGTCCGGTCGCCCGGCCCCCGCAGAGTTGAGCGGAGGCGCGGGAAGCCCCGCGAGCCGTGGAGTCTGCCGCCGTGCGCGCCGGGAGGCCACGGCTCCGGAGCCCCCCGGGAGCGATGCGTACCCCCAGGCGATGAACGCGACGCCGGGGCCGGTGCGGGCCGCCGGCGGCGCGGCGAAGAGGTGTGGCCGGTGACGGCGGATGGCGAAGGGCTGGGGGCGGGACCCGGCCGAGCGGACGGCAGGGCGCCCCGGGCGGTGAGGGTCGCGGTGGCGGTGTTCGTGGGGCTGGTGGTGCTCGCCGCCGCGGCGGTCGCGCTGCTGAGCGTGCGGATCGAGGGCGACAGCATGGAGCCGACCCTGCGCGACGGCGAACGGGTACTGCCGCTGCCGGTGGAGGGGGGCGGGGTGGGTCGCTTCGACGTGGTGCTGATGCGGACCCCGGGGCGGGACGTCCTGCTGGTCAAGCGGGTGGTGGCGCTCCCCGGGGACCAGGTGCGGATCGCGCCCGGGCCCCAGGCGGGGCGGCAGCGGGTCCTGGTCCGGCGGGCGGGGGCCGAGCGGTGGTACGAGTTCACGGTGCCGGGCGCGGACGCGGCCGGTCTGGTCACCCCGTGCTGCGCCGCCGACGGGAGGCGTTCGGCGGCCCCGGCCGCGCGTACGGTGCCAGGGGGGAAGTTCTTCTTCCTCGGTGACCACGCCGACCGGTCGGACGACGCGCGGACCTTCGGATGGGCCGACCTGGACGCCGTGACGAGCCGGGTGTGGATGCGGACGTGGCCGCTCTCCCGGGCGGGGCCGGTCGACGCCGGGGTACGGCTGCGCCCGTCGAGCGAACTGTGAGCGCGCCGCCGCGCGGGACGCCGGTGGATGACGGCCCCGCTCAGGCAGCGTGCCGCCGGACCGGGTGGGGCCTCGGCGGTGGCGGTGCTCGTGGGCCCGGTGCTCCACCGGATCGGGACAGCCGCAGATGCCGCCCCGGCGCCGGGGCGGGCCGGGCGTCAACTCCTCGTACCGGCCGAACGCGAGCACGGCGCCGAGCAGAACGGTCGGCAGCAGGACGGCGACGAAGGGCCACGGTGGCTCCCTGGCGGTGCGGGAAGGGGTGGCCTACGCGCATCCCGGGGTCCTGGGCACGGCAGGACCGGCATCGGTACCACACAGCAGGCGGTGAATCCACGTACGGGGCGCGGTCGGAGAGAACCGTGGTGATCGTTCTTTCGAGCGATCACCACGGTGTTCACAGGCTCTGACGCCGGCGGCTCCAGCGGTAGCAACCGCTGCACGCCGCCGCACCCGGGCGCGACCCGGTCACGTAGCCGCCTGGCATCCATGACCGTTCAGCCACCCCCAGCGCACACGGTCGCTTGCCCACGCTGTCGGGGATGGTCATCGACGTCGGTGTGTGGACGAACGTGTGGTCCTCACGGTCATACGTTCGTCCAGCAGCGTCGCGCCGGTCACCGGTATACCCCGGAGCCGCCGGCGACATAGATGGACTGAGCGGTGAGGTAGGTCGAGTCATCGCCCAGCAGGAAGGACACGAGGGCGCCGACGTCCTTCTCGGCGTCGCCGATCCGCTTGAGCGGCACGGTGTCCATGGCCGCTCGGAACGAGGCGGGATCGTTCTGCTCCCAGCTCCGTGTGCCTTCGGTCTCGGCGAAGGGCAACACGACGTTCACGCGGATGTTGTCGGGGCCCCAGTCCAGTGCCGCGACTCGGGAGAGACCTCGGATCGATTCCTTCGCCGCACCGTAGGTAGCAAAGCCGCTCTCGCCTGCGGAGCCCGCTCCGGACCCGAAGTTGACGATCGAGCCACCGCCGACGGCGACAAGGTGCGGGTGCGCCGCCTTCATGAGAAGGAACGTCGCACGAGGGCCGGTGGCGGTGGACAGGTCGAAGTCGTCAGCGGTTTGAGAGACGAACGGCGAGGGCGGCTTGATCGCCATGGCGTTGTTGACGAGTCCGTCCACGCGGCCGAAGCGCTCGATGGCGGCACCGACGATAGCGTCAGCCGCATCGGGGTCCCGCAGGTCGGCGGCGACGCTCTGCACCTGGGCGCCGAGAGAGGTCAGCTCGTCGCGGGCTTCGGCGACGGCGTCGGCGAGGACGTCGGTGAGCAGCAGTCGAGCACCGTTGCGCGCGAGGGTCCGGGCGATGCCACGGCCGATGCCACGGCCACTTCCCGTGAGGATGACGACCTTGCCGGCGAGGGACTCGGGGTGTGTGTACGACATGGGCTTCCTTCTTCCTTATCGGAGTTGTGCGGGGAGTACTCAGCTGGCGGCCGACCGCGTGGACTCCTTCACCGATTGCTCGGCGATCCACGTGAGATCGGGTGTGTGTCCGAGTTCGAGAGTCTTGAAGAAGAGCCGCTCCTCACGAGGCTGGCTCTGTTCGAAGATGTCCACCAGCGCTCCTGATGCGTCCGTGGAACCCATGATCTGGTCCCAGTTCGCCAGGACGTCCTCGCTGGTCAGGTCCGGGTTGAAGTACCCGCGGGTGCCGGCGAGGAAGACGCGGGCGATTCGTCCGCCGCCGACGGTGAACGCTTCGCCGCTCGTCGGCGCGTTCTCGTGGAGCAGGGGTGCGATCGCGACGGCGACCTTCTCCGGCTGCAGCGTGTTCCTCATGAAGGTGATGAGATCGGTCTCCGCACCGTCCCCGCTTTTGGCCACGGTCTCGCTGAACGCCCATGGCATGAGGGTGTTCGCGATGATTCCGTGCTCGGCGCCGGCCGCTGAGACCTGTCGCGCCGCGGCGAAGACACCGAGCTTGGAGACCGCGTAGTCGAGTTCGTAGCCGGTCGGCCCGTACCAGAAACCCGTTCCGACGGCTGACGAGGTGAACAGGATGCGGCCGTAGTTCTGCTCGACCATGTGGGGCCACGCAGCCCGATTGAGCTGCAGCGATCCGCGGACGTTGATGTCGAAGTAGAGGTCCATCCCCGCCGCGGGAGCGTGAGGGACGAGCTCGGACCCGTCCATGACACGTCCCGCGGGTACGCCCGCGTTATGGACCACGATGTCGATTCGCCCGAACTCCTCGACCGTCCTCGCGACGAGAGCTCGCGCATCCTCGTCGTCACCGATCCTGCCTCCGACAGCGATCGCCACACCGCCGTCCGCACGGATGTCGTCGCGTACCGCCTCCGCACGATGCAGGTTGGACGGAAGCTCATTGACCACCACTGTCGCGCCCCGGGCAGCCAGGTGTCGCGCGTGCGCCGCACCGATCCCCATTCCTGCCCCGGTAACCAGGGCAACCCGTCCGTCGAAGCGCAGTTCGTCACTCACTGAAATCAATCCTTCCGGTTTCGCGCCCAGCCTTGGGCCGCGGCTTCTCGACTGTCGTCAAGCCTGGTGTCCCGCCCGCGCCGCCAGGCGAGCTGCCCTCGTCTGGCGGCGGGAGATGTGCTGCGGCCGTTCAGTTCGTCTCGGTGGCCGCTCGCGCGAGGTGGACCGACTCGAACCGGCGGGCCTCCGCACGAAGTTCGTCGTCCTCGGGGGTGACTCCACCGAATCCGCCGTGTGGCATGGCCTCGAAGACGTGAAGCTCCGCCGTCACACCGGCGTGCAGCAGTTCTCGGTGCATGCGCACGGTGTTCGAGAGGAACAGGTCCCGAGTGCCGCTCTGCAGGAAGACGGGCGGGAATCCGCTCAGGTCGGCGAACAAGGGAGATACGTAGGGGTGGGTGAGGTCTTCCCCTGCGGCGTACAGAAGGTTGACCGTCTTGAGTGAGCCCAACACATTGTCGATCCCGGCGTTCGTGACGAACGTGTCGCCGGACTCGGTGAGATCCACTTCGGGCGTGAGGAGCACGAGGGCGGCCGGCATGGGGAGGCCCTCGTCCTTTGCCCGGACCAGGAGCGCCGCCGCGAGGTTTCCGCCGCCGGAGGTGCCACTGACCACCACGCGGTGGGGGCCGACGGCTGCAATCGCCGCCCGGTAGACGGTCATCAGGTCATCGAGCGCAGCGGGGAAGGGATGCAGAGGCGGCATGCGGTAGTCGGGCGCCCAGGTGACCCCGTTCCGGCCGACGGCGTGAGCCGCCGCTGGCATCCACGCCAGCTCTCCGCCCCCCAGGTACAGCGCGCCGCCGTGGATCTCGATGAAGAGCGGCGTGTCGTCGGCTTCGGCAAGGTGGGCGGGACGGATCACGAAGTTCGCGGCGCCGTCGATTGCTTCGGCGCTGACGTCGAAGGTCTCCGCCGGAGGGAGCGTCGCCTCGAAGATGGGCCGGACGAAGGTGTCCAGCATCTCCACGTGCGCTGCCCACGCTGCTGCGTCCTTGAGGTCGGGGTACGGAGGAGTCTCCGCTGCGGCAGGCACAGACAGCGTTCTCTGTGCCTGCTCGCTGACACTGCCCGGGGTGGGCGGGTGACTGCGCCGTACGGGTGCCGGCTCATCAGAAGACTTCCGGCCGATGTCAGTCATGATCACTCCTCAGCGTTCTCGGACCGTTCTTGCCAAGCGGAAGGCGGTTACAGCGCTGCCGTAGAGCCGTCGGAACGTGCGCGGCCCCGGTCAGCGGACTTGTATGCCGTAGGTGTCAGGGCAGGCCACCGACCCACGAGGGCGTCACCGCCTCGGCGAGCCGGGGGAACCTGCGGGGGCGGGCGGGCTGCGCCCCCGCGTCGCGATCGCGGTGGGGTTCACCGCCACGTCGCCTTCGGCCCCCGGAGAAAGCGGGGAAGGCGACAACCGAACAGCGACTGTGCGCGGTCGCCGCGCGCCCCGACGGGGTTCGGGAGAGCACCAGCCGACCGGGGCAAGCTCGCCGATCTTGGTGGCGAGCGAGAACACACTGGGGCCCGCACCAGAAAGTTCGCGAGCCGGCCCCCCGGAAACACCGAACCTCTCCCCGACCCGCATCACGGGCGTTGACCACCCCCCTCCTGGGGGCGTCGGCCTCCGCGCACGGAACACCGGGCCCGCTGGCCGGCTTACGCACCGACCGGTGTCGGCGGTTCTTCCAGGACCGGCCACCAGCCTGATCGGTACCAGCCAACGGAACCCCTTCGTCCAGCCGGGAGTCTCAATCTCGAATCGTGATTCGACTTTCGCGGGCCACGCTACCACGGAAACTCGAAACGCGATTCGACTTGCTTGCGGTAAGCTCCGAGCGGGACGCCTGATCGATACCGAACGTGCAGGAAGAAGGGCCCAGATGACCCCCGCCGAGGAAGGGACGCCGCCGCGCAAGCGGTACGCCAAGAGCGCAGCGATCCGTCAGCGGGTTGTCGACGCCTGCATCGAGGCGTTCGGTCAGTCAGGCTTCTACGGCGCCACGATGAAGGACATCGCAGCCCGTGCCGGGATGAGCCACACAGGCTTGCTGCATCACTTCCCCACCAAGGAGTCACTCCTGGTCGCCGTGCTGCAGTACCGCGACGACCGCAACACCGTGGCCTGGCAGGCCGCCCTCGAACGCCTCGGGGAGACCCCTGAGAACACCGTGCGGTCGCTGCTCGCAGCCGTCGTGGCCAACGAACTGGAACCGGGCCTCGCCGCCCTCCATGCCTCTTTGTCAGCAGAGGCCACGAATCCGGACCATCCTGCACACGACTACTTCCGCGAGCGGTATCAGTTCTTCCGCACGTACTACGAAGCGCGCTTCGAGGAGATGGCTGCCCGTGGCCACCTGAACACGTCAATGAGCCCGCGCGCCCTCGCGTACACGTTCGGGGCCATGCTCGACGGCCTGGAGCTGCAGTGGCTCTACGGGAAGGGCGACTTCACGATGGAGGACGTGTTCGAGGAGTTCCTCTCCTCGATCAGTCCGACGGAATAGGGCACCTCGGCGAGCTGACGCGCAGCGGGAAGTCGTCGCGTGAGCTGGTGCCCCCTGCCGCCTCACGATGCTCCGCCCAAGCTGCGCGATCCGCACTCAGGCACTTACCAAGGCGCCGTCCTCGTGATCGCGCACTCGGACAAGGAGGACGCGGCCGCAACCTGGGAAAAGCAGAACCCACGGCCATCACCTCCTGACGGCCTTCGTCGACCACGGCCCGGGCGGGACCGGAGAACCTGTTGCCGCTCCCCTCAGACCGGGCAACGCGGGCTCGAACACGGCCGCCGACCACATCGCCACCGCCCAGACGGCCCTGGCTCAGCTGCCGAAGAAGTACCGGCGAGGGCGGCGGACGTTGATCCGCAGGGAACGGCCCCGTCCCGGCGCCCC
This sequence comes from Streptomyces sp. BBFR102, assembly GCF_051397025.1. NCBI lineage: Bacteria > Bacillati > Actinomycetota > Actinomycetes > Kitasatosporales > Streptomycetaceae > Streptomyces > Streptomyces sp. BBFR102. Next base: position 112,977 of record NZ_CP195757.1, read on the forward strand.
ATCGAGGATCACGGAAGCGGGCGGCATGCGGAGTACGCGCTTCGCCACCAACACCACCGGCCGGGCACACCGCCCGCGGAGGTGGCCGCACACGAGTCACGGGGCCGGACTCCGCGGCGCGGGGCGGCCCCGCCGGGCTGTCGGGCGGGGCGGGTCTCGCTCCCACCTCCCGGCTCGGGCAGGGGGCTGCGTCTCGGCGCCGGCCAACCCGGCCTCCGGCGACGCCGTTGCGGCGAGTGCTTCGGGTTCACCGGCCGCGACGGCCGCCCTCGGGGCCGCTACGGCGGTGCGCCGCCGGGCGTGCGAGGCATCGTGCGCCCCGGGGCCCCGGCCCCCGCACCGCGCCGGCGTGCCGCGGTCTACCGGCCCACACCGTTGATCATGTTGGCGGTGGAGACCAGCGTGTGGTGGATGGTCGGGGCGGCGGAGGTTCCGGCGAGCAGGAAGCCGAGGAGGACGCAGATGATCGCGTGCGAGGTCTTCAGTCCGCCGTTGCGGATGAAGACCACCGCCAGGATCAGGAGCAGCAGCGCCACGGAAACGGTAATCGCCATCGGAAGTCTCCTCACCGCCACGCCGACTCCGTGGCTGTCGGCGGCCAGTGTGGCGCGCGGTGAGCGGCGGGCAGGCGAACGGCATGGCCGCCGTCCGGGTGACTGACGATGCGTGACAGATCAGCGCACCGAGGGTGACCGGCCCGGCGCGGGCTTGACGGCCGTCAAGTCTGCTCCTCGGGTGCCGAGTTCGGCCCAGTCGATGGTGCGGTCGCACCAGCGGTCGAGCAGCACCCGGTCGTGCCCGACGGCGAGCAGGCCGGTACCGGTCTCCCGGCGGTACACCTCGACGACACCGACCAGGGCGGCGGTGGTCGAGGCGTCGAGCATCGCGGTCATCTCGTCACAGATGAGGTAGCGCGGACGGAGGATCAACGCACGTGCGAGGCACGCTCGTTGGAGCTGGCCGTCGCTGACCTCGTGGGGGCGGCGGCCGAGCAGGTCGGCGCCGAGGCCGACCGTTTCGGCCAGCTCGGCGGCACGGTCGGCGGCGCCCTCGGAGCGGCCGGTGGCGCGCAGGGGTTCGGCGATGAGGTCGGTGAGGCGCAGGCGGGGGTCGGCGGACTGGCGGGGCTGCTGGAAGACGACGCCGAAGGCGGTGCGCTGCTCGCGCGGGGCGCGGTGGCGGTAACCCCGGGCGGGTTGGCCGTCGATGACGACGCGGCCGGAGTCGGGCCGGTGGAGCAGGGCGGCGACACGGGCGAGGGTGGACTTGCCGCAGCCGCTGGGGCCGAGGAGTCCGACGGCCTCGCCGGGCGCGAGGGTGAGGGTGGCGTCATGGACGACGGGGGCACGGCGGTCGTATCCCGCGGTGACGGAGCGGAGTTCAAGCACCGGGCGCCTCCGCGGTCTGGAACGGGCGGACGGGGTCGGCGGGCGCCGGGCGGGGATGGTGGCAGGCGAGACCGCCGGTGAGGGGCGGCTGCACCGTGCAGGCGGTGTCGGCACGGACGCAGCGGGCCGCGAAGGCGCATCCTTCGGGCAGCGCGGCGAGTTCGGGCGGGCGTCCGGGGACGGGGCGGAAGGCGCGTTCGGGGAGGGCGTCGAGCAGGCCGCGTGCGTAGGGGTGGCGGGGGCCCGGGGCGCCGAAGAAGGTGTCGGCGCCGGCGATCTCGACGAGGCGCCCGGCGTACATGACGGCGACCCGGTCGGCGATACGGGCGGCGGCGGCGAGGTCGTGGGTGATCATCAGCAGGGCGCGGGTGGAGCCGGTGTGGCGGCGGAGTTCGTCCACGGTGCGGTCGACCAGGTCGCGGTCGAGGCCGGTGGTGGGTTCGTCGGCGAGGAGCAGCGGGGCGTCGCCGACGAGGGCGAGGGCGGTGGCGGCGCGCTGGGCGAGGCCGCCGGAGAGTTCGTGGGGGTGCCGGTCGAGGTGGTCGGCGGGGAAGGAGACGCGGACGGCGGTGGCCTCGGTGGCGGTGCGCAGCGCGGCGCGGCCGCGGGTGCCGGTGAGGCGGCGGACGGTCTCGGTGAGGTGGGCGCGGACGGTGCGGACCGGGGTGAGGTGGGCGGCGGGGCTCTGCGGGACGAGGCCGACGCGGCGGCCCCGGACGGTGCGGGCGAGGGTGGCCTCGTCGGCGGCGATCAGGTCGGTTGCGGGCTCGTCGCCGGCCCCGGCGAGCAGGGCGGACCCGGCGGTCTCGGCGTTGCCGGGGAGCAGGCCGAGGAGGGCGGAGGCGAGGACGGACTTGCCGCAGCCGCTCTCGCCGACGAGGGCGAGGCACTCCCCCGCCGCGAGGTCGAAGGAGACGTCGGTGACGGCGCGGACGGGGGCGCTCTCGCGCATCCGGAACCGCACGGTGAGTCCGCGTACGGACAGGACGGTCACAGCATCAGCTCCGATCGGCGCCGGGGGTTGAGCCGTTCGCGCCAGGCGCCGGCGAGCCCGGCGACGGCGAGGGTCGGCACGATGATGAACAGGCCGGGGAAGAGGGTGGGCCACCAGTCCCCGGTGAGCAGGGTGCCGCGGGCGCTCTGTACGAGGGTGCCGAGGCTGGCCTGATGGGTGGGCAGGCCGAGACCGAGGAAGGAGAGGGCCGATTCGTGCCAGATGGCGTGCGGGACCATCAGGACGGCGGCGAGTCCGGCCTGTGGAAGGACGCCGGGGATCAGGTGGCGGCGGGCGAGCCTCAGGCGGGAGGCGCCGCCGGAGACGGCGGCGTCGATGTAGGGGCGCGAGCGCAGGGAGAGGATCTCGGCCCGGACGATGCGGGCGGTGGAGACCCAGTGGGTGAGGCCGACGGAGACGACGACGGGCCAGGCCCCGGGGCGGAAGAGGGCGACGATGAAGATGCCGAGGAGTAGGTGGGGGACGGAGGAGAAGGCGTCGACGCAGCGCATGACGAGCCGGTCGCTCCAGCCGCCCAGGGCTCCGGCGGCCGCGCCGACGACGGTCCCGAGGACGGTGGCGACGAGGGCGGCGACGACGCCGACGAGGAGCGAGACCCGCAGGCCGTAGACGCAGCGCAGGAGCAGGTCGCGGCCGACGTCGTCGGTGCCGAAGGGGTGGTCGAGGGAGGGCGGCAGGAGTTTCGCGCCGAGGTCGACGGCCTGTTCGTCGAGGCCCACCAGGGGCGGGACGAGGAGGACGGCGAGGACGAACCCCGCGACGAGGGTGGCGCTGATCCGCAGTTTCCAGGTCCGGGCGGTGCGGGCGCCGCGGCCGGGGGCGGCGGGCAGGGCGAGGTCAGCCATCGAAGCCCACTCTCGGGTCGGCGAGGCCGTACAGCAGGTCGGCGAGGAGGTTGCCGAGCAGGACGGCGGCGGTGGCGAGGACGGTGGTGGCGGCGAGCAGCGGGAAGTCCACGGCGGTGGCGGCCTGCACGGTGGCGGCGGCGATGCCGGGCCAGCTGAAGACGGTCTCCACCAGCAGGGCGCCGGTGATGAGTTCGGGGACGCGCGAGCCGATGAGGGTGAGGACGGGGAGCAGGCCGGAGCGCAGGGCGTGGCCGAGGAGCACGGTGTGTTCGGACAGGCCGCGGGCGCGGGCGCCGCGCACGGGGTCCTCGTCGAGGGCGTCGCCGACACCTTGGCGGACGTAGAGGGCGAACCACGGGAGCTGGGAGGCGGCGAGGACGGCGGCGGGCAGGATCACGTGGGTGGCGAGCTGCCCGCCGGTGACGGTGGTGCTGCCGGTGTCGGTGAGGCCGCCGGCCGGGAGCCAGCCGAGCCGGAGCGCGAAGAACCAGACGGCGAGCAGGCCGAGCCAGAAGGTGGGGGCCGCCTCCAGGGTGTACGCGAGGGAGGTGACGGCCCGGTCGACGAGGGAGCCCCGGCGGCGGGCGGCGAGGACGCCGAGCACGGTGCCGATGAGGACGGCGGCCGCGAAGGCGAGGGCGGCCAGCAGCACGGACCAGCCGACGCGTTCGGCGATGACGTCGGCGACGGGCTGGCGCATCACGGCGGAGTGGCCGAGCTCGCCGGTGACGGCGCCGGTGATCCACTCCCACCAGCGGAGGGCGAGCGGCTGGTCGACGCCGAGGTTGGCGCGGATCTGGTCGAGGTTCTCCTGTGAGGCGGTGAGTCCCGCGGCCCCGGCGTACGCCTTGACGGGGTCGAAGGGGGACGCCTCGGCGACGGAGAAGACGGCGAAGGTGACGGCCAGCAGGACGGGGACGGCGAACAGCAGCCGCCGCCCGGTCATGCGTGCCATGGGCATCCAGGGCAGTCCGGGCCGGGCCCTGGTCACTTGACGGGCTTCCAGTCCTCGACGTTCCACCACGGGCCGGAGGCGAGGCCGTGGTCGTGCGGCTCGACCTGGGTGGTGAGGGGGCCGAAGCGCTTGTCGACGACGTAGAGGTGGTCGATGTGGGTGAGGAAGGTGTAGCCGGGGTTCTTCACCAGTTCGCGCTGGACGGTGTCGTAGGCGGCCTGGCGCTCGGCCCGGTCGCCGCTGCGGCGGCCCTTCTCCAGGGCCTTGTCGACGGCCGGGTTGTCGTAGTGCGCCATGTTGTTGAAGCCGTCCCCCGCGAGGGATGACTTCAGCAGGGTGTACTGGTCGAAGTCGGGGTCGGCCGGGGAGCCGCCGCCGGCGAGGACGGCGTCCTTGGGCATCCGGGGCTGGATGACCTCCCAGGTGCCGGCCTGGACCTCGACCTCGACGCCGAGCTTCTTGGCGTCGGAGGCGTAGGCGAGGGCGTGGTCCTGGCGGATCTTGTCGCCGGAGAGGTACCAGAGCGGGAAGGAGGCGCGGACGCCGTTCTTGCTGCGGACGCCGTCCTTGCCCTTCGTCCAGCCCGCCTCGTCGAGGAGTTCGGCGGCGGCCCTCGGGTCGTGGGCGCGTTCGGTGCCCTGGGTGAACCAGGGGCTGTCGGTGGGGACGGGCCCGTAGGCGGGCTTGCCTGCGCCGTCGAGGAGGGAGGCGACCATCGCCTCGCGGTCGACGGCGAGGTCGAGGGCGCGGCGGATGTCGGTGTCGCCGGTGACCTTGTTGCCGGTGGGCAGGGTGACGACGCGGTAGTCGAAGCTCTTGGCGGCGTAGGTGGCGGTGGACCGGTCCTTGAACGCCTTGGCGAGGTTGGGCGGGAGGATGGCGCCGTCGAGGTCACCGGAGCGCAGCCGGGTGGCGCGTACGTCGTCGTCCTTGACGATGGCCATGGTGAGGTTCTTGATCTTCGGCGCGCCGCCCCAGTAGTCGGGGTTGGCCTTGAAGGTGAGCTTCTCTCCCTTGGACCACTCGACCAGTTCGTAGGGTCCGGTGCCGATCGGCTTGGTGGTGAAGCCGCCGGTGTTGACGTCCTGTTCGCCGGCTACATGGGCGGGGGCGATGGGCAGCACGGCGCGCTCGGCGAAGGGCGCGTAGGGGTACTTGAGGTGGAAGACGACGGTGTGGTCGCCCTTGGCCTCGATCCTCTCGACGGCGTCGAGTTCGGTGCGGCTGGCGTTGTTGGTGCTCGGATCGAGGATGGTCTCGTAGGTGAAGACGACGTCGCGGGCGGTGAAGGGCTTGCCGTCGGTGAAGGCGACTCCCTCGCGCAGGTGGAAGGTGTAGGTGCGGCCGTCCTCGGAGATCTCGGGGAGGGCGGTGGCGAGGGCGGGCTTCAGGCCGAGCTTCTCGTCGTGGGTGAGGAGCCCGTCGAAGATCTTGGAGTTGCCGTCCTTGCCGTAGCCGAGGAGCGGGCTGAGGCTGTCCGGTTCGTAGGCGATGCCGACGACGACGGCGCCGGCGGCGGAGCCCTTGGAATGGGTGCCGCCACCGGGCGCTGAGCAGGAGGTGGCGGCGAGAATGAGGGCTGCGGCCGCGGCGAGGGTTCCGGCCAGACGTACGGGCCGGCGGTCGGTCCTGCTCGTCATGTGCATTCCACCCCAGGTCGTGGACCCTTCTGAAGGCCCTCGGCTATTGCACCTGATGCGCAATTATGCAACAGGTGCACGAAGACCGGAACGCCCGGACCACCTGGGATTTCCGGTGGGCCGGGCGTGAGCGGGGTGGAAAGTGGCGGTCGGTCAGGGTGCGGGCAGCTCCGCGAGGCGGGCGACGGCCTCGCCGTGGCGCCCGGCGCCGCCGAAGGCGACGGAGTCGCCCTTGGCGCGCTTGAGGTAGAGGTGGACGGGGTGTTCCCAGGTCATGCCGGTCCCGCCGTGGAGTTGCAAGGCCTCCTCGGCGGCGCGGACGGCGACGGGCGAGGCGTACACCTGGGCGACGGCGACGGCGAGTTCGGCCTCGGCGGGGCCGCCCTCGCCGGTGGCGAGGAGGTCGGCGGCGGCGGTCGCGGCGGGGCGGATGCCCGAGACGTCCGACCAGAGCTGGGCGAGACGGTGCTTGAGCGCCTGGAAGGAGCCGAGCGGCCGGTTGAACTGGTGACGGCCCTTCAGGTGCCGGACGGTCTCGGTGAGGCACCACTCGGCGAGGCCGAGCTGCTCGCTGGCCAGCAGTGCGGCCCCGGCGAGGAGCCCGGCCGCGACCGCGCACGCGGTGTCGGCGGCCGGGGCGAGCAGCGCGCCCCGGGCGCCGTCCAGCTGGACGGCGGCGAGCGGACGGGTCAGGTCGAGGGCGGTGAGCGGGGTGACCGTGACGCCCGGCGCGTCGCGGGGGACGGCGTACAGGCCCGAGTCGGCGGCGATCAGCAGCACGTCGGCCCCGGCGGCGTCGGCGACGGAGCGGACGGTGCCGTGCAGGGCCCCGGCGTCGGTGGCGACCTCCGGCAGCGGGTCGCCGGGGGCGGTGGTGAGCGGCACGGCGAGGACGGCGACGGTCGCGCCGCCGGCCACGTCGGCGAGGAGGGCCGACACCTCGGCGGTGCGCTCCGGGAGGGCGAGCAGCGCGGCCGGGGTGACGACGGCGCCGGTCAGGTAGGGCACCGGCGCCACCGCGCGGCCCAGTTCCTCCACCACGACCGCGGCCTCCCGGTGGCCGGCGCCCTGGCCGCCGTCGGCCTCGGGGACGAGCAGTCCGGCCAGGCCCATGGAGCCGGTGAGGGTCTTCCACAGCTCACGGTCGTACGCGGTGCCGCTCTCGGCGCGGGCGAGCACCCGGTCGGGGGCGCAGTGGGTGGCGAGCAGGGAGCTGACCGCGGTACGCAGGTCGTCCTCGGTCTCGGTGGCGAGCAGGCGGGGTGCGGCGCTCATCGGGCCAGGTCCTTCCAGGCGACGTCCTTGTCGGTGCGCGGTTCGGTGGGCAGCCCGAGGACGCGTTCGGCGACGATGTTCAGCAGTACCTCGCTGGTCCCGCCCTCGATGCTGTTGCCCTTGGAGCGCAGATAGCGGTAGCCGGGGCCGCGGCCGGTGAAGTCGACGAGTTCGGGGCGGCGCATGGTCCAGTCGTCGTACAGCAGGCCCTCGTCGCCGAGGAGTTCCACCTCCAGGCCGCTGATCTGCTGGTTGAGGCGGGCGAAGGAGAGCTTGAGGCCGCTGCCCTCGGGACCCGGCTGCCCCACGGCGAGCTGCTGGCGCAGGCGTTCGCCGGTGAGGCGGGCCACCTCCGCCGCCACCCAGAGCGGGATCAGCCGCTGGTGCAGGGCGTGGGTGCGCAGCTCGGGGCGGTCGCGCCAGGTACGGGCCAGCGGCGCGATCATGCCGCTCTCGCGCGGTCCGGCGCTGCCGCCGATGGAGACGCGCTCGTTCATCAGCGTCGTGCGGGCGACCTGCCAGCCGTCGCCGGCCTCGCCGAGGCGGTGCGTGTCGGGGATGCGGACGCCGGTGAGGAAGACCTCGTTGAACTCGGCCTCGCCGGTGATCTGCCGCAGCGGCCGGACCTCGACGCCGGGATCGGTCATGTCGCAGAGGAAGTAGGTGATGCCGCGGTGCTTCGGCTGCTCGGGGTCGGTGCGGGCGATGAGGATGGCCCAGCGGGCGAGGTGGGCGCTGGAGGTCCACACCTTCTGGCCGTTCACGGTCCACACGCCGTCCTCGCCGAGGACCGCGCGGGTGGAGAGCGCGGCGAGGTCGGAGCCGGCACCCGGTTCGCTGAAGAGCTGGCACCAGACCTCCTCGCCGAGCCAGAGCGGCCGCAGGAAGCGGCGCTTCTGCTCCTCGGTGCCGTGGGCGAGGATGGTCGGCGCGGCCATGCCGAGGCCGATGCCGATCCGCCGGGGATCGTTGTCCGGGGCGCCGGCGGCGGCGAGTTCGGCATCGACGACCGCCTGGAGGCTGCGCGCGGCACCCCGACCGCCGAGCCCGGGAGGGTAGTGGACCCAGGCCAGCCCCGCGTCGAAGCGGGCGGCGAGGAAAACGGCCCGGGGGGTGGTGGCGGGCGGATGGTCGTCGAGCAGAGCGCGGGTACGGGCGCGCAGGTCGTCGGCCTCACTCATCCGGCCACTCCTTCGGGGAGGACGACCAGGCGTCCGGTGGTGCTGCCGTCGGCGACGCGCTGGACGGCGTCGGCGGCGTCGGCGAGCGGGACGCGACCGCTGACCAGGGGCTTGATGCCGCCCTTGGCGGCGAGTTCGGTGAGGGCGGCGTGGCAGGCGCCGATGGAGGCGGGGTCCTTGACGGCGTAGAGGCCCCAGTGGAGGCCGAGGATCGAGTAGTTCTTCACCAGAGCGTGGTTCAGGGCGGGGGCGGGGATGGTGCCGCTGGCGAAGCCGACCACGACGATGCGCCCCTCGAAGGCGACGCACTTGGCGGACTTGGTGTAGGCGTCGCCGCCGACCGGGTCGTAGACGACGTCGGCGCCCTTGCCGCCGGTGGCCTCCTTGACGGCGGCGACGAGGTCGGCCTCGCAGCGGTCGATGACCAGGTCGCAGCCGAGTTCCTCGGCGACGCGGGCCTTGTCGGGGCCGCCGACGACGCCGATGACCCGGGCGCCGGCGGCCTTGCCGAGCTGGACGGCGGCGCTGCCGACGCCTCCCGCGGCGGCGTGCACCAGGAGGGTCTCGCCGGCCTGGAGGTGAGCCCTGCGGTGGAGGCCGAACCAGCCGGTCTGGTAACCGATGTGCAGGGCGGCGGCCTCGGCGTCGTCCAGGGCCTCGGGGGCGGGCAGCAGCCCCGCCTCGTCGGCGAGGGCGTACTCGGCGAAGCCGCCGTGCGGCAGCGCGGTGGTGGCGATCACCCGCCGCCCGTCCTCGGTCTCGCCGCAGATCTCCACACCCGGGGTGAACGGCAGCGGCGGGCGCACCTGGTACCGGCCCCGGCAGAGCAGGGCGTCGGGGAAGTTGATGTCGGCGGCCCGGACCTTCAGGCGGACCTGCCCGGGACCCGGCTCGGGGCGGGCGGTGTCGGCGAGGGCCATCACCTCGCGGGGCTCACCGTTCCGGTGCACTTGCCATGCCTGCATTGCGGCCTCCACTGCGGTACGTGTCGCGGGCGTCCGGGTCCGGCACGGACCGCGCGCCCCGGAGGGGGCGGCGGTCGGCGCACACCGGACTCCCGGCGCATACTAAGCGGTCGCTTGGCCCAGGGGAACCGTTCTCGCCCATCGGTCACCGAACGGAGGGCGCGTCATCGCGCCGCCTTCGGCCGCGCCCGTACGTGCATCCGCTCCCCCTGCGGGCCGAAGAGGCTGAGGACCTCGGCCGGATGGTCGCCGATGGCGCCGAACCAGTGCGGCATGCGGGTGTCGAACTCGGCGGCCTCACCCTCGCCGAGTTCGAAGTCGTGCTCGCCCAGGAGCAGCCGCAGGCGTCCGGAGATCACGTACAGCCACTCGTAGCCCTCGTGGGTGCGCTGCTCCTCGGCGGGGTCGCACCGCTCCCCCGGGCGCAGCACCCACTTGAACGCCTGGAGGCCGCCGGGGCGGCGGCTGAGCGGGATGACGGTGCGGTTGCCCTGTTCGATGGGGTCCAGGCGGACCCTCGGGTCGCCCGCCGGAGGCGCGCCGACCAGGCGGTCGAGGGGGACGTCGTGGGCGGCGGCGATGGGCAGCAGCAGTTCGAGGCTGGGGCGGCGGTTGCCGGACTCCAGGCGGGAGAGGGTGCTGACCGAGATGCCGGTGGCGGCGGAGAGCCCGGCGAGGGTGGCGCCGCGCTCCTTGCGCAGGGCGCGCAGGCGCGGGCCGACCCCGGCGAGGACGGCGTCGGTACCGGCCGGGGGCGGGGTGGGCTCGGGCGGGGCGGGGCGGCGCGGGCGGGGGCTCATGGAGCCATGGTGCCGTATCGGCAACCGGGCGTGCCGGTACGGCAAGCAGCCGCCGGGCCGGGGCTCAGCGGGGGAAGAGTTCGAAGGCGACGGCGGGTCTGCCGCCGAAGCGGTCGGCGGCCTGCCGGACGCCGTCGGTGAGCAGGTTCCGGCAGTACTGCTCGGGGTCCTCCTCGGTGAGCGCCTCGACGTAGGTGCGGTGGGCCAGCAGGGACTGGATGCCGCGCTCCAGTCCGGGTCTGGCGTCCACGGCGTGGGTGGGCCGGTCGCTGCCGAAGACGGCGACCCAGCGGACCCCGTCCCAGGGGACCAGGCCCTCGGCGCCCAGCTCGGGGAAGATCCACCGGTTGCCCGCGTCGGCGGCGGCGTCCAGGGCGGCGCGGCCGACGGCGACGTGGTCGGGGGTGTTGCGGGAGGTGCCGCCCCAGGTGTCGCGGTGGTTGAGGGTGATGACGAGTTCGGGGCGGTGGCGGCGGACGGCGGCGGCGATCTCCCGGCGCAGCGCGGGCCCGTACTCGATGACGCCGTCGCGGTGGTCGAGGAACTCCACGGCGCCGACGCCGACCACCTCGGCGGAGGCGCGCTGCTCCTGTTCGCGCAGGGGGCCGCTGATGGCGGGTTCGAGGCTGTCGATACCGGCCTCGCCGCGCGTCGCCAGGAGGTAGGCGACCTCGCGGCCGCCGTCGGTCCAGTGGGCGACGGCGGCCGCGCAGCCGTACTCCAGGTCGTCGGGGTGGGCGACGACCGCGAGGGCGCGCTGCCAGTCCTCGGGCATCGGGGCGAGCTGTTCGGCCATGGGGCCAGCGTAGGGCGAGCGGGCGGGCGGCGCGCCCTGTCCCGGGCGCTCTCAGGCGCGGTCGCGGGCGAGGGCGAGGAGGCGGTCCAGGACGCGCGGACCGCCGGCGCGGACGCCGTCGTGCTCGTACTCGTTGGTGATCCAGGGGCGCAGGCCGCGGATGGCGGCGGCGGTGCGCAGCGAGTCGGCGGTGTCGACGTACATGTCGTCGTGGTAGACGGCGGCTGCGGCGGGGACCTTGTTGGCGGCGAGCCGGCCGGCGTCGTAGAGCGGGGTCCAGTCGGTGCGGGCGGCGAGGAGGGCGGCGGTCTCGCGCAGCGGGCGCAGGGCGGGGTCGGCGGTGAACTGCCAGGGGTGGATGGTCTCGCCGGTGAACAGGACGGGCTGGTCCCCGGCGAGGGCACGGGCCGCGTCGAAGTCGGGGAACTCCCCGCGCACCCGCTCGGCCGACCAGGCGGTGGGCCGCTCGTCCTGGGCGTAGATGGCCTCGTGGAGGAGGGCGTAGAGGGGGTTGGCGGCGTACGAGAGGTGGGCGCGGACCTGCTCCTGGAAGGCGTCGGAGAGTTCGTGGCCGCCGGGGACCCGGACGAAGGCGTCCTCCAGGAGGAAGTGCAGGTGGTGGCTGCCGTCGCCGGAGCCGAGCAGGATGCCGAGCGACTGGAACGCCTCAACGGTCAGGAGGTGGCCGCCGGGAAGTTCCACCGGCTTCTCCAGCAGGTGGGCGGCGATGCGGCGGGCGCGTTCGGCGTCCTGCGGGTAGCGGGTGTAGTGCGCCTCGTTCTTGCGGGCGACGCGCGGATACGCGGCGCGGTAGACGTCGTCGGCGTGGGCGTCGAGGGAGGGCAGACCGCCGGTGAACAGGGCGGTGGCGACACCTTCCGGCGCGGTGGAGAGGTAGGTGGCGGTGCAGAACCCGCCGAAGCTCTGGCCGAGGACGGTCCAGGGAGCGCCGCCGGTGAGGCCGGGGCGGATCGCCTCGCAGTCGCGGACGATGGAGTCGGCGCGGAAGTGGGAGAGGTAGTCGGCCTGTTCCTCGGGGCCGCCGCGGAGCGGGAGCGTCTGGCGGTTGGCGGGGGTGGAGGCGCCGGTGCCGCGCTGGTCGAGGAGGAGTACCCGGAACTCGGTGAGCGCGCGGCCGAGCCAGTGCGGTCGGCCGACGAGGCGGTGGGCGCCGAAGCCGGGGCCGCCCTGGAGGTAGAGGAGCCAGGGCAGTGGCATGCCCTCCCGTTCGGCGGCGACCACCTCGCGGCCGTACAGCTCGATCCGCTCGCCGTCCGGCTCGTCGTGGTCCAGGGGGACGCTGAAGCGGTGGTCGGTGAGGACCACGCCGGGCTGGCGGTAGGCGGCGGTGCGGGTGTCGGTCACGTTCTCTCCCCTGCGGGTGGTGCGGTGGTGCGGCTGGTCCCCCGGGGCCCAGTTCAGCACAGGTCCCTCGCCGGGGGCCGTACGGGTGCCACCGGGCGGCGGGGGCGGCGGGGCGCGGCTAGCTTGAACACCATGATCCGCTTCGAGGAGGTCTCCAAGCGCTACCCGGACGGCACCGTGGCGGTCGACGGGCTCTCCTTCGAGGTGGGCCGGGGTGAACTGGTAACGCTGGTAGGCCCGTCGGGGTGCGGCAAGACGACGACGATGATGATGGTCAACCGCCTCACCGAGCCGACCTCGGGCCGCATCCTGGTCGACGGCGAGGACGTCATGGCCCTCGACCCGGTGCACCTGCGGCGCCGCATCGGCTACGTCATCCAGCACGTCGGGCTCTTCCCGCACCGCACGGTGCTGGACAACACGGCGACGGTGCCGACGCTGACGGGGTGGCGGCGGAGCCGGGCGCGGGCCCGGGCCAAGGAGCTGCTGGAGCTGGTGGGGCTGGACCCGGCGGAGTTCGGGAGCCGCTACCCGGCGCAGCTCTCGGGCGGGCAGCGGCAGCGGGTGGGGGTGGCGCGGGCACTGGCGGCGGACCCGCCGGTGCTGTTGATGGACGAGCCGTTCGGCGCGGTCGACCCGGTGGTGCGCGAGCGGCTGCAGAACGAGTTCACCGCCATCCAGCGCTCGCTGGGCACCACGGTGCTGCTGGTCACCCACGACATCGAGGAGGCGGTCCGCCTCGGCGACCGCATGGCCGTCTACGGCCGGGGCCGCATCGAGCAGTACGACACCCCGGCGGCGGTGCTCGGCCGCCCCGCGGACGGCTACGTCGCGGAGTTCGTCGGCGCCGACCGGGGGCTGAAGCGGCTGTCGGTCACCGCGGTCGAGCCGGGCGACGTGGAGGAGCCTCCGGTGGCGCGGACGGACGAGGAGGCCCGGTGCGCCGCGGCCCGGTTGCGGGAGCACGGGGCCCGGTGGGCGGTGGTGCTGGACCCCGGGGGGAGCCTGCACGGCTGGGTGGGGCTGGAGGAACTGGCCTCGGCGCCCGAGGGGTGGCGGGTGCGGGCGCTGGCCCGGCGGATGGGGGCGTGGGTGACGGTGGGGGTGCCGCTGAAGCAGGCGTTCGGGGTGATGCTCCAGCACGACGCGGGGTGGGTGGCGGTACTGGACGGGGACCGCTTCCTCGGGGTGCTGACCCCCGCCAAGCTGCACGAGGCGCTGCGCCGCTCGGTGGAGTCGGACGCCAAGGGCGTGCCGCGCCGCGAGGTGGACTTCGACTCGGTGACGGACGCCTGAGCCGGCGGCCCGGGGTCAGGACTTCAGCAGCCCCTTCTCCCTCAGGTAGGTGCGGGCCACGTCCTCGGGCAGCCGCCGCCAGCTGTCGACCTGCCGGTTGAGGCCGGCGAGGTCTGCGGTGGTCAGCACCGGGGCGAGCGCGTCCAGGGCGCGGGCGACGCGCTCGCTCCCGGCGCGGGCACGGTTGACGACGGGGACGACGGCGTCGGCGTTCTGGAGCTTCTTGTCGTCCTCCAGCAGGACCAGGCCGAAGGCGTCGAGGGTGGCGTCGGTCGTGGTGGTGAGCACCATCTGGTCCTGGCCGCTCTGCACCGCCCGCTTGGCCTGGGTGGTGCCGACGCCCTTGGGGTCGACGGCGGTGACGTCGATGCCGTACGTCTTCTCCAGCCCCGGTCGGCAGTACGGCCGCGAGACGCACTCGTCGCCCGCCGCGAGGCGGACCGGGACGCCGGAGGCGCCCAGGTCGCTGAGGGTGCGCAGGGAGTGCTCGGCGGCGAACGCGCGGGTGACGGCGAAGGCGTTCTGGTCGACGGCCCTGCCAGGAGCCAGGACGGCGAGGCCGCGCGGCGCGGCGAGGCGGCGCAGTGCCCGCACGGTGGTGGCGCGGTCGGGAGAGCCGACGGGCTCGGCCTCGGGCCCGTGCTCCTTGGCGTTGAGCCAGTCGGCGAAGGTCGCCGCGTACTCGGGGACGACGTCGACGCGCCCGCTCTCCAGCGCCGGTTCGTACAGTTCGCGGTTGGCGACGGTGATGAGCTCGGTCCGGTAGCCGGCCCGGCGCAGCAGCAGGGAGTACATCTGGGCGAGCAGGTCGGACTCGGTGAAACCGGCGGAGCCGACGGTCAGGCGCGAGCTGTCCCCGGGCGGGGCGGTGACCTCGCCCTGGTCCTCCAGGGCGGGCCCGGTGGCACAGGCGGCGCAGGCGGTCAGCAGCAGCGCGGCGAGCACGGCGCGGGCGCGCATCAGGCACGCTCCCGGGCCCGGTACGGGGAGAGCCGGTCGGCGAGGACGAAGGCGCCTTCCACGAGGAGGGCCAGGGCGGCGACGAGGACGGCTCCGGCGACCACCTGAGGGGTGCTGGCGAGGTTGAACCCGGCGGTGATGATCCGGCCGAGGCCGCCGCCTCCGGCGAGAGCGGCGATGGTGGCGGTGGCGACGAGCTGGGTGGCGGCGATCCGCACACCGGTCATGATCATGGGCAGGGCGAGGGGCAGTTCCACACCGGTCAGCACCTGGCGCCCCGTCATCCCCATGCCCTGGGCGGCGCGGACCGTGTCGCGGTCGACGCCGCGCATGCCGACGTAGGCGTTGGTGAGCAGCGGTGGGATCGCGAAGAGGACGAGGGCGACGACGGTGGGGCCCTCGCCCCAGCGCCCGACGGGGGTGAGCAGGAGCAGGACCAGGACGGCGAAGGTGGGCACGGCACGGCCGATGTTGGCGAGGTTGACGGCGAGGGCGCCGCCCTTGCCGAGGTGGCCGAGGACCAGGGCGACGGGCAGCGCGATCAGACAGCTCACGCCGAGGCAGACGACGGTGAGGACGAGGTGCTCGGTGAGCCGCTGGGTGATGCCGCCGTCGCCCGGCCAGTGGGCGGGGTCGGTGAGCCAGCGCCAGGCTTCGGCGACGGTCCTCACGGGCCGGCCGCCCTCGTCCAGGGGGTCAGGAGCCGCTGCACGCCGAGGAGGAGCAGGTCGGCGGCGACGGCGATGGCCACGCAGAGCACGGAGGCGGTGAGCACCTGCGCCTTGAAGTACGTGTTCATCCCGGCGTAGATGAGGTTGCCGAGGCCGCCGAAGCCGACGATGGCGCCGATGGTGACGAGGGAGACGGCCGAGACGGTGGCGATCCGCAGCCCGGCCATGGCGGCGGGCAGCGCCAGCGGCAGCTCAACGGTGAGCAGCAGCCTCACGGGCCCGTACCCCATGCCGCGCGCCGCCTGCCGGGTCTCCTCGGGGACGGCGCGCAGCCCGGCGAGGATGTTGCGGACCAGCAGCGTCAGCGAGTACAGGACGAGCCCGGTGACCACCAGCGACGCGGAGAGTCCGTAGACCGGGAGCAGCAGCGAGAACATCGCCAGCGAGGGGATGGTGTAGAGGATCGTCGTCACGGCCAGCACCGGGCCGGCCAGCCAGCGCCGGCGGCGGGCGAGCACCGCCAGCGGCACGGCGAGTGCCAGCGCGAGAGCGACGGGCACGGCGGTGAGCTGGAGGTGTTCGAGCACGGCGTCGAGGAGGATGTCGCGGCGGGTGCTCAGGTACTCGCCGCAGATCCAGGTGTTGCGGGCCAGGCAGTCGTCAGGCGCGGGCGTGCTCATCGGTCCATTGGACCGCCCCCGGCGAAGGGCGGCGCCCCGGGTTGGCCCGGGCGGGTGCCTCGCCGTGCCACCGGCGTGCGTTCGAGGCCGTCGGGAGCCCGCGCCCGCAGAGGCGCACGGCGTGGCGCGCGGTGTGCCGGGGTGCGCTCACCCGAGGGAGGGAGCTGGGCCTGACCGCCGGTTTTCCGGGCGCGGCACGGGTACACCAGGGCGTGACCAGATGGCGTTGTTCGGCTGTCCGTGGGACCTCGGGTATCGCCACCGGCGCGGCGTGGCACACCCCTCCCGCCCCCGGTGCGGTGTCGAGAAGGACACGCCTGATCCGCGTGAGTACATCCAGGACCGACAGAAGGGCCCGCCGCCGTGAGCGCAGAAGCCGTACCCGCCGTACCCGCAGTACCGACCTGCCCGTTCGACTTCGCCGAGGGCCTCGACTTCGACCCGGCGCTGCTGAGCATGCTGCGGAGCGAGGAGCGGGTGACCCGGGTCCGGATGCCGTACGGGGAAGGCGACGCCTGGCTGGTGACGCGGTACGAGGACGTGCGTACCGTCACCACCGACCGCAGGTTCAGCCGCAACGCCGTCACCGGCAAGGACTTCCCCCGGATGACCCCGGAGCCCATCGTCCAGACGGGCGCCATCAACCTGATGGACCCGCCGGACAGCAGCAGGCTGCGGCGGCTGGTGCGGCAGTCGTTCGCGCCGCGCCACCTGGAGCGGATGCGCGGTCGCACCCGGTCCGTGGTCGACGGGCTGCTGGACGGCATGGCCGGGACCGGCTCGCCCACCGACCTCTTCGCCCACCTGGCGCTGCCGCTGCCGCTGGTGACGATCTGCGAGGTGCTGGACATCCCGGAGGCCGACCGGCACTGGCTGCGGGCCCACGCGATGACCATGATGAACATGAAGCCGGGCGGGAAGGACGCGGCGGTCCGCGCCAAGGGCGAGCTGCGGGAGTACTTCGCGCGGCTCACCGCCGAGCGGCGCCGCTCCCCCGGCGCCGACATGATCAGTACCCTCGCCACCGCCCGCGAGGACGGCGAGACGCTCGGCGAGGACGAGTTGACCGTGATGGCGATGGTGCTGCTCATCACCGGGCAGGACACCACCACCTACCAGTTGGGCAACATCTCCTACCTGCTGCTGACCCGCGACGACATCCGCGAGCGGCTGCGCCGCGACCCGGGCTCGCTGCCACGCGTCCTGGACGAGCTGCTGCGCCACATCCCGTTCCGCAAGGGCGTGGGCATCCCCCGGATCGCCACCGAGGACGTGGAGCTGGGCGGCGCCCTGATCCGCGCCGGGGACACCGTGCACGTCTCGTACCTGACCGCCAACCGCGACGCTGAGAAGTTCGAGCGGCCCGACGAGATCGATCTCGACCGGCCCGCCGTCCCGCACATGACCTTCGGCTGGGGCTCGCACCACTGCCTCGGCTCGCCGCTGGCGGTGATGGAGCTGGAGATCGCCCTCTCCACGCTACTGCGCCGCTTCCCCGATCTGGCGCTCGCCGTGGAGCCCGGGGAGGTCGAGTGGAACGCCACGTCCATCTGGCGCTACCCGCTCGCCCTGCCCGTCACCTGGTGACGCCGTTCCCCCCTCGCGCTCGCGCGGCCCCGCGCCTTCGCGCCCCCCAAGACGCGTTCGCGCGCCCTGAAGAGATGACGAGAATCCCATGGCCGTTCTCTGCCGTCCCGCCGTTGCCGTCCCGCCGCACGTCATCACCATGGAGGAGACCCTCGACCTGGCCCGGAGCACCCACGCCGGCCACGACCAGCTCGGCCTGGTGCTGCGGCTGATCCGCAACACCGGTGTCGCCACCCGGCACCTGGTCCAGCCCATCGGTGAGACCCTCGCCCACCCGGGCTTCGAGGCCCGCAACAAGGTCTACGAGCGCGAGGCCAAGGCCCGCGTCCCGCAGGTCGTCCATCAGGCGCTCGCCGAGGCGGAGCTGACCGCGCAGGACATCGACCTGATCGTCTACGTCTCGTGCACCGGCTTCATGATGCCGTCGATGACGGCCTGGATGATCAATTCGCTGGGCTTCCGCTCCGACACCCGCCAGCTCCCCATCGCCCAGCTGGGCTGCGCTGCCGGCGGCGCGGCCGTCAACCGGGCGCACGACTTCACCACCGCCTACCCGGGCAGCAACGTCCTGATCGTCGCCTGCGAGTTCTGCTCCCTGCTGTACCAGCCCACCGACCTGGGCGTCGGCTCGCTGCTCTCCAACGGCCTGTTCGGCGACGCGGTGGCCGCCGTCGTGGTGCGCGGCGAGGGCGGCACCGGGCTCGGCCTGGAGCGCAACGGCTCCCACCTGGTGCCCGACACTGAGGAGTGGATCTCGTACGCGGTACGGGAGACGGGTTTCCACTTCCAGCTCGACAAGCGGGTGCCCGGCACCATGTCGATGCTGGCGCCCGCCCTGAAGGCGCTCTGCGCGGAGCACTCGTGGAACGTCGGCGAGCTGGACTTCTACATCATCCACGCGGGCGGCCCCCGCATCCTCGACGACCTCTGCACCCACCTGGAGCTGCCGCCCCAGATGTTCGCGCAGAGCCGGGCGACGCTCACCGAGCGCGGCAACATCGCCAGCTGCGTCGTCCTGGACGCCCTCGACCGCTACTTCGCCTCGGGCAAGGCCACCGAGGGCGCCCGGGGCATGCTGGCCGGCTTCGGGCCGGGCATCACCGCCGAGATCTCGCTGGGCACCTGGGCCACCGGTCAGGACCACCCGGCCGCCCTGGCCAGCGCCGAGGTCCACCGTCAGAACTGAGCGGGGCGCTCTCCGGCCGGGCACGGCCCACGGTTAGGTTGGCGTCATGAGCAACCTGGAACGTGAGGCCGTGCCCACCCTCTGCGGCGGCCGGGGCGACGTCCTCGGCGAGCCCGTACGCGAACTGCTGCCGCCGCGCCGGGTGAAGCTCGGCGAGTCGACGGAGGTCCGGCGGCTGCTGCCGAGCCTGGGCCGCCGGATGATCGGCGCGTGGGCCTTCGTCGACCACTACGGCCCCGACGACATCGCCGACGAGCCCGGCATGCAGGTCCCGCCGCACCCGCACATCGGCCTCCAGACCGTCAGCTGGCTGCACCAGGGCGAGGTCCTGCACCGGGACTCGACCGGCAGCCTCCAGACGATCCGCCCGCGCGAGCTGGGCCTGATGACCTCGGGCCGGGCCATCTCGCACTCCGAGGAGAGCCCGCGCCCGCACGCCCGCTTCCTGCACGGCGCACAGCTCTGGGTCGCCCTGCCCGACGCGCACCGCCACGTCGACCCGCACTTCGAGCACCACGGGGACCTGCCCGTCGTCACCGCCCCCGGCCTCACCGGCACCGTCGTCCTCGGCGAGGTGGACGGCGCCCGCTCCCCCGGTACGACCTACTCACCGCTGGTCGGCCTCGACGCCTCCCTCACCGCGGGCGCCGAGACCCGGCTCCCCCTGGAGCCCGACTTCGAGTACGGCATCCTCACCATGTCCGGCGCCCTCCACGCCGACGGCGTCCCGCTCCTTCCCGGCTCCCTGCTCTACCTGGGCTGCGGACGCCGCGAACTGCCGCTGCGCGCCGACTCCGACGCCTCCTTCATGCTCCTGGGCGGCGAGCCGTTCGAGGAGGAACTGATCATGTGGTGGAACTTCGTCGGGCGTACCCAGGAGGACATCAGCCAGGCGCGCGAGGACTGGATGAACGGGTCGAGGTTCGGCCAAGTGAACGGGTACGACGGCGCTCCGCTACCGGCCCCCCAACTACCGCCCGTTGCCCTCAAACCACGGGGACGCACGCGCTGAGCTGGAACGTTCTCGCGTCGAAACACGGACCACCGTTCAGTCAGGGCGGACCCACACACGTTCGCGTGACGCCCTTGGCGCACGCCTGCGCCGGGAGGGATCTTCTGCACGCAGAGGTGCAGGTTCGCCAGCCGTGGTCCTCGGGACGGCCTTCGCCATCCTGGTCGGGGGCGAGGAACTGTTCGGCGAGGGCGTGGCCGTCACGGACTCGGCCACCCTCCAGACCGCCCCCGGACGGACACGCGTCACCCTGTCCACCGATCGTGGCGAGCATCGGCGCCCGGTCCGGAGGGGAGTTGCTCCGCGCCGGGGCCGGGCGCACCCCGGCAGGCCCTCGCCCTCGGCGGAGACGGCACCCACGACCCCACCGCTTGCCTCGTCTCCCACGGCAGCACCGCCCCGGGGCCGCCTTCAGCGCGGTCGGCCCCGTGACGTGAGCGGAACGGCCGGCGGACGGGGAGCAAGCAGCGGAGCGCCGCCGTACTCGTTCACCACACCGGACCTCGATCCCTTCATCACTCCACGCGCGCCTGACCGATGTCCTCCTGCTTCCGCCCAACGACGTTCCCCCACACACCAACCTCTCCACCGAGGAGAACCTGCTGCACGTGGAGACGGGAACTCCGCCGCCCGCAGCCATCATCGGCCGGACTGACGCCGCCCCCATGCTGACTCAGGTGTCGGCCGGTCAGGTCTCCGTGTCTGCTCATCAGCCGGATCGGGCACGAGCCCTGCCGAAACCGACCGGGCTTGGCCATGGCGAAGGGCACCGGCACTCACCGCTCCGGGCCCCCGGCTCAGCGGATGTTCGCCTGGACGGCTTCTCGAATGGGGGTCACCCCCGCGTTCAGTTCGAGGATCTGACGGCCGATGCGGGGTTCGTGAAGGAGCTCGGCGAGGGTCGCGGCGACGTTCTCGCGGCTGATCTCGTCATGGAACTCCGCCGGCCCCAGGGACACCAGCCCTGTGCCCGGACCGTCGTCCAGCATGGACGGGCGCAGGATCAGCCAGTTGAGGCCGCTTCGGGTGAGGGCGACGTCCACTTCCTTCTTGACCGCGAAGTAGTACTCCTCCTCCTCGCTCATGCCCTGTCCGCGCCCGGCCTCGGGAAGCACCGACACCAGGGCGAACCGTGGGACGCCGGCAAGGCGGGCCGCCTCGATCGCCTTCACCACACCTCGACGGTCGATGGCATCGGTGACCTCCCTGCCGCCTCCGTTGGAACCGGCGCTGTACACCACGGCATCCGAGGCGCCGAAGAGGGGCGCCAACTCTCCCGCTGTCATGGTCGCGAGGTCGCCGACGCGGGCATCCGCACCCTGCGACGCCAGATCGGCTCTCTGCTCTTCGCGACGGACGAGTCCGTGGACACCGTCTCCACGTGCCCGAAGGTTCCGCGCGAGAAGCGAGCCCACGCCGCCGCTGAGCCCGATGATGAAAACGTCCATGGTGTCGACTCCGATTTCCTGAGGGGCATGGGACCTGAGGTGGAACAGCGCCGTGTTACCGGGCGGACGTCTGCAGACCGCCCTTGATCAGCAAGGCGAACGACTGGACGGCTGCCTCCTCGGTGAGCCTGCGGCGTACCAGTGCGGCTGAGAGCGCCTCTCCTGCTCCGACCAGGCCGACGCAGCGGCGCTCCAGTTCAGAACGGGAGATCTGGGCGTACGGCTCCAGGACGGACACGAACATCTGCACGCTCTGATCCAGCAGTTCCTGATAGACCTCCGCCTTCTCCGCGCTGCCGGCCAGTGCCGCGCCCACCGCGTGGAACTCGTCCCCCGTGTTGCCGGCGCAGGCGACGTAGGCCGCCGCGAGGATCTCCGCCGTGTCCGCGAGGGTTCGCCCACCGGCGCTCAACCCCTCACGGAACACATTGATCCGCTGGGTGTCGATCCATCGGTAGAGGTCGATCAGCAAGCCCGACCGCGTGCCGAAATGGTCGTAGGCGACCGGTTTCGAGATCTCGGCTCGGGAAGCCAGATGCCCGAGCGTCAAACGGTCCGCTCCCTCCTCCCGCACGATCACGAGGGCGGTCTCCAGCAGGTGGCGGCGCCGCTCCGCTCTGGAGAGCCTCCGGGACGCCCGCCGCGGTGCTGTCGTCGACTCGCGCTCGCTCACTTCGCCACTCCTTCCTTCGCTGACCCGCCCGCAGTACCTACTCGAAGTAACCTACTACCGGTAGGTTATGGGCGGTAGATCTGCGCGACCACACGCCGAAACCGCTGATCGCACACGCGCCACCGCAGTCTTGACGGTGATGCCGCCGAGCACGATCGACACGCCTCGCCGATGACGCCCGCACTCGGCGCGAGCCTGGCGGCATGGACGATCGCCAGCCCCACGGCCGCACCCGCGAGACAACCGGTCAGGATGCGCATCACCAGCACCACCCGTACTCGTGCACGACAGGCGCGAGCACCTCGGGGACCGCGTACGCGTCGACCACGGCAAGCAGCGCCTTCCGCCGCAGCAGCCCGGCCTCCGCGCCGCCATCACCGAACGGGGCGTCGCACACGTTCTCCGGCGTGCGCTTCTTCCACCACGCGGTCGAGCACACGCCCGTCCGGCCGCACCGTTTACACCGACTACGGCCCGAGGACCACGAAGTCCGCCCCGGCCTCGGGATCTCGCGGCGGAGGCCTTCGCGCCGCCTGCGGTTCGCGGTGTGGATCAGCCGCGCGCTTCGATCTTCATGTCGCCCGTGGTGACCGTGCGGATGTGGTCGCCGGCGAGGAGGTCGTGCGGATTGCCGAGGTCGATGGCGCTGACCTCGTCGAGGCGGGCCAGCTGGGAAGGAGCGAGGTCTACCCGCAGGGCACCCAGGTTGCCCTCCAACTGCGCGAGGGTGCGGGCGCCGATGATGGGTGCCGTCACGCCAGGGGCGTTCAGGGCCCAGGCCAGCGCGACCTCGGCGGGCGTGCGGTCCAGCTCCGAGGCCACCTCCTTCACCACGTCGGCGATGGCGAGGTTGCGGTCGGTGACCCACCCCAGGGCGACGTTGAGGCTCTTGCGATCGCCGGCGGTTTCGCCGGCAACGGGACCCGCCGCATTCCGGTCCTCCCGGCTGTACTTGCCCGTGAGCACCCCGCCGCCCAGCGGAGAGAAGGAAACCACGCCCAGCCCCATCTCGCGCGCCATGGGGATCAGGTCACGCTCCCCGGTCCGCTCGATCAGGCTGTACTCGATCTCGAGCGCGACCAGCGGCGACCAGCCCCGCAGGTCGGCGATCGCCTGCATGCGCGACACCTGCCAGGCCGGGGCGCTGGAGATCGCCACGTACAGGACCTTGCCCTGCCTCACCAGGTCGTCCAGACCGCGCAGGATCTCCTCCACCGGCGTTCTGAAGTCCCATACGTTCACGTAGAGCAGATCGATGTAGTCCGTGTTCAGCCGCCGCATGCTGGCCTCCACCGACGCCAGCATGCTCTTGCGGTGCGTACCCCCGGAATTCGGGTCGCCAGGCTGACGCAGCGTCGAGTACTTCGTCGCCAGCACCATCTCGTCGCGACGGGTACGGGTGAACTCGCCGAGCAGTCGCTCGGAGCTGCCGTCGGTGTAGGTGCTGGCGGTGTCGAAGAAGTTGCCGCCGAGCTCGGTGTAGCGGTCGAAGAGCTTGCGCGCCTCGTCGCGCTCGGCGCCCCAGCCCCACTCGGTTCCGAAGGTCGCCGTGCCCAGCGCCAGCGGTGAGACGCGCAGTCCGGAACGGCCCAGCAGCCGGTAGGTGTCGAGAGTGAGCGGCATCGCGTTCTCCTCCAGTCGTGGTTCGCGGCGTTCAAGAGGTGCGGATGGATGTCCGGTTGGCACGGGTTTCCGGCGCGTGGCACAGGGCCGCCACTCACGGGAACGCCTTGGCCTGCGCCGCGGACGGCGGCACCCGCAGGCGAGGAAGGTGACGCCTTCCCGGCTCCCAGGCCGACCCCGCAACCCGTTCATCGCTGAAGCGGCAGGCGGGACGCCCACAACCGGGGACCTCCCCGATTGGCTCACCGTACACTAACTGGGGACTTCCCCGGTTCGCTCCCCAGCCTCATCCGCCACTCACGATCGCGAAGGTCATGACACCTCCACGCCACACCCTGCGCGCCGACGCGCGGCGCAACCGCGAGCAGTTGGTCGCCACCGCCGCCGAAGCCTTCTCCTCCGGGCGCCCGGTCTCACTGGATGCGATCGCCAAGCGCGCGGGAGTCGGAAACGCCACCCTGTACCGGCACTTCCCCACCCGAGAGGATCTGGTCGAGGAGGTCTACCGGGACCAGATCCGCCCCTTGCGCGACGATGCGCACACCCTGCTGGCCGCCGAGCCGCCCGCACGGGCCCTCCACACGTGGATGCTCCGATTCGCCGACTGGGCCGGCGAACGACGCGGCATCTGCGAGGCCCTGGTCGCCATGAGCGCTTCCGGTCGTTTCGGCACCGGACCGGTCTGCGACGAGGTCCAGCAGATCCTCGGGACGGTGCTCGACGCCGGCGCCGCCGCGGGAGAACTGCGCTCGGGCATCGATCCGGCCGACGTGGGCGGCATCCTCGCCGGCCTGCTCTCCGTGGCCGGCGCCCCCGAACAGCGCCCCCAACTGCACAGCATGCTGCGCATCGTCGTCGACGGCCTCAGATCCCGCTGAGCGGCCAGCGGTTCGGCGAGGCGCCGGCCCTCACCGAGCGGCGCGGCCTCGCCTCGACCGAGCCGTCCGGTCGACCCCGTTCCCCGCCAGCGCCACGCACCGGCCCGCGTCACCTCCCCCGAACAACCCCGCCAAGCACACGGTGATCGAGACCGCGTGACCCGGGCGGGGAGACTGCGAGGCGACACGGGGCAATACGCCTGGATCAACTGCCCGCTCGGAGTATCGAGCCCCAGACAGCGCCGGAGCGCCGCGCTCCTCAGCGATCCGCGTGGTGCCCCGCCCACACAGCGGGGAACCTGCCCGACCAAGGACTTGCCTGTTCGAGCTGGCCGGCCAGGCGGAAGAGGCGGCCTTCGAGTCCGTATCCGGCGGCGAACTGCATACCGATGGGGAGCCCTGTCTCCGCGTCGGCCGTCAGGGGCACGGACATGGCGGGCGTGCCCGCCACATTGAACGCGGCGCTGAAGGGTGAGACGTCGAAAAGCCGGCGGAGCCAGCCGAGTCCGTCCAGTTCCTCCGCACCCTTCGCGTGCGCGCCCAGGAGCGGGGGGAGTTCCGGCGCGGTCGGGGTGAGCAGGATGTCGTACGTGCCGAAACAGCGCGCCAGGCTCCGGGCGATCCGGTTGCGGGTCTCCAGAGCGGTGACGAACTGGGCGCCAGAGACCTGCCGCCCGTAGTGGTAGCTGGCAAGCGTGGACGGTTCCAGGGTGGAGGGGTCGACGGGCCGGCCGAGGGCGACCGCCAACTGGTCGACCGAGGCCGTGAGATTCGCCGTCCACTGACGGGCGCTGGCCAGGACGAACTCCTCCCAATCGACCCCGAGGTCGGCCTCGGCCTCCTCCACGCGATGACCGAGGGACTCCAGCAGGCTCGCGGTGCGAGAGAGCGCGTCGGCCACCGGGCCGGTCGTGCGGCGCCCGCCCCACGCGTGCGTCAGGAAACCGATCCGCAGCGAGCCCGGATGGCGGGTGACCTCGTCCGCGTACGGCCGGGACGGCTCCTGGGCGAAGTACGGATCGCCCGGTTCCGGGCCTCTGATCTGGTCGAGCAGCGTCGCGCTGTCGCGCACCGTCCGGCTGACACCGCCGTGCACGACCAGACCGTTGAAGAGTTCGTCGAACTGGGGGCCCACGGAGACCCGGCCGCGGGTGGGCTTCAACCCGAACAACCCGTTGTAGGCGGCCGGGATACGGATCGATCCGGCGGCGTCGGTGGCGTGCGCGAGCGGCACCACGCCGGCAGCGACGGCCGCTCCCGCTCCCCCGCTGGACCCGCCCGCGCTGCGCGTCAGGTCCCACGGGTTGCGGGTCGCGCCGTACAGGACGGGTTCCGTGGTGTTGCTGTAGGCCATCTCCGGCGTCGCGGTACGTCCGATCGTCGCGAGTCCGGCGCGGCGGAAGCGTCGCATCAGGGAGGAATCGGCGCTCGAGACGTTGCCCCTCGCGAGGCGGCTGCCCAGTTCCATGCGCCTGCCGGCCATGGCGACCGCGATGTCCTTGATCAGGAAGGGGACTCCGGCCAGTGGCGCCCGGCCGGAGCCGGGCCCGGCGTCGGCCGGCCATGTTTCCACGACGGCATTGATCCGCGGGTCGACCTCCCGCACGGCCTCCCGCGCGGCTGCTTCCAGTTCGGCCGCAGTCACCTCGCCTCTGGCTACCAACTCCGCGAGCCCGACGGCGTCGAAGCTGACGTATTCCGCGATTCTCACTGCCACTCCCCTCCACAACGGCGGTACCATCCGGTCCCGTGTGATGCCGAGCGGTATCACACGGGACCGGATGGTACCGTACAGGAGAATTCAAAGGCCCCGCAGCGGAACGGACTTCACCGAGGAGCCATGACAGCAAGCACCAGCAGGCCGCGCAGGGTGGCCAAACTGCCGCCTCGCGAACGCATCCTCGACGCCGCGGAAGAGCTCTTCCAGAGCGAGGGGATTCGACGGGTGGGTGTCCAGGCGATCGCCGAGCGTGCGGAAACGACCAAAATGGCGATCTACCGGCACTTCGAAACCAAGGACGCGCTGGTGATGGAGTGGCTGCGCATCGTCGCCGCCGACTACCAGGGAGCCTTCGACAGGGTCGAGGCCCGACACCCCGGTCGACCCCGAGAGCAGATCCTGGGCCTGGCCCGCTTCATCGCCGATGGGCTGCCGTCGATCTCGCACCGGGGCTGCCCGTTCATCAACTCCATCGCCGAATTGCCCGACCGCTCCCACCCCGCACGGCAGGTGATCGAGACGCACAAGGCCCATCAGACCCGCAGCCTGGTCGGCATGTGCACCGAAGCCGGGCTGCGCGACCCCGCGCAGGCTGCCGCCGCGATCACCTTCGTCCTGGAAGGCGCCCAGGTCAGCGCCCACAACGGAAGCATCGATCAGGCGGGAGACCACCTGATGAGGATCGTCGAGGGAATCCTCACCCAGCACGGCTCCTCTCCCGACGCGCCCCCGGCATCCCCTGAGGACTCCTGACGGAATGGTCTTCGAGGGGGTCGGACCGCGGCGGTAGCGCTGACCGGGAGGCGTGCCGTGGCGCGGGCCAGAGCCGCGGGAGGTTCGACGCCAGGTCGCGGGCCGCGTTCAAGCCACTGCCGCGCCGCCCCAGGCCGAACGCCGAAGTCGGCAGTCAAGGCGCACGAGGCGCCGGGACCAGGCGGCGTCCGGGCCATCCGGTTCGTGCTGCACGCCGGGGTCCGTGGGAGCGCCTGCCGCAGGGAATCGGCGTCAGCTCGGACAGGGCTCGGCCTCGGCCCGCCACCCCGGCGGCACCGGCGCCGCGGCGGAACACAGTGGTACGGGACACCCCGGACTTCCCCCCGGGCGCCGGTCGACGGCTCCGCTCTCGGGCGGAGTGGCCGTTCGCCGGACCGCTGCCCCGGAGGCGCCATACCGCTCGGGCAGCACAACGACCCCGACGTGCGCACCTCGCCGTCCTCGTCCGGTACAGACGCCGCGGGCCTGTATCCTTGGCCTCGAAGTCCGGCGCGTATAAGCATGTCGAAACAGCGCCCGTCTCCCGAACGACTCGGGGACGGGCGCTGTTTTTTTTGTTGCCGGTCTCCTTGTCGACCTACCAGGAGTGCAACCATGACCGACAGCCCCTTCCACACGCACCTGCCGCGAAACGCGAAGGAATCAGTGGCGTTCATGCTGGTCATCGCGGTGATCTCGGTGAACACCATCCCGGTGGTGATCGGCGGCCTGTCCGCCGGTTTCACCCTGGCCATGTGGACCGGTCTGCTGCGGGTGGTGCCGGTCCTGCTGGTCGCGGTCGTGGCAGTCGTGCTGTTGACGATGAAGCCCGCCCAGCTGCTGACCGCACGGCTCGTGCGCCCGAGCCACGGCTTCCGTACCCGTATGCTCCTGAACGCCCTGTGCAGCGTGCTGCTGATCTCCGCGATGATGACGGTGGTGGGCACGTGGATCGGCACGTGGCAGGTCTCCGCCGAACCCCTCAAGCAGTTCGCACTCCTGTGGCCGCGGAACTTCGCCATCGCACTCGTCATCGAGGCACTGCTCGCCCAGCCAGTGGCCCGGCAGGTCATGCGCCGCTACCACCAGCGCGTCGACGCACGCGCCGCGCTCGCGGCAGCGTGACAGCCACACCCGGCACCTTGGGCGTTTCCACCGTGCGCGCCGGAAGCCGCCCTTGCGAGTGAGAGCTCGCGCCGATCAGGGGAAGGCCGCGCCGACACCGTCCGCGCGACCGCAGCCCGATGAGCAGCCGGTCGGCCCGCCGGCTGCTCCCGGCAGCGGGCACCGCTCACTTGCCGAGGCGCCTCGCCGCCGCCGCGCGCCGGGCGAACACCTGGTCCCGGGAGTCCCGCATCTCCTGGAGGGCGGACTTCCGCTCCTTCCGTGCGAGGCGGTCGAGGTACAGGTGGCCGCGCAGGTGGTCGGTCTCGTGCTGGAGGCAGCGGGCGAAGTAGCCACGGCCCTCGATCACCAGGGGCCGGCCGTCCTGGTCGCGCCCCCGGACGACGGCGCGGTCCAGGCGGGGCACCACGCGGTAGGGGCCGGGGACCGAAAGGCAGCCCTCGGGTTCCTCCACCAGGCGGCGGTCTTCGGCGGGTACGTCGTCGAGTACCGGGTTGGCGATGTGGCCGACGTGGCGCACGCCCCACTCGTCCGTGATGTCCCACACGAACAGCCGCAGGTCCACGCCCACCTGGTTGGCGGCGAGTCCGGCGCCCTCGGCCGCGTGGTTGGTGGCGGCCATGTCGTCGACCAGCGCCGCCAGTTCCGGCGTGCCGAACGCGGTCTCGGCAACCTCCCGGCAGGGGCGGTGCAGGACCTCCTCCCCCACCACGGTGATCCCGCGGACCGCACCGCGTTCCGCCTCCGGGGTGGCCCTCGGCCAGTACGTGACGGGTTCCCCCTGCACCCGCGTCCGCCGGTCGGGTCCCGTGCCCTCGAACTGAACAGCCACGAATCGTCCACCTTCCGCGCAGCGTTCCGTCTGGCTCGCGGCCCCGCCGTCCGGGGCCTGACGGCTTGCCAGCGGCTTTGCAAAGTAGCAGACTTTGCAAAATGAGTGACCAGGACCGCCGAGCCGACGACGCCGCCCAGGCCCTGCGGGACCGGGCCCGCAGGCTCCTGCCCGACCACCCCGTGCGGGTGGCACTGCTCGATCTCCTCGCCGAGCACGGCACCCTCACCTCCACCGAGGCCGCCGCCCGCCTCGGGCACAGCTCGGGGCTGTGCTCCTTCCATCTGCGGCAGCTCGCCCGGTACGGCCTCATCGAGGAGGTGCCGCACCGAGGGGGCCGGGCCCGGCCGTGGCGGCTGCGGTGGGAGACGCCCGGCGCCGGCGGAGAGGAGGAGCGCGAGAGGTTCAGCACCCTCGACCGAGAGCTGGAGGACGAGAGTTACCGGCACTGGCTGGCCCACCGGGACCAGGGGCCCACGGCGTGGCGGGAGGACGAGTCGTTCAGCACGGTGCTCCACCTCACCCCGGCCGAGGCGGCCGAGCTGGCCACCTCCGTCCGCCGCCTGTTCGCCGCCTACCGCGAGCGCGAGGAGCATCCGGCCGCACGCCCACCGGACGCCGTCGCCGTCGCGGCCGTCACCCGATTGTTCCCACTTCTCGGCGAGCCCCAGGCGCCGTCGCGGGCCGCGCCGGGGAGGCGTGGGGAGGACCCGGACGCCTCCTGACCGAAGCCGGCGGGCACCCTGCTCCGCCCACCCGCCCGCGACGCCGCCCTCCGCCGGTCTTCGCGAGACGGGGTGCCGGTAAGAACGTCGTCAGTGCGCCACGAGGCGCTGTTGATTCGGGGTCAAGGCCCATCTCCATGAACTGTTTCAACCGGGTCACCGGCCATGAGCAAGTACCCCGCCCCCGCGAACCGGATGGATTTCGGGAAGTGATCCGGACATGGCCGGGGATGTCCGTTCAGAACACGCGGTCGCGCCGGATGTGGTGGGGGATCAGGTCGAGGAAGGCATGCAGCGCCCGCGTCGGCGGACGCGTCGCGGAGGCGACCACGCTGAGCGTCCAGGCCAGTCGGGCGTCCGCGAGAGGGACGGTACGAACGGCGTCCCCGGCCGCCGCGGCGAAGTCCGGGGGCAACAGCGCCACGCCCAGGCCGTGCGCCACGTAGTCCGCGATCGTGGTGATGTCCGAGACCTCGATGAGGACCCGTCGGGACAGCTCCTCCTTCGCAAACGCGTCGTCCGCGATCTGGCGTTGCCCGAAACCGGCGGGCATGTCGACGAAGGATTCCCCGGCGATGTCTCTGAGCCGCACACGCTTCCGGCGGGCCAGTGGGTGATCGGCGGGGACCAGCAGCTGGACCTCGTACCTCTTGATGGCCCTCGACCTGAGGTGTTCGTCCTTGATGTCGGCCCCTACGAAGGCCACGTCGACGTGGCTCTCCTTGATCCGCTCGATCAGCCCGGAGGTTCCCCGCTGGGAGGTCTCGGTGCACAACCGGACCCCGGGATGACGGCGGTGGAATTCACCGGCCAGCGCGGGTACGTCGATCACCGTCAACCCGCTGAGGACGCCGACGGTGAGGCTGCCGCGCAGCCCCGTGGAGAGCGGCTCCACTGCCGCCCGGGCCCGGTCGAGTACCTCGATCGCGGTCCGCGCCTCGGGGAGGAACACCGAGCCGGCCTCCGTCAGTCTGACCGACCGCGTGGAGCGGAGGAGCAGTTCGGTCCGGAGTTCGTGCTCCAGGGCCTTGATGCCGGCCGAGAGCGTGGACTGAGTGACGTGCAGCCGCTGGGCCGCCCGCGTGAAGTTCAGCTCCTCCGCGACGGTGATGAAGTACTCCAGCCGCTTCTGGTCCACACCCACCTCATTCATCGACATGTCCGATCGGACATTCGAAAACATTCGTTGGACACGATAGCCGGGCAGGACGACTGTTGTCGTACCGGCCAACGCCCGGACCAGGAAACGTCAGCGAAAGAGGATGACCATGCGCGTACTGCTCACCGGCGGCACCGGCTACATAGGAGCCGCGGTGCTCGATCAGCTCATCTCCGGCGGCCACCAGGTCACTGCCCTGGTCCGCTCAGCCGAGAAGGCCGAGCTGGTGCGGGCCAAGGGCGCCGAGCCTGCGGTTGCCGACCTGGCAGACGGCCACGCCCTGGAGGAACTCGCCACTGCGAGCGACGGCGTGATCCACCTGGCGTCGCCCGGCGACGAGACCAGCGCGACCGTCGACGAGGTCGCCGTCACCAGCTTCCTGCACGCGCTGCGGAACACGGGCCGGCCGTTCGTGCACACCACCGGCGTCTGGCTGCACGGCAGCGGTTCGGCGATCACCGAGTCGTCCGGAATGAACGCCCCGCGGCTGACCGCCTGGCGGGCGCCGCTCGACAAGCTCGTGCGCGAGGCGCAGAGCGTCCGGACCTCGGTCATCGCACCGGCAGTGGTGTACGGCCACGGCGGCGGTCTGCTGAACCTCGTCGCCGCCGGTCCTCGAACCACCGGAAACACCCCGGCGCTCACCATGATCGGTTCCGGTGACCAGCACTGGAGCACCGTGCACGTGGACGACCTGGCCGAGCTCTACGTGCTCGCGCTGAAGAAGGCCCCGGCCGGTTCCTACTTCATCGGCGCCAGCGGTACGAGCCCGACCCTACGGGAGATCACCGAAGCGGTGAGCCGGTCCGTCGGACTGGCCGGACGCGTCGAGCCCGAACCCGTCGTGCAGACGCTCGACCGGCTCGGCCTGCTCGGCGAGGCCCTTCTCCTCGACCAGCAGGCTTCGGGCGACACGGCCCGGCGCGTCCTGGGTTGGACCCCCACGGGACCGTCGGTCCTCGACGACATCGCGCGTACTGACTTCTGAGAAAGGCCCGCGCCCCGGGCCCCGCCGCAGGCGGGACCCGACCGGCCATCGGCGGCCGGGCCGACCGGGCCCTGCCCGGCCGCAACCCTTCTTGAGGAACTTCGACATGAGTACTCCCACCGCTCCAACCGGGTCAGGTCATCGCCGTCCTGCTGGGCCCGGTCCCCAGTCGGCGGAACAGTCCCGCCCGTCCGTTCCTCGCGGCGGCTCGCCGGCCGTCGCGGCAGCCATCGCAGCCGGCATGGTGGTGCCGGTACAGGCCCGTCTGAACGGCGAGCTGAGCCATCGCCTCGACGACGGCATCGCCGCGGCGGCGATCAGTTTCTCGGGCGGACTCGTCCTGTTGTCCCTCCTCGCGCTCTTCTCCCCCGGGCTGCGCGGCGCGCTGCGCCGCCTGGCCGGCGCTTCACGGGGTGGCCGGCTCCCCCGCCGGTACCTGCTGGCCGGTGTGCTCGGCGGCACGTTCGCCCTGGCCCAGTCCACCGCCGCGCTGGTCACTGGAGTCGCCGTGTTCACCGTGTCGGCCGTCGCCGGTCAGACCTTCGGCGGTCTGATCGTGGACAGCCGGGGTATCGGCGGCGGCCCGCGGCAGCGCCCGGGCGCTGCCCGGCTCACGGGAGCGGCCGTCATCCTGGTGGCCGCAGTCGTGTCCGCCCTGCCCCGTTTCGCCGACACCCTCGCGCCGGCCACGATCATCCTGCCGGCCCTCGCCGCCATCGCCGCCGGCTTCCTCCTCGGTGTGCAGCAGGCACTCAACGGAGCGACGACGGCCGCGTCGGGCTCGCCGATCGCAGCGACCTGGCTCAACTTCCTTGTCGGTGCGGTGTTCCTCGCCGCGGCCTGGGGGGTGAGAACACTCGTGCAGGGGACCGCGGGGGGCCCGCTGCCCACCAGCTTGTGGGTCTACCTCGGTGGTCTGTGCGGCGTGGTGTTCATCGGCGCCTCGGCGTTCCTGGTGCGCCGGATCGGTGTCCTGCTGCTGAGCATGGCCTCTATCGCGGGGCAGCTCGCCAGTTCGATCGCCCTGGACTTCCTGGTCCCTTCGGGCGGTCGGTCCCCCTCCGTCCTCACCGTCCTCGGTGCGTTGCTCACGTTCGGCGCCGTCTGGATCGCCTCCCGACGCCCTCGTGACACCCCCGCGAAGTGATCCACGTCCGCGCCCGGACCGGACGCGGACCCGACCCACCACCCCTCTCCCGACGGAGAAGCAACACAGTGCCGCCCCCGGCACGAAAGGAACCGCAGATGTCCCAGAACCAGCCGCAGAGCAACGAACGCATCCTGGTCAAGGGCGCGTACCTGATGACGCAGGACGACGACCTCGGCAACTTCGTGGGCGACATCCTCATCGCCGACGGCAGGATCCTCAAGGTCGGCCGGGACCTGTCCGACGACCGGGCCAGGGTCATCGACGGCACGGGGAACGCCGTGCTGCCCGGTTTCATTGATACCCACCGCCACAACTGGCAGGGAGCGCTGCGCAATCTCGGCCCCGCCTGGACCTACCAGGAGTACCGCAGCCAGGTGCAGATCGGCCTCGGACAGTACTTCGCCCCCCGGGACGTGCACATCGGCAACCTGGCGGCGGACCTGATGTCCCTCGACTCCGGGGTGACGACCGTTCGGGACGAATCGCACATCAGCAACAGCCCCGAGCACTCGGACGCGGCGATCGCCGCGCACTGGGCGTCGGGCATCCGTGCCGTCTTCGACCACGGCTGGCCGTCGACGGAGGCCGAACAGTGGCAGTTCGGCAGCGACCGCACCCACCCCGACGACCTTCGGCGCATCCGCAACGAGGTGCTCTCCGACGACTCGGCGCGGGTGACCCTCAACGCAATGCTCCGCGGACCGGAGCTGTCCACCCCCGATGTGTCCGAGCGTGACATCCGGCTCGCCCGTGAACTGGGCCTGCGCATCAGCATGCACGTGGGCCTCGGCGAGTGGGGGGCGCAGCAGCAGGCCGTACGGCAACTGGAGGAGGCCGGGCTGCTCGCCTCCGACATGACGTTCATCCACCTGTGCACGTCGACCGACGAGGAGCTGAGAATGCTGGCCGCACGCGGCGCCACCGCGTCCGTGGCCGGCGCCCTCGAGGTCTTCATGCCGGGCCTGGGCCAGCCGGCCACCAACCGGCTGCTGGCCGCCGGTGTCCGCCCGAGCCTCAGCGTGGACACCGAGACGATCGTCAGCGGTGACATGTTCGGCGTCATGCGGGCGACCCTCGCCTACCAGCAGCTGATCCTCGCCGGTGCGGCCGGGCCCATGGACCGTGTTCCCGGCCTGCCCACGTTCAACGCCGCCGACCTGCTGTCCTTCGCGACCATCGAGGGCGCACGGGCCGCGGGGATCGACGACCGCACCGGCAGCCTGACCCCGGGCAAGGAGGCAGACCTGATCATGATCCGCCTCGATCACGCCAACATGCTGCCCGCCACGGACGTCGCGGCCACGATCGTCGCGGGCGGCCACGCCGGCAATGTCGACCTGGTCGTGGTGGCCGGTGCCGTCCTCAAGGAGAACGGCGTACTGAAGGGAGGCGACACCGTCTTCGACGAGGCCGCGGCCTCCCGTGACCGGCTCTTCCACGCCGCCGGTCTGCCGTTCCCGGTCTGAGCCGACCACCAGGCACCACGGGGCCGACGCCCGACCGCACCAAGGCCCTGGCGGAGAACCAGATCGCCGCCCTGTGGCGCCTGGACGTCCCACTGCGGGAGAGACGCAGTGGAAGATGCTCTACGAGTCCGCCGCACGGGCCGACGAGGTGCTGTGCCTGAACGCCGACGCTCGACGTGTGCCCCGAGACCGGCCGGGCCCGGGTGCGGCCCCCTCACACTGGCGGTGGCCGCACCCGGCCCCGGCGTCGCGGCCACGGGCGGTGCGGAGCTGACCCGAAGCCGGCGAGCGGTACGGGGCAGAGCGGCACCAGCCGGTCAGTAGGGTGGTCCGCATGTCGACCAGGCTGAGTTCCACCAAGTCCCGTGCCGCGCTGCACACGTCGGCGCGTACCTCTGCCCAGTTGCTGCTGGTGGCCGTCGCCGTCACCGCCGGGTTGTGGCTGCTGGGTCAGATGTGGTCCGTGGTGTGGCCGCTCGTGATCGGCCTGCTGATCACCACGCTCACCTGGCCGTTGGCCCGGTTCCTGCGCAACCACTCCTGGCCGCCGGCCCTCGCGGCCTCGGCCGTGACCGTCTCCGCGCTGGCCGCGGCGGTGGGCGTCGTCGCGCTGATCGCGGTGCCGGTGGCCTCCCAGTCGGAGACCTTGGCCGACGGGGTGATCGCCGGTGTCGAGCAGCTGCGCACCTGGGCGGCCGGGCCGCCGCTGAACATCGGTGACGCCGAGATCACCAAGGCGATGGACGCCGGCATCGAACGGCTCCAGAACAGCCTCGGCACCACGGTGTCCACAGTGGCGACCGGGCTGGGCACGGTGGTCCACGGGGTCGTCGTGGCGGTGATCGCCGTCTTCCTGATGTTCTTCTTCCTCAAGGACGGCCCGCGGTTCCTGCCGTGGCTGACCCGTCAGCTGCCGGGCCGGCTCGCCGTCGACATCCCCACCGTCGCCGAGCGCTGCTGGAACACGCTGGGGGCGTTCATCCGCTCGCAGGCGCTCATCGGCCTGATCGACGCGGTCTTCATCGGCCTCGGCCTGTGGATTCTGGGCGTGCCGCTGGTGCTGCCGCTTTCGGTGCTGACCTTCGTCGGGGCGTTCGTACCGATCATCGGTGCGCTCTTCGCGGGGTTCGTGGCGGTCCTCATCGCGCTGGTCTCCAACGGCCTGACCGACGCCCTGATCGTGCTCGCCATCATCATCGTGGTGCAGCAGCTGGAGGGGAACGTCTTCCAGCCGATGATCCAGAGCAGGGGGCTGGGCCTGCACGCGGCGGTGGTCCTGCTCGCGGTCACCCTCGGCGGCAGCCTGGCGGGCATCGTCGGCAGCCTGCTCGCCGTCCCGGCCACCGCCCTGATCGGGGTGGTGTGGAACTACGTACGCGAGCAGCTCGCCGAACCCGCGGAGGAGCCGGGGCCCGAGGATCTGGAAGGCGCCACGGCCGGCTGACGGCTGAGGTACGCGGGCGGCGTCCCCGCCGCGCCGGGGGCCGGGCCCGCCCGGGGCGGGCGGGGACGCCGCCGTACTCCCGTCAGGGAGCCGGAGGTGCCTCCGGCAGGGGGATCTCGCGGACGATCCGCGCGGGGTTGCCCACGGCCACCACGTTGGGCGGCAGGTCCTTGGTGACGACGGCGCCGGCCCCGACCACGGTGTTCTCCCCGATGGTCACCCCGGGGCAGACGATGACGCCGCCGCCGAGCCACACGTTGTCGCCGATGGTGATCGGCTCCGCCGCCTCCCACTTGGCCCGCCGGGCGACCGGGTCGATGGGGTGCGTCGGCGTCAGCAGCTGGACGTGCGGGCCGAGCTGCACGTCCTCGCCGATGGTGATGGGCGCCACGTCGAGGAAGACGGCACCGAAGTTGACGAAGGTGCCGCGGCCGAGGGTGATGTGGGTGCCGTAGTCCACCCGCAGCGGCGGCCGTACGTCCACGTCCTCGCCGACGCTGCCGAGGAGTTCGACGAGGAGGGTCCGGCGGGCCTCGGGGTCGTCGGACACAGAGGCGTTGAACCGTTCGCTGATCTTCGCCGACCGCGCGGCGTCGGCCTGGATCTCGGGGTCGTCGGCTTGGTACAGCTCACCGGCGAGCATGCGTTCTTTCTGACTGGCCACTACGGTCCCTTCGCTGTGACAGTGACAGGCCCACTCTGCCCTTCCGGCGGCGCCCGGCGGTACCGCCGTGGCGGGAGAGGGCGCGCCGTCCACCGGAACGGGCCGCCCCGGGGCTCGGCGCGTCAGGGCCGCATCCCGGGAATGGGGGCGCCACCTGGAGCGTTGTCCCGGCTGAGAGGCCCTGGGCGCCGCGAGGGCGGCCGGGCGCATGTCGATGCCAGTCGGGAGCACAGCGTATGGACACCGGAACGCAGAAGGCCGTACTCGCCGGAGGCTGTTTCTGGGGCATGCAGGACCTCATCAGGAAGCAGCCGGGGGTCGTGTCGACGCGGGTCGGGTACACCGGCGGGGACACGCCGAACGCCACCTACCGCGACCACGGTGACCACGCCGAGGCGATCGAGATCCTGTACGACCCGGCGCGCACCAGCTACCGCGATCTGCTGGAGTTCTTCTTCCAGGTCCACGACCCGACCACCCGTGACCGGCAGGGCAACGATGTCGGCCGCAGCTACCGCTCGGCGATCTACTACACCGACGAGGACCAGCTGCGCACGGCGCGCGACACCATCGCCGACGTGGAGGCGAGCGGGCTGTGGCCGGGGCCCGTGGTGACCGAGGTGGAGCCGCTGGGCGACTTCTGGCAGGCCGAGCCCGAGCACCAGGACTACCTGGAGCGGTACCCGAACGGCTACACCTGCCACTTCCCCCGCCCCGGCTGGAAGCTGCCGCGGCGGGCGGAGAGCTCCTGAGCCAGGTAGCGCCGGACCGGGGAGGGCCGGGTTCCCGCAAGGGGCCCGGCCCTCCCGCGTTCCCGTGGCAGCACGGGTCAGGGGCCCCGGTCTCCCGGGACAGCAGGCGTCGCCGACGACCACCGGCTCCTCCCAGGTGCCCTCCTCCACGATCCGGCCGTGCTCCCGACCCATGAGCCGGTCGGCCCGGCGCACGATGGCCGGGCGCGCGGCACGGCGTCCAGCGCCGGGCGGTGACGGCCTCCCCGGGGCGGTCCGCCGGTCGCGGTGGGCCGGGACGGCCACGGCGAGTTCCCCCTCGTCGATGCCGGGCACACCGAGGGGACCGACACGCTGACGCTGCGGTCCCGGTGGACGACGGACCACCTCGCGCTGCTCGCCCCGGGGGACGGGGCGGCGCACCCGGTCGGGCGGTGACGCCTGGCGCCCCGTCCCGCCGGGTCAGCCCCGTGCCACCCGGAAGCGCAAGCCCTGTCCCGGCCGGGTCTGGGCGGCGAGGTCCAGGTCGGCGCGGAGGACGACGGCGATGACCGGATAGCCGCCGGTCACCGGGTGGTCGGCCAGGAAGAGGACCGGACGGCCGCCCGGGGGTACCTGGAGGGCGCCGGGGACCATGCCCTCGCTCGGGAGTTCGCCGCCGACGGCGCGTTCGAGGGCGGGTCCCTCCAGGCGCATGCCGACCCGGTCGCTGGCCGCGCCCACCGTCCACGGCCCGGACAGGAGGCGGCGTACGGCCTCGGCGGTGAACCAGTCGTCGCGCGGGCCCAGTGCCACGCGCAGTTCCGGCTCGCCGCCGAACGGGGTGCGTACGGGTGCCAGGTCCACGCTGGGGAAGGCGGCGGGGGCGGGCCCGGCGGGCAGCACGTCGCCGGGGGTCAACGGGGCCGGGCCCAGGGCGGCGAGGACGTCGCGGGAGCGCGAGCCCAGCACCTCGGGCACCGTGATCCCGCCGCGCACCGCGAGGTAACTCCGCAGCCCCGCAGGGGGCGTTCCCAGCTCCAGCCGCTCCCCGGCGGCCAGCTGGATCACCGCGTGGGGTGCCCCGGTGCTGAGCGGTGCCGGGGCCCCGGTGACCGCCACGGTCAGCGGCCGCAGCGCCCGTACGGCGAGTCCGCCGAGGGTCGCCTCGACGGCGGCGGCGCCCTCCGGGTTGCCGACGAGCCGGTTGGCCAGGCGGAGGGCCGAGCGGTCCGCCGCTCCCGAGGCACCGACCCCCATGGCGGCCAGGCCCGGCCGTCCGAGGTCCTGCACGGTGGCCAGCGGTCCGGGGGCCAGGATCTCCAGCGCGTCCGCGTCACGGGTCATGTCCGCTCCGCCTCCTCGAAGCGCACCCGCACGCCGGGCCGCAGCAGGGCCGGGGGCGTGCGGTCCTCGCGCCACATCTCCCGCTCGGTGCGGCCGATGAGCTGCCAGCCGCCCGGCGAGGCGCGCGGATAGACCCCGCTGAACTCGTCGGCGAGGCCGACCGCCCCGGCCGGAACACGGGTGCGCGACTCGGCGCGCCGGGGGACAGCCAACTCCGGTGGCCCGCCGGTGAGGTAGCCGAAACCGGGGGCGAAGCCGCCGAAGGCGACCGTCCAGGTGCACCCGGTGTGCAGCCGTACGACCTCCCGGGCCGGCAGGCCGGTCAGCTCCGCGACCCGGGGCAGGTCCTCCCCGTCGTACACCACGGGAATCCGCACCAGCTCGCCCGCCCCGGCCCGGACCTCGCCCCGTCGCAGGCCGCGTACGGCTTGTTCGACGCGGGCCGGGTCGGCTCCGGGTGCCAGTCTCAGCAGGACCGTGCGGGCCGCCGGGACGAGGTCCTCGACGCCGGGCGGGAGGCTCTCGGCCAGGGCGCGGTAGAGCGCCAGGGCCTCGTCGAGCGAGTCGGTCCCGACCAGCAGCCCCTGGTCGGCGCAGGGCAGGAACCGCATGTCAGCGCCGCTCCGCGGTGAAGGCGCGCAGGGTGATCCCCTCGGCCTCCAGCCGCTCGCGGACGGCGAGCGCGACGACCACGGCGCCCGGGGTGTCGCCGTGCACGCAGAGCGAGTCGGCGTGGACGACGAGCGGCGTGCCGTCGACGGCGGTGATGGGCTCGCCGCGGGCCAGCCGGACGCACCGCTCGGCGATCTCGGCCGCGTCGTGCAGCACCGCGCCCCGCTCCCGGCGCGGGACGAGCGTGCCGAGGGGCGTGTACGCGCGGTCGGCGAACGCCTCGCGGAAGACCGGGAGTCCGGCCTTCGCGGCCAGCGCGAGCCAGCGCGAGCCGGGCAGGCCGAGCACGGGGCACTCCGGGTCCCAGGCGCGGACCGCCGCCACCACCGCCCCGGCCTGCTCCTCGTGGTGGACGATCGCGTTGTAGAGCGCCCCGTGCGGCTTCACGTAGCGCACCCGGGTGCCGGAGGCGCGGGCCAGTCCGTCGAGGGCGCCGATCTGGTACAGCACGTCGTCGGCGAGTTCGCCGGGCGGCACGTCGATGAAGCGTCGGCCGAATCCGGCGAGGTCGCGGTAGCCGACCTGGGCGCCGACCGCGACCTGTCCGGCCGCCGCCCGGCGGCAGGCGCCCCGGATGACGGTGGGGTCGCCCG
The DNA here is from genome assembly GCF_051397025.1 of Streptomyces sp. BBFR102. Classification (NCBI taxonomy): domain Bacteria; kingdom Bacillati; phylum Actinomycetota; class Actinomycetes; order Kitasatosporales; family Streptomycetaceae; genus Streptomyces; species Streptomyces sp. BBFR102. The sequence continues at coordinate 152,567 of NZ_CP195757.1, forward strand.
CGTGGAAGCCGCAGGCCACGTTGGCGCTGGTGACCACCGTCAGGAGAGCGTCGTCGTCGCCGAGTTCCCAGCGGCCGAAGCCTTCGGCGAGGTCGGCGTTGAGGTCGATGCGGATGGGGATCACCACTTCCGGTCCAGGGCGGCGACGGGGCCGGCGTGGGCGGCGCCGGGCTGCCCCCAGTCCACCACAGCTGATCGCCGCCGCCCCGCCCTGTCCCCCTGCGTGTGCCACCCGGTGCGGGCGGACCGCCCGAATGAGCCGGTGCCCCGATGCCTGGTGCGCTCCGGCGTCCCGGAACCCGGCCGGGCACCGGAGCGCTACGCGGTCAAGGCGCTGCTCCCCCGCTCTCCGGCACCCTCACCGGTGGCGAGGTTCCGTGGGCGAACGGGAGTCGGCTCCGCGTGGGCGGGTCCGCCGGGGCGGGGGCTCATCGGGCTCGACCGGTTCCCGTCCCGGCGGCGCTCGCGGGTCGTACCTTCCGGGCTCCTCGGCACCCGCCGGTTCAGCCCCGGCGCAGCGAAGTGGCCTCGTGGACGACGGTCGAGCTTCTCGCCGGTCCTCGGCAGGTCAGTTGGTGCGGGGGCGTGCGGCGGGAGCGGACCTCCACCTCGACGGCCGCCGGGTGCGGGGGGCGGCCCGCGAGGCGGACGTGCCAGTGGTCGGCGAGGCGGGTGGTGTGGGTGACGGTCCAGGCGTGGCGGCCTGCCGGGCCGAAGTGCTGGAGGGCAGCGGCGACGGCCACCTGCTGGGCCGGGACGAGGTCGGTGTATCCGCGCAGGTGGTCCGCGTGGATGCGGCCGGACAGGTGCTCCTCGACGGCGGCGACGGAGGTGGTTGCGTCGAGGCCGCCGTAGTAGACGCCGTCGGGAAGGACGACCGCGTTGGCGGCGAACCGGTCGCCGCCGACGTGCGTCGACTCCCAGACGAGTGCGGGACGGAGCTGGCTCAGGGCGCGCGCCGCAGGCCGACCGCGCACCGCGCAGCAGGTGTCGTGGAGTCCGTGCGCGCAGACCAGGACGACGGGCGGCAGACCCGGCTCTCCGGGAGCGGCGAGGGCGGCCACGATCCCCGCCAGTTCCTCGTCGCGGGTCCAGGTGCCCCACTGCTGACGGTGGGGGCCGGAACCGCCGTACCGCAGGACGGCCCAGCGCCGCGGGCCCCCGAGCGTGCGGCGGCCGTGGCGTCTGATCAGGAGGATGCGGGCCTTGACCGCCTGGGCGGCGGCGAACACCAGGGCCTTGACGCCCGGTTCCAGGTCGAGACCGTCGAAGCCGTCGGGCGGCCAGCCGCCCGGGTACTCGACGAGGACCCAGACGAGGCCGAACGGCGCGGTCCCCGCGAGCGGGTCGCCGCGGCGGCGGGCCGCGTCGGCGCAGAAGAAGCGGGGCGGCTCAGTCACCGCGGGCGGCGCTCGTCGTCGGGACCAGGACGCCGGCCCGCAGCAGGCGCGCGACGAGGGCCACGCCCAGGTCACCCGCGCGGTGGGGCTCCCCGTCCAGCAGCCGGGCCACCGCAGGGAGTTCACCGTCCGGGAAGTCGAGCCATCCGACCCGGGTGGTCAGGCGGGCGCCCTCCAGCCGAGGGGCGAGCGCGGCGCGCAGCCGTACGGAGGTGCCGGGGCCGAGCCTGTCGACGGCCGCGAGCTGTGCCAGCGGCCCGAGCGGCGCGGGTCTGCCCTGGCCGCGCCGGGCCCGGTGGAAGAGCGGGGCGGGATCGGCGTGGGCCAGGGCGGCGGCGAGGCTTTCGCGGACCAGGTCCAGTTCGCCGTCGGGCCCGTCCACCCCGAGCGGGAGTGTGGCCCGCATCGCGGGGTCCTCGCGCAGGACGGCCAGGGCGGTCCGGGCGAGGTGTTCGGCCAGTGCGTACCGCGTCCAGGTGTGGATGCCGAGGGTCAGGTGGACCGAGACGGCGCCCTGTGCCCGGGCGGCGTGCAGCCAGCCCCTCGGGAGGTAGAGGACGTCGCCGGGCGAGAGCACCGTGTCGAGGTACGGCTCGCTCCCGGCGGCCTCGGCGACGGCGGCGCGGCGATCGGTCCAGGGCTGGTCCCGGAGCGGGTCGGGATGGACGGGCCGGTGGACCAGCCAGCGCTTGGTGCCCTCGATCTGGAGGACGAAGACGTCGTGGACGTCGTAGTGGTCGTCGAAACCACGGTTCTGCGGTGGGGTGACGTAGGCGTTGGCCTGGACGGGATGCCCCAGTTCCGTGCTGAGCCCGGCGCAGAACTCCGCGACCGGTTCCCAGGTGCGGTGGAGGGCCTGCAGGACGAGGGTGGCGCCGTCGGCGAACTCCCGCCACAAGGCGGTGTCGTCGAGCTGGTCGGCGATGGTGGCGCCGACGCCGGCGGGCGAGGTGAAGGCGGTGTCGGGGAGCGTGGCCCCGTTCTTGGCGACGCGGAGGAACGGGGTACGCAGTCCGCGGCGCGCGATCAGCTCGTCCACGGCCGCGGCGGAGAACAGGTCGGAGAAGTCACCGGCCTGTCGGGCGAGCAGGGCGGTGCGCGCCCAGACGTCTCGGGCGAACTCCTCGCGGGTCAGGCCGGTCAAGCGCGCTCCGAGGACCCCGGGGCCGGTGGCTCCGGGGTCCTCGCGTGCGGTCCGAAGAGTGGTCAACGGCGCCCGGGCCCGTCGGCGCTGCCGTCGGCACCACCGTCGTGCACACCCGGCGTACCCGCCGCGCCCCCGTCCGCCGGACCCTCCGCAGCACCATCGGCACCACCGTCATGCACACCCGGCGTACCCGCCGCACCACCGTCCGCCGGACCCTCCTGCTGGTTCGGGTCCTGCGCAGCACCGTCGGCACCACCGTCGTGCACACCCGGCGTGCCCGCCGCGCCCCCGTCCGCCGGACCCTCCGCAGCACCATCGGCACCACCGTCATGCACACCGGGCGTACCGGCCGCGCCCCCGTCCGCGGGGCCCTCCTGCTGGTTCGGGTCCTGCTCGGGGTTGGTCATCTTTCCTCCCGCGCGTCGTGGGCTGGACGTCCGTGCGGCGCCCAGGCGTGGGCTGCGTACACCCCCTCGGCACCGCTCGAATCAGCGTACCGCTATGGGGGGAATGTCACGATTCGGGGCAGAGGGGGGAGGTCGGGGCGGGACGTGCCGGAGGTGAGAGGGAGAGCGGGCGCGGGCCTGCCCGGATCACTACATCGAGTGTCCCGATCCATCGATTGCGGCAGGGGCGGGCAGACTTCCACAGTGCACCCCGCAAGTAGGACCTGCCCAAGTTGCCCGCTCCGGCTCCGCGCGACCGCTCCACGACGACCGCCCCGTGGCCGGGCGCGGGTGAACCGGCACCTGCGGCCCCAGCACCTCGTGGAGTACCGCCCTGCCTCCGTCCCGCCCGCGTGAAGGCGGCCGCTCATGAAGTCGATGCTCTCGACCGTCCTGCCCGACCTCTCCCCCTGGCGCACCTCCCGTGACTTCCGGCTGCTGTGGGGGCAGGGCCTGATCACCTTCTTCGGCAGCACCATGGCGCTGGTCGCGCTGCCGCTCCAGATCAAGGAGCTGACCGGGTCGCCGCTGGCCGTGGGGGCGATGGGCGCGGTCGAGCTCGTACCGCTGGTCGTCTTCGGGCTGTACGGCGGGGCGCTGGCGGACGCCGTCGACCGCGCCAAGGTCATCGTGTCGACCGAGGCCGGGCTGGGGCTGCTGGCGCTGGTCCTGCTGGTCAACTCGACGCTGCCGGAGCCGATGCTGTGGCCGCTGTACGCGGTCGCGGCGGGTGTGGCCGCACTGGCCGGGCTGCAACGGCCCGCCCTGGACTCCCTGCTGGCCCGGATCGTGCCGCACGAGCAGCTCGCGGCGGCGGCCGCGCTGAACGCGCTGCGCTGGCAGGCCGGCGCCATCGCCGGCCCCGCCGCGGCGGGCCTGATCGTGGCGTACGCGGGCAACGTACCGGCGTACGCCACCACGGTCGCCTGCTTCGCCGTGTCGGTGCTGATGTGCCTCAGGCTCTCGCCCGCCCCGCCCTTCGAGAACGCCGCGAAACCGTCGCTGCGGGGTATCGCGGAGGGGGCGCGCTACGCCTGGTCACGGCCGGTACTGCTGGGGACGTACGCGATCGACCTGGCGGCGATGTGCTTCGCCTTCCCGAACACGATCTTCCCCTTCCTCGCCGACGAACTGGACGCCGACTGGTCGCTGGGCCTGATGTACGCGGCCGGGTCGGCGGGCTCCCTGCTGGTGAGCCTGACCAGCGGCTGGGCCTCGCGGATGCGGCGGCACGGGTTGCTGGTGGTGTTCGGCGCCACCGGCTGGGGGCTGGCCATCGCGGCGGCCGGGTGGATGTCGAACGTCTGGCTGGTGCTGGTCTGCCTGGCGCTGGCCGGGGCGGGCGACATGCTGAGCGGACTGGGGCGCTCCACCATCTGGAACCAGACCATCCCCGACGGACTGCGCGGCCGGCTGGCCGGGATCGAGGTCCTCTCCTACAGCGTCGGCCCCCAGCTCGGCCAGGTGCGGGCGGGCGCGATGGCCGGCTGGACCGGGGCCCGCCCGGCCATCTGGACCGGCGGCCTCGCCTGCGTCGTCTCAGTGGGTCTGCTCACCGCCGTGCTGCCCAGGCTCGTCACGTACGACGCCCACACCGACGAGGACGCCCTGCGCCGCCGCGACGCGCACATCCCCACGTCCGGCGAGGAACTGCCGGACACCGTCTGAGGGGCGCCGGGACCCGCCCTTCGCGCCGCACCACCCGTCTGCCACGCAGGGTTCGTCCTGGTGTGCGGCGATGGGCCCGGAATCATAGCCTGCTCGCACTGGTCGGAAAGTCAAGTGCCGGTTCGGCCGGCGGAGGGCGAGCTTCCATGGCTGAGCCAGGTGCGAAGTCCGGACTGCTGCGTGAGATGTCGGCGGAGTTCGTCGGCACGATGATCCTCATCCTCTTCGGATGCGGCGTGGTGGCCCAGGTGGCCGCGGGCGGGGATCTGACCGACCCTCCCGGCGGCCTCGGGGACCACGACAGCATCTCGTGGGCGTGGGGCCTCGGCGTCACCCTGGGCGTCTACACGGCGGCGCGGCTCAGCGGCGCCCACCTCAACCCCGCGGTGACCGTGGCCCTCGCCGCGTTCCGGGGCTTCTCCTGGGGGAAGGTGCTGCCCTACGCGCTGGCCCAGACGGCGGGCGCGTTCGTCGCCGCCCTCCTGGTGCGCTGGAACTACAGCGAGGCGCTGGCCAAGGCGGACCCGGGGCACACCATCAAGACGCAGTCGGTCTTCTCCACGCTGCCCGCCAACGGCAACCCCGCGCTGCCGGTGCACGAGTGGGGCGCTTTCCGGGACCAGGTCATCGGCACCGCGATCCTGCTGCTGCTGATCATGGCCATCACCGACCTGCTCAACACACCGCCGGGCGCCAACATGGGCCCGTTCGTCATCGGCCTGGTCGTGGTGGCGATCGGCATGGCGTGGGGCACCAACGCGGGCTACGCCATCAACCCCGCCCGCGACTTCGGCCCCAGGCTGGCGAGCTTCCTCACCGGGTACGGAGGGGCCTGGCGCGACCAGTACGGAAATCTCTACTTCTGGGTACCCATTCTGGGGCCGCTGGTCGGCGGCCTGCTCGGTGCGGGCCTGTACAAGGCCCTGGTCGGGCGGTTCCTGCCCAGCGACGTCCCCGAGCCCCCGGGACGCACCCCGAATCCCGAGAGCTGACGGCACCAGGCGGAAGGGCACACCATGGCGGACTTCATCGGTGCGGTGGACCAAGGCACCACCAGCACACGGTTCATGGTCTTCGACCACAGCGGCAACGAGGTCGCCAAGCACCAGCTGGAGCACGAGCAGATCCTCCCTCGCTCCGGCTGGGTGGAGCACGACCCGGTGGAGATCTGGGAGCGCACCAACTCGGTGATGCAGAACGCCCTGCGCTTCGGCGGTCTGTCGGCGAGCGACCTGGCGGCCATCGGCATCACCAACCAGCGTGAGACGACGGTGGTCTGGGACCCGCGCAACGGGCGGCCCTACTACAACGCCATCGTCTGGCAGGACACCCGGACCGACGCCATCGCGGCCGACCTCGAACGCTCGGGACGCGGCGACGTCATCCGCCACAAGGCGGGCCTGCCGCCGGCCACGTACTTCTCCGGCGGCAAGATCCAGTGGATTCTGGAGAACGTCGAGGGCGTGCGGGAGGCCGCGGAGGCGGGCAACGCGCTCTTCGGCAACACCGACGCCTGGGTCCTGTGGAACCTGACCGGTGGTCCGGACGGCGGCATCCACGCCACCGACGTGACCAACGCCAGCCGCACCATGCTGATGGACCTGGAGACCCTCGACTGGGACGACGAGCTGCTGGGCTTCTTCGGCATCCCCCGGTCGATGCTGCCCGCCATCAACCCGTCCTCGGACGCCCGGGCGTACGGCACGACGCGCACCTCGCGGCCGTTGCGCGGCGCCGTGCCCATCGGCGGGGTCCTCGGCGACCAGCAGGCTGCCACCGTCGGCCAGGTCTGCTTCGCGCCAGGCGAGGCCAAGAACACCTACGGCACCGGCAACTTCCTCGTCCTGAACACCGGGACGGAGCTGGTCCGCTCCGAGCACGGGCTGCTGACCACGGTGGCGTACAAGTTCGGCGACGAGCCGGTGGTGTACGCGCTGGAGGGTTCCATCGCGGTGACGGGTTCCGCGGTGCAGTGGCTGCGCGACCAGTTGAGGATCATCAAGTCGGCGCCGGAGAGCGAGGAGCTGGCCCGGACCGTCGAGGACAACGGCGGTACGTTCTTCGTCCCCGCCTTCTCGGGCCTGTTCGCCCCCTACTGGCGTTCGGACGCCCGGGGCGCGATCGTCGGTCTGGCCCGGTACAACAGCGGCGGCCACCTGGCGCGGGCGACGCTGGAGGCCATCTGCTACCAGAGCCGCGACGTGGTGGAGGCGATGGAGCAGGACTCCGGCGTCCACCTCGACGTCCTCAAGGTCGACGGCGGTGTCACGGCCAACGACCTGTGCATGCAGATCCAGGCCGACGTCCTCGGCGTCCCGGTCAGCCGCCCGGTGGTCGCCGAGACCACCGCCCTCGGCGCCGCCTACGCGGCCGGGCTGGCCGTCGGCTTCTGGCGCGACACGGACGAACTGCGCACGCAGTGGCACGAGTCGAAGCGCTGGGAACCCGAGTGGACCGAGGAGCGGCGCGCGGCGGGGTACGCGGACTGGAAGCGGGCCGTCGAACGCACCCTGGACTGGGTGCGGGTGCCCTGACGGGGCACCCGCCGACGTACATGATTCCCCCGCTTCGCTGTCGTACGGAGGCGTACGGGGTCACGCCCGGGACGGCGGTGCGGGAGAACTGACCCGGGACCCTACGCCACCCACGTGTACCGGCGCTCGGGGCGTCCTGTCCCGCCGTACCGCAGGGCGACCTGGACGCGGCCGGTCTCGGCGAAGAACTCCAGGTAGCGGCGGGCGCTGACCCGGGAGAGCGCGCCGGCGCCCGCGCACTCGGCTGCGGAGAGCCCGGCGGGATGGTCCCGCAGCGTCCGCTCGACCAGGTCCGCCGTGTGCGCGGCCAGCCCTTTGGGCAGTTCCCGCGAGCCGGGCGGCCGGGTGCCGAAGAGCTGGTCCACGTCCTCCTGCCGGGCGACGTCCAGCGCGCGGAGCCGGGACCGCGCCGCCGCCACGTGCCGCAACTGCTCCCGCAGGGCCGCCTGGTGGAAGGGTTTGAGCAGGTAGTGGTGGGCTCCGGCGCGCAGCGCGGAGCGTACGGTCGCGCCGTCCCGGGCCGCCGTGATGAACAGGGCGTCGGTCCCCGGGCCCGAGGCCAGTGTGCGTTCCTCCGCCGCGCGCAGTTCCCGCAGGACGCTGATGCCGTCCATGTCGGGCAGGTAGACGTCGAGGAGCAGCAGGTCGGGGCGGAGCCGTTCGGCGGCGCGCAGCGCGTCCGCGCCGGTGTGGGCCACGCCGACGACCGTGCAGTCCTGCGTCGCGGCCACCTGCCGGCTGTGCAGTTTCGCCACCATGAAGTCGTCGTCGACCACCAGCACCCTGAGCATCGCGCCAGCGTAGGGCGCGATCACAACGACCACAACGTCCGTTGTTTGCGGAAGGGCGACAGCGCGTCGACACGCGGGCAACATGTGGGCCACCTCGCCGCTTCGCCCGCAACGAAGCGGACTTGAGCCTTCGCAAGGACAGGACCCGCACCGGACCCGTGGGCCGAGCCCCGGGTCCCCCGTACTCGACCGACAGGTGGTGGCACGCGTGCGTCTGCGCACTCCCCTCGCCCTGCTCGGGGCCGCGCTGCTGGTACTCACCGGACCGCCGCTGCTCACCAAGGGCAGCGGCGCCGACACCGGCACTCACATCCCCGGACTCCGCGTCATGGTTCCCAACTCCCCCGGCGGGGGGTACGACATCACCGCCCGCACCCTGGTCAAGGACGCCGAGGACGCGGAACTCATCCGCGGCGTCGAGGTGTTCAACCTGCCCGGGGCCGGCGGCACGGTGGGCCTCAGCCGGCTCGTCTCCGAGCGCGGCAACGGCAAGCTCGCCATGTCCATGGGGCTGGGGGTGGTGGGCGCGGCCCGCTCCAACCACTCCCCCAGCACGCTCGCCGACACCACACCCGTCGCCCGGCTGACCGAGGAGCCGGATGTCGTGGTGGTCGCCAAGAACTCGCCGTACAGGACGATCGACCAGCTCGTCGACGCCTGGCGGGAGGACCCGGGCAAGGTCTCCGTGGGCGGCGGCTCGGCGCCCGGTGGACCCGACCACCTGGCGCCGATGCAGATGGCGCGGGCCGCGGGCATCCCGCCGAAGGACGTCAACTACGTACCGTTCGACGGCGGCGGCGAACTGCTCGCCTCGATCCTGGGCAACAAGATCGGCTTCGGGGTCTCCGGGGTCGGCGAGTACCTCGACCAGATCGAGTCCGGGGAGCTGCGGCTGCTGGCCGTCACCGGACCGGAGCGCGCCGAGGGCCTGGACGCGCCGACCCTCCAGGAGGCCGGGTACGACGTGAACTTCACCAACTGGCGGGGCGTGGTGGCCCCGCCCGGACTCACCGAGGCCGAACGGGACAGGCTCGTCGGGCTGCTGGAGGAGCTGCACGACTCGCCCCAGTGGCGTGAGTCGATGAAGCGGAACGGCTGGGACGACGCCTTCCTGACCGGTGACGCCTTCGGTGACTTCCTGGCCGCCGAGGACCAGCGGGTCGTCGACGTACTGAAGGAGCTGGGACTGTGACCGCCGGACCCACCGCCCCCCGCCCCGTGCCCGAGGAGGGGCCGGCCCCGTCCGGGCGCCGGGCCTGGCTGCGTGACCACTCCGAACTGGGCGTCAGCGTACTGCTGCTGGCGCTCGGCGTGCTGGTCCTCACCGACGCCCTCGCCATGGACGTCGACATCTCCCAGCGCGGCCCCGTCGGCCCGCGGACCGTCCCGCTCGTGATCGGCGCCGGCCTGCTGGTCGTCGCGCTGCTGCTGGCCGTGGACGTCCTGCGCGGCGGCCGTGGCGAGGCCGAGGGAGGCGAGGACATCGACCTGGACGAACCGGCCGACCTGCGCACCGTCCTGCTGCTGGTCGGGGTCTTCCTGGCCACCGCCGTCCTGATCGAGCCGGTGGGCTTCCCCATCGCCGGCGCGCTGCTCTTCTGGGGCACGGCCTACGCCCTGGGCAGCCGCCGCGTCGACCGGGACCCGCTGATCGCCGCCGTCCTCGCCCTGTTCACCTACGTCGTCTTCAACAACCTGCTCGGTGTGCCGCTGCCCGGCGGACCACTGATGGGAGTGCTGTGACATGAACGCCTTCTCCTCCCTGATGGACGGCTTCGGCACCGCCCTCACCCCGCTCAACCTGCTCTGGGCGGCGGTCGGCGTCCTGCTCGGTACCGCCATCGGCGTCCTGCCGGGCATCGGGCCGGCGATGGCGGTGGCCCTGCTGCTGCCCGTCACCTACGGACTCGACCCGACCGGCGCCTTCATCATGTTCGCCGGGATCTACTACGGCGCGATGTTCGGCGGCTCGACCACCTCCATCCTGCTCAACACCCCCGGCGAGTCCGCCGCCGTCGTCGCCGCCATGGAGGGCAACCCCATGGCCAAGGCGGGCCGGGGCGCCCAAGCGCTGGCGGCCGCCGCCATCGGCCACTTCGCGGGCGGCATGATCGGCACGGTCCTGCTGGTCGCGCTGGCCCCGACGGTGGCCTCCCTCGCCGTCGACATCGGCGCCCCCGACTACCTGGCGATCATGGTGCTGGCCTTCATCGCCGTCACCTCCGTCCTGGGCTCGTCCCGGGTGCGCGGCCTCGCCTCGCTCCTCATCGGCCTCACCATCGGCCTGGTCGGGCTCGATCAGATGACGGGGCAGCAGCGCCTCACCTTCGGCTCGCTCCAGCTGGCCGACGGCGTGGACGTGGTCATCGTCGCGGTCGGCCTCTTCGCGATCGGCGAGGCCCTGTGGGTCGCCGCGCACCTGCGCCGCACGAGCGCCGAGGCCATCCCGGTCGGCCGCCCCTGGCTCGGCCGCGAGGACCTGAGGCGCACCTGGAAGCCGTGGCTGCGCGGGCCGTTCATCGGGTTCCCGTTCGGCGCCATCCCCGCGGGCGGCGCGGAGATCCCGACCTTCCTCTCGTACGTCGGCGAGAAGCGGCTCTCCAAGCACCAGGACGAGTGGGGCAAGGGCGCCATCGAGGGCGTCGCGGGCCCCGAGTCGGCCGCCTCCGCCTCGGCCGCCGGCACCCTCGTCTCCATGCTGACCCTGGGTCTGCCGACCACCGCCGTCGCCGCCGTCATGCTCGCCGCCTTCCAGCAGTACGGCATCCAGCCGGGCCCCCTGCTCTTCGAGCGCGAACCCGAGCTGGTGTGGGGCCTGATCGCCTCGCTCTTCGTCGGCATGGTGCTGCTGCTCGCCCTCAACCTGCCGCTCGCCCCGGTCTGGGCCAAGCTGCTGCGCATCCCCCGCCCCTACCTCTACGCCGGCATCCTCTTCTTCGCGGCGGTCGGCGCCTACGCGGTGGGCGGCGAGTCGATCGACCTGGTGATCCTGCTGGTCATCGGCCTGATCGGGTTCGGCATGCGGCGGTACGGGCTGCCGGTGCTGCCCGCCGTCATCGGCGTCATCCTCGGCCCGGCCGCCGAACAGCAGCTGCGCCGGGCCCTCCAGATCAGCGACGGCAGTGTCTCCGGCCTCGTCAACACCCCCTTCTCCGTGACCGTCTACGCCCTGATCCTGCTGATCCTGGCCTGGCCCCTGCTCCGCAGGCTGCTCCCCGCCCGCCCGCGCGCCTCGGCCCGCCGGGGCTGACCCCCGCGCCCGTCTGACGGCCCGCCTGGTGACCCGGGCGGGCCGCTTCGCGTGTACGGGCGCGGGCACTCCGGCGCACCAGGCGCTCGCACGGGGCCGAGGTGGGGGGCACGAGCCGGTGCGGGAGCGGCCCGGGGCCGTCCGCGGCCAGCCGCGGCGGGTCGTGGCGCGGGGAGTGAGGGCCGACGCGCTGGCGCGCGAGACGACGATGAGAAAAGATCGCCGGCATGTCTTCCGTGGTGCAGAACGTGGCGATCGACTGTGCGGACGCGTATGAGCTGGCGCGCTTCTGGAGCGAGGTGACGGGGGGCCCGCTGGGGCCAGGCGACCGCCCGGGTGATCCGGAGGTCCAGGTGACGCCGGCCGGGGGCCCGGCGCTCTACTTCCACCACGTGCCCGAGCCCAGGACGGTCAAGAACCGGCTCCACCTGTGCCTGCGTCCCGAGACCACGCGCGAGCAGGAGGTGGAGCGGCTCCTCGGCCTCGGCGCGACACTCGTCGCCGACCGCCGCGCTCCCGACGGTTCGGGGTGGGCGGTCCTGGCCGACCCGGAGGGCAACGAGTTCTGCGTGCTGCGCAGCGCCTCCGACCGGGCCGCGTAGGGATCTACCCGGCTCCGCGCGCCGGCCGGGCCCGCAAGGAGGCGCCCGTCTTCTTCCCCTCGCGGGCTGCGTCCTGTTCACTTCCTGCGCGCCGTGCCCGCTGCGACTTCCGACCACTCGGTGGCGCGCGTCGGCCGGCCCGGGTACGCGGCCGGCCGGCACGACGCCGCCGTGGCCGGCTTCGAGGACCGCGAGTTCTCCGGTCTGTCCACGAAAGAGGCCGCGGGCGAACCGGCCTCTGGCGGTCGAGCGTCCGGACCTCCCCCGGGCCGCTCCCGGTCCGCCTTCGGCACCTGGCCGGCGAAGGCGGACCGGGTGGACCTCCTGACGAGGCGGGTCGCGTCCGTCAGATCCCCTGCCACGGCGGCTTGGCCGCGAAGGTGTGGCGGAAGTAGTCGCCCAGTTCCAGACGGGAGGCCGCCGCCTCGTCGGCGACGACGGTGGCGTGCGGGTGGAGTTGCAGGGCGGAGGACGGGCATCTCGCGGAGAGCGGCCCTTCGACCGTCGCCGCCACCGCCTCGGCCTTGGCCTCGCCGGTGGCGAGGAGGACCAGGTGGCGCGCCTCCAGGATGGTGCCGACGCCCTGGGTGATCACATGCCGGGGCACCTGGCCCGCGTCGCGGCCGAAGAAGCGGGCGTTGTCGGCGCGGGTCCGCTCGGTGAGCGTCTTGAGCCGGGTCCGCGAGGACAGCGAGGAACAGGGCTCGTTGAAGCCGATGTGCCCGTCCGTGCCGATCCCCAGCAGTTGCAGGTCCACTCCGCCGGCGGCGGCGAGCGCCCGGTCGTACGCCGCGCAGGCCGCGGGGAGGTCGTCGGCCGCCCCGTCAGGTCCGAGGAAGGACTCCTCGGGGATGCCCAGGGGCTCCAGCACCTGGCGGGCGAGGACCGAGCGGTAGGACTCGGGGTGGCCCGGCGGGAGCCCGACGTACTCGTCGAGTTGGGCGACGCGGGCGCGGGAGAGGTCCACCTCGCCGCGCCGGGCCATGGCCGCGAGCGCTGCGTACACCGGGACCGGGGTCGAGCCGGTGGCCACCCCGATCAGGGCGTCGGGTCGGCGGGCGAGCAGCCGGGCGACGGCCTCGGCCACGAGGGCGCCGCCCGCCGCGGCGTCCTCGACGATGACAACTTCCATGCTGGTTCCACCGATTCAAAGACGTTCGGAGACAGGGTGCGAAGGGGGAGGCGGACGGCGGTGTGGGGCCCGCGCGCCCGCCTCCCCCTTCTCCCGGTGCGCGGTCAGGGCGTCAGGCCCGCCGCGAACAGCCGGGTCAGGGCGGTGGGGGCGGTGATCGCGGTGCCCACCACCACACTCGTGGCGCCCGCCGCCAGCGCGGCGGCTGCCTGGTCCGGGGTGGCGACGCGCCCCTCCGCCACCACCGGGACGTCGATCGCCCGGGCCAGTGCGGCGACCAGCTCCAGGTCGGGCAGGGTCTGCCGGGGGGAGCCCGGCGCGTAGCCGGAGAGGGTCGTCGACACGAGGTCGGCGCCCTGGGCGGCGGCCTCGCGTCCCTCGTCCAGGGTCGCGACGTCGGCCATGACGTACGCCCCGGCGGCGTGGACGGCGGCGACGAGCTCCGCGAAGGTGCTGCCGTCGGGGCGCGGGCGCGCGGTGGCGTCGGCCGCGACGATCACCGCTCCGGCGTCCACGAGGGCGAGGGCGTGGCGGACGCCCGGGGTGATGTAGACGCCCGTGTCACCGTCCTTCCAGAGGCCGATCACGGGGAGGTCCACGGCGGCGGCGGTGGCCGCGACGACCTCCGGCTCGTTGACCCGGACCGCTGCCGCGCCGCCGGCCTGCGCGGATCGGGCCATGCGGACCAGCGTGTCGGTGTGGCGCATCGGGTCGCCGGGCGGGGCCTGGCAGGAGACGATCAGACGGCCGGTCAGGGCCGCGAGCGGGGAGGGGGTCGGCGGGGGGGTCATGACAGGGCTCCGGTGGTCGGGACGGGACGCGGGGGCAGAGTGCGCGCCAGAGCGGCGGCGCCGAGGACCGCGGCGTCGGCCCCGCCGTGCGGCGGGGCGGGGCGCAGTCCGCGCAGGGGTGGCATGAGTTCGGCCGTGAAGGCGTCGCACAGGGCGTCCCAGTACAGGGCGCCGATGCGCGGCACGCCGCCGGCGACGACGACACGGTGCGGGGCGAGCAGGTTGGCGAGGCCGCCCAGGGCCCGGCCCGCGGCTCGGGCGCCGTGGGTGACGGCGGACGCGGCAAGCGGGTCGCCCTGGGCCGCGCGCCCCGCGACGGTGTGCAGGCTCTCGGCGGGTTCGCCGCTGATCCGCCGGTAGTACGCGGTGATGGCGGGGCCCGCCGCGATCGCCTCCAGGTGGCCCGTCGCACCGCAGGTGCAGGGCAGCCCGTCCGCCTCCGGGCTGGGGAGGTGCCCGAGGTGGCCGGCGACGCCTGCGGTGCCGTGGAGCAGCCGTCCCGAGGCGGCGACGGCGCCGCCCACCCCGGTGCCGACAGCGGCGTACAGCAGGACGGCCGCCTCCGGCAGCGTCGCCAGTTCGGTCGCGGCGGCGGCGCGGACGTCGTTGTCGCAGGCGACGGGGAGGCCGGTGCGGGCAGCGAGGCCGGGGCCCAGCGGGGTGCCGGCCCAGCCGCTGATCGTGTCGGTGGCGCTGACCACCGTCCCGGAGACCGGGTCGATCACGCCGGCGGCGGCGACGCCGATCGCGGTGGCGCCGTCCGCCCCGACCGCGCGGGCGGCGGCCGCGAGGGCGTCGAGCACCGCTTCGGGGCCCCGTGTCGCCGGGGTGGGCTCGGTCCGCCGGGTGAGGACGGTGCCGTCGGGCGCGACCAGAGCGGCGGCGATCTTGGTGCCGCCCAGGTCGAGGCCGACGACCGGACCCGTGCCGTGCGGTGCCGTCATCGGACGGGGAGCAGGCCGGCCGCGCGCAGCCGCCGCTCGACGTGGGCGACCGCCGTCTCGTCCAGCGGGATCTGAGGGGCCGCGGTGGCGCCGTGGGTGAACACCCCGAGCAGTCGCAGGGCGTGCTTGAACGCGCCGATCGCGGAGGAGTTGCGGCCCATCTCGCTCTCCGGCCCGGCGTCGACCAGGTCGAAGAGGGTGACCAGCCGCTCCTGTTCCGCCACGGCGCGGTCCAGTTCGCCGGCGCGCATCGCGTCGTAGAGGCGTACGTAGCCGGCGGGGTCGACGTTGCCGAGGCCGGGGACGACGCCGTCGGCGCCGGCGAGCAGGGCGGCGTCCACGGTGAGTTCGGAGCCGGTGAGGATGCTGAAGGCGGGGGCGGGCCCGTCGGCACGGCCGTCGCGGCCGCCGAGTTCGACGATGAGCCGGCGCAGGGAGCCCTCGTCACCGCTGCTGTCCTTGAGCCCGGCGAGGGTGCCGTCCTCGGCGAGTTCGCGCACCAGGGCCGGGGACAGCTTGCTGTGGACCGAGACGGGGAGGTCGTAGGCGTACAGCGGCAGGCCGGAGCGGTCCCGGACGGTGCGGAAGTGGCGGGCGATCTCCCGGGGATGGGTGCGGGCGTAGAAGGGGGCGGTGGCGACCAGGGCGTCGGCACCGGCCTCGCGGGCGGCCTCGGCGTGGGCGAGGACGCGCGGGGTCGTCATGTCGATGACGCCGGCGAGGACGGGGACGCGGCCGGCGGCGGCCTCGACCACGGTCCGCAGCGCCACCTCCCGCTGCGGGTCGGTGAGGAAGGCGACCTCACTGCTGGAGCCCAGGGCGAACAACCCGTGCACTCCCCCGCCGACGAGGTGCTCGACGAGCCGGGCGAGCGAGGCGGTGTCGACCTCTCCCGCCGCGTCGAGCGGGGTGCAGACGGGCGGGACGACACCGCGGAGGGGCTGGGACGGGGACATGAGGACTCCTGGGCTGTGCGAAATGGTGGTACGGGTGGAGACGGCCCGGCCGCCGCCCGTCGGGCGGACGGCGGGCGGGCCGTGGTCGGGGAGGCTGGGGCCGGACAGGGCCCTAGGGAGCGGTCACGGTGAGGTTGGTGTCGCCGTACGCGTGCTGGGAGCCGCGCACCTGGTAGGTGGCGGTGGCCTTGACGCCGCCCGCGGCGGTGCCGGCGGGGACGGTGACGGGGATCTTGACGTTGGCGCCCTGGCCGGGCTTGAGCGCGGGCATGGTGACGGTCGGGGCGCTCCACCCCTGGGGGAGGGAGAGCGAGACGCTGCCCGCGGGCAGGTCCACGTCGTTCTGGCTGGTGACGCGGACGGTGACGTCGGTGGTGGTCCCGGCGGGCAGGGCGGCGGGCGGGGTGACGGTGACCGGGGCGCAGACGCCGCCCAGCCAGCGCAGGTCGAAGGAGGAGTAGGTGATGTGCTGGTTGTTCGCGCGCTCCCAGGCCATGCCGACCCGGGGGTTGGCGCCGGTGCCGTCGCTGAGCGGGGTGAGCGTGGAGTAGCCGGCGGAGCCGGCCTCGGCGGTCCTGCGGACGGGCCAGGTCTCTCCGTTGTCGCAGGAGAGGCGGACGGTGAGGTTGCTGCGGCCGCTGGTGGTCGCCGTGTTGCTGAACAGCAGCCAGGAGGCGCGCGGGTGGGAGGCGGGAACGTCCGGCGCGAAGCGCGTGATGGAGCCGTTGTTGGCGGGGTCGGGCAGTTCGGTGTCCTGCTTGAAGGGGGTGTAGGTGACGCCGCCGTCGGTGGAGTACGCCACGGTGCGGTAGGGCGCGGAGCGGTTGTTGAGCAGGACGCGGCCGTCGGAGAGCTCCACGGTCTTGTTCTCGTCGCCGCCGGGTCCCACCGGTGTGCCCATCTTCCAGGTGGCGCCGTGGTCGTCGCTGTAGGCGCTGACGGCGTAGTTGGCGCCGTCGTTCCGGATGGCGTACTGCTGGATCAGGCGGCCCTTGTGGGTGCCGTGCCGCAGCTGGATGCCCTCGCCGGAGGCGGCGAACATGCCGGCCCAGGCGGGGTTCTTGATGTCGGCGGTGATCCGCTCGTGGTGCCAGGTGAGGCCGTCGTCGTCGGAGTAGCTGTAGTCGGCCTGGAGGACGTCGGGGTCGCTCTCGTCGTTGCCGGTGGCGGAGCCGAAGAAGCCCTGGTTCACGGCGGCCGCGTAGAAGACGAAGATCCGCCCGGTCTCCCGGTCGACCAGGAGGCTGGGGTCGCCGTACCCCTTGGGCGCGGGGTCCTTGCGGACGACCTGCTGAGGCTGCCAGGTGGCGCCGCCGTCGGTGCTGCGCCGCAGGACGACCCCGAGGTTGCCGGGCAGGTCGCCGAGGGTGGGGCGGGCGTCGTACGCGGCGAGCAGGGTGCCCTTGGTGGTCCGGGTCAGGGCGGGGATGCGGTAGTAGGGGGAGCCGGTGCCCGCCGTGGCGATGTCCTGCGAGGTGAAGTCGGCGGTTGCCGGGCCGGTGGCGCCCTGGGCGGTGGGGACGGTGGCGGTGAGGAGGACGAGGGTCGCGGGGACGACGGCCAGGAGGGTGCGGCGCTGCATGGACGGACCTCTTCTCGGTGGGCGGATCAGGCGAGTTGGGGGTCGTGCGGGGTGGGGGGAGCGTCGGTGGCCGCCGGGCGGGGGGTGGCGAGCAGTTCGCGTACCCAGGTGAGCTGTTCGCGCCGGTGGTGGCCGCCGCCGCCCTCGTGTCCGTTGAACTCGTAGACACGCAGGTCCTTGGGACCGCCGTACCGGTGGTAGGCGGCGAAGCAGGTGGAGGGCGGGCAGATCTCGTCCATCATGGCGATGGAGAAGAGGGCCGGGGCGGTGGCGCGGGAGGCGAGCAGGGCCGCGTCGACGTAGGAGAGGGTGTCGAGGACGGTCTCGGCGCGGTCGCGGTGCAGGCGGAGGTACTCCGCCGCCTCCGTGTAGGGCGGCTGGGCCGCGATGCGCACGGCGCGCCGGATGTCGCACAGGAACGGGACGTCGGGCATGACGCCGGCGAGGCCGGGGACGAGCGCGGCGGTCGCGAGGGCGATGCCGCCGCCCTGGCTGACGCCGGTCACCACGACCTTGTCCGGGTCGACGGCGGGGTGGGCCCGGACCGCCTCCACACAGCGCACGGCGTCGGTGAAGACCCGCCGGTAGTAGTGGTCCTGCGGGGTCTCGACACCCCGGGTGAGGAAGCCGGGCACGCTGCCGGAGAGCGGGGCGGTGTCGGGGGTGTCCCCGTGGGCGGTGGACCAGCCCTGGCCCCGCGTGTCCATGAGGAAGTGCGCGTAGCCCGCGCTGGCCCAGAGCAGTTGCTCGTGCGGCAGGCCGCGCCCGCGTCCGTAGCCGAGGAACTCCACCACGCAGCCGAGCGGTTCACGGGCCCCGGCGGGCAGGTGGAGCCAGCCCCGGACCGGTTCCGAGGCGAAGCCCGGCACGACCACGTCGTAGGTGGTGACCTGGACCAGGCCGGTCTCCACGGGGGTGAAGCGCGGGGCGGTGCCGTCGGCGCGGTCCGCGTGCAGGGTGCGGGACCAGAAGGCGTCGAGGTCGGCGGGCTCGTCGAGCTCGGGCCGGAGCGCGAGGCATTCGGCGAGGGTGAGGTCCATGAGTGGCATGAGGGGCCCGGGGGGTGAGGCGGGCGCGGGGCGCGCCGCTGGGAGCGGGAGGTGGGGAAGGGAGCGGAGGCCGGTCGAGCCGGCCTCGGAGCAAGGAAGTCAGACGTCTGATGTCCTTGATTCCGGGACACTAGAGACCCGGACGCCGACCGTCAAGTGCCCCCGCACGTCAGGCCGTCCGCACCTCCTCGCACCCACCCGCCCCGGAGCACGACGAAGGCACCCCTCCGTCCGAGGGGTGCCTTGTTCTGTACTCACCGCCGGTCAGCGGCGGGCGCGGGCCTCCGCGATCCGCCGGCGGACCGGCGCGTAGTGCTCCGTCAGCGCTGCCGCGAACTCGGCCGGGTCCCGGTCGCGCACGGCGTCCACGATGCGCCGGTGGTTGGCGATGGTCGCCTCCTCGTGCTCGTGCGTGAACACGTCGAGGTGGGGGGCGACGATCACGTAGACGTCCCAGAACGCCATGGACAGCTGGCTGATGAGGTCGTTGCCCAGCGGGGCGACGAGCAGGGCGTGGAAGGCGCGGTCGGCCTCCACGAAGCCGTCGCCCTCGCCGCCGCCGACCTTGCACATCTCCTCGACCAGGGCGGCGAGGCGGTCGATCTGCTCCTGGTCGGGGGCGGCCACGAGCTGCTCGGCCATACCCCGCTCGAAGAGCTCGCGCACCTCGACCAGGTCGGACATCACCTGGAAGTCGTCGTCGGGGCTGAGCAGTCCGCGGAAGGTCAGGCTCTCCACGAGGGCGGAGAGGCTGAGCCGGCCGACATAGGTGCCGCGCCCGTGCCGGACCTCGACGATGTCGAGCGCGGCCAGGATCTTGATCGCCTCGCGCACGCTGGACCGGCTCGCTCCGAGCGCCTCGCACAGGGCGGGCTCGCTCGGCAGGGGGTCGCCGGGGCGCAGCTGGTTGCGCAGGATGTAGCCCTTGATGCCGTCCACGACCTCTTGTCGCAGCGACTGCCGTGCCGGTTTGGGCTCAGGCACCGTATGCCCCGCCGCCTCCCGTCCCACCGCCACCTCTTGACCCCTCTCATTCGGCAAGCTACGTTCCCCTCTTATTGAGCATCATACATCAGACGTCTGATGTGCCTGGAGCGCCGACCGTCTCGCCTCCTCTCCGTTCGACCATCCCTCATCTTCCTTCTGGAGGACTCCTTGCCCTCGCGCAACGCAGTTGGCGTCGACCGCCGCACCTTCATGAGATACACCGGCGCCATCGGTGTGGCGACCGCGGTCACCGCGGGCCTCACGGCCTGCGGCGGTCCGGCCTCCAGCGGAGGAGGTACCGGCGGTTCGAGCGCCGGCGGTGACACTATCGAAGCCGGCCTCTCCTACCCCCTCTCCACGGGCTTCGACCCGATGATCACCTCCGGCGCCACCCCGTACGCCGCGAACATGCACATCTTCGAGGGACTGGTGGACCTCGACCCGGCCACGCTCGCCGCGCGGCCCGCGCTGGCCACCGGGATGCCCCAGAAGATCAACGCGACCACCTACCGGGCCACCCTCCGCAAGGGCGCGACCTTCCACGACGGCTCGCCGGTCCGCGCCCAGGACGTGGTCTTCAGCTTCGAACGCGTACTGGACCCCGAGAACGCCTCGCTGATGGCACAGTTCGTGCCGTTCATCGACCAGGTCAACGCCGTCGACGAGTCGACCGTCGAGTTCAAGCTGAAGCACCCCTTCGCCCTCTTCCCGTCCCGGATATCCGTGGTGCGCGTGGTGCCGGAGAAGATCGCGGGCGCCGACCCCAAAGCCTTCGACGCCAAGCCCGTCGGCTCGGGCCCCTACCGCTTCGTCCAGGCGGTCCGCGAGGACAAGATCGTCATGGAGGCGTACGACAAGTACAACGGGCCGCACCCCGCCAAGGCCAAGAAGATGGTCTGGCGGCTCATGTCCGACCCCTCCGCCCGGGTCAGCGCCCTGGAGTCCGGCCGGGTCCAGGCCATCGAGGACGTCCCCTACATCGACGTCAAGGGGTTCACCGGCGACAACAAGGTGGAGTCGGTCCAGTCCTTCGGGCTGCTCTTCCTCATGTTCAACTGCGCGGACAAGCGCTTCGAGGACAAGCGGGTGCGCCAGGCCCTGCACTACGCACTCGACACCGAGAAGATCATCTCGACCGCGCTGCTGGGCAACGCCGAGGCCGCCAGCGGCTACGTACCGCCCTCCCACCCCGATTACCACAAGGCCGCCACCGTCTACAAGCACGACCTGGCCAAGGCCAAGAAGCTCCTCGCCGAGGCGGGAGCCGAGAAGCTCTCCTTCACCCTGCTGGTCACCGACACCGGCTGGGTCAAGGACATCGCCCCGCTACTCAAGGAGAGCTGGGCGGCGGCCGGCGTCGATGCCCGCCTCGACATCGCCCAGTCCCCCGCCCAGTACGCCAAGGTCGACAAGGGCGACTTCGAGGTGCTGGCCGCCCCGGGCGACCCCTCCGTCTTCGGCAACGACGCGGACCTGCTGCTGCGCTGGTTCTACTACGGCTTCTGGCCCGAGAAGCGGTACGGCTGGGCCGGCTCGCCCGTCTACAAGAAGACCAAGTCGCTCCTGGACCGCGCGGCCAGGGAAGCGGACGCGGACCGGCGCAAGGAGCTGTGGGCCGAGGTGACCGACCTGGTCGCCGAGGAGGCCGCCCTCTACCCGGTGCTCCACCGCAAGCTGCCCACCGCCTGGCAGTCCGGCGCGCTCACCGGGTTCAAGCCGCTGCCGACCACAGGGCTCTCCTTCGTCGACGTCGGCCGCGCCTGAGCCCCACCGCCCCGGTCCGTCGGCCGCCGCCGTCTCGCCACGGCGGCGGCCCTCGCCCCAATCCCTAGGAAACCCAGGATGGTTGCTTTCCTCCGGCTCGCGCTGCGCCGCGTCGCGATCATGCCGGTGATGGTCCTCGGCATCACACTGCTGGTCTTCGTGGTCCTCCAGTTCTCACCGGTCGACCCCGCTTACAACGCGCTCGGTGACTCCGCCAGCCCCGCGGCCCGCGCCGCCTTCGCCGAAGCACGCGGCCTCAACGACCCTCTGTTCGTCCGGTACTTCGCCTTCCTGGGCGATCTGCTGCGGGGCGACCTCGGCGTCACCGTGCCGCCGAGCCAGCCCGTCTCCGACCGCATCGCCACCGCGTTCCCGCTGACCCTCCAGCTCACGCTGCTCGGCCTCGCGCTGGCCGTCGCCCTGGCCCTGACCGCGGGCGTCCTCAGCGCCATGTACCGGGACCGCTGGCCCGACCAGGTCTTCCGCGTCCTGTCGATGGCCGGTGTCGCCCTGCCGTCGTTCTGGCTCGGCGTGCTGCTCATCCAGCAGTTCGCCCTCAGCATGGACCTCTTTCCGACCGGCGGCTACGTCAACCCGGCGGACTCCTTCTCCGGCTGGCTGGAGAGCATGACCCTGCCCGCCGTCGCGCTGGCGCTCCCGGTCGCCGCCTCACTGGCCCGGCTGGTGCGGACCTCGATGGTCTCCGAACTCGACCGGGACTACGTGCGCACCGCGCGCGGCAGCGGCCTGCCGCCCTTCCTGATCATCCGCTCGGTGCTGCGCAACGCCCTGGTCACGCCGTTGACCGTGCTCGGCGTCAAGGTCGGCTACATGCTCAGCGGCGCCGTCGTCATCGAGGCCATCTTCGACCTGCCCGGCATGGGCAAGCTGATCCTCGAAGGGGTCACCGGGGGCGACGTGGGGCTCGTACAGGGCACGGTGCTCACCATCGCGGTCGCCTTCCTCGTGGTCAACGTCGTCGTCGACCTGCTCTACCTGCTCGTCAACCCGCGCATCAGGACGGTGTGATGTTCGCCCCCAGTTCCCTCGCCAAGCGGCTGGCGCGGCCCGGCGTCCGCCTGCGCCGCCTGCCCGTCCCCTCCCGGATCGCCCTCGGGGTGCTCGTGGTGGTCGTGCTGGGCGCGGTCTTCGCGCCGCTGCTCACCCAGGACCCGCTCGCCACCGGCGTGCCCGCCCAGGCGCCCGGCGCCGACCACTGGTTCGGCACCGACCGGGCCGGCCGCGACGTCTTCGCCCGGGTGGTGCACGGCGCCCGGTACTCCCTCGTCATCGGCCTCGGCGCGACCCTGCTCGCCCTGGTCATCGGGTCGCTGCTGGGGGCGGTGGCCGCGACCTCGCGCAAGCTCGCCGACGAGGGCGTCATGCGCACCCTCGACATCGTGATGTCGTTCCCGCCGATCGCGCTGGCCGCCGTGCTGGTCGCCGTCTTCGGCCCCAGCGTGCCGGTCATCATCTTCACCATCGCCTTCGTCTACGCGCCCTCACTGGCCCGCGTCGTACGGGCCAACGTGCTGGAGCAGTACGGCGAGGACTACGTGGCGGCCGAGCAGGTCATCGGCGCCCGGCGCGGCCACATCGTGGCCCGGCACGTCGCCGTCAACTGCGCCGCTCCCGTCCTGGTGTTCGCCACCGTCATGGTCGCCGACTCCATCATCTTCGAGGCGAGCCTCTCCTTCATCGGCGCCGGCGTGCAGGACCCCGACCCCAGCTGGGGCAGCGTCCTCGCGTACGGCCGGCAGCTGCTGCTGTCGGGCGGCTGGTGGGCGACGCTCTTCCCCGGCCTCTGCCTGCTCCTGACGGTGCTCGCGCTGAACGTCCTCTCCGAGGGCATGACGGACGCCGCCGCCTCCCCGGACAAGGCCCGCACCGGCGGCGGCGACGACACCGGGCAGGAGGCGACCACCCCCGCGGCCGGCGGCACCGAGGTGGACGCGGCCCTGGCCGCGCTCGCCACCCGCCTGGCCGCCACGGAGCCGGCCGTCGCACCGCTCCCGGAGGACGCCCCCGAACTCCTCACCGTACGGAACCTCACCATCCGTTTCCCGGACCGGTACGGCGACATCCGCGTCGTGGACGGCATCGACTTCACCGTCCGGGAGGGCGAGACCCTCGGCCTGGTCGGCGAGTCGGGCTGCGGCAAGTCGGTCACCAGCCTCGCGATCATGGGCCTGCTCGCCCGCAACGCGCAGGTCGAGGGGGAGGTCCTCTACCGGGGCCGCGACCTCCTCGCCCTGACCGCCAAGGAGCGGCGCGCCCTGATGGGGCCGGAGATCGCGATGGTCTACCAGGACGCCATGTCCTCGCTCAACCCCTCCGTCCTGATCGGCACCCAGCTGAAGCGGCTCACCTCCCGGGGCGGCACCCGCACCCCCGCCGAACTGCTCGAACTGGTCGGCCTCTCCTCCGAGCGCACCCTGCGCAGCTACCCCCACGAGCTCTCCGGCGGCCAGCGCCAGCGCGTCCTGATCGCCATGGCCCTCTCCCGCAGCCCCCGCCTGCTCATCGCCGACGAGCCGACCACCGCACTCGACGTCACCGTGCAGGCCCAGGTGGTCGAGCTGCTGATCAGGCTGCGCGACGAACTGGGCTTCGCGATGGTCCTCGTCTCGCACGACCTGGCCCTCGTCGGCGACCTCGCCCACCGCGTCGCGGTGATGTACGCCGGGCAGGTCGCCGAGGCCGGCGCGACCCGTTCCCTGCTGACCGACCCCGCCCACCACTACAGCCGGGGCCTGCTCGGATCGGTCGTCTCGCTGGAGTCCGGCTCGGAGCGGCTGCACCAGATCCGCGGGGTGGTGCCCGCACCGAAGGCGTTCGGTCCCGGCTGCCGCTTCGCCTCGCGCTGCGCCGCCGCCACCGAGCTGTGCGCCACCACCCCGCCCGCCCCGGCAGCCCGCGCGGGGGCGGCGGACCACCACTTCGCCTGCCACCACCCGGCCACCGCCCATCCGCCGGCCGAGCGACTGGAGAGCGCCCGATGACCGCACCCACGGATTCCCCGACGGCTCCCCTCGTCCGGCTGGACCACGTCCACGTACGGCACAGGGCGCGCAGCGGCGGCCTGTTCCGCAGGGACGCGGTGCACGCGCTGACCGACACCTCGCTGGAGATCCGCCGGGGCGAGATCCTCGGCCTGGTCGGCGAGTCGGGGTGCGGCAAGTCCACCCTGGCCCGGGTCGTCACCGGCCTCCAGCGGCCCACGGAAGGCACGGTGCACTTCCAGGGCGAGGACCTGTGGAGCATGAGCCCGGCCCAGCGGCGCGAGCGGTTCGGCCCGTCCGTCGGCGTGGTCTTCCAGGACCCCTCCACCGCGCTCAACCCGCGCCTGTCCGTCCGGCGCATCGTCCGCGACCCGCTGGACGTGCACCGGCGCGGGACCCCGCACGAGCGCGAGGCGCGGGTCAGGGAACTCCTCGACCTGGTGGGCCTGCCGGGGCACACCCTGGAGGCGCTGCCCGGGCAGCTCTCCGGCGGCCAGCGCCAGCGGGTGGCCATCGCCCGCGCCCTGGCCCTGGACCCGGAGCTGATCGTCGCCGACGAACCGACCAGCGCCCTGGACGTGTCGGTGCGCGCCCAGATCCTCAACCTCCTGGTGGACCTGCGCGCCCGCCTCGGCCTGGGCATGGTCTTCATCTCGCACGACGTCCAGACCGTCCGCTACCTCGCCGACCGCATCGCCGTGCTGTACCTGGGCCGCGTCGTCGAGGAGGGAGCCGCCCGCCAGGTCTCCGGCGACTCCCGCCACCCGTACACCGAGGCCCTGCTCTCGGCCACCCCGAGCCTGCTGGAGCGGCCCGAGCGGATCGTGCTGCACGGCCCGGTCCCGTCCGCCACCAACCCGCCGACGGGCTGCCCGTTCCGCACCCGCTGCTGGAAGGCGGACGACGCCTGCGCGACCGCCTTCCCGACGGTCACCGAGGACCCGGCGGGGCACCGCTGGCACTGCGTCCATCCACAGCCGGCCACCGCGACGGCGACCCCGGAGGCGGAGGTGGGCGCCGGGAGCTGACGGCGAGACTCCCTCCCTCCACCGGCCGACCCGGTGGAGGGAGGTGACGCCGTCGACGAGGGCCTCCGGGCGGTGCGGGAGGTCCTCCCGCACCGCCCGGAGGCCCTCGTCGTCACTCGGCTCCCCGCTGCCCCGCCATTCCCGCGCGGCCCCGCGCTTGCGACCGGCGAACGGGACGGAACCCGCACCCCGTTCGCCCCACCGCCGACGACCTATTGACTATCGATAGGAACCCATCGATTATCGATACATGCACCCCTTCCTCACCACCGCTCTCCGGGCTGCCATCGTCGTGGTCCTCGCCGTCGGGCTCTTCGGGCAGATCGTGGTCATCCCCACGACCGCGGCCGACGAGGCCGACCGGTTCCCCGCCCACGCGCCGTTCGCCCTGCCGTACGCGGTACTGGCCGTCCTCGGTGTGGCCTGCGTACAGGTCGCCCTGATCGCGGTGTGGCGGCTGCTCGGCATGGCACGGCACGGGGCGCTCTTCGCGCCCCGCGCCTTCCGCTGGGTCGACGTGGTCATCGGCAGCTCGGTGGTGGCGACGCTGCTGGCGGCGGGCGTCGCCGCCCATCTCGCGGTGGCCGAGATCCCCTCGGCGAACGGAGGCATGGACGTGGAGAGCGCCTTGATGGCCGCCGCCACGGCCGCGGCCGCCGGCGCCGCCTTCGCCATGCTCACCGTGATCATGCGGAGCCTGCTGCGCAAGGCGACGGAACTCCAGACGGAGATGGCCGGGGTCATCTGATGGCGATCGTGGTCGACATCGACCGCCGCCTCGCCGAACTCGGCATGTCGGTCGGCGAGTTCGCGAAAGCCGTCGGTATCAGTCCGGCGAACGTCGCGGTCCTCAAGAACGGCCGGGCGAAGGCCGTCCGGTTCAGCACGCTGGACGCGATCTGCCGCGCCCTCGACTGCCAGCCCGGCGACGTGCTGCGCCGGGTTCCGGACGAGACCGGGGAAGGCCGGCTCTGACCCCCGGCGTTCCTACCGGCCCACGCCCACCGGCGCGATGCCGGCCTGCTGCCGCAGCGTCCCCAGGGTGGCCAGAGTCGCGACGGACGGACCGCGCACGGCACCCGCGATGTCGCGTACGGTCCGGCGCAGCTCCTCCTCCAGGCCGGCCATGGTCCGGCGGGCCTCGGGGGTGTCGACGTGGATGACGTTCATGTGCAGCCCCTCGTCGTCGCGTTGGAACCAGAGGCAGGCGCCGTTGGCCCGGGAGGACCAGACGTGGGTGGTGGGCCGCCAGACGTCGTGGTGGGCGGCGCCGGGGCACCGGCGCATGTCGATGTAGGAGAAGAAGTTCACCGGGTACGGCCACGAGGCGGCGGCGAAGTGTTCGGGGGCGAGCAGCTCCCACGCCCGGACGAAGGGTACGTCGACGTGGCGGATCATCTCCGTGAAGGCGGCCTTCACCCCCGCCATGAGGTCGGTCAGCGCCATGCCGGGCCGCACCGGGAACTCGATGGGCATGGTGTTGACGAACCAGCCGACGGCGTGACGCCAGGGACCGTCCCCCCGTTCGCTGACGGGCATGAGCGCCCGGTAGACCTCGGGCCCCCCGGCTTCGCGCAGACACCGGGCGAGCGCGGCCATCACCCCCATGAAGGGCTTCCCGCCCGCGTCCCGGCACTCCTGGTCGAACGCCGCCGCCGCCGGCGCGTCCAGCAGGGTGCAGGCGTCGTTGACGATGGGGTACATCCGTCCCGGCTCCACGCCCAGGTCCAGCGGGAACGGAGGGAAGAACGCTCCGGCCCGCTCCGTGTAGGACCGCCAGTGGTCCAGGCGCGCATCGTCGGCGGCCAGGGTGAGGAAGTGGCGGCGCTGGGTGTCCGCGAAGTCCAGGTAGCTCCCGGTCGGCGGCAGTTCCGGTTCCCGGCCGCACTGGGCGGCGGCGTACGCGTGGGCGATGTCGTGGACGACGTTGGGCATCGAGACGCCGTCGCAGACGATGTGGTCGAAGGCCAGGTACACGGTGGTGGAGGCGTCGCGGACCACCGCGCCCATCGCGAACAGGGGCCAGGCCAGGGTGTCGATGGTGGCCCGGAACCGGTCGGCCAGGAACTCGCGCAGCGCCTCGGTGCTGGTGAACTCGCCCAGTTCCGCCGCCTGGAGGGTCAGCCCCTCGGGCGGGTAGGAGGCGCACGAGAGGTCGCCGGCCAGGCGCTGGAAGGCGCACCGCAGCACCTCGTGCCGACGGACGAAGGAGAGCAGCGCCCGCTCCAGCGCGCCGTGGTCCAGCGGGCCGGGAAGTTCGAAGGTCACCGCGATCCAGGAGGCCACCGGGTCGGCCGAACCCCGGCTCTGCTCGGCGGCCGTGAAGTGCTTGTCCTGGTTGAAGGAGGCCCGCCGGGCGGCGCCCGGCCCGTCACCCCCGTCCGGCGCGTCCGGCGAGCACAGCCGCCACTCGACCAGCCTGCCAGGGGCCGCATCGAGCGCCTCCAAGGGGAACTGCCGCATATCGGATTCGCCTTTCCGCTCAGAGCCGACCCGTGCTCAACGAAGCCGCCCGTGCGACGTCACGCGCGGGACCGCACCCAAGAAGGTGTCGCGCCGGGCGGACCGGAGGTGCGCCCGGCCCCGTCGGCACCCACGGGGCCGGGTGAACGGACGCGGACCCGCTGCCGCCAGTCGCCTGTCCGACCGTGCCGCGCGCCGCCGCCACCGGATCGAGGACACCTCGCAGTACCGACCGGCCCCCGCGGGCACGCCAGGGGCCGAGGGGTACCCGGCGGCCCGCGTCCGGACCGGCGTCCCGGGCCCGCGGGCGGTCCACGGCGTCCGCGAACTCGCCGCCGCCCAACCCGCGAGGCGGCCCGCCTGCCGGTCAACAGCCCCCAGAACAGCACCTTGTACGCCTGGCGCCCCTGCTCCCTGGTCACTTTCAGGCAGGGGTGTACGTGGCCGGTCCGGCTCCGTAGGCTCTGGTCCGCAGGGGGGCCGGACGTCGGCATGCCCCAGGGGGAAAGGTACGGGGTACGGATGTCCGGGAGTCGGCGACTGGTCGCGATCAGCGACCTCCACATCGGGTACGCGGAGAACCGCCGGATCACCGAAGGGCTCCGCCCGGAGGGGGACGGGGACTGGCTGCTGGTCGCCGGTGACATCGGCGAGTTCGTCCACGACGTGGAATGGGCGCTCACCACGCTCGCCGGCCGCTTCGCCAAGGTGATCTGGACACCCGGCAACCACGAGCTGTGGACCCCGCGCGACGACACGGTCCAGCTCCGCGGCGAGGCCCGTTACCAGCACCTGGTCGCGCTCTGCCGCCGCCTGGGCGTGGTGACCCCGGAGGACCCCTACCCGGTCTGGGAAGGCGAGGACGGCACGTCCACGCTGATCGTCCCTCTCTTCCTCGGCTACGACTACACCTGGCGTCCGGCCGGGACCCACACCAAGGAACAGGCCCTCGCCCGCGCCTACGACACCGGGGTGGTCTGCACCGACGAGGTCCTGCTGCACCCGGACCCGTACCCGGGGCGGGACGACTGGTGCCGGGCCCGCGTGGCCCTCACCGAGAGCCGGCTCGACGCCGAGCGCGCGGGCCGGCCGACCGTCCTGGTGAACCACTATCCGCTGGTGCGCGAGCCCACCCACGTCCTGCGCCACCCGGAGTTCGCCCAGTGGTGCGGCACGGAACTGACCGCCGACTGGCACCTGCGGTACGAGGCCGCGGCGATGGTCTACGGCCACCTCCACATCCCCCGGACCACCTGGCACGACAACGTCCGCTTCGAGGAGGTCTCCGTGGGCTACCCCCGAGAGTGGCGGCACCGCGCGACGCCGCCGGGGAGCCTGCGGCGGATTCTCCCCGCCCCCGCCGAGGGAGGGCACTGACATGCTGAAGACGATCCTGCCCGAGGGACTGAGCGTGGTGGAGACCCGCGAGGACGTCCCGGAGGCGACGCTGTACGCGCAGGAGGCGGCGGTCGTCGCCCGCGCCGTGCACAAGCGGCGGGCGGAGTTCGCCACGGTGCGCCACTGCGCGCGGCGGGCCATGGCCGACCTGGGGGTGGCTCCCGCACCGCTGCTGCCGGGCGAGCGCGGGGCCCCGGTGTGGCCGGGTGGCGTGATCGGCAGCATGACGCACTGCGACGGCTACCGGGCCGCGGTGGTCGGCCCGGCCTCCCGGTTCCGGTCGGTCGGGGTCGACGCGGAGCCGCACGACGCGCTGCCCGAGGGCGTCCTCGGCACGATCGCGCTGCCGTCGGAGCGCGAGCGGCACCGGGCACTGCGCGGCGAACGCCCCGACGTGCACTGGGACCGGCTGCTGTTCAGCGCCAAGGAGAGCGTCTACAAGGCGTGGTTCCCGCTCACCGGGCGGTGGCTGGGCTTCGAGGAGGCCGACCTGGTCATCGACCCGGGAACGGGGCCCACCGGCACCTTCACCGCCCGGCTGCTGGTGCCGGGCCACACCACGTCCGGTGCGCCACTGACCGGGTTCGCGGGGCGGTGGCGGGTGGACGCGGGCCTGGTCTGCACGGCGATCGCCGTCTCCGCCCCGGCGCCGCACGCACCGCCCGCTCCCCGCCCGCTCCCACCCTCACCCGAACCACCGGCGGCGCCTCCACGGCCGTAGCCGTGGCAGGGGCGTCGAGACCGACGCAGGCGCCGGCCAAGCCACGGGGCGGGGCCCGGAGGTGACGGTCGTGCGCGCCAACGGCGGGTTCCGTCGCTTCGCAGACCGAGACGCCCGGTGGCCGGCCGGGCCCCGAACGGCCGCTTCCTGCGGGTGGGGCGTGGCGTGCGGGGCGCGGCGGCGGGGACGGCGGTTCAGGGGCGCGGCCACGGGCGGGCGTCGAGCCGTTCGATCCCCGTGTTGAAGCGGCGCAGGTAGTCGGCGAAGGCGGCGACGTCCTCCTCCGGCCAGTCGGCCATCACCCGTTCCAGGGATGCCACGATGCCCTCGCGCTCCTCTCGCAGGGTGCGCGCCCCGGCCTCGGTCATGCGGAACTTGCGGGCCATGCCGCCCTCGGGGTCGGGGATGCGCTCGGCCATTCCGGTGCGCAGCACGGCGGCCGTCTGCCGGTTCACCGTGGAGGCGTCCAGCCCGAAGGCGTCGCTGAGCTCGCCGATGGACATCGGCCCCTGCACCTCCAGCCGGCTGAGCAGGATGTACGCGCTGCGCTCCAGCGCACCGTCCCGGCGCCGGCCGCCGCGCTGGTGGAGGGAGAAGTGGCGGCTGAGCAGCATCTGCTCGTACTCGACCTCGCGCGTCGCTCTGCCCATCCGCTCCGTCGCCTTTCGTTCACCCCGGGAGCGTCGACACGCCCCCTGGCCCTCACCCCCCGGCGGGCATCGTCTCATGAGCGTGCAGAGCCCATGCAGCATGCACGCTACATTCAATGTGTACGATGCACACCATTCCCGCAGCACCTTCACCACACACAGGAGTACGCCCATGGCAGCACCGCAACCCACCACCCGGCCCGGCGCGGTGGTCGCCGTGCTGGCCTTCGCCGGAACCACCGCCGCGATCATGCAGACGCTGGTCACCCCGCTCATCGCGGAACTGCCCCGCATCCTCTCCACGTCGACCTCCGACGCGACGTGGGTGATCACGGTGACGCTGCTGGTCTCCGCGGTCTGCGTGCCGGTCGTCGGCCGCCTCGGCGACCTGCTGGGCAAGCGCCGCATGCTGCTGGCCTGTTCGGTGCCGCTGATGGCCGGTTCCGTGGTCTGCGCGCTCGCCTCGTCGGTGGTGCCGATGATCATCGGCCGCGGCTTGCAGGGCATGGGGATGGGCATGGTGCCGCTCGGCATCGCCCTGCTGCGCGACGTGGTGCCCAAGGAGCGGCTCAGCTCCTCGATCGCCCTGGTCAGCGCGTCCATGGGGATCGGCGGCGGGCTGGGCCTGCCGCTGTCCGCGGCGGTCGCGCAGTACGCGAACTGGCGGGTGCTGTTCTGGGGTTCCGCCGGCCTGGCCGCGGTGATCGCCGTGCTGGTCTGGTTCCTCGTCCCGAGCGTCCCGGCGACGGCCAAGGGGCAGCGGTTCGACGCGGTCGGCGCGGTGGGACTGGGCGCGGGCCTGGTCTGCCTGCTCCTCGCCGTCTCCAAGGGGGCCGAGTGGGGCTGGGGTTCGGCCACCACGCTGGGCCTCTTCGCGGCCTCCGCGCTGGCCCTGCTGGCCTGGGGCGCGTGGGAGCTGCGGACCACCGACCCCCTGGTCGATCTGCGCACGACGGCCCGGCCGCGCGTGCTGCTCACCAACGTCGCCTCGGTCTTCGTCGGTTTCGCGATGTACGCGAGCATGCTGGTGATGCCGCAGCTGCTCCAGTTCCCCGAGGCCACCGGGTACGGCCTGGGGCAGTCGATCCTCGCCGCGGGCCTGTGGATGGCCCCCGGCGGCATCATGATGATGCTGGTCTCGCCGTACGGCGGGAAGCTCACCAACGCCCGTGGCCCCAAGTTCACGCTGATCTCCGGTGTCCTCGTGATCGCCGCCGGTTACGGGATCTCGGTGGCCCTGATGGGCTCCGCGTGGGGCATCATGCTCGCCATCATGGTGATCAACTGCGGTGTGGGGCTCGCCTACGGCTCGATGCCCGCTCTCATCATGAGTTCCGTGCCGCTCACCGAGACCGCTGCGGCCAACAGCTTCAACACCCTGATGCGTTCGCTCGGCACTTCGGTCGGGGCCGCGGTGATGGGCGTGGTTCTCTCCCAGATGACGGTGGAACTGGGCGGTGTCAGTGTGACCTCCGAGAGCGGATTCCGTACCGGACTGCTGATCGGCTGCGGGATCGCACTCGTTTCCGCGATCGTCGCGACCGCCATTCCGGCAGCACGCCGCGCCCTCCGGGAGGAGTCGGCACCGGAAGCGGAGAAGTCCCCCGCCCAAGTGTGAGACGAGCCCCCTTCCGGTAAATCCGCGGAACAAGGGAAAGACCTGGTGGCCGACGGTCCTCGTGACCGTGCCCACCAGGTCTTTCGGCTTTTCCGGGCCACCGGCCCGTCGACCCGGCGAGGCACCCGCACATCCGTCCGCGTCGATTACCGGCCGAATGAGCGAAGCTCTCACGCCTGTCCGCACCTCGAATACGTCACCGCCTCCACGGAATCACCGCACAACCTCACGGACGCCGCACCGAATCGCTTCCGAAGGACGGAAGAAGGGCCAGGCCGACGCGCTCTCTACCCATCCCTGGGATTATCCATGTGCCCATCCGGAGCCTTTCCCGTGAATGGCCGGGAAGAGATCCAAGGAGTTAAGTCAACTGATTGAATCGGGGTCTTGTCCGCACCGATGAGGAGGCCCCCCGTGACGCGTTCCGCCGACACTCCGCCCTTGAGCTACCCCCTCACCTCGAAAGCGGCCCTGGAGCCGCCCGCCGAGTGGGCCGACCTGCGGGAGCGCTGCCCGGTCGCCCGCATCACGCTGCCCAGCGGGGACGAGGCCGCGCTGCTCACCCGCTACGACGACGTCAAGAAGGCGCTCTCCGACCCCCGGCTGAGCCGGGAGGGACTGGCCTCGCCGGACGCGGCGCGCGTCGCGGCCGGGGACACCGCCGGCATCTTCGCCAGCCCGATGGCACTGGCCCTCAACGACGAGGGGCACGAGCGGTGGCGGCGCATGGTGGGCCGGTGGTTCACCGCGCGGCGGATGTCCGCGCTGCGGCCCGGCATGGAGGAGCTGGCCGGCGAACTGATCGGCCGGATGCGGGAGCACGGCAGCCCCGCCGACCTCGTCACCCACCTCGCCTTCCCCCTCCCCGTCCTGGTGATCTGCTCCATGCTGGGCGTGCCGGAGAGCGACCGGGACGCCTTCAAGGCGTGGTCCGACACCTTCCTGAACACGACGCGTTACACCAAGGCCGAGACCGAGGCCGCCCACCGCGACTTCGCCGCATACATGAGCGGCCTGGTCGACGCCAAGCGCACGGCGCCCGGCGACGATCTGCTGAGCCATCTGCTGGCCGGGGCCGACACCGAGGGCGAGCCGATGTCCGAGGCGGGGCTGGTGGCCACCGGGCAGGCCCTGCTGCTGGCCGGGCACGAGACCACGGCCGGGTTCATCGCGATGATGACGGCCCATCTGCTCTCCGACCGCACCCGCTGGGAGCGCCTGGTGGCCGACCCTTCGCTGGTCCGCCGCTCCGTCGAGGAACTGCTGCGCTTCGACCCGAACGGCGGCGGCTTCGGCATGCTCCGCTACGTCCACGAGGACACCGATTTCTCCGGCGGCACCGTCCCCCAGGGCGCCACCGTGGTGTGCAGCATGGCCGCCGCCAACCGGGACGAGCGCGCCTGGCAGGACGCGGACCTCATGGACCTCGACCGCTCCCCCAACCCGCACCTGACCTTCGGCGCCGGGCCGCACTCCTGCCTGGGGCAGCCGCTGGCCCGCACGGAGTTGCAGGCGGTCCTCACCGTGATGCTGCGGGAACTGCCCACCCTCGACCTCGCCGTAGACCCCCGGGAGCTGCGTCGCCACGAGGGGCTGCTCACCAGCCCGCTGCGCGAACTCCCGGTGACCTGGTGACCGACACCGCCGGCCCCGCGCGGTCCGGGCGGGGCGCCGGGACCCGCGAGGCCATCATGACGGCCGCCGAGCGGCTCTACGCCGAGCACGGACTGTCCTCCGTCTCCAACCGGCAGATCAGCGAGGCGGCCGGGCAGGGCAACGTCTCCGCCGTCGCGTACCACTTCAGCGGCCGGGACGGGCTGGTCCAGGCGATCACGAACCACCACGGGGCCCGCGTCGACCAGCTCCGCGAGCGGCACCTGGAACGGCTCCCCGCCGACGCCGGCCTGCGGGCCTGGGTCGACGCCCTGGTACGCCCGGTACCGGAGTACCTGGGCTCGCTCGGCACCCCCTCCTGGCAGGCGCGCTTCACCGTGCAGGTCATGACCGATCCCCGCACGCGCGCCCTGGCCACCGGCGAGGCACTGGTCCGGCCCCACCTGCGGCACACCCTGGACGGCCTGGGCCGGCGACTGGAGGCGCTGCCCGCGCCGGTGCGGGCCGAACGCGGCGACATGGCCCGCCATCTGATCACCCACACCTGCGCGGAGCGCGAGCGGGCAATCGCCGAGGGCACGGCCCCGCTGCACCCCTCCTGGGACTCGCTGGCGGACGCCCTGTCCGACGCGCTCACCGGCCTGCTCGCCGCTCCCGTGACCACCCCCCTCACCGATCGGAAGGACACTGATGAAGATCACCGTTGACGAGGAGAAGTGCTGCGGCGCCGGCCAGTGCGTGCTGATCGCGCCCGAGGTCTTCGACCAGCGGGACGAGGACGGCATCGTCGTCCTCCTGGACGCCGCGCCCCCGGCCGAACAGCACGACGCCGTCCGGGAGTCGGCCGAGGTGTGCCCGGCGGCGGCGATCCAGGTGACGGAGGACGCGTGAGCCAGCCGGGCAGTGTCCTGGTGGTGGGCGCCTCCGCCGCCGGGCTCGCCACGGCCGAGGCGTTGCGCCGCAAGGGCTACCGGGGCCCCCTGACCCTGCTGGGCGAGGAGCCGCATCCACCGTACGACCGCCCGCCGCTCTCCAAGCAGGTGCTGGCAGGGAGCTGGGAGCCGGAGCGGGCGCGGCTGCGCGACCCCGCGCGGCTGACCGCGCTGGATGTGCGGCTGCTGCTCGGCGAGGCCGCCGTCCGTCTGGACGCGGGGGCCCGCACGGTCGTCACGTCCACCGGGCGCACGCTCACCGCCGACGCCCTCGTCCTCGCCACCGGCGCCCGGCCGCGCACGCTTCCCGGCCAGCGCGGGCTGCGCCGCACCCACGTCCTGCGCACCCTGGACGACGCGGTGCGGCTGCGCGGCGCGGTGGCCGGGGCCGCGCGGGTGGTGGTCGCGGGCAACGGAGTCCTCGGCGCCGAGGTGGCCGCCACGGTGAGCCGCCTGGGCCCGGAGGTCACCCTGGCCGGGGCTCACGAGGCCCCCATGGCAGGCGTGCTGGGCACCAGGATCGCCGGACACCTCGCCCGCCTCCACACCCGACGGGGCGTACACCTCGTCGGCGGCACCCGCGTCACCGGCCTGGCGCAGGCCGGGGGTGCGGTCACCGGGGTCCGGACCGCCGCGGGACAGACGCTCCCCGCCGACCTGGTGGTGGTGGCCGTCGGCTGCGTGCCCGGGACCGACTGGCTCGCCGGCAGCGGCCTGGAACTGGCGGACGGCGTGGTGTGCGACAGCCGCTGCCGCGCGGCGGAGGGTGTGTACGCCGTCGGCGACGTGGCCCGCGTGCGGATCGGCGACGCAGACGGGGCGCCACGGCTGGAGAACCGCACCAACGCCACCGAGCAGGCCGGGGCGGTGGCCGCGAACATCCTCGGCCAGGACGTCCCGTACGCGCCGGTGCCGTACTTCTGGACCGACCAGTACGACGCGAAGATCCAGGTCCACGGGTGGCCCTCGCCCGACGACGACGTGACCGTCGCCGCGGGCGCCGAGGAGGACGACCGCTTCGTCGCCCGCTACACCCGGGGCGGCCGTACCACCGCCGTCCTCGGCTGGAACATGGCCCGGCAGGCCCGCCTGCTGCGCCAGGAGCTGACCGGGGCGAAGCCTCGTGCCGGCGCCGTCCCCGTCCCGTAGCGCGCCCGGAACCTGACGCGCCCCTTCCCCACTCTGGAGCCCGCATGGCCCTCTCCTCCTCGGCCGGCCCGACCGCCTCGGACCTTCCCGACTTCCCCGCACCGCGCTCCGCCGTGTGCCCCTTCGACCCGTCGCCCGAGCTGCGGAGCCTCGCCGACGACGGCCCGGTGCGCCAGGTGCGTTCCTGGGGCGGCAGCACCCCGTGGGTGGTGACCGGCCACGCCGAGCAGAAGGCGCTGCTCGGCGACGCCCGGCTCAGCGCCGACTTCGCCGCGCCGGGCTTCCCCAGCCCCGTACCGCACAGCGGCGGCGGCACCGACCTGAGCTTCGTCGGGCTGGACGATCCGGAACACGCCCGGCTGCGGCGCATGGTCAGCGGCGCCTTCACCGTCAAACGGGTGGAGGCGATGCGCCCCCGGGTACGGGCGATGACGGACGCCTTCCTCGACGACCTGCTCGCCGGGCCCCGCCCGGCCGACCTGGTCCAGGCCCTGGCGCTGCCCCTGCCGTCGCTGGTCATCTCCGAACTGCTCGGCGTCCCGTACGAGGACCACGCCTTCTTCCAGCGCAACAGCAAGCAGATCGTCTCCGCCACCGCGACGCGGGAGGAACGGCAGACCGCCCACGCCAACCTGGCCGGCTACCTGCGGGAGCTGGTGGAGGCCCGACTCGCCCGGCCCTCGGACGACCTGCTGTCCCGCCTCGGTGACCGGATCAGAGCCGGGGAACTCACCCACGACCAGGCGGTCGCCATGGGGGTCCTGCTACTGCTCGGCGGCCACGAGACGACCGCCAACATGATCTCGCTCGGCACCCTGCTGCTCCTGCGCCACCCCGACCAGCTGGCGCTCCTGCGGGACACGGACGACCCGAAGGTGGTGAGCGGCGCCGTCGAGGAGCTGCTGCGCTACCTCTCCGTGGTCCACCTGGGCCGCCGTCGGACCGCTGTCACCGACATCGAGGTGGCGGGCCGCACCATCCGGGCCGGCGAGGGCGTGATCCTCCTCGGCGAACTGGCCAACCGCGACCCGGCCGCCTTCCCCGACCCGGACCGCCTCGACCTGACCCGCGCCGCCCGCCACCACCAGGCGTTCGGCGCGGGCACGCACCACTGCGTCGGCCAGCCGCTCGCGCGTCTGGAACTCCAGGTCGTCCTGCCCGCGCTGTTCCGGCGGATTCCCACCCTGCGCCCGGCCGTGGAGCTGGACCGGATTCCGTTCAAGTACGACGCGGTGATCTACGGACTGCACGAGCTGCCCGTCACCTGGTGACCGGGGACGTGGCCCGGCCCCCGCGCGGCTCACCCCGGCCTGGCCTCGGCGGGGCGCCGACCGCTTCAGTTCAGCCGCTCCTGCCAGTCCCCCGGCACCGCACCGGCCGGCCCGGGTACGGGCTGGTCGGCCGGGTGGGAGGCGGGCGGGGCGAGCTGCGGGCCCTCGGAGAACTGCTGGGTCTCGTTGTTGTAGAACCAGTCCTCGCCCGGTTCGTAGCTGGTGATGAAGGGGTGGCCGGCTGTCTGGGAGTGCCTGGTGCCGTGTTGGGAGGGCGAGGAGTCGCAGCAGCCGATGTTCCCGCAGGCGGCGCAGCGCCGCAGGTGGAACCACCAGCCGGGGCCGTCCCCCGCCAGGCAGTCGGCGCAGCCCGGGCCGCTCGGGGTGGCGGCGGGGTCGATGCCGGGGATCGCTCGGTCAGCCATCGGTACGCTCCTCGCTCGGTCGGCGCCGGGCGGCGGGCCGCGCGGCGGCGGGGCGGGCGCCCTTACTCCAGGCTGCGCCCGGCCGGGGGCCGACGCCAGCGGGGAGGGGCGGCGACCGGGCCCGGGTGGTGAGGACGCGTCAGCTGCGGTGCTCCGGGTTGGGCGCGTCGAAGCGGCAGCCGGCGTCCCACTCGGGGCGCTGGTTGCCGTACGTGGGGATGCCGCCGGCCCGCTTGAGGAGGGCGGCGAGGTGCATGAGGTTCCAGGCCGCGAAGGTGGTGTTCCGGTTGGTGAAGTCGTTCTCGGGACCGCCCGACCCCGGTTCGAGGTAGCTGGGCCCCGGGCCCGCCTCGCCGATCCAGCCCGCGTCGGCCTGCGGCGGGATGGCGAAGCCGATGTGCTGGAGGCTGTAGAGGATGTTCATGGCGCAGTGCTTGAGGCCGTCCTCGTTGCCGGTGATCAGGCAGCCGCCGACCCGCCCGTAGTAGGCGGACTGGCCTGCGTCGTTGAGTTCGGCCGAGTTGGAGTAGAGCCGTTCGACGGTGTGCCTCATGACGGAGCTGTTGTCGCCGAGCCAGATCGGGCCGCAGAGCACCAGGATGTCGGCGGCCATCACCTTGGCGTGCAGCTCGGGCCAGGCGTCGGTGGCCGCGCCGTGCTCGGTCATGTCGGGCTGGACTCCGACGGCGAGGTCCCAGTCGACGGGGCGGATCACCTCCGTGCGGACGCCGCCCGCGCGCATCACCGCGGTGCTGCGCTCGATCAGCCCTTCGGTGTTGCTGGTCTCCGGTGACGGTTTCAGGGTGCAGTTGAGGTAGAGGGCGCTGAGCTCCTCGTAGCGGGGCGGGTTGCCGGACGGCATGGGCGGGGTCCCTTCGCAGCGGCTGGTGGCACGAGCCTGGAACACCGGAGTGCGGGCGGCCACCACAGCGCGGCGAACGCGGTACGCGGCCGGCTGCCCCCGGACGCGGACGCGTCGGGTGGGAACCGGAACGGGGCGCGGTGCCCGCGGCCGTCCGGGGCGCGTGCCGTACGGGAGGCACCCCGATGGACCTGCTGCCCGCGCCGCACCGGCTCCTCCGGATCGCCGGGAGGCTGCGGCCGGCGTCGGGCGCGACGGCGGGTGGGGAACGTCCCCTTGCACCTGGACGGGGCGGCTCGCGCCTGGCGCCGCCGCCTACGGCGACGCGCGGCGCGTCACCGGCCCCGGCGGTGAACACCGGTCAGCGCAGGACACCGGCCTCCCGGGCGGCGCCGAGCCAGAGCGGGAACTCCGAGAGCAGCCGGTCGTACAGCTCCGGGTCGGCGACCTGGTCGACGTCGTCCACGGCGAAGAAGCCGACGTTGTCGACGGTGCGGCCGGGCAGCGTGTCGAAGTACTCCAGGACGCCGTAGTGCGAGCGGCCCAGACCCACGAACTGCCAGAAGACCGGTTCGTCGGCGGCGGCGCGCAGTTCGCGCTCGATCTCCTTGCTGCGGTAGACGCCGCCGTCGGAGAAGAAGAGCACCAGCGTGGGCAGCGGGACGGGGTGGTCGCGGACAT
Source organism: Streptomyces sp. BBFR102 (assembly GCF_051397025.1). Taxonomy (NCBI): domain Bacteria; kingdom Bacillati; phylum Actinomycetota; class Actinomycetes; order Kitasatosporales; family Streptomycetaceae; genus Streptomyces; species Streptomyces sp. BBFR102. Next base: position 191,424 of record NZ_CP195757.1, read on the forward strand.
AGGCGCGGACGTCCGCGATGACCTTCTGCTCCTCGTTCTGGATGCCGACGGTACGCATGTCGACCTGGCCGTCGGCCTGGGGTTTGGGGCGCTTCTTGCGGCCTATCACGCCGAGCTGGCCGACCCGTACGTGCAGCCGCAGCCACGCGGGCAGCTCGCCGGTGTGCAGGTCGGGGAGGCGGGCGGGCCGGGAGGCGAAGGTCCACGCCTGCATGGTGCCGTCGTCGTCGAGCAGCGCGGCGACGGCCGCCATCCGTTCGGCGACCCGGGCGACGGTGCCCTTGGTGTACAGGCCGCTCATCGAACCGGAGGCGTCCAGGACCAGGATGACCCGGGCAGTGACCCCGGTGAGGCCGCCCTTGCGCAGGCTCGTCGCGACCTGCTGCTTGCGCAGCGAGAGGCGTTCGCCCATGTCGGCCGGGAGGAGTTCCTCGCCTCCGGTCCGCCGCCGGACGGCCGGCGCGGGCGGGGCCGGGCGGGGAGCCGGGCCGGGCCTCGGGGTACGGGCGGCGGGGCGCGCCGGGGCCGGGGTGAGGCCGAAGTCGGCGGCGAGGCCGGCGAAGCCGTGGTCGTAGCCCTGGCCGACCGCGCGGAACCGCCAGTGCCCGTCGCGGCGGTAGAGCTCCCCGGCGACCAGGGCGGTCTCGCTGCGCGGAGCCATGTCGAAGTGGGCCAGCACGGTGTCCGGGCCGGCCTCGACCAGGCGCAGCCGCAGCCCCGTCACCCGGCCGAGGGAGCCGGAGCCGGTCCAGGCGCAGAGCGCGATGCGGCCGGTGGACGCGGCGAGCGCCGCCAGGTCGACCTCGACGGCCTCTCCGCCGTCGGGCAGGGCGAGGTGGCGCACGGCGTCCCCGGGGGCGCCGGGCTGGTCGCGGGCGACGAGGTCGGCGCCGGAGCGGACCCGCCCGGCGCCGGTCAGCAGCAGCGCGGCGGCGCTCACCGCGGGGCCGTCGGCACGGCCGAGTTCGAGCCTGACCCGGTCCGCGTCGACCGGCAGGTTGGCGCCCATGCTCATCGTCCTCACGGCGCCAGTCTGCCAGGGCGCCGCCCGGTGGCCGCCGGTCGGTGCGGCCGGGCGGAAGCGGACGACACGCCGCCGGTCTTCCGGTCCCCCGGGCCCGAGGAGGGCGACGATGCTGAGCGTCAGGGCAACGGAACCGGTACCGGCACGGGCGAGGGACGGCGCGGTGGACGCGGAGATCGTCATCGTCGGCGCGGGTGCCGCCGGCCTCTCCCTCGCCCACCACCTGTGCACGCCGCCGCCGGGCGCGCGCCGCCCGTCCGTGGTGCTGGTGGAGCCGCCGCCCGGCCCGCCGCGCCCCGCCGTGCGGACCTGGTGCCACTGGGGGCCCGCCGAGGGCCCGTACGACGCGGTGCTCAGCGCCTCCTGGGAGCGGCTGCGGGTGCGCGACCGCGCGGGCCGGGAGGCCGGGGGCGTACCGCGCGGGCTGCGTTACAAGATGCTGCGCTCCGACGTGTTCGAGGGGTTCGTCCTCGGCGAGCTGGCCGGCCGGCCCGGGTTCGTCCGGGAGACGGCCACCGTCACCCGGGTCACGGGCGGGCCCGGCGGGCCGGTGGTCGACGGGTGGGACGCGCGGGGCCGGCCGTACCGGCGCCCTGCGCGGTGGGTGTTCGACTCGCGCCCGCTGCCCGCGCTGCCCCCGGCCCGGACCACGCTGCTCCAGCACTTCCGCGGTTGGTTCGTGCGTACCGCCGAGCCGCGCTTCGACGCCGGGTGCGCGGACCTGATGGACTTCCGCACCCCGCAGCCCGCGCACGGCCTCTCCTTCGGCTACGTGCTGCCGACCGGCCCGCGCGAGGCGCTGGTGGAGTACACGGAGTTCTCCCGGGCCCCGCTGGACGAGGCCGGGTACCAGGCGGCACTGGGCGACTACACCGAAAGGGTGCTGGGGCTCGGGGCGTTCGAGGTGACCGGGAGCGAGCAGGGCGTCATCCCGATGAGCGACGCGCGCTTCCCCCGTACCTCCGCGCCGGGCGTCTTCCGCGTCGGCACGGCGGGCGGTGCCACCCGGCCCTCGACCGGCTACACCTTCGCGGCCGTGCAGCGGCAGGCCCGCCAGGTCGCGGACCGGTACCGGCGGGGGCTGGCGCCGGTACCGCCGGCCCCCCACTCGCGCCGGTCGCGGGCGATGGACGCGGTGCTGCTGCGCGCCCTGGACCGGGGCCGGGTCGACGGCGCCGCGTTCTTCGCCCGGCTCTTCGCGGCGCTGCCCACGGAACGGGTGCTGGCCTTCCTCGACGGCGGCACCGGTCTCCTCCAGGACCTGGGGATCGGCCGTCACGTGCCCTGGGGGCCGATGACCCGCACCGCCCTCGAACTGCCCTTCCTGCGCCGCCGGCCGGCGGTCGCCCCGCCCCACCGAGGAGAGTCATGACCACGCGTTCCGCCCGCCGCGACGTGCCCCGCCGGGGCCGCGACCGCCGGGCCGAGTCCCTGCCTGCGCCGCCGGGCCGTCCCTGGTTCGGGGCGAACGCGCCCCGGGTCGCGGTGATCGGCGGCGGGATCGCAGGGCTCGCCGCCGCCACCGGGCTCGCCGAACGCGGGGTCCGCGTCACGCTGCTGGAGCGCGGGGAGCAGCTCGGCGGGCGGCTCGCGGGGTGGGCCGACACCCTGTCCGACGGGTCGCCGGTGACGATGAGCCGGGGCTTCCACGCCTTCTTCCGGCAGTACTACAACCTGCGGGGGCTGCTGCGTAGGGCCGACCCGTCCCTCGGCATGCTGCGCGGCCTGCCCGACTACCCGCTGCTGGGCCGCGACGGCACCCGCGACAGCTTCCGCCGGGTACCGCGCACCCCGCCGTGGAGTGCCCTCGGCTTCGCCGCGCTCAGTCCGAGCTTCGGCGTGCGGGACCTGGCCGGGCTGGACGCGTCGGCCGCGCTGCCGCTCCTCGACGTACGGGTGCCCGAGGTGTACGCCCGGCTGGACGCGATGAGCGCCGCCGCCTTCCTGGACCGGGTGGGATTCCCCGAACGGGCCCGGCACCTGGCGTTCGAGGTGTTCTCCCGGAGCTTCTTCGCCGACCCGGCCGAACTCTCCGCCGCCGAGCTGGCGCTGATGTTCCACATCTACTTCCTCGGCTCCTCCGAGGGCCTGCTCTTCGACGTCCCCGACGAGCCCTACCCGCAGGCTCTCTGGGACCCGCTGGCCGCCTACCTCACCCGGCTCGGCGCCGAGTTGCGCACCGGCGTGGAGGTGGAGCGGGTGCAGCCGGCGGGCGGCGGGCGGCTGCGGGTGAGCGCCGGGCGGGAGACCGTGCCGGTCGACGCGGTGGTGCTGGCGCTGGACACCGGCGGACTGCGCCGCCTGGCCGCCGCCTCGCCGGACCTGGCCGACGCCCGCTGGCGCCGACGGGTGGCTCGGCTGGAGACCGCTCCCCCGTTCCTGGTCAGCCGCCTGTGGCTGGACCGCCCCGTCGCCGCCGACCGCCCCGGCTTCCTCGGCACCAGCGGGTACGGGCCGCTGGACAACGTCAGCGTGCTGGAACGCTGGGAGGGCGAGGCGGCGCGCCGGGCGGCCCGCACCGGCGGCTCGGTGGTGGAACTGCACGCGTACGCCCTCGCCCACGGCTGCGACCGCAAGGCTGAACAGGTCCGTCTCACCGAGGAGTTGGCGCGGGTCTACCCGGAGACCCGGGACGCGCTGGTGGTGGACAGGCGTGACCTCTGGTTCGAGGACTGTCCGCACTTCCCGGTCGGCGGCTACGCGTCGCGGCCCACTGTCGGCACCCCGGACCCGTCGGTGGTCGTCGCGGGCGACCTGGTCCGCACCGGCCTGCCCGTCGCCCTGATGGAACGCGCCGCGACCTCCGGCTTCCTCGCCTCCAACGCGCTGCTCCAGCGGTGGGGCGTGCGCGGCCAGCACCTGTGGACGGTGCCGGACCGGGGCCGCTCGGCGCTGCTGCGCGCACTGGCGCGGCTCGGGGAGGAGTAGAACGCCTACCTCCGGCACCGCCGGGAGCGGCGCCGAGGCGGCTGACCGGCCCCCGTTCTGCCGGCACCACGGCTGCGGCCGCAGCCCGTAGCGCCCGTACGCCCGTGGCCGACCGCTCAGTGCGGTGCGGTGGGTGGCTCGTGGACGAAGGGCCGGCTTCCGGCGAGATCCGGGACCGGCCCTTCGTCCTCCCCGGGCCCGGCCGAGGAACGGGACGGTGGTCAGCGGAGCTTGTTCGCGCCGCCGTCGGCCATCACCGTCTGGCCCGTCATGTACTGGGCGTCGTCGCCGGCCAGGAAGGCGACGATGGGGGCGACATCGCGGTCCGGGTCGCCGAAGCGCCCCAGCGGCACCTTGGCCGCGGACTGCGCGTACTGCTCGGGGCGGGCCTCGGCCCACTTGGCGACGCCCGCGGTCAGGGCCATCGGGCAGACGACGTTGACGCGGATGTTGTGGGGCGCCCATTCGTTGGCCACGACGCGGCTGAGGCCGCGGATGGCCTCCTTGGCCGCCGCGTAGGACGCCTGGTTGGGCTGGCCGTCGAGGCCGGCTCCGGAGCCGAAGTTGATGACCGAGGCGTTGCCGGACTTCCGCAGCTCCGGGAAGGCGGCGAGCATGAAGTTGCGGGTGGCGTACAGACCGGTGTTCATCGCGAGGTCCCAGTCGTCGTCCGTCTGCTCCTCGAAGGGCTTCTGCCGGGAGACGCTCGCGTTGTTCACCAGGACGTCGAGCTTGCCGAAGTGTTCGACGGCGGTGGCGACCGCCTGGTCGGCGACGGAACGGTCCGAGACGTCGCCGCGCAGGAAGACCACGGCGTCCCCCAGTTCGCGGGCGAGTTCCCGCCCCGCCTCCTCCTGGAGGTCTACGATGACGACCCGGGCGCCGCGCGCCACGAAGGTCCTGGTGATGGCGGCCCCGATCCCGGATGCTCCTCCGGTGATCACGGCTGACTTCTCCTGCAGGCTGAGGCAACTCATGTGTGCTTCCTGACGTGTTCGTGGGGCCGCGAGACGCGTGGGTTCGCCACGCCCTCTCCTAGAATGAATTCTAGTTCGCGCCTCACCGCCCGGCGTCCCCCTCCTCCCCGGCGGGTCGTGCGGCCTTCGGCACCGTCCCCGCCGGCCCGAGGCGAGGCGGCGCGCGGGCTTGCTCCCGGTGCGGGGGGCTGGCAGGGCGGACTCAGTCCGCCCCGGGGGCGCCGGAGCCCGGAAACCGCCCCGCCGCCCGCAGCGCCCAGCGCCGTTCGGCGTAGGCGAGGTCGTCGCGCCACAGGCGGGCGGCGGTGGCGCGCATGAGGGGGCGCAGGAGGGGGGCGGCGAGGCGGGCCGCGGTGAAGCCGGGGCGGTCGGAGGCGGCGATGACGGCCTCCACGACGGCGGTGCGGGGGCGGCCCGCGGCGTCGGGGGCGAGCGGTGTCGCATGGGTCTCCACCACCGAGCCGACGCCCTCGCCCCGGGTGATGCGCATGACGACCGTACGGGGTTCGGGCGCGGTGAAGACGGCCTGGACGGGAACGACGGCGCGGCCCGCCACCTTGAAGGACACCTCGACGGTGAACCCGTCGTCGGGGGCCTCGGCGCCGGAGCCGGGCGCCTCCAGGACGCGCAGGTCCACGAAGGAGTACGGGTGGAGCCAGGCCCCGTGCCAGGGATCGAGGCGGTTGGCGACGAGGTCCTCGGGCTCGCACCGGCCGACGGCGGTGTAGACGGCGTCGACGGCGGTGCGGGGGTCGGGGCGCACCGGGAGCACCGGGCGCTCCAGCGGAACCTCGCCGCCGAGCGCGTCGAGCCGCACCCACAGGAGTACCCCGTCGTCGTGGGCGGGGAAGGGGTGCCAGCCGGCGACCGGGGCGCCGTCCAGGGGCAGTCCGTGCCAGCGGCAGACGAGGGTGCCGCACCGTACGGGGCTGAGGCGCAACGGTGCCCCGAGGTGCGGGCAGGCGCCGGGGCCCGCGACGAGGGTGCCGTCGGCGGTGCGCCAGGCCACCACCTCGACACCGGCGACGGTACGGCCGAGGGGGCGCTGGCTGCCTTCGGGCAGGTCGCGGGAGGCGCCGACGACGTACCAGTTGCCGCTGGGAGCGGCCTGGGCGCGGGCGAGCGCGGCGGCGATGAGCGGGGGCCGGGCCTCGCGCCAGGTGGGGCGCATCCGGTCCCAGGGGACGGGGTGGCGGCGCAGGCGGACCGGGACGGGGTTCCTGCGGGCGGTGCTCACGCCGGTACCTCCCGGGCACGTTCCCGGCGGTGGCGGCGCCGGGCGGCTGCGAGGCGGGCGAGTCCGTCGGCGGCCACGGCGGCGCGGCGCCGGCGGGGCACCGCGGCCCTGCGGTGGACGGCGGCGTAGCCGTCGGCGGCGACGGCGTCGAGGATGGAGCCGTAGAGGATGTGGGCGGTGCGGATGCAGGGCCGGGCGACGGGGTCGAGCAGGGCGATGCCGGGGGCGGCCCGGTGGTAGATCTCGCGGGTGACGGCGGCGGCCTCGCGCAGGGCGCGGGTGATGCGCGGGTCGTGGTGACCGGTGGTGCGGCTCCAGCGGAGCAGTTCGCGGTCGACTCCGTGGGCGGCGAGGAGGTCGGCGGGCAGGTAGATCCGGCCCCGGTCGAGGTCCTCACCGACGTCGCGCAGGAAGTTGGTGAGCTGGAAGGCGACGCCGAGGTCGGCGGCGTAGGAGGCGGCCTCCTCGCGGGGGACGACGGTGCCGAGCACGGGCAGCATCTGGAGGCCGATGACGGCGGCGGAGCCGTACGTGTAGCGGCTCAGTGCGGCGAGGTCGGGATAGTCGGTGACGGTGAGGTCGCTGCGCATCGAGGCCATGAAGTCGCGGAAGTGCCGGTGGTCGATGGCGTAGCGGCGGACGGTGTCGGCGAGGGCGCGCACCACCGGCTCCTGGCTGGTGCCCTCGCGCAGGCCCTCGGCGAGCCGTCGGCCGAGGTCGTCGAGGGCGGCGGCCCGCTGCTCGGTGGTGGCCGGGGTGCCGAGGTCGTCCACGATGTCGTCGGCGTGGCGGGCGAAGCCGTAGAGGCTGTGCACGGCCGGGCGCCGTTCGAGAGGGAGCAGCCGGGTGGCGAGGAAGTACGTCCTGCCGTGGCGGGCGTTGAGGGCGCGGCAGGTGCGGTAGGCGGCGCGCAGGGCGGGGTCGGTGATCCGGGCTGCGTCGAGTTCGCGGGTGCTCACGCGGTGCCTCTGGTGCTCGCGGCGGCGGGAGCGGGGCGGCGCGGCCGGGCGGGGCCGCCGGGGAGTCCGGTGACGCGGGCGGCGGCGAGCCTGCCGGAGATCAGGACGGTGGGGACACCGACACCCGGGGTGGTGCCGCAGCCCGCCAGGACCGCGTTGGCGGTGCCGCGCACCAGGTTGCGGGGGCGGAAGGGACCGGTCTGGGCGAAGGTGTGGGCGGCGGAGAAGGGGCTGCCCGCGGCGTGTCCCCGGGCGGCCCAGTCGGCGGGGGTGACCAGGGCCTCGGCCTCGATGGCGGCGCCGATGCCGGGCAGGCCGCGGTCCTCCAGGACGCGCAGGAGGTGGTCGCGGTAGCCGGGGGCGAGCGCGGTCCACTCCTGGGTGCCGGGACCGATGTCGGTGTTGGGGCAGGGGGCGAGGACGTAGTGCAGGTGGCGTCCTGCGGGGGCGAGGGAGGGGTCGGTGGCGGTGGGCCGGGTGATGAGCAGGGAGGGGTCGCTCATCGGGCGGCCGTGGCGGGTGAGTTCGTCGAAGGTGGTGTGCCAGGCGCGGCCGAAGGAGAGTGTGTGGTGGCCGAGTCCGGGCCAGGTGCGGTCGGTTCCGGCGTGCAGGAGCACGGCCGACGGGGAGTGGCGCAGCGGGACGGCGCGGCGCGGGGCGCGGCCGAGCAGGCGGTAGGCGGTGGGCAGGTCGGGGGTGAGGACGACGGCGTCGCAGGGGATGCGGGCGCGGTCGGTGCGGACGGCGGTGATCCGCTCACCGGTGCGTTCCAGGGCCTGGACGGTGTGGCCGTAGTGGATCTCGGCGCCCGCCGCGGTGGCGGCCTCGGCCATGGCGCGGGGCAGCGCGTGCATGCCGCCGCTCGGGAAGTGGACGCCGGCCATGGTGTCCATGTAGGCGATCACGGCGTAGGCGGCGAGCGCGCGGGCCGGGGGGACGCCCGCGTAGAGCGCCTGGAAGGTGAAGACGCGGCGCAGCCGTTCGTCGCGGATGAAGCGGCCGACCTGGGCGTCCATCCGGCCGAAGCCGCCGATCGCCGCGAGGCGGGCGAGGTCGGGGGTGAGCAGGGCGAGCGGCGAGTCGAAGTTGGTGTCGATGAAGCGGCGCATCTGGAGCGTGTACAGCTTCTCCAGCCAGGTGCGCAGCCTGCGGTACCCGGCCGCCTCGCGGCCGGAGGCGAAGCGGCGGATCTCCTGCTCCATCGGCTCGGGCCGGGTGTGGACGTCGAGGCGGCTGCCGTCGGCGAAGCGGGCGCGGTAGGCGGGGTGCAGTTCGGTGAGGTGGAGGTGGTCGGCCAGGCGCGCGCCGACGGCGGCGAACGCCTCCTCGACCAGGTGCGGCATGGTCAGGACGGTCGGCCCGGTGTCGGCCAGGTAGCCGCCGAGGTCGGCGCGTCCGGCGCGGCCGCCGGGCAGGGCGTCGCGTTCGACGAGGGTCACGCGACGCTCGGCGCCGAGCAGGTGCAGGGCGGCCGACAGGCCCGCGAGCCCGGCACCGACGACGACTACGTGGTCAGTGGGGCCGTTCAGTGTCCGCATGCCCTGCCTCTCGGTCGGGGTGGTGGGGCGCGGGGCCCGGCTGAGGGGTGGTCCCGGCGGCGAGCCGGAGCAGGCCGCGCAGCCGCTCCCGCGCCACCGGGTCGAGCGGCAGGGCGTCCAGGCGGGCCAAGGCCCGGCAGGTCATCCGGTCGATCCGTTCCTCGACGGTGGCGCGGGCGCCGGTGGACACCAGAACCTCGCGAACGGCGTCGAGGCGGGCCGGGGTCAGGCCGGGGTCGCCGAGCGCCGATTCGAGGACCGCCACCTCGGCGAGGCGTCCCCGCGCGGTGGCCCGGGCGTGGGCGAGGGCGACGAGGAGGGTGGGTTTGCCTTCGCGGATGTCGTCCCCGGCCGGTTTCCCGGTGCGGTCCGGGTCACCGAAGACGCCCAGCAGGTCGTCGCGGAGCTGGAAGGCGAGCCCGGCGGGGGCGCCGGCCTCGGCGAGGCGCCGGGTGAGTCCGGGCTCGGCCCCGGCGAGGACCGCGCCGAGTTCCAGCGGCCGTGAGGCGGAGTACTGGGCGCTCTTGAGCCGGGCGGTGCGCAGTGCGAGCAGGGCCGAGCGGTCGGCGGTGACCTGGCCGTACAGGTCGAGGTACTGGCCCGCGACCATCTCGCCGCGCATCACCCGCCATACCGCGCGCACCCCGCGCCGTACGGGGCCGGGCAGTTCGGTCTCGGCGAGGGTGTCCTCCGCCCAGGCCAGGGCCAGGTCTCCGGCGAGCACCGCCGCCGCTCCCGCGAAGAGACCGTTGCTCGACGCCCCGTACTGGCCGGCGAGGGAGACGTGCAGGGCGGGGCGGCCCCGGCGCAGCCGCGAGCCGTCCATCACGTCGTCGTGGACGAGCGCGCAGGTCTGGAGCAGTTCCACGGCGGCACCCACCCGGAGCGCGGCCCGCGCCCGGTCGCCGTCCGGCGGGACGCAGGCCCGCAACGCCCACCACAGCAGGGCGGGCCGCAGCCGGCGCCCGCCGAGCGCGGTGAACCGCGCGATCCGCTCCGCGATGTCCCGCCCGGAGAGGGGGTCGATGGCGCGTGCCTCGCGCAGGCGCTCGGCGAGGAGGGCGTGCAGCACGGCGCCCACGGTGCCGTTGATGTCGCGGTCGGCGGCGGTGACCTGGGGGTCTTCGGTGCGGCCCACTGCGGTCCTCTCCTCCGGCTCGCCGTGTGCTCCCACGGCGTCCGGCCGGGTGGCCGGGCCTCGGGGGACGCGGAGGGCGGCGGTGGTCCCGCCGTCCGGTGGTGATCAATGCCCTGTCCCGGCGGGAGCGGGCGGCGGGCCCCTCCATCGGGGGAGCCGGGGAGCGGGAACGACGCCCGTCCGGCGCAACGGCGGAAGTCCGGCGCCCGCCCCGGGCGGCCGGGGCTGCCGCCCTCTTCCGCCCTCCCGCTCAGCCTCGCCCCGCCCACTCCAGCAGTTCCTCGGCCGTCCAGGTCGTGATGACGTCCTCCGCGGGGACGCCGCACTTCTCGGCCCGGGCGCAGCCCAGGCGCTGCCAGGTGAGCTGGCCGGGGGCGTGGGCGTCGGTGTCGATGGCGAAGAGGGTGCCGGCGTCGCGGGCGGCGCGGATCAGGCGCAGCGGGGGGTCGAGGCGTTCGGGGCGGCTGTTGATCTCGACGGCGGTGCCGGACTCGGCGCAGGCGGCGAAGACGGCGTCGGCGTCGAAGGCGGACTCGGGGCGGGTACGGCCGGTGACGAGGCGGCCGGTGCAGTGGCCGAGGACGTCGGTGCGGGGGTCGCTGACGGCGGCGAGCAGGCGCCGGGTCATGGCCGGCGCGTCCATCCGGAGCTTGGAGTGGACGGAGGCGACGACCAGGTCGAGACGGTCCAGCAGTTCCGGTTCCTGGTCGAGGGTGCCGTCGTCGAGGATGTCGCACTCGATGCCGGTGAGCAGGCGGAAGGGGGCCCATCGCTCGTTGAGGGCGGCGACCGTGTCGAGTTGTCGGCGCAGCCGGTCGGCGGAGAGGCCGTGGGCGACGGTGAGGCGGGGCGAGTGGTCGGTGAGGACGGCCCACTCGTGGCCGAGCGCGCGGGCGGCGAGGCCCATCTCCTCGACGGAGCTGCCGCCGTCGGACCAGTCGGAGTGCAGGTGGCAGTCGCCACGCAGCGCGGCGTACAGGGCCTCTCCGCCCTCGGCGAGGGGCGCCTCGGCGGCCTCCTCCTCCAGGGCTTCGAGGTAGGCGGGGGTGGAGCCGTCGAGGGCCTCGCGGATGACCTTGGCGGTCTTCGGGCCGATCCCCTTGAGCTTCTCCAGCGTGCCGTCGGCCGCCCGGTCGCGGATCTCGTCCGGTCCGTGCTCGCGCAGGACGGCGGCGGCGGTGCGGAAGGCGCGGACCCGGTAGGTGGGTTCCCGGGCGCGCTCCAGGAGGAAGGCGATCCGGTCCAGAGCGCGCTCCGGGTCCACGGCGACTCCCTCCGGTACGGGGCTGCTCCCCAGCGTCTCGCGGGGCGGCCGGCGGCGCATCCGGCACCGGAGCGCTCACGCCGCCGGCGCCGGGGCGCGGTGTGCACGGCCCCCCGTTCGGCCGCGTTCGGCCCGCGTGCGGGCGCCCCGCTGCCGAGGATGGTGAGCGGTGCGGACGCCGCCGGGCGGCCCCGACAGCGTGGGGCCGCCCCGGACGATGCCGTCCGGGCCGCCGCAGCCACCGTCCCGGGAGCCACCCTGATGAGCGCACCGTCCCCGTACTCCAGCCCCCCGCCCGAGCCGCAGGCCGTCCTCACCCCGATCACGGAGAGCGCCATCTTCCTGGTGCTGACCATCGACCCGGGCGGGGAGGGGGCGGTGTACGACCTCCTCCAGGACGTGTCGGCGCTGCGCCGCTCCGTGGGCTTCCGGGTGCCGGACGCCGGCCTGACCTGCGTGACGGGGATCGGCTCGGACGCCTGGGGGCGCCTGTTCAGCGGGCCGCGCCCGGCCGGACTCCATCCCTTCAAGGAACTGCGCGGGCCGCGCCACACCGCCCCGTCCACCCCGGGTGACGTGCTGTTCCACATCCGCGCGCACCGGGCCGACCTCTGCTTCGAGCTGGCCGCCCGGCTGACGGACAGGCTGCACGGTGCCGTGACCGTCGTGGACGAGGTGCACGGCTTCAAGTACTTCGACGAGCGCGACCTGCTCGGGTTCGTCGACGGCACCGAGAACCCGGAGGGCAACGCCGCGCTCACCGCGGTGGTGGTCGGCGACGAGGACCCGGAGTTCCAGGGCGGCAGCCATGTCGTCGTACAGAAGTACCTGCACGAACTGGGCACCTGGAACGCGCTGCCCGTCGAGGAGCAGGAGCGGGTGATCGGCCGCACCAAGCTGGAGGACATCGAGCTGTCCGACGAGGTGAAGCCGGCCGACTCGCACGTCGCGCTGAACACCGTCACCGAGCCGGACGGGACGGAGCGGCAGATCAGGCGGCTCAACATGCCGTTCGGCACGCTCGGCGAGAAGACGTTCGGCACCTACTTCATCGGCTACTGCGCCGACATCGCCGTCACCGAGCAGATGCTGCGGAACATGTTCCTGGGCACCGACGAGGCCCGGCACGACCGCATCCTGGACTTCTCCACCGCGGTCACCGGCTCCCAGTACTTCGTGCCGCAGGACGGCTTCCTGGACGATCCGCCGCCCGCGCCCGGGACGGCCGCCGCCACCGAGGCCCCGGCCCCGGAGCAGGACGAGTCCGAGGCACCGGCGGGTGGGACGGCGCCCGCTTCGGCCTGATCCCGGTCGGCCGCCACGCGCCGACGCCCCAGCGGGTGGGACGGTGCCCGCAGGCCCGCCGGCCGGCACTTCGCTGCGGATCGGCAGCCTCACCCCCCACAGGACGTCACGAACAACCTGCACCGCGACCTCGCGCCGGTCTCCGCCGCTGCCTGGGCCGAGAGCGAGGACGAGGTGCGCCGCACCTTCGTGGAGCACCAGGCGGGCCGGCGCGTGGTGGACGACGACGGGCCCACGGGTCCTGACCGGGCCGCCGTGACCACGGGCCTGCGCCACCCGTGGGGCGGCACCCGGGATGCGGCCTTCGTGCCGTTCGGCTTGGATGGCCGTGGTGCTCGCCGCGCCCCCGGCGGCCGGGGCCGCCGGACGGGTCCCGCAGTCGCACCGGATCGGAGCCTTCCATGACCCCGCCCTCGGACAACGTCCTCTTCTTCACCTTCACCGACCCCAGCGCCGCCTACCGCGCCTTCTCCGAGATCAAGACCGTGCCCGAGGTCACCCGGGCGGCCATCGTCGAGCGCGGCACGGACGGCGTGCTGTCCGTGCCGGAGGACTACGAACCGGGGGCCGGGACGGCGACCCTGACCGGCGGCGCCATCGGCGCGCTGGTCGGCATCCTCGGCGGCCCGATCGGGGTGCTCTTCGGGTGGGGTCTGGGCGCCCTGGTCGGGGCGACCGCCGACACGGAGGACGCCGAGAACACCCACGACGCGCTGACGGTGCTCAGCAAGAACGTCGACGACGGCAGCAACCTGCTGATGGTGGAGGCCCCCGGCTACTCCCCCGCAGCCGCCGACGATCTCGCCGGACGGCTCGGCGGCACGGTCGTGGCCGTCCCCGTGGAGCAGGTGCAGGAGGAGGTCGCATCCGCGCGAAGGGCGGCCGAGGAAGCCGTCCGCCGGGCCCGCCACGAGCACCGCAAGCAGCGCCGCCGCGAGTTCAGGGAGAAGATGGACACCCTGTTCGGCCGGGGTATCCCGGCCTGACCGGAAGCTGCGAAGAGCCGCTCGGCACCCGCCGGGCGGCTCTTCGCAGCTTCCGGTCAGCTGTGCGAGTGGGGTACCGTGAGCCGCAGCGAAGGGGAGTAGTCCCGCAACACCGCCGGTCGACATACTGGCCGTCCGCCACCGCGGACAGCCCGGCCGCCGGGCCGCTCGCGCCGTGACCGGCGGGCGGTGGACGAGACCTTCGGCCAAGGCATGAAGCCGTGCCCGCAGCAGAGCGGGTGCGGTCCGTCGTGCCGGGCCGAGCGGTCCTCCCGTCGCTGGTCCTGCGGGACCTCACGGGGACGATCCGAGGCCCGGCCCCGTACAGAAAGCCCCCGGAATGAGCCTCGACCCCCTGGCGCTCGTCACCGCCTTCGGGCTGATCTTCCTCGCCGAGCTGCCGGACAAGACGATGTTCGCGTCGTTGGCCATGGGCACCCGGATGCGCCCGCTCTACGTCTGGTTCGGCACCTCCACCGCCTTCCTGGTCCATGTGGCCATCGCGGTCGGCGCGGGCAGCCTCATCGGGCTGCTGCCCGACTGGATCGTTCGGCTCGTCTCCGCCGTGCTCTTCGCCTTCGGCGCCTTCATGCTGCTGCGCGGCGGGGGCGACGACGAGGACGAGGAGGGCGCCGCGAAGCCCGTCACCGGCTTCTGGCCCGTCTACGCCACGGCGTTCATGGCCGTCTTCATCAGCGAGTGGGGCGACCTGACCCAGATCACCACCGCCAACCTGGCGGCCACCAACGGCACCCTGTCCACCGCGATCGGCGCCGCGGCGGCCCTCATGTCGGTGTCGGCGCTGGCGCTGCTGGCCGGGCGGTTCATCGCCCAGCGCGTCCCGCTCAAGACCGTCCAGCGGATCGGCGGGCTCTGCATGGCGGGGCTGGCGATCTGGTCCCTGGTGGAGGCGATCGGCGCGTTCACCTCCTGACCCCGCCCGCCCGGGCCCGCGCGTCCCCCGCCTCCGCCGGACGGCGGGGGACGGGGGACGCCGCGTCTCACGCCTTGCGGGCCACGCCGCCGTAGGCGTCGACCGCGGCGGCCTCGGCCGCCGGGTCCTCTTCCGGACGCCAGTCGGTGACCCGGACGACGCCGGGCTCCGCCAGTTCGAGCCCGTCGAAGAGACCGGCGACCTCCTCGACGCTCCGCACGTGGTACGGGACGGCGCCGCTCTCGGTGTACGCCTTGGAGGCCGCGATCATCCCCTCGCTGGTCGCGGTGCTGTCACTGATCACGAGGTGGCTGCCGGACGGCAGACCCGCCATCAGCCGGCGGACCAGCTCCCGGGCCTGGTCCATGTCCGCGACGTGCCCGAGGGTGTTGAGGATCATCAGCGCGACCGGCCGGCTCAGGTCGAGCGTGGACTCGGCGGCCTGGAGGATCTCCTCCGGCCGGTAGAGGTCGGCGTCGAGGTAGGCCGTCCTCCCCTCCGGCGTACTGGTGAGCAGCGCGCGGGCGTGGGCGAGCACCAGCGGGTCGCTGTCGACGTACACGATCCGCGAGTCCGGGGCGTACCGCTGCGCGACCTGGTGGGTGTTGTCTGCGGTGGGCAGCCCCGTACCGATGTCGAGGAACTGGCGTATGCCCTGGTCGACGGTGAGATACCGGACCGCCCGGCCGAGGAAGTGGCGGCTGGTGACGGCCACGTCGACCAGGCCGGGGAAGATCTCCTTGATCTGGTCACCCGTCCGCCGGTCGATCTCGTAGTGGTCCTTGCCACCCACGAAGTAGTTCCAGAACCGGGCGGAGTGCGGCTTGCTCGTGTCGATCCGCGCGCGGACGTCGTCGGCGGTGGCGAGCGGGGCGTCGTTCCTTGACAAGGGTCCTCCTGAGCTCGAACGGTTCCTCGACCTGGCACAAACCTAGTCCACTCGGCCTCGCGTGAGCTTCGCCGGGACGATCAACTTCCCGGTACGTCAGGGGATCTGACAGCTTTTCTGGGGCGCGGACCCAGCGGGCTGGGCCGAACGCCGGTTTCCCGCGCCGGGCCCCTTCGACAGCGAGGCGGGGCGTCTCCGCCTCGCTTCCGGCGAACGGAGCGGCACTGCCCTTCAGGGCGACGGCGGTCAGTTCCCCGTCGATGACCCGCTCGCGCTCCGCGCATCATCGGATCGTCAGGACGAGACGTGTCGAGCGGAACACCCTTCGGTAGGGAGCTCCTTCCAGGCGCGGCGTACGTTCCCCGGCCCGGCACTCCCGTCCGGCCCCGGAACCGAGGTCGATCATTGCCACGCCGGACCCGGCCTCCCAGGCCCTTTCCGCGATCTCGTCGCCACCAGCACTCGGATCGCAGAAGGCGTCCTTGCCCGCACTGCCGTCCGGGCGCCGAGGGACCCCCAGCCGGGCGGCCCGCCGAATGCGCCGACGAGAGCGGCGCTCCCCCGCCTCCTCACTCAGTCCCGGGTGCGCGCCGCCTGAACCGCGCGTACGCGCAGCACCAGAGCACCCGGCGCGACAACCCCTACCAACCCCAACACGGCGCTGTACGAAGCCATCTGAACCATCACCTCGCAGGGAACGAGCGTGTCGAGGTCCACACCGTACGGTTCCAGCCGCCGCGACAGCACCGACAGGAAGACCCCCAGTACGGCACCAGCGGCGAGAACGCCGCCGCCCACGACCATCACCGATTCCCAGAAGAGCATGCGCAGCAGTTGTGCCCCGGTGGCGCCCGCCATGCGGAGTACGGCGAACTCTCTGCGTCGTTGCCGGGTGGCCAGGAGCAGGGTGTTGAGGATGCCGAGGGCCGAGAAGACGATCAGCGGCACCATCAGTACGCGTGTGCCCACTTCGTTGCGCCGCTGTCGCTCGCGCAGCTCGGTGGTGGAGACGTCGCTGTTCCCCGCGTTCCTGACCTCGGCCTTCGCGGCCCTGGCCGGCGCTTCCCCGGCCTTCGCCGCCGGCCCCTCGCCCACCCGTGTCGGCGCGCTCGCGGCCGTCTGGCTCCTGGCGATCGCGTCCGATGCCGCGCCATTGCTCAGCAGCATCGCGCTGAGCCCGACCGCGATGAGTACGGGGCCTGTCATGGCGGCCACCCGGCGCACGGCGCGCACGCTGGTCACGGCCGCCAGGCGCCCTGAGTAGCGGGAGAGCAGCAGTCCGGGCAGTGCGGCCGGCGCGACCAGTAGGCGCACCAGAAGCGGAGTCAGCAGCCAGGCCGAGATGAGCAGGAACAGTGCCAGTCCCATCGCGCCGTTGACGTTCTGTCCTGCTTCGGTCTCAAGCTCGTAGCGTTTCCAGACGGCCCCGGCGAGGGCCAGGGTGAGTGCTGCCGCGGCCAGGCGTCCGGGTGGCATGGCACGATGTTCGATCTCCGCTTCGCGCAGCCCGGAGAGCGGAGACAGGCGGGCCGGCCGGTACACCGCTGTGAGCGCGGCGAGCACGGCGACCGTTACGGTGCTCAGCACGCCGATGGCGAAGCCCTGCGGGGAGAATGCCGCTTCGGGGCCGGGTGGGAAGACCTTGTTGGCGATGAGCCAGTGCAGGGCGGGCCGGGCGAACGCGCTGCCGACGGCTCCCCCGTCACCTCTTCATGACCGCGAAGTGGGGCGCCCGGCCACTGGAGTTTGGGGTTCCCCAGGGGTGGCCGTCAACGCTGCCGCATGACCTGAAGAGAACACCTGGTCTCCATGGGAGTCCTCTGGGACCTTCTGATCAGCGGCGCCGCGCTACTGCGTCACCTGCCCTGGGCTCTCTGTCGCCGTTCGCCACCCCGACAGGGCCCGATCTGCTCGACATCCCCGGCAAGGCACACCGACGACCGCACTGGACCCGCGGCAGTCTCTCAAGCTGCCCAGCGCATCGAGGCATTCTCCCCAGGTGTGTCCAACGGCGTTTCCTACCCCCTGAATTCCTCCAGCAGCCGCAGCCACACCTCACTGATCGTCGGGAACGCCGGAACCGCGTGCCACAGCCGGGCGATCGGGACCTCGCCGGCGACCGCGATCGTGGCGGATTGGAGCATTTCGCCGACGCCGGGGCCGACGAAGGTGACGCCGAGGAGGATCTCGCGGTCGAGGTCGACCACCATGCGGGCGCGGCCTCGGTAGCCGTCGCGGTGGAGAGCCGCTCCGGCGACGGCGGCGAGGTCCTGGTCGACGGCGCGGACGCGGTGGCCCGCTGCCTCGGCCTGGGCCAGGGTCAGGCCCACGGAGGCGGCCTCGGGGTCGGTGAAGACGACCTGGGGCACGGCGTCGTGGTCGGCGGTGGCGCTCTCCGCGCCCCAGCGGGTGGTGTCCAGCGGGCGTCCCTGGGCGCGGGCGGCGATGGCGGACCCGGCGACGCGGGCCTGGTACTTGCCCTGGTGGGTGAGGAGGGCGCGGTGGTTGCAGTCGCCGACCGCGTAGAGCCAGTCGCTGCCGGTGACCTTGAGGGTGTCGTCGACGGTGAGCCAGTCACCGGGGGTGAGGCCCACCGTGTCGAGGCCGAGGTCGCCGGTGCGGGGCCTGCGGCCGGTGGCGAAGAGGACCTCGTCCGCCTGGAGGGTGGAGCCGTCGTCCAGGGTGAGGGTCACTCCGGAAGCGTCGCGGGCAAGCGCGGTGACCGAGACGCCGGTGCGGATCTCGGCCCCTGCGACGCGCAGGCTGTCGGCGACCAGTTCCCCGGCGAACGGCTCCATCCTCGGCAGCAGCCCCTCGCCCCGCACCAGCAGGGTGACCCGCGCGCCCAGGCCCTGCCAGGCGGTGGCCATCTCGGCGGCGACGACGGAACCGCCGACGACGGCGAGCCGCCCGGGGACCTCCTCGGCGCTGGTGGCCTCGCGGCTGGTCCAGGGGCGGGCCCCGGCCATGCCGGGCAGGTCGGGGAGGGCGGCGCTGGTTCCGGTGCACAGGGCGACGGCGTGCCGGGCGGCGAGCGTGGTGACCCGGCCGTCCCGGTCGGTCACGGTGACCCGGCGCTCCCCCGCGAGGCGGCCGTGGCCCCGGTACAGGTCGGTGCCGGTGGAGTCGACCCACTCCACCTGGCCGTCGTCCTTCCAGTCCGAGGCGAAGCCGTCTCGGCGGGCGAGGACGGCGCGGACGTCGGGCGGGCCCGCGGTCATCCGCTCCAGTCCGGGGAGTCCGCGGGCGTCGGCCTGGGCGAGCACCGGGCGGAGCAGGGCCTTGCTGGGCATGCACGCCCAGTAGGAGCATTCGCCGCCGACCAGCTCGCTCTCGACGATCGCGGCGCTCAGACCGGCCGCGCGGGCGCGGTCGGCGACGTTCTCGCCCACCGGTCCGGCGCCGATCACGACCACGTCGTAGGTGTGGTCCGGTTCTTTCGCGGGGGCGGGCGCGTCGACCCTTCGGGCTTGCGTCATGCCGCCAGTGTGACGGGGGGTGTGCGTCGTGGCCACACGGGTAGCGGCACCCGGATACGGAATACACCCGCCGCTCGCGCCGTTGTGCGAGGCGGTTCAGCAGTCAGCAGGAAGGTACGACGCCATGAGCACTGTGGAACTCACCAAGGAGAACTTCGACCAGACGGTGATGGACAACGAATTCGTCCTCATCGACTTCTGGGCGTCGTGGTGCGGTCCGTGCCGTTCGTTCGCACCGGTCTACGAAGCGGCCTCGGAAACCCACCCCGACCTGGTCTTCGGCAAGGTCGACACGGAGGCCCAGCAGGAGCTGGCCGCCGCGTTCGGCATCCAGTCGATCCCGACCCTGATGATCGTCCGCGACCGGGTGGCGGTCTTCGCCCAGCCCGGCGCGCTCCCCGCGGAGGCCCTGGAGGACGTCATCGGCCAGGCCCGCGCCCTGGACATGCAGGAGGTCCACAAGTCGGTGGCCGAGGCACAGGCCGCCGAGGCCAAGGGCGACCAGCCGGACGCACAGGGCTGACGCAGCTCACCTGCTGTCCGCCAGACCCCCCGGAGGCGGGGCCGCACCGGAATCCGGTGCGGCCCCGCCTCCCTCGTACCCAGGACCCGCGACCGGCGGCCTCCGGCGTGGCGATCCGGTGAACACCCGTACCCGGTGGACGGGTTGCCGACGGTGGGGCCTACCGTGGCGCGGGTGACTATCGACACCGGTGACCTGCCCCTCTCCCCCTCCCCCGGCCGTGACGGCCCCACGGCGACGGTCGAGGCCGACCCGCGCCGCGTCGGCACGGTACGGACCGAGTACGCGCCCGAGAAGGACGGCGACCCCGATCCCGGGGAGATCGTCTGGACCTGGGTCCCGTACGAGGAGAACGACGGCCGGGGCAAGGACCGCCCGGTGCTGGTGGTGGCGCGGGAGCGGGCGGGCACACTGCTGGCCGTGCAGCTGACCAGCAAGGACCGGCGCGGCGACAACGACTTCCTGGCGATCGGCACCGGCCCCTGGGACCGGGAGGAGCGCCCGTCGTGGGTCGCCGTGGACCGGGTGCTGCGGGTCCACGAGGACGGCATGCGGCGTGAGGCGTGCGCACTGGACCGGGGCCGCTTCAACCTGGTGGTGCTGCGGCTGCGCGAGCGGTACGGCTGGCGGTAGCGGCCGGGGCCGCCGGAGCGGCCCGGTCAGGGCCGCTCCGGGGCGGAAGGCGGCGTCGAAGGCGGCCCGGGTGGCGTCCTGCCGCGGGCGGTCCCAGGCGGCGAAGACCGCGGTGGCGAAGGTGTGCGCGAAGCGCAGCCCGGTGCGGGGAGCAGCCACCGGGCGACGGCGGTGGGCGCGCCGGCCGCTCGCGGAGGAGCCGGCGCGGGGACCGGCTGTGGACCGTACAGCCGGGTGGCGGCGGGGGTGGCGGTCGGCTGACCGGAGAGATCGCGCCAGATTCCGGCCGGGCCCCGACCCGCCCCCGGCCGCGGTCTCCTGGGTCTTCGCGGGCCATGGCCCGCAGTCGGGCGCTCGCATCCGCTCCTGCCGCTCGCTTTCCGGCCGCTCGCGGGCACGTCGGTGCAGCGTCCTGGCGTGGTCGTTGGAGGTGTCATGGTGTCGGCCGGGATTTACGGGGCACAACTCCTTTTCCGGATCACCGGCCCGGCCGGGAGGCGCGGTTGTGCGATGCGCCCCGAGCGTCTTGGCTGGACGGGTGACACCACGGCGGTCCTCCCCCAAGGAGTGCGTCCATGTCCCCTTCGTCGATCCCCTCGTCCGGCTCCTCACCCCCTCCCGACCGCGCTCCGGGCTGGCCCGGGAGCCCGCCCGCCACGGCGGGCCTGAGCGAGGAGTCCTTCTCCGACCTGGTACGAGGCATCTGTTTCAAGACCGGCCCGCCCCGCACCGTGGGGGTGGAGCTGGAATGGCTCGTGCACGACGCGGCCGACCCGCTGCGCAAGGTCTCCGCCGACCGGCTGCGCGCGGCCCACGCGGTCCTGCGGGACCTACCGCTGACCTCGCTGTTCACCGTGGAACCCGGTGGCCAGCTCGAACTCAGCTCCGCGCCCGCGCCCTCGCTGGCCGTCTGCGTGGAGCGGGTAGCCGCCGACATGGTGGTGCTGCGCGGGGCGCTGACGGCGCTCGGCCTGCGGGTGACGGGACTGGGCACCGAGCCCTCCCTCCCCGGCGAGCGGCTGCTGCGGGAGCCGCGCTACGACGCGATGGAGCGCTACCTCGACCGGGCGGGACCCGCCGGCCGGCACATGATGCGCTCCTCGGCCTCGGTGCAGGTCTGCCTGGACGCCGGGTACGAGGAGCCGGGGCCGCAGGGCCACCACCGAAGATGGCAACTCGCCCATCTGCTGGGCCCCGTACTGGTCGCCGCCTTCGCCAACTCCCCGGTCCACGAGGGCCGGCTGACCGGGTGGCGCTCGACCCGGCAGTCGCTGTGGGCCGAGATCGAGCCCGGCCGGTCGGCGGCGCCGCCGACCGACGCGGAGCCCCGCGCGGCGTGGACCGAGCGGGTGCTGGACGCCCCGGTGATGTGCGTACGCGCCGAGGACGAGCCGTGGGACGCGCCCGAGGGGCTGACCTTCCGCGCCTGGGTGCGCGGCGAGGGGCCCCGGCCGGTCACCGAGGAGGACCTCGCCTACCACCTGACGACGCTCTTCCCGCCGGTGCGCCCGCGTGGCCACCTGGAGCTGCGGATGATCGACGCGCAGCCCGGCGAGGACGGCTGGCGGGTCCCCCTGGCGGTGACCTGCGCGCTCTTCGACGACGCCGAGGCGACGGAGGCCGCGTACCGGATCGTCAAGCCGCTGGCCGAGCGGGCCACCGGCGGGCCGGCCCCGCACAACGCGCTGTGGGAGGCGGCGGCCCGCTCGGCCCTCGCCGACCCGGAGCTGCGGGAGGCCGCCACGGCCTGCTTCGCCACCGCGCTCCAGGCGCTGCCGCGCCTGGGCGCCGGTGAGGAACTGACGGCACAGGTCGCCGCGTTCACCGAACGGTACACACGGGCGGGGCGCTGCCCCGCGGACGACATCCTGGACACCTGTCCGGACATCCGCCCCGACCGGGGGCCCGCCGAAGGGCCGGCCGCGCACGGGACGGTCAGGGGAGAGGACGCACCGGCATGACCACTTCGTCCACGGACACACCGCGGGAGGGCGGTCGGCCCCCGGCCGGCCCCGGCGCGCCGCGGGAGCGGGCCCTGGCCGCGCTGCTCGCCGCTCGGGAGCGGACCGCGCTGCTCACCGACTGCGTGGAGGGCCCGGACCTGGCCGCGCAGCACTCCCCCCTGATGTCTCCGCTGGTCTGGGACCTCGCGCACATCGGCAACCAGGAGGAGCTCTGGCTGGTGCGCGCGGTGGGCGGGCGCGAGGCGCTGCGGCCCGAGATCGACTCGCTGTACGACGCGTTCGAGCATCCCCGGGCGGAGCGTCCCTCGCTGCCGCTGCTCGCTCCCCAGGAGGCGCGGCGGTACGCGGCCGAGGTGCGGGGCCGGGCGCTGGACGTGCTGGCGTCGGCGCCGGTCGAGGGCGGGCCGCTGACGGCCCACGGGTTCGTCTTCGGGATGGTCGCCCAGCACGAGCAGCAGCACGACGAGACGATGCTCATCACCCATCAGCTGCGGCGCGGCCCGGCCGTGCTGGACGCCCCGGCGCCGCCCCGCCCCGCCCCGGACGCCCCGCTGCCGGGCCCGGAGGCGCTGGTGCCGGGCGGCCCGTTCACCATGGGCACCTCGGCCGAGCCGTGGGCGCTGGACAACGAACGGCCCGCGCACCGCCGGGAGGTGCCCGCCTTCTGGCTGGACACGGCCCCGGTGACCTGCGGGGCGTACCTGCGGTTCATCGAGGACGGCGGGTACGACGAGGAGCGGTGGTGGCACCCGGCGGGTCTGCGGCTGGTCCGCGAACACGGGCTGAGGGCCCCGCTGTTCTGGCGGCGTGAGGGCTCCACCTGGCTGCGGCGCCGGTTCGGCGTGGAGGAGCCGGTGCCCGCCGAGGAACCGGTGGTCCACGTCAGCTGGTACGAGGCGGACGCCTACGCCCGCTGGGCCGGGCGGCGGCTGCCGACGGAGGCCGAGTGGGAGAAGGCGGCCCGGTTCGACCCGGCCACCGGGCGCGCCCGCCGCTATCCGTGGGGCGACGCCGACCCGGGCCCCGCCCACGCCAACCTGGGCCAGCGCCACCTGCGTCCCGCCCCGGCCGGCGCCTATCCGGCGGGCCGTTCGCCGCTGGGTGTCGGGCAGCTCATCGGCGACGTGTGGGAGTGGACGGCGAGCGACTTCCTCCCGTATCCGGGGTTCGCGGCGTTCCCGTACCGCGAGTATTCGGAAGTCTTCTTCGGGGACGCCCACAAGGTGCTGCGGGGCGGGTCGTTCGGGGTGGACCCGGTCGCCTGCCGGGGCACCTTCCGCAACTGGGACCTGCCGGTGCGCCGGCAGATCTTCGCCGGGTTCCGCACCGCGCGCGACGCGGGCTGCGGCGAGGGCGCCGCGTGAGCGGGCGGGGGTGGTCCTGATGTGCCGTCACCTCGCCTACGTGGGCCCGGTGCTGCCGCTGGGCGAGCTGCTGTCGGCACCGGAGCACAGCCTGTTCCGGCAGTCCTGGGCACCGCGCCACCAGCGGTACGGCACGGTCAACGCCGACGGGTTCGGCCTGGGCTGGTACGCGGCGGGCGACCCGGTTCCGGCGCGCTACCGGCGGGCGGGCCCGATCTGGGCGGACCCCTCGTTCGGCGATCTGGCGCGGGTGGTGCGCAGTTCGGCGCTGCTGGCGGCGGTGCGGGACGCGACGGCGGCGGGCGCCGACCCGGAGGCGGCGGTGGCACCGTACGCCGACGGGTCCTGGCTGTTCAGCCACAACGGGGCGGTGTCCGGGTGGCCGCAGTCGCTGGCCGAGCCCGCCGCCTCGCTGGAGCCGCTGGCCCTGCTGGAGCTGGAGGCCCGGTGCGACGCCGCCCTGGTGTGGGCGCTGGTCCGGGACCGGCTGCGGCGCGGTGAGGCCCCCGGCGACGCCCTGGGCGGCGCGGTCGGGACGGTGGCGGCCGCCGCGCCGGGCTCCCGGCTCAACCTGCTGCTGACCGACGGCCGTTCCATCGCCGCCACTACCTGGGGCGACACCCTCTTCCACCGTCCCGGTCCGACCGGCGGCCGCGTGGTCGCCTCCGAGCCCTACGACGACGAGCCGGGCTGGCGGGCCGTACCGGACCGCACGCTGCTGCTCGCCGACGCCCGGGACGTCACCCTTCTGCCTCTCAAGGAGCCCTCCGCGTGAGCCCGTTCCGCATCACCCGCACCCTGCCCGAGGACGCCACCGGCGCCGCCCTGCGCGAGGACGTCCGCGCCGGGCTCACCTCGGAGCCGAAGACGCTGCCGCCCAAGTGGTTCTACGACGCGCGGGGCAGCGAGCTGTTCGAGGAGATCACCCGGCTCCCCGAGTACTACCCGACCCGTGCCGAGCGCGAGATCCTCCAGGACCGGGCGGGCGAGATCGCGGCGGCGCTCCCGGCCCGGACCCTGGTGGAGCTGGGCTCGGGCTCCTCCGAGAAGACCCGGCTGCTGCTGGACGCGCTGGGCGGCCTTGAGGCGTACGTGCCGGTGGACGTGAGCGAGAGCGCGCTGCGCGGGGCCGGTGAGGCGCTGGCGCGGGAGCGGCCGGGCTTGCGGGTGCACGCGCTGATCGCCGACTTCACCGGCCGGCTGGAGCTGCCCGAGGGGCTGCCGGGGCCGCGGCTGGTGGCGTTCCTCGGGGGGACGCTGGGCAATCTGCTGCCCGAGGAGCGGGAGGCGTTCCTGGCCTCGGTGCGGGCGTCGATGGCGCCGGGCGACGGGCTGCTGCTCGGCACCGACCTGGTGAAGGACGAGGAGACGCTGGTCGCCGCCTACGACGACGCGCGGGGCGTGACGGCCGAGTTCGACAAGAACGTGCTGCGGGTGGTCAACCGCGAGCTGGGCGCCGACTTCGACCTCGGCCGCTTCGACCACGTGGCCCGCTGGGACGCGGAGCGGGAGTGGATGGAGATGCGGCTGCGGGCGCGCTCGGCGGCCACGGTGAAGATCTCGGCGCTGAACCTGGCGGTGGAGTTCGCCGAGGGCGAGGAGGTGCGCACGGAGGTGTCGGCGAAGTTCCGCGAGGAGGGCGTCCGCGCGGAGCTGGCGGCGGCCGGGCTCACCGCGGCCGGCTGGTGGACGGACCGGGCGGGACGGTTCGCCCTGTCGTTGTCGCTGGCCTGACGCCGGGCGCCCGGGGGGCCGCGGCGGCCCCCCGGGCGCGCGGCCTCGGCCGTCAGCGGGTGCGCAGGTCGAGCGTGCTGGTGATGCGCTTCGAGGCGGCCTTGGCGGCGGTCTCGGGGTCGGCGCCGGTGAGCACCTGGGTCATGTACTCCTTGATCGGGTTGTCGCTCTCGACGGAGCCCCAGCGCGGGGAGTTGGGGGTGGCCCGGCCGTGTGCGGCGCCCTCGGCCATCGCGGCGGACCCCTCGTCGCCGCTGACGGCCTCGGCGAGGGTGGTCTTGTTGGGCACGTAGTTCATCGTCCTGGCGAGGGTGACCTGCCACTTCTCGCCGGCGAGCGCCTTGATCAGCTCGACGGCCCCGGCACGGTTGTCGGTCTTCTCCCGGACCACGAGGTCGGAGCCGCCGGTGAAGACGGCACCGGGCCTGGCGGCGGTCTTGCCGGGGACGGGGAAGAAGCCGAGCTTGCCCTTGAGGGCGGGATTCTTGGCGACGATGGTCCGGGCGGCGCCGGGGACGGTGATGATCTGGCCGACGTCGCCCTTGGCGAACACCTCGGCCTGCGGCGGGTTCCCCTCGTCGGCGTCCTTCGGCCCGTTGCCGAGTTCCTGGAGCCTGCGGTAGAAGTCCATGCCGCGCAGGGCGGCGGGGGTGTCCAGGGTGCCCGTCCAGATGTTGCCGGACTCCTTGGCGAGGTCACCGCCCTCGTCCCAGATGAAGCCGGAGAGGGTGTACCAGTCCTGTCCGGCGAGGTAGATGCCCTGGTTGCCGGTCTCGTTGATCCTGGTGGTGTCGGCGATCCACTGCTCCCGGGTCTTCGGGGGCTTGCTGACGCCGGCCTCGGCGAAGACGTCCTTGTTGTAGAGGACGACACGGTTGGCGGCGTACCAGGGGATGCCGTACTGCGAGCCGCCGAACCGTCCGGGCGCGGCCAGTCCGGGCAGCCAGTCGTCCATACCGAGGTCGCGCATCGACTCCAGCGTCAGGTCGACCAGGCCGCCGCCGTCCACGTACTGGGCGACCTGGGTGTTGCCCACCTCGATGACGTCGGGCGCGGAGTCGTCGCCGGTCCTGAGCGCCTTGTCGACCTTCTCGGTGATGCCGCCCCAGTCCTGGCTCTCGACCTTGAGCCTCAGCGAGGGGTGCTCCTTCTCGAACTCCTTGGTGAACCGCTCGATGAAGTCGGCTGTCGCACTGTCCTTCATGAGCCAGAGCGTGATCTCTTCACGGTCGTCGCCACCGGGCACGAGTCCGCAGCCCGCCAGGAGGGAGGCGGAGGCGAGGAATACGACGAAGGCGGTACAGCGGGTCTTCACGTGGGTCGCTTTCTGCCTGAGGACAGGAGGGAGACGGGTCCCGACGTGGGGGGGAGCGCGCACGCTCGTACGGGCTCCACCTCACCTTGGTATAGACCAAAGCGGCGGTCAAGAGGCTGAGGGCGAATCCTCCCATTACGGTGGGGTGACGACACCTGTCTCGGGGAGCCCGCCCGTTGCGCAAGGAGGACGTCCGCCATGTCCGATCACGTGTACCGCGTCACCGAGATCGTCGGCACCTCGCCCGAGGGCGTCGACCAGGCGATCCGCAACGGCATCGACCGCGCCTCCCAGACCCTGCGCGGCCTCGACTGGTTCGAGGTCACCCAGGTGCGCGGCGCCATCGCCGACGGGCAGGTCGCCCACTACCAGGTGGGGCTGAAGGTGGGCTTCCGCCTGGAGGGCTCCGACGGCGGCTGACGACCGGCCGGCCCGCCACCGCGGGGCCGGCCCCCTCAGACCCCTCAGGTCCGGTCCTCACGCTCCTGCCCCGCGCGCAACTCCGCGGAGGTCCGCCCCCAGTCGGCGTCCACCACCTGGAACCCCGCCCGCTGCGCCTGGGCCAGGACCAGCGGGTCGTCGTCGACCAGCATCCGCACGGGGCGGGTGGCCCGCAGCGCGCTCAGCACCTCCAGTTTGGCGCGTACGGCCGGGCGCCGGTCGTGCTCGCGGCGCATCCGCACCGGCCCCTCGGGCAGGCCGTGCTCCCGCAGCCACGCCTCGGTGTCGGCCCGGCAGCGCTCCGGACGCCCGGTCAGGTAGAGCAGGTCGCAGCCGGCGGCGGCCTCGCGGGCCAGCGCGACGCCCTCGGCGAGCGGCGGGTCGGTGGGCGCAGCGGCGAAGAAGCCCCGCCAGTCGCGCGGGGAGCGCTCCAGGAAGTGCTGGCGGTGGGTGGTGTCGGCGAGGGTGCCGTCGAGGTCGAAGACGGCGATCGGGCGCGGCTCGGTCACCGGGCCACGGTAGCCCCCGGGGGAATCGCGCGCGCGGCGCGCGGCGTTGCAGCGGAGGTGAGTACCATGACCGGCCCGACGGGCCCCGCCGCCCCCTCTCCCTCCCCTGCCCCCTCCGCCTCCGCCGGGGCGGGCCCCTTCCCCGGCGTCCGCTTCTCGGTCCTGGACCGCTCCCGGGTGCGGGAGGACCGTCCGGTGGGTGAGGCGCTGCGGGACACGGTAGCGCTGGCTCGGGAGGCGGAACGGCTCGGGTACCACCGGTTCTGGGTCTCGGAGCACCACGGAGTGCCGGGCGTCGCCGGCTCCGCCCCGGCGGTCCTGGCGGCCGCGGTGGCCTCGGCGACCTCCCGCATCCGGGTGGGGACCGGGGGCGTGATGCTGCCCAACCATCAGCCGCTGGTGGTGGCGGAGCAGTTCGGCGTGCTGGAGTCCCTGTTCCCGGGCCGGATCGACATGGGGCTCGGGCGTTCTGTCGGCTTCACCGACGGGGTCCGCAAGGCGCTGGGCAGCGGCAAGGAGGAGGCGGACGCCTTCACCGAACGCCTCGCCGAACTGCTCGGCTACTTCGACGGGCCCGCCGCCTCCGGGGTACGGGCCCGCCCGGCCGACGCCGTGCGTGTCCCCGCCTTCGTGCTGGCCACCGGGGCGGGCGCGCGGACGGCCGCCGCGGCCGGGCTGCCGCTGGTGATCGGCGGTCCGCGCCGGGAGAAGCTGGCCCAGGCGGCGCGGACCTACCGCGAGGAGTTCCGGCCGGGCCCCTGGGCGGCCGAGCCGTACGTGGTGGTCTCCGGCGAGGTCGCCCTCGCCGGAGACGAGCGGGCCGCCCGCCGCCTGCTGCTCCCCGAGGCGTGGGCGATGTCGCACGCCCGCACCCACGGCACCTTCCCGCCGCTGGCGCCGGCCGCGCGGATCGAGGCCATGGAGCTGCCCGAGCGGCAGCGGGGCCTGCTGGAGAGGGGGCTGGACAGCGGGGTGTACGGCACCGAGGAGCAGGTGACGGAGCGGCTGGGGCGGCTGATCGAGTCGACGGGGGCCCAGGAGGTGCTGGTGACGACCAGTACGTACGACCGGGCGGGCCTGCTGGACTCCTACCGGCGGCTCGCGCGGCTGGCCCGGTTCACTCCGCCGGACGGGGACTGAGACACGCGGGAGCCCCGTCACCGACCGGCCGGGACGGTGACGGGGCTCTCGGGGTGGCCCGCCCGGAGGGGCGCGGGACACGGGACGGGACCGGAGGGCTGAGCACCACGGCCGGTCCCGCCTGTCCGGGGAAACGGGTCAGCGCTTGCCGCCCTTGCGGGTGGCGCGCAGCCACTCCTTGTTCATGTTGGTGATGGAGAAGAGCGGGATGCCCTTCGGGCAGGCCGTGGCGCACTCCCCTGCGAGGGTGCAGCCGCCGAAGCCCTCCGCGTCCATGCTGGCCACCATGGACAGCACGCGGGACTCGCGCTCGGGCGCGCCCTGCGGGAGGACGTTGAGGTGGCTGACCTTGGCCGCGGTGAAGAGCATCGCGGAGCCGTTGGGGCAGGCCGCGACGCAGGCGCCGCAGCCGATGCACTCGGCGTTCTCGAAGGCGTAGTCGGCGTCGGGCTTGGGCACCGGGGTGGCGTGCGCCTCGGGGGCGGTGCCGGTGGGCGCCGAGATGTAGCCGCCGGACCGGATCACGCGGTCGAAGGCCGACCGGTCGACGACGAGGTCCTTGATGACCGGGAAGGCGGAGGCCCGCCACGGCTCGATGTCGATGGTGTCGCCGTCGGAGAACGAGCGCATGTGGAGCTGGCAGGTGGTGGTGCGCTCGGGGCCGTGCGCGTCGCCGTTGATGACGAGGCTGCACGCGCCGCAGATGCCCTCGCGGCAGTCGTGGTCGAAGGCGACCGGGTCCTCGCCCTTGAGGGTGAGTTCCTCGTTGAGGGTGTCGAGCATCTCCAGGAAGGACATGTCCTGGCTGATGTCGTCCACCTCGTAGGTGGACATGGCTCCGGGCTCGTCGGCGTTCTTCTGCCGCCAGACGCGCAGGGTGAGCTTCATGCGTAGCTCCGCTGGGTGGGGTGGACGTACTCGAAGACCAGGTCTTCCTTGTGCAGGACGGGCGCCTCGCCGGTGCCGCCGAACTCCCAGGCTGCGGCGTAGGAGAACTCCTCGTCCCGCCGGGCGGCCTCGCCGTCCGGGGTCTGCGACTCGACGCGGAAGTGGCCGCCGCAGGACTCCGCGCGGTGCAGCGCGTCGAGGCACATCAGCTCGGCCAGTTCCAGGTAGTCGACCACGCGGTTGGCGCGCTCCAGCGACTGGTTGAACTCCTCGCCGGTGCCGGGGACCTTGATCCGTCGCCAGAACTCCTCGCGGATCTGGGGGATGCGGGCGAGCGCGGTGCGCAGGCCGTCCTCGTTGCGCGCCATGCCGCAGTACTCCCACATGAGTTCACCGATCTCGCGGTGGAAGGAGTCCGGGGTGCGGTCGCCGTCGACGGAGAGCAGCAGGTTGAGGCGGTCCTGGGTCTCGGCGACGGTCTCGGCGACGGCCGGATGGTCGGCGGAGACGTCCTCGGTGTGCGGGTTGCGCGCGAGGTAGTCGTTGATGGTGGACGGCAGGACGAAGTAGCCGTCGGCGAGGCCCTGCATGAGCGCGGAGGCGCCCAGGCGGTTGGCCCCGTGGTCGGAGAAGTTGGCCTCGCCGATGGCGAAGAGGCCGGGGATGGTGGTCTGGAGGTCGTAGTCGACCCAGAGGCCGCCCATCGTGTAGTGCACGGCGGGGTAGATCCGCATCGGGACCTGGTAGGGGTCCTCGTCGGTGATCCGCTGGTACATGTCGAAGAGGTTGCCGTACTTCGCCTCGACGGCCTTGCGGCCCATCCGCTCGATCGCCTCGGCGAAGTCGAGGTAGACGCCCTGTCCGCCGGGGCCGACGCCGCGGCCCTCGTCGCAGACGTTCTTGGCGGCGCGGGAGGCGATGTCGCGGGGGACGAGGTTGCCGAAGGAGGGGTAGATGCGCTCCAGGTAGTAGTCGCGCTCGTCCTCGGGGATCTGGTCCGGCGCCCGCTGGTCGCCCTTGGCCTTGGGCACCCAGATCCGGCCGTCGTTGCGCAGCGACTCACTCATCAGGGTGAGCTTGGACTGGTGGTCGCCGGTGCGCGGGATGCAGGTCGGATGGATCTGCGTGAAGCAGGGGTTGGCGAAGTACGCGCCCTTGCGGTGCGCCCGCCAGATCGCGGTCGCGTTGGAGTTCATGGCGTTGGTCGACAGGTAGAAGACGTTGCCGTAGCCGCCGGTGGCGAGGACGACGGCGTCCGCGAAGTAGGTGTCGATCCGGCCGGTGACCAGGTCGCGGGCGACGATGCCGCGGGCCTTGCCGTCGACCACGATCAGGTCGAGCATCTCGGTGCGGTGGTGCATCTCGACGGTGCCCGCGCCGATCTGCCGGGAGAGCGCCTGGTAGGCGCCGAGCAGCAGCTGCTGGCCCGTCTGGCCGCGGGCGTAGAAGGTGCGGGAGACCTGGACGCCGCCGAAGGAGCGGTTGTCGAGCAGGCCGCCGTACTCGCGGGCGAAGGGGACGCCCTGGGCCACGCACTGGTCGATGATCTCCACGGAGATCTGGGCGAGCCGGTGGACGTTGGACTCGCGGGCGCGGAAGTCGCCGCCCTTGACCGTGTCGTAGAAGAGGCGGTGCACGGAGTCGCCGTCGTTGCGGTAGTTCTTGGCCGCGTTGATGCCGCCCTGGGCAGCGACCGAGTGGGCCCGGCGGGGCGAGTCCTGGAAGCAGAACTGGACGACGTGGTAACCCTGTTCGGCCAGCGTCGCACCGGCGGAGCCGCCGGCCAGGCCGGTGCCGACGACGATGACGGTGTGCTTGCGGCGGTTGGCGGGGTTGACCAGCTTCGCCTCGAAGCGGCGGGTGTCCCAGCGTGCGTCGACCGCCCCGGCCGGCGCCTTGGTGTCGGCGATCGGCTCACCGGTCGTGTAGCGGGTGTAGTCGGTGTCAGCCATGGTCAGCTCACCAATCCGGTCATGACGGCGACGGGTACGGCGACGAAGCCGAGGGTCAGGACGAGGGCCAGGACGTTGGCGGTGGTCTTCAGCAGCAGGTCCCGGTTCCTGTTGCCCGCGCCGAGGGTCTGGGCGGCGCTCCAGAAGCCGTGCTGGATGTGCAGGCCGACGGCGGCCATCGCGACGATGTAGATGGTGTTGCCGTACCAGGTGGAGAAGGTCCCCACGACGTTCTGGTACGCCTGGCCGTGCTGGAAGTCGCCCGCGTGGACGGTGCCCGTGGTCAGGTCCAGGATGTGCCAGACGATGAACAGGGCGAGGATGATCCCGCCCCAGCGCATGGTGCGGGTGGCGTAGCCGGCGCGCGGGCGCTTGTGGACGTACTTGACCGGGCGGGCCCTGATGTCGCGGCGGCTGAGCTGCGCGGCGGACAGAGCGTGCAGGACCACGGCTGCCAGCAGCACCACCCGGACGATCCACAGCGCCCACTCGTGGTGCAGGAACGGCTCGCCCAAGGTACGCAGCCAGGCGGCGTAGCCGTTGAACTCACCGGGCCCGAAGAAGATCTTCAGGTTGCCCAGCATGTGGACGACCAGATAGCCGAGCATGATCAGGCCGGACACGGCCATCACGGTCTTCTTGCCGACGGACGAGTCCCAGAGCGTGCGGATCGTGGACGGCCGTCGGTCCGTCCTCGTTGCCAGAGCCATAGGCACGACGGTAGGGCCGGAAGGCCCAAGAGGTCCAAGACATGGAACAGCTCAATTCCATAGCCGTAGCCTATTCGAGGGTAATGTGGGGATATGCAGTTCCAGCAGCTCCTCTACTTCGTGGCGGTCGCCGAGACCCGCCACTTCACCCGGGCCGCCGAGACGGTGCACGTCGCGCAGCCCTCCCTCTCCCAGCAGATCCGGGCCCTGGAGCGGGAGCTGGGCGCCGACCTCTTCCTGCGCGCACGGGGGAACATCACGCTGACCGACGCCGGGGAGGCCCTCCTCCCCCTGGCCCGGCGCATCCTCGCGGACGCCGACACCGCCCGCCACGAGGTGCAGGAACTGGTCCAGCTGCGCAGCGGCCGGGTCCGCCTCGGCGCCACCCCGAGCCTGTGCACCGGGCTCCTCCCGGACGTGCTGCGCTCGTACCACGACCGCTATCCGGGCATCCGGCTGATGATCGAGGAGAACGGCTCGCACGACCTGGTCCGCGAGCTGGCGCGCGGTGCCCTCGACCTGGCGCTGGTGGTGCTGCCGCTGCCCACCCCCTCCCCCGCGCTGCTCACCACCGAACTGCTCCGCGAGGACCTGGTGGTGATCTCCGGGCGGGGCGTACCGCCGCCGGGCGGGCACCACCCGGTGCGCATCGCGGACCTGGCGGGCGAGCGCCTGGTGATGTTCCGGCACGGCTACGACCTGCGGGAGCTGACCGTCTCCGCCTGCCGGGCCGAGGGGTTCGAGCCCGACTTCGCGGTGGAGGGCGGCGAGATGGACGCGGTCCTCGGCTTCGTCCGCGCCGGGCTCGGCCACGCCGTGGTACCGCGCATGGTGGCCGTCAGGGCGGGGCAGGACCTCCAGGTCACACCGCTGGCCCCACCGGGGCTGTACCGGACCATCGGACTGGCCCGGCGCGGCGACGTCGACCCGCCGCGCGCCGCCCGGGAGCTCCAGCGGATGCTGCTGGAGACGACCGGGACGGTACGGGAGCCCGCGGCCACCGGCTGAGCCGGGCTCAGCCGGTGGCGTCCGCCAGGGCCAGGGCGTGCAGGCGGTCGGGCGGGCCCGGGCGGGCGTAGAACCAGCCCTGGGCGGTGTCGCAGCCCAGTTCACGCAGGGCGTCGGCCTGAGCGCCGGTCTCCACTCCCTCGACGGTCACCGAGAGGTCCAGGCTGTGGGCGAGCGCGACGATCCCCTCGACGATCTTGCGGTCGACCGGGTCGGCCGGGTACTGCTGCATCCCCCGGGTGAAGGAGCGGTCGAGCTTGAGCACGCTCACCGGCAGCCGGCGGAGGTTGGCGAGGTTGGAGTAGCCGGTGCCGAAGTCGTCCAGGGCGATGTCCACGCCCATCTCGGCCAGCCGCCTGAGCGGCTTGAGCAGGTCGTCGTCGGCTCCTATCAGCGCGGACTCGGTGAGTTCCAGACAGAGCGCGCCCGGCTCAAGCCCCTCCCGCTCCAGGATGTCCACCGTGTCGGCGACCAGGCCGGGGTGGTGGAGCTGCATCGGGGAGACGTTGACGTTGATCCTGACCGGCCCGGTGTCGGCGCCCTGCCAGCGGCGGGCCTGGCGGACGGCCCCCTCCAGCACCCAGCGGCCCAGCGGCACGATCAGCCCGGTGTGCTCGGCGAGCGGGATGAACCGGTCGGGCCCGAGCACCCCGTGCTGCGGGTGGGCCCAGCGCACCAGCGCCTCGGCGCCGCGCACGCTTCCGTCGCCGAGGTGGACCAGCGGCTGGTACTCGATGAAGAACTCGCCCCGCTCCAGCGCGGCGGGCAGGGCCGTGGTCAGGGCGTGCCGGGTGATGGCGCGGGCGTCTGACTCCGGGTCGGCCAGCTCGAAGCGGTTGCCGCCCGCCGACTTGGCCCGGTACATCGTGATGTCGGCGCTGCGCAGCACCTCGGCGGGGCCGCGCTCACCGCTCGGCCCGTCGACCACACCGATGGAGCCGCGGACCAGCAGCTCGCGGCCGTCGATGCGGATCGGGGCCTCCAGCGCCTGGAGGATGCGCCCGGCCAGCTCACTGCGGCCGGGTTCGTCGCGCGGATCGGTGGTGAGCGCGACGAACTCGTCGCCGCCGAGCCGGGCGACCATCTCGCCGGGGGCGGTGGCGCAGGACTGGAGCCGGTCGGCGACCTCCACGAGGAGCCGGTCGCCGGCGGCGTGGCCGAGGCTGTCGTTGACGGTCTTGAAGCCGTCCAGGTCCAGGTAGCACAGGGAGAAGTGGCCCTCGGGCCGGGTGACGGCCTTCTCCAGCCGCTCGAAGAAGAGGGTGCGGTTGGGCAGCCCGGTGAGCGCGTCGTGGGTCGCCTCGTACCGCAGGCGCAGGTGGAGCAGGCGGCGCTCGGTGGTGTCCTCCAGCAGCGCCAGCTGGTACTGGGGAGCGCCGTCGGCGTCGCGGAGCAGGGAGACGGTGAGGTTGGTCCACAGCACCGTGCCGTCGCTGCGGAAGAAGGGCTTCTCGACGCGGTAGCTCTCGCGCTCGCCGCGCACCAGTTCGCCGTAAAGATTCCAGACGTGCGGCGCGTCGTCGGGGTGCACCCACTCGGTGAGGTTGCGGCGGACCGCGTGGCCGAGGCCGCCGAACATGCGGACCAGGGTGTCGTTGGCCTCCAGCACCCTGCCGTCCAGCGAGGCGATGGCGATGCCGATGGCGGCGCCCTGGAAGACGGCCCGGAAGCGGACCTCGCTGTCGTGCAGGGCCTCGGCGACGGCGCTGCGCGCGTCGAGGGCCGCGTGGGCGACGGCCTCCTGCTCGGCGAGGGTGCGCTCGCGCAGGGCGCGGGCGTATCCGGCGGCCATCCGGTGCTGGAGGCGCGCGCAGCGGGCGCGCTGCTCCTCGCGGTCGCCCTCGGCGCCGCAGTACAGCACCAGGTAGGAGTCGACCACGTCGAGGCTGCGGCTGAGCGCCTCGGGGTCGGTGCAGTGGGCGGCCACCAGGGCGGCGCCCGCGTACTGCCCGGCCTCGCTCTCCAGGGTGCGGTCGGTGAGGGCCTCGCTGAGCCGGCCGGCCAGCGGCAGGAGCTGGTCCTCCAGTTCGGCGCGGGTGCGCGAGGTGGTCGTCACCGGATAGACGGCGCGGCTCCAGATCGCGGCGAACCGGCGCAGGCGGTCCTCGGCCTCGGCCCGCGCGCTCACGCCGCCCGCCCGACGCCGCCGAAGCCCGAGAAAGCGTACGGATGTTCGTCGTCCACGGAGTCCTCGGGGCGCCAGCGCGGCAGCGGGACCAGGCCCGGGTCGACCAGTTCCACCCCGTCCAGGAAGCGGGCGATGCCCTCCCGGGAGCGCTCCACCAGCGGGGCGCGGACCGAGCGGTACACCTCGACGGCGCCACGGACCCCCTCCTCGCCGCCGGGGACGGCGTCGAGGGCGGCGTGGGAGAGGATCAGCAGGCTGCCGGGGGCGAGCCCCTCGACGAGTCCGGTGACGGCCTCATACGGGTCGTCGGCGTCGTCCACGAAGTGCAGGACGCCCACCAGCAGGACGGCCACCGGCCGGGTGAGGTCCAGCACTTCGGCGGTGACCGGGTGTTCCAGGATCTCCCGCGGCCTGCGCAGGTCGGCGGTGAAGGCGCCGGCGCGCTCGTCGCCCGCCAGCACCGCGCGGCTGTGCGCGACGGCGACCGGGTCGTGGTCGACGAGGACGACGCGGGCGCCGGGGTCGGCGGCGCGGGCCGTCTCGTGGACGTTGCCGAAGGTGCAGATCCCGGAGCCGATGTCGAGGAACTGGGTGACGCCCTCGCCGACGGCCCAGCGCACGGCGCGGCGGGTGAAGGCGCGGTCGGCCTGGACGATCTTCGGCAGTCCGGGCAGGAAGCCCACCGCCCGCCGGGCGGCTTCCCGGTCGACCTCGAAGTTGTGCGAACCGCCCAGGTAGTAGTCATGGATGCGGGACACGCTCGGCACCGTGATGTCGATACCTCGCGGCGCCCAGGCGGGACGCTCCATCAATGTCTCCCAGAGGTGGACAGCCGGTGTTCGGGCAGAGGCTACTGATCACCCGCCAATACAGCGAGTTGAAGCGGAAATTGACCGTCCGTTCTCGGTCACAGCCTGCGACAGCGGCTCTGCGGGGCAGGGTGGATCATGTCCCCCGAACCGCTCCGGACTCAAGGGCGGAGCGGTTACGGAACGCGCGGCGAGGGTGGGCGAAAAGAAGAAACCTGGACCAGCTACCGCAGAAATCCGGGATTCCGATTCCGGAAATGCGACTGCCGGCCCGCACCGGCGAATGACCGGACCACCGGAAGCGGAAATTCCGGAGCCGGCGGCACGTGACCGAGGACACGCGAACGGGGCGGGTGCGGGACACACGTGCCGAGCGTTACCGGACCGCGCGGCCCCGGGCCCGGCCAGGGCCTGTCCGGCGGGTCTTCGTGGGCCTGCGACGCCTGGCACGCACTCTCGCCGCACGCCCGGATCACCCGAGTACGTCCTCCAGTACGAGGGAGATCCGGGCGCACGCCGAGAGCACGCACCGGACGCCGCGGGCTGTTCCACGAAGATCCGCCGGACAGGCCCTAAACCCTTGCACCCCCAGATCACCCGATCGGACCAATCAGTCCC
Organism: Streptomyces sp. BBFR102; assembly: GCF_051397025.1. Classification (NCBI taxonomy): domain Bacteria; kingdom Bacillati; phylum Actinomycetota; class Actinomycetes; order Kitasatosporales; family Streptomycetaceae; genus Streptomyces; species Streptomyces sp. BBFR102. The sequence continues at coordinate 227,818 of NZ_CP195757.1, forward strand.
GGCCCACGCGCGCGGCAGGGGCGGGCGGCCCATCATCCGAGGCGTGTACGCATCCGCACGGGGGGCGGCAGCCCTCTTACGCCTTACGGGGTTCCGGGCTCTGCTCCGCCCGGCCTGCCTGCTGGCGGTCGCCTGCCTGGCCTGGCTGCTGACCGCGGCTCCGCCCGCCCACGCCTCCGACTGCGGCTACGTCTCGATCGGCGGCGGCGAGGAGGAAGGCGGCATCGCGGTCTCCACCGACGGCGACTGCTCGGCCGGGCCGCTCCCGCCGGCCCCCACCCCCACGACCCCGACGCCACCACCCCCTGCGCCGCCCCCGCCGACTCCCGCGCCGACGCCGGAGCCCGCGCCCCCGAAGGCCGTACCGCCTCACGTACGACCGACGCCTCCGGCTCCCCCGCCGCCGACGTCGCCCCCCGAGCCGAGGCCGGCGCCGCCCCCGGAGCCGTCCCCGACGCCGTCGGCGTCGCCCAGCCCCTCGGTGAAGCCGGTGGTCTACCCGGCCTACCGCCCGCCGGCCCGGCGCGCCCCGCCCGGGAACGGCCCCTCACTCGTCTCGCTCACCCTGCTCATCACGGCGCCCGCGGTCCTCGCGGTCGCCGCGCTGCGACCGCGCTGACCGCCGGAGGAACCCATGTCGGAATGGCTTGTTCTCACTCTCGCGATGGCGGTCGTCTGCGCGGTCGTGGTGCTGGTGACCACCCTGCGTCACCGGCGCGTCGGGGACGACGACGACCCCAGCGAGACCCCGGACGTCATCGAGTACATGACGATGATGATCGGCGTGGTCTACGCGATCGTGCTGGGTCTGGCCATCGCGGGCGTCTGGGAGGCGCGGAACGCGGCGGAGGACCACGTCCGCGCCGAGGCCCAGGCACTGCACGAGATCGCCGAGCGGGTCCGCGTCTACCCGGCGGACGTGCGGGACCGCATCCGAGCGGATGTCGACGCCTATGTCGGCCATGTCACGACCACCGAGTGGAAGGCGATGGCCGACGGTGAACTCACCGACGAGGGCGCCCGGTTGATCGACCGGGTGCGTCACACCGTCACCGACTACGAGCCGGCCGACGAGTTCGAGGCGCAGGCGTACCAGCCGCTGATGGACCAGGTGACGGCGGCGGACCAGGCGCGCGGCGCCCGCGCCGACAGCACGGAGGCGACGATGCCGGCTGTGGTGTGGTTCGGGCTGATCACCGGCGGGCTGGTGACTCTGGGGATGGTCTTCGCGCTCCAGATCCGGCGGACGGCCCGGGAGATGGTCCTCGCCGGGCTCTTCTCCGCCCTGATCGCCTTCCTGCTCTTCCTCATCTGGGACTTCGACGCGCCTTACAGCCGGGGCGTGGCGACCACGGCCGAGCCGTTCCTGGAGTTGTTCCCGCACCTGAAGCGGTAAGGCCCGCCCCGCTCACTCCGGAGGACGGCCCTGTTCCCCGCCCTCGCCCCGCAGCCAGAGCACCCCGCCGCCGATGAGGGCAAAGGCCACCATGAGGCCGCCGACGACCAGGTCTGCGGAGGAGGAGCCGTCGGCCGGCGCGGGGCCGTGGCCGCCGTGGAGCCCGCCGTCGACGACGGTGAACGCCGCGGTGCGCGTGACGGACCGGCCGTCGTCGCAGGTGACGGTGATGTCGTAGCTCCCGGGCGCCACGTCGCGGGCGACGGCCGGCGCGGCGTGGCCCCCGGTGCCGTCCGCCCGCGGGGTCAGCGGTGTCTCGCCGAAGGCCGGGGAGGACGCCGAACCGGTACGGCACGAAGCGGCGTGGACGGTGACGGTCACGGGCTCGTCCCGGGTGGTGACCGCCGGGGCGACGACGATGTTGCCGGTGCCGCCGTCCGCCGCGGCCGACGGGGCCGACAGCGCCAGCAGCACGCACGCGGCGGCGACCGTGCGGGCACGGGGAGTACGCATCTGGGACCTCCGCGGGAGACACCCCGGGGGCGGTCCCCCGGTCGGTCGACGGGCAGCGCCTCCCAGGGCAGACCCTCGGACCGCGCGCGGGCGCCCGCATGTCGGCGCCCGCCTCCCGCACCGGCCGACACGCCGGGCGGCGCCCCCGGCCCGCACGGTTCTCCCAGCTCACGGCCGACAGGCCCGACGGGAGGTGACGACCCGGATGGGCGCGCCCGGCCGGAGGGACACACCAGGGCCACGGGCGCCGCCGGACGCATCTTGGCGGGGTGTCAGCGTGGTCGCACCCACAGATGATTTCCCGTCAAGAACGCGGCGCCGCCGCGCCCGTACGCCTCGTCGCCCCGTCAGGGACGCGGACGGGTGGCCCCTCTTCCCACCACCTGTTCGCCGCCGCCCGGTCGCCGCACCGGTAGGCCGCGCCTACCGTGGCGCCAGGCCCGTCCGGCCACGTCGAGAGGGGAAGCCGCCATGCCCGAGCCCCGGCCCTTCGACCGCCTCGGCCCGCCGTCGCGGCCGGCCCCCTGGGGCATCCTGGCCCTGCTGTTGCTGACCGGGCTGGCCCTGATCCGCAACGGCTCCGGCGAGTACGACAGCCGCCCGCCGCAGCCCGCCCCGGCCGCCGCCACCGGCGCCCCCTCCCCCGCCGCCCTGCCCGCCTCACCGGCGGTACGGACGCAGGTGTCCGGGGTCGGGGACGCCGCGCCGGTGCGGCCGACGGAGCCGCACCGCGCGGCCCGGATCGACCCGCCGCCGGCCCGGGCACCCCACCCGACGGGCTGACGGGCGGGCGAAACGGTCTTCACCGTGCACGGCGCGCACGCGGCGCCGTGGGAGCTTCCCGACCCGGCGCCCGCACAGGCACCCGGCCGCCCCGAGCCGCGCCTGATCCCCTGCGTCGGCGCCTTCCAACCGGCCGGGGTACGGGGGCGACGCGGGCGGCGCGGCGTCAGACCTCCCCGCGCACCGGCACGGTGAAGCGGTGGCCGTCGGCGAGGAGACGGGGCAGGTAGGTCCGGAGCGCGGTCACCGTCTGCGAGCGGTCGCCGCCCGCGTCGTGGGCCAGCACGATGACGCCCGGCCCGGCCCCGTTCAGCACCTGGTCGATGATGGTGCGGGTGCCGGGCTCCCGCCAGTCCAGCGAGTCGACCGTCCAGGCGAAGGCGTCCATGCCGAGTTCGGCGCCGAGCCGGAAGACCCGGCGGTTCCACGCGCCGTACGGGGCGCGCATCCACCGCGGGGGCTGTCCCACCGCGCGCTCGACGGCCTCGCTGGTGCGCTCCAGCTCGGCGCGGACCACGGCGGTGGAGGCGCGGGTGAGCAGCGGGTGCGACCAGGTGTGGTTGCCGATCACATGGCCCTCGTCGACCATCCGCCGCAACAGACCGCCCTGGGTCTCCGCCATCTCGCCGCAGACGAAGAAGGTCGCCCGCACGTGGTGCCGGCGGAGCAGGTCGAGGATGGGCGGGGTGTACCGGGGGTCGGGGCCGTCGTCGAAGGTCAGCACCATGGGGTGGGCGGCGCCCGGCATCCGCAGGATCGGCCGGGTCCGTACCGGGGTCGGCAGGCGGCCGGCCCGCTCGGGGGCCGCGTAGCCGGCGAGCGGCCGCAGGCGGTGGTCGGGGCGGGTGGGGAGCGCGGTGCCCGGGCCCGAGGCGGGCGGCGGGCCGGCCGACGGCAGGGGGCCACCGGGTGCGGCGACCGGGTCGGCGGTGAGCAGGCGGGTGGTGACGGCGGCGCCGAGGACCGCGGCGGTCCGCAGCAGGAGTCTTCGGGGGACCAGGGGCGCGTCGTTCGTCATATCTCATGACTCGCACGCGGGCGGGCCCGCCACCGCTCCCCCACACCGGGTGCCGGGGCACATGCACCCGATGGGACGCGCCCCGACGCGGGCTCGACCGCCTATCCTCTGGGCTGTGACCAGCCACCAGTCGTCCTCGTTCGAACGCGGCACGGACGGCCCGAAGGTGATCCTCGCCGGCCTCGACGGGTCGGCGCCCTCGCTGCGCGCGGCGGCGTACGCGGCCGGACTCGCGCGCCGCCAGCAGTCGCTGCTCACCATCGTCTACGTCCAGCCGGTGGTCGCCGCCGGTACCGCGATGGGCATGCCGGTCCCGGCCGCCCCGGACGGCCTGGCGGAGGACCTGATACGCGAGGTGCGCGCCTCGGCGGAGCGGCTGCGGGACCTCTACGAGGTGCGCTGGGAGTTCCACACCTTCCACGGCGACCCGTACGCCGGCCTGGTCCAGGCGGCGGACGAGCTGACCGCGGACGCCGTGGTGGTCGGCGCCTCCGAGCAGGCCGGACACCGCATCGTCGGTTCGGTGGCGGTCCGCCTGGTGAAGGCGGGCCGCTGGCCGGTGACGGTGGTCCCCTGAACCCGGTCCCGGCACTGCGCCGGTCCGGTCGCCCGTTCGCCGCACCACTCACCGACAGCATCGACCGCCCGCCGCAGAGCCCCGCACGGCGTATGTCGGTCGCGGGCCCGCTGCGTTGGCATACGCCCATGACCACCGTGACCCACACCACCTTCGAGGCCCCGGCGGCGCGCACGCACGAGCGGGAGCTCGCGGCCCTCCAGCACGAGCACGGCGGAGCCCTCTTCGCCTACCTTCTCCGCCTGACCGACGGCGACCGCCAGCGCGCGGAGGACCTCGTCCAGGAGACGTTCGTCCGTGTCTGGCAGCACCCGGAGGCGCTGCGGTCCGACTACGGCTCGATCCGGCCGTGGCTGTTCACCGTGGCGCGGCGGCTGGCCATCGACGCCCGCCGGGCCCGCCGCGCCCGCCCCGCCGAGGTGGGCGACGCGGTCCTGGAGCACTCCAAGGTCGCCGCCGACCACGCGGAGCGCTCGGCGGCCACGCTGGACGTCCGCGAGGCCGTCCGCACCCTCAGCCCCGAGCACCGGGCCGTCCTGCACCAGGTCTACTTCCGCGGCGCCAGTGTCGCGGAGGCAGCAGCCGTGCTCGGCATCCCCGTGGGCACCGTCAAGTCCCGCGCCTACTACGCGCTGCGGGCGCTTCGCAGGGTTCTGCCGGGATACGCCACCGACCTGCGCTGAAACCGTACGCTCGGTCAAAGCTCGGCAAAGCGCCTTGCCGGGTGGCCCCTCGCGGTAATCGGCTGTCCCTGTCCGCCCTCGCGGGCCACCGGCCCGGGTGGCGGGGACGCGGACCGGAGGAAGGCAGGACGGCATGCGGTACGAGAGCGGGACCGGTACGGACGGGAGCGGCGGAACAGGCGGCACGGCGGTGCCGATGGCGTGGTTCTACGCGGAGTACATCGCGGAGGAACTGCTGCGCACCGGGGACCTGATGCCGCCGAGCACCTTCGAGTTCCGGGCCGGCCGGGAGGCGCTGGCCCTCACCGTCTTCCTCGCCGACACCGAGGACGCCCTCTCGGGCATCCGCGTCGTCACCGAACTGGAGACCTGGCTCGCCCTCACCGCGTACGACCAGCACTGGCAGGAGTGGGTGGCGGGGCGGCTGGCCGAGCGTGGCGCGCGCGGCCCCGGGGACATGGACCTGCGCCTCGCGCGGGCCGCCTGGCGGTGGCTGGAGGAGACCGAACTCCTCGCCCCCGACCTGGACGCGGTCCCCGGCGCCGCCGTCCAGGTCGACGAGGAGCGGCCCCAGGTGTGGACCCCGGCGTGGCGCCTGGGGCTGCCGCTGGGGCACCTGGCCATCCATCTGTTCTGAGACGGGCCTCAGCCGCCCGTGCCGCGGTTTCAGAACTGGTGGGTGAGGCCGCGTCAGCCTGAGGGGCCCCACGGCCGGAACGGCCGGTCGGTGCGACGGCCCGCGCCGGGACGGTCGCCGGCCGGGGGCTCCCGGCCCGGTCGGAACCAGCCACAGCCAAGTGGTCGTCCGCCTCGGTCGTCAGCGGATCGGCCTGCCGGTCCCGTGCGGCCCGCCCGGGGCGGCGCGCAGCGGGCGTGCTCGGTCCCGAGGGGGGAGGTACGCGCGTCGGAGGCGCTCTCGCGGTCCTAGCCGGCCGTCTCCGGCGGCGAGGAGTGCACCCCCGCGCGGAACTTCGGGATGCGGACCGTGATGCGGGTGCCGGCGCCTCGGGCCGTCTCGATGACCAGGCCGTAGGGGTCGCCGAAGACGGTGCGCAGGCGTTCGTCGACGTTGAGGAGGCCGACGCCCGCGGACGGGCCGCCCTCGCCGCGCAGGAGGGCGCGGAGGCGGTCGGGGTCCATGCCGACGCCGTCGTCCTCGATGACGACCTCGGCCTCCGCCCCGGCGTCCTGGGCGGTGATGGTGATGCGGCTGCGGGTGACAGCGCCCTCCAGTCCGTGTTTGACGGCGTTCTCCACCAGCGGCTGGAGGCAGAGGAAGGGCAGCGTGACGGCGAGTACCTCGGGGGCTATCTGGAGGGTGACGGAGAGCCGGTCGCCGAAGCGGGCGCGGACCAGGGCCAGGTACTGGTCGATGGAGTGGAGTTCGTCGGCGAGGGTGGTGAACTCGCCGTGGCGGCGGAACGAGTAGCGGGTGAAGTCGGCGAACTCCAGGAGGAGTTCACGGGCGCGGGTCGGGTCGGTGCGGACGAACGAGGCGATGGCTGCCAGCGAGTTGAAGATGAAGTGCGGCGATATCTGCGCCCGCAGCGCCTTGATCTCGGCCTCGATGAGCCGGGTGCGGGAACGGTCGAGCTCGGCCAGCTCCAGCTGGACCGAGACCCAGCGGGCCACCTCGTCGGTGGCGCGGGCCAGCACCGCCGACTCGCGGGGCGCGTAGGCGACGAGGGCACCCAGGACCCGGTGGTCGACGACGATCGGGGCGGCCACGGCCCAGCGCAGCGGGCAGTCGTCGGCGCGGCAGCCGCAGTCGAAGGCGGCGCTGCGGCCCGCGTCGAGCACCTCGCAGAGCCGGTGGAGGACCTGCTTGGCGTGGTGCTCGCCGGTGCCGTGCCAGGTGAGGACGGTGGAACGGCTGGTCAGGCAGAGTGCGTCGGTGCCCAGCAGGGAACGCAGCCGGCGGGCCGCCTTGCGGGCGCTGTCCTCGGTGAGTCCGGCGCGCAGCGGCGGGGCGGCGAGGGAGGCGGTGTGCAGGGTCTCGAAGGTGGCGCGTTCGACGGGGGTGCCGAGGTCGCTGCGGCCGGCGGGGTGGGCGGTGCGGCGGCCTGCCAGGAAGCCTCCGGCGAGCAGCAGCGGGCAGAGCGCGAGGAGGACGGCGGTGGAGCTCATCGGCCGCCTCCGGTGACACGGGAGCGGCGGGCGGAGGGTGCGCCCGGGACGGGTTCGCCGGGCGGGGGCGGGCGGCGGACGGTGAGGGCCTCGGGCAGATGGAGGCGGGTCATGGTGGCGCTGGTGTGCGGCGGCACGCTGCCGGGGGTGGCGAGGGAGACGAGGACCATGGTGAGGAAGCCGACCGGCACCGACCAGACGGCGGGCCAGGCGAGCAGGGTGTGCAACCAGCCGGTGCGGACGAGGCCGGCGACGGTGAGGCCGACGGCGAGCAGGGAGGCGCCGCCACCGAGGAGGAGCCCGGCGGCGGCGCCTGGCGGGGTGAGGCGCCGCCACCAGATGCCGAGGACGAGCAGGGGGCAGAAGGCGGAGGCGGAGACGGCGAAGGCCATGCCGACGGCGTCGGCCACGGGCACGCCGCTGACCAGGACCGTTCCGGCGAACGGCACCGCCATGGCGAGGAGGGTGGCGAACCGGAAGTGGCGCACGCCCCGGGCGGGCAGCACGTCCTGGGTGAGCACCCCGGCGACCGCCATGGTCAGTCCGGAGGCGGTGGAGAGGAAGGCGGCGAACGCGCCCCCGGCGACCAGGGCGCCGAGGAGGTCGCCGCCGACCCCGCCGACCATGAGGCCGGGCAGGAGCAGCACGGTGGCGTCGGCGTCGTGGGCCTGGCTGAGGGCGGGGGCGTAGAGGCGACCGAGCCAGCCGTAGACGGGCGGCAGGAGGTAGAAGAAGCCGACCAGGGCGAGGACCATGAGGGTGGTACGGCGGGCGGCGCGGCCGTGCGGGCTGGTGTAGAAGCGGACGACGACGTGCGGCAGGCCCATGGTGCCCAGCACGGTGGCGATGATCAGGCCGTAGGTGGCGTAGAGCGGGTGGTCGGCGCGGCTGGTGGCGAGCGGCTGGTCGGCGCCGGCGCCGTCGAGCAGGGCATCGGGAATGTCGGGGAAGGCGGGGGCGGCGCCGCCGTCGCGGTACCGGACGAGCAGCAGGAAGAAGGCGGGGACGAGCAGCGCGGTGAGTTTGAGCCAGTACTGGAATGCCTGCACGAAGGTGATGGAACGCATCCCTCCGGCGGCGACGGCGAGGATGACGACGGCGGCGACGACGGCACCGCCGAGCCAGCGGGGCGCGCCGGTGAGCAGCGAGAGGGTCAGCCCGGCGCCCTGGAGCTGCGGGACCAGGTAGAGCCATCCGGCGCCGACCACGAACACCGAGACGAGCAGCCGCACCCGCCGTGACTCCAGGCGGCTCTCGGCGAAGTCGGGAAGGGTGTACGCGCCGGAGCGGCGCAACGGGGCGGCGACGAAGACGAGCAGGACGAGGTAGCCGGCGGTGTAGCCGACCGGGTACCAGAGCATGTCCGGGCCGTGCACGAGGAGCAGTCCGGCGACGCCGAGGAAGGAGGCGGCGGAGAGGTACTCCCCGCTGATGGCGGCGGCGTTGAGGCCCGGGCCGACGCTGCGGGAGGCGACGTAGAAGTCGGAGGTGGTGCGGGACAGGCGCAGGCCGAAGCCGCCGATCAGGACGGTGGCGAGGACGACGACGGCGACGGCGGGTACGGCGTAGGCCGGGTTCACGGCCCACCGCGGTGCTCGGCGCCCTCGACGAGGCGGGCGAAGTCGCTCTCGTTCCGCTCGGCGCGGCGGACGTACCACCAGGCGAGCAGGACGAGGACGGGGTACGCGGCGAAGCCGAGGACGGCCCAGACGACGGTGGCGCTGCCGAGGGCCCCGAAGAAGAGCGGCAGGGTGCCCAGGAGCAGGACGAGGACGGCGAGGACGGCGAGGCCGGTGCGCAGTTGGCCGCGCATCAGGGAGCGGACATAGGCGGCGCCAAGGGTGGTCTGTTCGTCGATCTCCCAGCGGGTGTGGGGGCGCTGGGGCCGGTGCACGCGCCGGGGTTCGCCGGTCACGGTCTCGCGGCGCGGCGCTGGCTCTGCGGACACGGCGGGGAGTCTAACCGCTCGCCGGAGCCGGTTGAAGGGGTCGGCGGAACTCTTCGGGCGGCCGGCCCGGCGGCGAACAGCCAGGTCAGACGGGTCAGCTCACGGAGCGTCTGAGGAGCAGTCCGCGCAGTCGGCTGGCGTGCCGGCGGGAGACGGCGAGTTCGGCGTCGCCGACGCGGACGCTCATCGAGCCGCCGTCGAGCCGCAGTTCGTCGATGCGGTGGAGGGCGACGAGGTGGCGGCGGTGGACGCGGACGAAGCCGTGCTGCTGCCAGCGCTCCTCCAGCGTGGTGAGCGGAATGCGGACCAGGTGGCTGGTGTCCAGGGTGTGCAGCCGGGCGTAGTCGCCCTGGGCCTCGGCGTAGGCGATGTCCTGGACGGCGACGAGGCGGGTGACGCCGCCGAGTTCGACCGGGATGGTGTCGGGGGTGGTGGTGGCGGGCGGCGAGGCCCTGCGGTGCCCGAGGGCCTCGGCCTGTTCGGCGACGCGCCGGACGGCTTCGGCGAGGCGCTCGCGGCGGACGGGCTTGAGGACGTAGTCGACGGCCTTGAGGTCGAAGGCGTGGACGGCGAAGCCCTCGTGGGCGGTGACGAAGACGATGAGCGGCGGGCGGGCGAATCCGGCCAGCAGGCGGGCCACGTCGAGCCCGGTGAGCCCGGCCATCTGGATGTCGAGGAAGAGCACGTCGATGGCCTCGTCACCGTCCGGTCCCGCCTCCACGGCCCGGGTGATGCGCCGCAGCGCCTCGGTCGCGTCGGTCGCGCCCTCCACCGCGCGCACCCGGGGGTCGGCGCGCAGCAGGTAGAGCAGTTCGGCCAGCGCCGGTTCCTCGTCGTCCACAGCCAGTACGCGCAGCATGCCGGTGGAGTTTAGGCGCAGCTCGCCATCCGGCCAATCCGTCCGGGCCCTGGCGGTCCCGGCTCATTTGAGCAGGCGGCTGAGGCGGCGGTCGGCGAGGACCTTGCCGCCGGTCTGGCAGGTGGGGCAGTACTGGAGGGAGGAGTCGGCGAAGTTGACCGAGTGGATGGTGTCGCCGCAGACGGGGCAGGGTTCGCCGTCCTTGCCGTGGACCCGCAGGTTGGTCTTCTTCTCCTTCTTGAGGTGGCCGGCGGCCACTCCCCGGCCGCGTGCGACGGCGTCGGTGAGGGTGGTGCGGAGCGCCTCGTACAGGACGGTGGTCTCCTGGTCGGTGAGGCGTCCGGCGTTCTTGAAGGGGGAGAGCCGGGCGGCGTGCAGGATCTCGTCGCTGTAGGCGTTGCCGATGCCCGCGATCAGGCTCTGGTCGCGCAGGGCGCCCTTGAGCAGGCGGCTCTCGGGGGCGAGGAGCGCGGCGAGCCGGTCGCGGTCGAAGTCGCCGGCGAGCGGGTCGGGGCCGAGCCGGGCGATGCCGGGGACGTCGGCGGGGTCGCGGACCACGTACACGGCGAGGCGCTTTTGCGTACCGGCCTCGGTGAGGTCGAAGCCGGAGCCGTCGTCGAGGACCACGCGCAGGGCCAGCGGGCCCTTGCCGGGGCGGGGCGGGGCTGCGGGCACGGCGTCCCGCCACTTCAGCCAGCCGGCGCGGGCCAGGTGGGTGACGAGGTGGAGGGGACCCACGGTCAGGTCGAGGAACTTGCCGTGCCGGTGGACGGCGGTGATCGGCTGCCCGGCCAGACCGGTGGCGGGCGGGTCGTAGGTCTTCAGGACGTGGAAGGCGGCGGGCAGGACCCGCTCCACCGTCCGGCCGACGGCGTGGACGGAGAGGAATTCCCGCAGGGCCTCGACTTCGGGCAGCTCGGGCATGGTTCCAGCCTGCCTCAGCGGCCACCGGGACGCTTCCCGTGCGGCGACCGGCTCAGCGTGCTGGCGCAGCCGGCCGAGGCCGATGAGGAGGGTGCGGGCGCGCTCGCCGAACCGGGTGTCTTCGCCGTACAGCACGGCGAGGGCCCCGGTGGGCCGGCCCTGCGCGATGGCGGCGGGCAGGCGGCGGAGCGGTTGCCGCTGCGCCGCAAGGGCCGGGCCACGTCCGGGTAGCGGCGTTCGAACTCGGCACCGCTCTCGATGGAGCGAGGGGTGAGGGTGCGGATCGCCTCAGTCGAGCCTTGTTCACCTATCGCAGGCTGACCTGGGACTTCAGTGCTATCGGTGCGTGCTGCCACGGCCCGGAGACGGCTTCGGCCGCCTCACCTCAGGGGACCACGGTCACCTCGACTCGGCTGAGGAAGTCTGCCCGGTACGGCGCGAGGTCCACCTCTTCCCCCGATGCCAGGATGTGCAGTCGGAGCCCCTGGGGGCGGTTCTCCCACACACCATCCAATGTGCCGGACCCGGCATCGTAGGCGAGGAGCAGCGACGGGTCGGTCAGAGCACGCAGCGACACGAAGCGGTCGGCCTCGTCGCCTCCCAGACCGGGGTCGACAGCTTCCGAAGGCAGCGGGGTAAACCCGAGCCGCTTCTTGAACTCGTACAGGCCGGGGGAGGTGATATGCCCGTACAGAGAGGTGTCGTTACCCAGGGACATGCGGGCGCAGCTCAGGTCCCGGCCGGCCTGGAATGCCGCCATGTACAGGGCGCGTGTCAGGGAGCCGCGCTGGTCGACATCCGCAGTGGCCACATAGCGCAGCTGGAGCAAGGAGCCGTCCGCGCGCACCCGGCAGACGCACCCGCCCACCATGCGGCTTCCTTCGTACGCGAAGACACCGATGTGGGAACCGGACTGCTCCAGGAGCGACCGCTGCTCGCCGCGGGCCAGGTTCACGCCGTTGCGCATGTCGGCGACCTGCTTCTCGTACACGCCCAGGAACTCCTCCAACGGGCCTTCCTCCAGCTCCGACCGCACCTCCATGCGCAGCCCGGCCGAGGCGGCGAGCTCCAGACCCCGTCGCACCTTGCGCCTCTCGTTGGAGCTGAGTGCCCCGAGGAACTCGGCCTCGGAGGCTCGTAGCGGTGCGACCCAGTTGACCCAGCTGGGCTTCACGATGAACCCGGCGGCCGTGAGGCGTGCTTGGTCGCGCGGGTGGGGATCGACAACCCTGAGCAGGTCGACGTCCGGTCCGCGCCAGGGGCCGGACGAGGCGAGTGCCTCCTCGGCGGTGAGCTCGGCGACCGTGAGCCCGTAGCGGTCGACGATGTCCATCAGCGCTGCTTCCCTTGCTCGTGGGACGAACCGGCGGTGTCTGCGGGGCGCACGGCAGCATGGAGCTGCGCAAGTAGGTGCTCCGCCCGTGCGGTGAGGACTTGGGCGCGCTCGGCGTCCGGGGCCACGCTGTGGAAGACCAGCGCGAGCATGATTGCGGTGTCCAGCCGATACAGCATGGCCGCCGGAGTGTCCAGGCTCGGGGTCGTCAGCGTCTCCGCGTAGCCGGCCAGGATGGCCGCCGCGTCGATTCCGTTGTCGGGCAGCAGGGCGTACTCGGCAACCCTCGCGAGCTCCATGAGCGGTGGCCCGATCAGAGCGTTGGACCAATCGACGACTGCCGCGAGCCGGCCCTGTCGGCCCAGCAGGTTCTGTCGGCGGACGTCTAGGTGCAGTAGGCGATGCGGAGCCCGGACGGCCCCCAGGGCGGCTTCGATCCGGTGGGGGGCGGGCAGGCACGGCAGAGCCGGGGCCTTGAGCAGCAGGTTGGCGTGCCGGTCGGACAACCGCTGGATGAAGAAAGTCGTGAAGTCGCCGGGCACCTGATATGCGAGGCGTACCGACGGGGGCGTCGTGCCGTGCAGCGCGGCGAGGAAGCGGCCCACGTCGCGCCCGTCGAGCGGCACGTCGTCGTGCTCGACGTGGGCGGCGAGGGAGACGATGAGGCCGTCCGGCTGTTCGATCCACTGCAGCGGTGCCGCCACGGGCAGACCGAGCGGACCGAGGTACGCGGCGATCTCGTGCTCCTGCCGGACCAGGACGGCGCTGTCGACGTTCCCGTAGGGCGAGAGGTACACCCTGTGACGGGGGATGCGTAGCACCGCCTCGCCGAGAGCGGGGTGCCCGACGCGGCAGACCACGAAGTCCACCCCCTCGCCTGCGGGCCCATACAGTGTCAGCCCGTGCTCGGTGGCGACGGAGCGGGCCACAGCCTCTGTGTCCACGGCCGTCTTGAGAGGTGTTCCCCTGGTCATCGGGCGTCCTCCAGGGTGGTGAGCGGCAGGCTCGACACAAGGTTCACGAGGGTCTCCAGCGAGCTGACCTTGGGGCCGGAGTGGTCGGGGAAGCGTCCGTAGCGGTCGATGAGCAGCGGGTGCATGCCGACACCCCGCGCCCCGTCAATGTCGACGACGAGTGAGTCGCCGATGAAAACGCACTCCGCAGGCGACCGTCCGAGCCGCTGGCAGGTCAGGGCGAAGATCTCCGGGCGGGGCTTCTCGAAGCCGACCTCGCTGCTGATGACGACCTCGTCGAACCGCTCGGTGAGCTGGTGTGCCGCGAGGATGTCCCGCAGCCATCCGTCGAAGTTGGAGACCAGGGCGAGCTGGTGACCGGCGGCCCGCAGTGCGTCGAGGCAGGGCAGGACGTCGGGGTACAGGCGGTAGTGCGCAGGGTCCAGGGCATAGCGAGCGGCGCGCTGCGCGGCGGCGTGGGAGTCGGCACCGCCCGAGCGCCGCAGCGCGTCGTGGAAGAACGCGGTCCACATGGCCAGCCGGGCGTCGGCGTCCGGCTCGTCGTCGGGCCAGTGGCCCTCAGCTCCGATGGCCCACAGCGCCTCCCGCACGTCCTGCGCCGAGGGCGCTCCCTCGGCTCCGAGCCAGGAGGTGGAGAGAAGTTCGGGGAAGGCAGGGGTCAGTTCGAGGAGGGTGTCGGCGGCGTCGAACAGTACGGCGGGCAGGGGGCGGGTCATCGCAGACCTCCATCGGCGATCAACAAGCTGGACAGGCCCCCTCGGTCCGCTGGGAACCCTTCCCGCAGCCCTTCCGGGGTGCCGTGGAGGAAGAAGGTCTCTTCCTCACTGGAGAAGTAGTCGCTCATCAGCACGGCGGACTTCTCCTTTCCGCAGAGACGGATGGCTTCGAGTGCGAGTTCGACGTCGCCCTTGTGCATTTCGACCAGGACGCACGTGATGCCCGCAGCCAGGTAGCTGGTGAGCTCCCCGAGGAACTGCTGGGGTGGCAGGCTGTGGCGGCCATGAAGTCCGGAGAGGTAGGCGAAGGACCGAGCGAAGGGGTTGTTCCGGAAGTGCCGGGCGGCCTGCGCGGCAGCGAGGAGGCCGATCGGGACGCCGGGGGTGACGTGGACCTCACGGTCGGTCAGCGGCAATCCGTCGAGGACGTCGTACGTGTCAGGGTTGCCTTCGACGAGCAGGCCCACGTGATTGTGGCCGCCGGCATGGAGCTCGCGAAGCGCCTCGTTCACCTGGTCGATGTTCTGGTCGAAGTCGCCGTAGCGGTAGGGCAGCACGTGCGGGACGAACCGGTCGTGCCCGGGGATCCGGGTGAAGGTGTGGCGGTGCGTCCAGTCGGTCATGACTACGTGCCAGCCAGCGGCGAGTGGCCCCAGGGCGTCCTCACCCGCGTCGAGCGTCCACGGCCCCACTCCCACAGCCTGCACGGACTGGGACTTTAATCTGCCCCCGACACCTTGCCCGCCGGGGGCACCCAAGGGCGGTGCGATGGTCCCGAGCCGGTCCAACCGCCGCGCGATCGAGGCGGCCCTGCGGCTGCGAAACAGGGCGGGAACGACAAAGGCGATGGGCTCCGCGCTGTCCTCGGCGGCCGGGAGGTATTCCGATTCGGTGGCAGCCGCGGTGAACTCAGCCAGGCCACAGGCATCCTCGACGAATGCCACGGGCCGGCCCCAGCCGAGTGCTCCGAGGGCCGCGGTCATGTCCTCTTTGAAGCCCTGCGGCCTGATGGCGATGAAGCCGCCGGAGACGGGGGACAGCGGGTGTGTCTCGCTGGCGACGTTCACGGACTGCAGGTGGCGCACGTCGGCTGCGGCGCGGAAGACACCCATGCCGACGAGAGACGTGCTGGCACTGGACGCGATCATCGTTGGTCTCTCTCTTGGGAAGGCAGGCGCAGCCGACCCGGAGTCGGCGGCAGGGTCTGCCGGGTGCCCGGGGCGGGCCTGCTGTGATGGCCTGGTACGACGCGCGAGGCCGCGATGGTCAGGAGGCGGCGAACGTGTTCTCGGCGGTGGCGATTTCCCGTTCCTCGAGGTCCGACCGGATGGCACCGGCCGCGGTGAGGACGTCGTGCAGGAGCGGGTCGGCTGCGCGGAAGTAGGTCACGAGCCGGGTCAGCCGACAGCCCCGGGTGGTCTTGGCGCCATACGTCGACTCCCCGTAGTGGATGTGGAAGCCGCCGCCGCGCGCCGCATGGGCGATGAGCTCGTAGTAGGCGAGGTTGAAGTAACTGCCCCGGTCCTCGGTGCTGAAGGCGCCGAGCCTCGGGACGATACGTCGGTGCGGGAGGTCCTCGTAGAAGGCGACGAAACCCAGCGGGCCGTCTTCGCCGTCAGCGCGCAGGACACGCAGTCCTGGTACGGCGGCGGCGCGCTCGAACCGGTCACGCACGGCGTCGGCGTCGGCCTCGTGCCCGTAGCGTCGGTACCGGTCGAGCTGGAGCTCCACCAGGTCCGGGGTAAGCCCCTGCGCGCCGAGCAGGGTGACGTCGGGCTGCCGGGCCAGGAACCGAGCCCGCTCTTTGCGGAGCACCTTGCGCCGGTGGGAGCGGAAGCCGTCGAAGTAGGCGTCGAGCCCGGTGGCGGGGACGTCGAGGACCGCGTCGGCGCCGGTTGTCACCGGCACGTACCCTCGCTCCCGCAGGATCTGGTGCAACGGGCCCCAGGCGGGTTCGTCGCGTACGTTGCCGAACTCCACCACCGGCAGTGCACGTTCGTCCGCGAGGTTCTCGGCCTCGGACACCAGTGCGGCCAGAGCCCGGACTCCGCCCGCACCGCTGGTGACACCAGGCTGTGTCGACCCCGGGGAGACCACGGCAAGGGTGTCTGTGCCTTCGATGGGCGCGCGCCGCGCGAGGTCCGCTATCGCTCCCCGCAGGTGCTCCGTCTCCTGCGCGTCGGGGAGCCGGTGCAGAAGGTCCCGCAGTGGGGAACCGAAGAACACGGACCAGGTGGCGTAGGTGGTATGCGGGCAGTCATGCGGAATCACGTAGCAGGTCGCGAATTCTACCGAGGGCCTATTACTGACCCGCGTATGGGGATACGCGCACTCGACATGACTGAGAATGTGCTGCTCGCGAGTGATTCGCCCCTCTTCCGCACTCAACCACGGAACGGTCCGCTCAATTTCCGGAGTTTCCGCTCCCGGCGGTATACTGCGGGCCCATTCAGCCGCACTGGAATACCTTTTCACTAACATGAGAGATCTTTCTGGGCTACTGCCCTGCCGCGCTCCGAAATGGTTCGGAGCTGGCTTGGGGGCCGAATTCGCGGAGGGTGCGGTCCGCGACCAGCGTGCTGACGGAGGCTACCGTCCAGACCGCGGCGATCCACAGCACCGGTTCGGGGCCGACGACGCCCGCGACGAGCGGGGCGAGCACGTAACCGAGCGGCAGGAAGGCGAACGAGCCGATCGAGGAGATCGCCCCCACGCGGGAGAGACGATCGGCCGGAACGTTCTGCTGGATGGCGGTGTTGACGAGCACGCCGTACGCGGCGATGCCGGCACCCGCGAGGAACTGTGCGACGCACAAGGCCGGTACTCCGGCACCTGCGGCGAGCAGCAAGGGGGGCAGCCCCATAGCGAGCAGCCCGAGTGCGGCGGTCAGGATCGGGCGACGCAGGCGTAGGCGGCCAGACGCGAGGCTGCCGAGCAATTCGCCCGCTGCGAAGGAGATCATCAACAGGGCCCACCCGTTCGGGGTGAGGTGCTGCACGATGCCCGGGCCGAGCACCATGAAGGGCGCGGCGACCAGGAGCAGAATGAGACTGTCGACCACCGTCATCCGCAGCAGCCAGGGCAGCCCGCGCAGCGCTTGCCATCCCTCACGTAGCCCTGCCGCGGTGTTCTTGGCCGGCCCGGTGGGCCCTCCGTGCGGCAGGCCCACAAGGAGCGCGGCGCTGACCAGGAAGGACAACCCGTCCACAGCGAGCGCGAGGGCGGGCGGTCCGAGCGCGGCGGAGATCGCCGCCACTGTCGGACCGAGCAGCGCGGCCATTCCGGTCCAGGCGCCGATGAGCGCGTTGGCGGCTCCGAGGTTCTTCGAATCGACGCAATGCGGCAGGTACCCGAACATCGCGGGATAGCCGATCGCCATCGACATGCCGAAGACGATCTGGCAGGCGAGTCCCCACCAAAGGGATATGCCAACAATGAAGGTGGCAGCCGCGCCGAGCTGGGCAAGGCCGCACACGATCGAGGAAACGACCATCAACGGCCGCTTGGGGAGTCGGTCGGCGGCTACTCCGCCTAGGGCCAGCAGGAGGACTTTGGGCAGGATCGCCGCAGCCATCATGGCACCGAGCCAGACGGCGGAGGCGTCTCGTGCCACGAGGCTGAGAGCCAGCGCGGTCGGCACCACCGCGTCACCGATGAGGGAAATGGCCCGGCTGAGGAAGAACCGCCTGAAGACGGGCGCCTTAAGAAGACGCGAGAACTCTGGAGTGCCCTTCTCGGTGGTCTTTACGGACACGTTGTCGAGCCTTCGACCCGCTTCCCTGAACATCGATAGCCAAGAACCGCCGCCTGGGAAACGTCGGGCCGCACTACCACAGTCGATCTATTTATTCCGAACACTGTTACCACATCCCCCGCGCAGGTCCTACCTGCAAGTAGAATCGCCAAACGATCAGGACGTTAAGCGTCCACCTATTGAGACGTCAAGAGGGTTCGTCATAATGGCCGGATGCGCCCTTTCGGGTACTCTGGATGAATTCAGGGCAGTCAAGGTGAGGTCTCAGCGCACTCACTGAACCTCTTTCACCCTGAATAGTCGCAGGTCAGTAGCACGTGGACGGCTTGGACGGTGCGGTTGATACGGCGGGTGGAGGAGCGTGCTCTGCGCATGATGCGCCAGGACTTGAGCCGGGCGAAGGCGCGTTCGCCCGGGGCCCGGAGCCGGGCGTGGTCGCGGTTGAACTGCTGGTAGTGCTCGGGCTGTTCGCTGTGGTGGTGGTACGGGGTGCGGAAGGTGGCGCCGGCACCCTGGTAGGCGCGGTCCGCCAGCACGGGGATCTGCCGGGTCAGACGGGCCTGGACGATGCCGTGGGCGCGGGCAGAGGTCAGGTCATGTGTGCGGCCGGGTGTCGCACGGGAGATCCACCGCGGTGTGCCGTCAGGGCGGGCTATGACCTGCACGTTCATGGCGTGCTTCTTGTGTTTCTGCGAGTGGTACGGCTGATCGGCGCGGACGCGGTCGGTGGGTATCAGCGTGCCGTCAGCGATGACGTGGTCGCCCTCACCGAGGCCGGTGAGGACTTCATGGAGGCCTGGGGCCCAGGAGGCCAGCACGTCCAGGGCCTCGTCCGCGTAGCGCCAGGCGGTGGCCTGCGATATCGCGAACCCGGCGCCGAACTGGGCGAACGTCTCGTTCTTACGCAGGTGGACCAGCGTGAGCAGCGCCTGGTCGAAGCAGCCGAGTTTCCGCCAACGGGTGTTACGCGCGCGACGGTGCGGCGAGCGTGCGGGCGCCGGCGCGGGCGTCGGCGGTGGACTGCACGATGCCCGCCTCGCGGCGGCGCCGGTCGATGCGGCGGCTGCGGGCGGTGGTGTCGTTGAGTTCCTGGGTCGCGTCGCGGACCAGCCCGACGATACGCACCGGGCGGCCGTCGTGCTCGCGGAGGATGTAGCCCTGGGTGTGGGTCCAGCGCAGCGTGCCGTCGCGCAGCCGCATCCGGAAGTACGCGCCGTAGCTCTCCCTGCCCAGGCCGGGCCCGCGCGCCCGGCGGCGGGCCGGGCTGACGAACACCGCCGCCGGCTCGGCCAGGTATGCCCGAAAACGGCCCCCTCGGCGGTGGGCGCCGAAGGGGCCGTTCTGCCACCGCATCCTCGCGGAGGCGGGCCTGTTCGCCGGGCCGAGGCTGGTGCCCGGCCTCGGCCCGGCGGAGGCGCCGTACGCCGCCACGGGGCCGTGAGGCCGGGGCGTCAGGGGCCGGCCCACACCGGCGGGGCGTGGGCCGGGTGCCACCCGGGGGCGTCAGTCGACGCTGCGCAGGATGTGCGGTTCGGCGAGGTCGTCCTCGTAGCCCGCGAGCCGGATCGGCGCCGACCGCGACCACACTTCGAGGCAGCCGGGGTTCTGGCTGGGCTTCACCCGGCGGTCCGGCCGGGTCGGGGGAGGTTCGTCCTGGGCGGTCTGGTCTGGTGTCACCGCGCACTCCTTCGTATCGGTCACCCGTCGGGCGCCGCGTGTCCGGCTCCCTGTGCCGGGACGCCCGCCGCCATGGGTCCTGCTGTTCAAGGTCGTTCGGGCGCGGTGGCGCCGGGAATCGTGCGGGAGGGCCACCGGGTGACCGGTGAGTCCCGGGGACGCGCCGTGGGTGAGGTGGAACCCGGATGGGCTGCCCGTCGCCCAGACTAACCAAATGAGCGGCTCCTCGCTCGATGGCGCTCGAAATGCAGGCGGAATGTCGGGACGAACCCACCTCATCCGGCCATGATCCGCCAACGCGACACGGCCCGCCCCTCGGGAGGAGGGACGGGCCGTGCGGGTGCGCGGGACGGGGGAGGGTGCTACGAGCGGTCCGCCACGCCGGTCACCACTGACCGGGCGCGTAGTCCTTCAGGAAGACCCCGTACAGGTCCTCCCCCGCCTCGCCGCGGACCACCGGGTCGTAGACGCGGGCGGCTCCGTCGACGAGGTCGAGCGGGGCGTGGAAGCCTTCCTCGGCGAGCCGCATCTTGTCCGGGTGCGGACGCTCGTCGGTGATCCAGCCGGTGTCGACGGCGGTCATCAGGATGCGGTCCTTGTCGAACATCTCCTGGGCGCTGGTGCGGGTCAGCATGTTCAGCGCCGCCTTGGCCATGTTGGTGTGCGGGTGGCCGGCGCCCTTGTAGCCCCGGCCGAACACACCCTCCATGGCGGAGACGTTGACGATGTAGGCCCGCCCGGCCCGCTCGGCGGCGGCGGCCATCACCGGCCGGAGCCGGGAGATGAGGATGAACGGCGCGGTGGAGTTGCAGAGCTGCACCTCCAGCAGTTCCACGGGGTCGACCTCGTCGACGGTCTGCACCCAGCTGTTGGAGTCGTGCAGGTCCGGGACGAGCCCGCCGGCGTCGATGGCGGTGCCCGCGGCGATCCGAGCCGGGGTCGCGGAGCCGGTGACGAGCGCCAGTTCGGTGACGTCCTGGGCGCTCAGGCCGCCCTGGCGGGGGCCGGGCAGGGCGGCGACCGCGCCGGAACCGAAGGCTCCGATCACCTGGGAGGCGGGCAGCTCGCCGGCGGGCAGCGGCGCGGACTCCGCACCGAGCAGTTCGCTGTACGCCTGCGGGGAGCGCCGCACGGTCTGCGCGGCGTTGTTGATGAGGATGTCCAGGCGGCCCTCGGCGGTCAGCGCGTCGCTGAGGGCGACCACCTGGGCCGGGTCGCGCAGGTCCATGCCGACGATCTTGAGCCGGTGGAGCCACTCGGCGCTGTCCGGCATCGCCTTGAAGCGGCGGATCGCGTCGTTGGGGAAGCGCGTGGTGATGGTGGTGTGAGCACCGTCGCGCAGCAGGCGCAACGCGATGTACATACCGATCTTGGCGCGGCCGCCGGTGAGCAGGGCCCGCTTGCCGGTGAGGTCCGTGCGGGCGTCGCGCCGCTCGCGGTTCTCCTGGGCGCAGCTCTGGCAGAGCTGGTGGTAGAAGACGTCGACCTCGACGTAGCGGGTCTTGCAGATGTAGCAGGAGCGGGGGCGCTGGAGCACCCCGGCGATGGTGCCCTCGGCGGAGGCGGTGGGCAGCAGCCCCTGCGTCTCGTCGTCGATGCGCTCGGCGGAACCGGTCGCGGTCGCCTCGGTCACCGCCCGGTCGTGGGCGGTCTTGGCGGCCCTGCGCTCCTGGCGGCGGCGCTGCTTGACCGTCCGGTAGATCCCGGCCGTGGCGCGGCGCACGGCGATCGCGTCGGGGTGGTCGATCTCCAGGCCGTCCAGCTCGTCCAGGACCGACAGGCAGACGGCCAGACGCTCGGGATCGATGCCGGGGCCGAATTCCTGGCCCTCGGGTGCCACCGTCATCGTTGTTCCTCATGTGTTCGTCCGCGGGGTCCCGGGGCGGTGCCGACCGGGACGGGCTCCTCGCGGGGTGGGCTGGGGCTGCCGCGCGCCGTCGCCCGGGGTGCGGGCGGACGGGTTCCGGCGACGGACCCAGCGGCACGCCGGTACCGGCGGCCCCGCCAATTTTGCCATGCCCGGGGGGCGCTCCGGGCGGGCCGGGTTCCGGGGGCGGTGGGCGGGCAGGAGCGGGAGACTGAAGACGGGCGGGGGCCCACCGCCGGAAGCGGGTGGCCGCCCGCACGGACGGGACGACTCGCGGCCTCGTGCACTCCACCCGCGGTGGACGCGACGGCCTCCGTGAACGACTCACGGGGCCCGCCCACCGGCAAGCCGCTCGGCAGAGATGCCGGCTGACAGGAGCCGTCTCGGCTCCGGGAGCCGATCGCATGAACCACCTCACGCTGTCCCTCCTGCTGTGCCTGGCCTGCGCGATCGCCTACGCGGCCGGGGCGATCGCGCAGGAACGCGTGGCGGGCGACCAGGGCCCGGCGTTCGTCCCCTGGCGGCGCCCGGCCTGGTGGGGCGCGGTGGCGCTGAACGGCGCCGGTGCCTTCCTGCACGTCCTGGCGCTCGCCTACGGACCACTCACGCTGGTGCAGCCGCTGGGGGCGCTGACCATCGTCTTCGCGTTGCCGATGGCGGCTCTGCTGGTCGGGCGCCGGGCCGGGCCCACCGCGTGGCGGGGCGCGCTGATGGCCACGGCGGGGCTGGCCGGGCTGCTGGCGCTCACCGGCTCCCCGGGGACCGGCGGCCCGGACGCCACCGAGCGGACGGTGCTGGTGGTGGTCACCGGCACGGTGGTGGTGGTGCTGGCCGGGGCCGCGCTGGCGGCGCACCGGCACCCGGCGGTACGGGGCGGACTGCTGGCGGCGGCGGGCGGCGTGGCCTTCGGCATCGCCTCGGTCTTCACCAAGATCGTCACGCAGGCGCTGGACGAGTGGGGTGTCCTCGGGCAGCTCCCCGATCTCGCGGTGGTGGCGGTCCTGGCCACCGGCGGCCTGCTCCTCTCCCAGGCGTCCTACCGGGGCGCGGGCCTGGCCGCGCCGCTGGCCACGGTGACGGTGGTCAATCCGGTGGCCGCGGCGGCGGTGGGCCTGGCGCTCTTCGGCGAGGGGTTCCGATACGGCACGGGCGGCGCTGTCCTGGCCCTGAGCTGCGGGATCGTCGCGGCCGGCGGCGTGATCCTGCTCACCACGGAACGCATGCGGGACCGCCTGGCCACCGGCGCGCCCGTCGAGGGGGACCAGGACTCCCCCGGCCCGGGCGCGGCTTCCGGTCGGCCACAGGCGCGGCACCGCTGAACCGGACCGGAGGGCCGGGTGCGTCACACGGTGACGCCGCCTCCCCTGAGGTAGGCGAGCGGGTCGACGTCGCTGCCGAAGCCGGGACCGGTCCGCACCTCGAAGTGCAGGTGGGGGCCGGTGCTGTTGCCGGTCGAGCCGGAGCGGGCGATCCGCTGCCCGGCCTGCACGCTCTGCCCGCTCCGGACGGTGAGCGCGGAGAGGTGGGCGTACTGCGAGTACTTGCCGTCGGCGTGCTTGATGACGACCTGGTAGCCGTAGGACCCGCCCCAGCCGGCCGAGACGACGGTGCCCGAGGCGGCGGCTTTGACGCTGGTGCCGGTGGGGACGGGGAAGTCGACCCCGGTGTGGTACCCCTTCGACCAGGAGGAACCGGAGGCGCGGTACGGAGTGCTCGGCCCCGCGTCCACCGGAGAGCTGAGCTTGGCGGTGGCCGGCGCGGAGACCTTCTTGGCCTGCTCGGCCTTCTTGGCCTTCTCGGCCTTCTTCGCCTCGGCCGCCTCCTTGGCCTCCGCGGCCTGGGCCGCCGCCTTCTGGGCTGCCTTCTCGGCCGCCTGCTCGCCGGTGGGTTCCGGCCCTGTCCGGTCCTTGGCCCTGGGCGCGGGTCGGTCCGTGGGCCCGGTGGTGGCGCCGGGCTTCAGCCGGAGGCGCTGGCCCGGGACGATCAGGTCGGGGTCGGTGCCGACCTGCTCGCGGTTGGCCTGGTAGAGCCGCTGCCAGCCGCCCTTGACCCGCTGTTCCTCGGCGATCCGGGAGAGCGTGTCCCCGCGGACCACGGTGTACATCTCGGCGGTGCCCGCCTTGGACTGCGGGGTGGTGGTGGGCGTCACCGCCGGGGCCTTGGCGGGCTGGGGTGCGCCGGTCGCCTCCGGTGCCGCCGGGGCCGGGCCACCCCGGGTCAGTCCGGCCTTCTGGGAGCAGGCGGGCCAGGCGCCGGGCCCCTGGCTGTCCAGCACCTTCTCGGCGACCGCGATCTGCTGGTCCTTGGTGGCGAGGTCGGCGCGGCCCGCGTAGGCGCCGCCGCCGTAGGCCTCCCAGGTCGACTGCTTGAACTGGAGGCCGCCGTAGTAGCCGTTGCCGGTGTTGACGCTCCAGTCGCCGGAGGACTCGCAGGCGGCGACCTTGGCCCAGGTGTCGGCGGAAGCGGCATCGGCGGTACCGGCCGCGACCAGGGGTAAGGCCAGTCCCGCCCCGCCCGCCGTGACGGTGAGTGACGCGCGGTTGATTCTGCTCTGCTGCCGGCGCCGGTGACGTCCGCGTACGGCCATGACAGGCCCCCCTTGACTCTCCGCGCCCGGGGCGCGCCCCGGCCGGGCGTGATGTGAGGACCCGAACGTAATGGGGGCGAACGCTCCGTGACAAGGGGGCGCACGACGGGCGCACGTGGCACCGGGTCCGCACGGGGCGGCCGGATGCGGGGGTGGCGGGTCGCGGACGGGCGCGCGGACCAGCGGCCACGCGCCGCTGCCGAACGTTCCCAGCATTGCCTCTCCAGGGGTGAGGACGGCTCTGGGCCGGATCGACTGGTCACCGCGGCGATCGCCTGACCGACCGGGCCGTCAGCCCTCGCCCGGTCGCTTCCCGGACCGGACGGCCCACCCGGCCCGTCGCCTGTTGCGGAGACACTCCCAGATGCTCCCTCACCAGCTTCAGGACACTGTCGAAGTGGTCCACGAGATAGAAGTGGCCGCCGTCGAAGAGGTGGCGGCAGAACCGGTCTGTGGTGGTCTCGTGCCAGGGGGTCATCAGCGCCGCGTCGGCCGAGGGGTCTTTGGTGCCCCACATTGCGGTGACCGGGAGGGGCAACGCGTAGCTGTCGCGTCCGGGGATGTAGGTGTCGACCAGGTGAAAGTCGGCGCGGAGCACGGGCAGGTAGAGCTCGCGGATCGCCCGGTCGTCGAAGAGGGACATGGGGGTGCCGCCGAGACCGCGCAGGTGGGAGAGGATTTCGTCGTCGGTGCGCAGGGGGACCGGCCTGGTCGGCGGGGTGACGGTGGCGGGGGCCCTGCGGCTGGAGACGAACAGGGCTGACAACTCGACGTCCGTGAGGGCCAGTGCCGTCTCATAGGCGATGATCGCGCCCATGCTGTGGCCGAACAGCGCGAGCGGACGGCTGTCGCCCCGGGTGACGGTGGCCCGCAGGGCGTCGCTCACTTCTGCAGCGACGGCTCGGGCATCCGGTACGGGAGATTCACCGATGCGCTGCTCCCGCCCCGCGTACTGCACGAACGACACTTCGATGCCGGCGTCGGCCGCCCCGCTCCAGCCGCGGTAGAAGGACGGGCCTCCTCCCGCGTGCGGAAAGACGAGGAGCCGGTGTGCGGCCTGCGGACGAGGCAGCGGGCTCAGGAGGACCGGACCACGGTTCATCGCAGGCGCTCCCGGCCCGAGCCGGAGACCATCGCGTACGGGTCTGCGGCAATGGCCTGCAGGGCCTGCAGGACAAGGCGGCCCAGACGGGCTCCGGTCCCTGCGTACGGGCTGTCGGCGCAGAGGGTGACGGCGAGGGCGCGGCGGCCGGTGTGCGGGGTTCGGGTGATCTCGACCATGAGCGGGAAGCTGTGCCGGTCGGAGAACCACCAGTCGCGGGGGCGGACCGTGCGCAGCGCGGCGAGGTCGTCGAAGGTGTGGAAGTCGGTGTAGTTGAAGGCGACGTTGAAGAGCGTGGTGCCGCGGCCGGTGAGCTGTTGCAGGGCGGCGAGGGGGTAGCGCCGGTGGGGCTGGCGTGCGCGTTCGGCGTCGAAGGCGGCGCCGGCCAGTTCGGCCCAGGTGCCGCGCGCGGTGAGGTGGAGCGGCACCATGTTCAGGAACAGGCCCAGGGCGCGGTCAGAACCGGGCTCTTCCAGGCGTCCGTTGACCTGGACGGCCGTCACTGCGCGGTCGGATGCCGTGAGTTCGGCGAGGGCCCGGGCGTGGGCGGCGAGGAAGAGGCTCTTGACCGGCAAGCCGAGGCGGGCCGCCGTTTCGTCGAGGGCGGCGTCCAGGTCCTCGGGCAGCGGCGTGTGGAAGGCGAACTCGTCCTCGGCGGCGCCGTCGGGGTCCAGCGGGAGTTCGGGGGGCACGCCTTCGTGCCTCAGCAGCCTCTCCCACCAGGCGCGGGCGGCCGGATCGGCCTGGGCCCGCTGTTCGGCGGCGACGAAGTCGCGGTAGTGGGCGCCGGGCGCGGGCGGCAGGGCGGGCCCGGCGGCGCCGGGACGCAGTCCACCCTCGTAGGCGAGGAGGAGTTCGGTGGTGAGCAGGGCAAGGCTCCAGCCGTCGAGGATCGCGTGGTGCACGGCGAGGGAGAGCTGGAAGCCGTCGGGGTCGGTGCGCAGTACGTGGCAGCGCACCAGTGGGGCCTGCTCGGTGTCGAAGGGCTCCCGCTTGTCGCGGTCCCACCAGGTGCGGAGCAGGTGCTCGTGGGTCTTGGCGTCCGGCCCCCCGATGTCGTGGTCCTCGACGGTCAGGGGAACCCGTGCGGTCTCGGCGACGAGTTGCATCGGCTCGCGGAAGGCGCCGAGACGGAAGGCGGTGCGCAGGACGGCGTGGCGTTCGGTCAGCGTGGCCAGGGCGCGTTCGAGGGCGGGGCGGTCGAAGGGGCCGTCGAGGCGGACGCTGATCAGGTCGTGGTAGAGGCCCGTGGTCTCGTCCTCGGCGAACTCGCACTCGTAGAGGATGCCGAGCTGCATCGCCGCTGTGGGGTAGGCGTCGACGGTGCCGGCGGGCAGCCGGGAGGGGTCGAGGTCGGCGAGGGTCGTCGAGCAGTCGGCCGGGGCGGGCGCGGGGGGCTCGTCCGGAGTGTCGGCGGCTGCGGCGAGGTCGGCCACGCTCGGGTGGAGGAAGATCTGCTCGACCGAGAGCGAGAGGCCGGCCTCTCGGGCGAGCGCCGCGACACGGACGGCGCGTAGCGAGTCACCGCCGAGCGCGAAGAAGTTGTCGTCGACTCCCAGGTCGGGCACGTCGAGGACCTGGCGCCAGACGGCGGCGAGGGTGTGCTCGGCGGAGGTACGGGGCTCGGTGGCCCTCGGCTGGGCCGAGGTGGCCTGGCGGGTCTCGGGGGCGGGCAGGCCCTCGCGGTCGAGCTTGCCGTTGCCGGTCAGCGGGAGCTCGGCGAGGGGGATGACGGCGGCCGGGAGCATGTGGGCGGGCAGCCGCACGCTCAACGCCGCGCGCAGCTGCGCCGGCCGCGGGTCCTCGTGGCCGGATGCGGGGACGACGTAGCCGACCAGGCGGGGTAGGCCGGGAGTGTCCTCGCGCAGGACACAGGCGGCGGCGCGCACGCCGGGCTGGTCGAGCAGGGCCCGTTCGATCTCGCCGAGCTCGATACGGAAGCCGTTCAGTTTGACCTGGTGGTCGATGCGGCCGCGATATTCGAGTTCGCCGTCCTCCCGGCGCACCGCGAGGTCGCCGGAACGGTACAGGCGCTCGCCCGAGGCGCCGAACGGGTCGGGTACGAAGCGCTGTTCGGTGAGCTCGGGGCGGTTGAGGTAGCCGCGCGCGACGCCGGGGCCGCCCACGTACATCTCGCCTTCGGTGCCGTCCGGGACTTCGTTCATGTCCGCGTCCAGGACATGGACGCGCAGGTCGGGAAGGGGGCGGCCGATGGGGCTGAGCGAGCCGGAGAGGTCGGCGAGGGCGCGCGGGGAGGGTCAGGCCCGTGTGGACGCCCCCGGCCGGGCGCGCGGCGCCGGCCACACACGCTCACACGCTCGAACCTCGCTGCGCAGGGTTCGGGCGGGAGGTGCCCCCACGACACCGCGCGCCGCTCCGGGCCCGGGGCGTGGCGCAGGCTCTCAGACCGCCTGGCCGACCGGGCGGACGACGACGGAGTTGATGTCGACGCCGGAGGGCTGGCCCACGGCCCACACCACCGAGTCGGCGATCTGGTCGGCGGTGAGGTTGATGCCGTCCTGGGGTGCGCCGCCCCCGGCGTCCCAGAAGGCGGTCTCCACCCGTCCCGGGGCCACCAGGGTGACGCCGACGCCGTCGGCGGTGACCATGCGGCGGGTGTTCTCGGCGAGGCCGGTGACCGCCCACTTGGTGGCGCCGTAGATGTTGCCGGGCGTGTAGACGACTCCGGCGACGCTGCCGATCAGCACGATCCGGCCGCGCGTCTCCTTGAGCGCGGGCAGGGCGTAGTGGACCAGCAGGGCCGGGCCGAGCACGTTGGTGAGGACCATGTCGCGCCACCCGGCCGGATCGCCGTCGGCGAGCGAGTCGTGCGTGGCGTACCCGGCGTTGGCGACGACGGTGTCGATGCGGCCGTAGGCGTCCAGGACGGCCCGCACAGCGGCCTCGACGCAGGTGTGGTCGCCGGCGTCGCCGGGGAGCGTGAGGAGGGTGCCGGGCTTGGCGTCGGTCTCCTCGGCGAAGCACCGCAGCCGTTCGCCGCTGCGGCCGGTGACGGCGACGCGGTGCCCCTGGGCGAGAAGCTTGCGGGCGGTGGCCGCGCCGATGCCGCTGGAGCCGCCGGTGATCAGGGCTACGGGGGCGGTGGTCTCGTCGGTCATGAAGTGGTGCTCCTGCTCTACGAGTTCCGAGGTACGGCGCTTGGCCTGTGGACGGCATTCAACCGCACGTCAGGCAGTGTTCGCGCGCGGTCGCTTGCCCGCGATCCGGACGGGGAGCCGCTCCATGCCCCGGCTGATGGAACTGTCCGCGACCCAGGACAGCGTCCCAGGCGACACGGCGCATTCGAGGTGCGGGACACGGCGCAGCAGGGTCTCGAAGGCGATACGTCCTTCGAGGCGGGCCAGCGGCGCCCCGGCGTAGAAGTGCGGTCCGTGCCCGAAGGTCATATGACGGTTGGGCGAGCGGGTGACGTCGAAGCGGTCGGGGTCGTCGAAGACGGCGGGGTCGCGATTGGCGGCGGAGACCGACAGGTGGACGAAGCTGCCTTCGGGCACGGCGTGTCCGCCGAGAGTGAGGTCGCGGGCGGCGGTGCGCAGGGTGCCGCGGTCGACCGAGCCCTCGTAGCGCAGGAACTCCTCGATCGCGGAGTCGGTGAACTCGGGCTTTGTGCGCAGAAGTTCGAGCTGCTCGGGGTGACGGAGCAGGGCCCAGACGCCGTTGCCGATGAGGTTGGCGGTGGTCTTGTGGCCGGCGATGACGAGGAAGATGGCGGTCGAGACGAGTTCCTCGTCGGTGAACATGTCGTCCTCGTCGGCGGCGCGCACCAGGTCGCCGAGGAGGTCCTCCTGCGGCCGGGCGCGGCGCTGGGCGAGCACGTCGGTGAAGTACTCCTCGACCTGGTCGTTGACGCGCTTGCGCTCCAGAGCGGCCTCGCCCTCCTGGCTCGGGTCCTGGCTGAGCACCCGTCCCCAGTCCAGGAAGCGGTCCCGGTCGGCGTAGGGGACTCCGAGGAAGGCGCAGATCACCATCATCGGCAGCGGAAGCGCGAACGCATCCAGGAGGTCGAACTCGCCGGTCTCGGGGAAGGCGTCGATGAGGTCGTCGGTGATCTCTTGGACGCGCGGGCGCAGCAGTTCCATGCGGCGGGGCAGGAACGCCCGGCTGACGAGCTTGCGCAGCCGGGTGTGCTCGGGCGGGTCGGCGAGGAGCATGTTGCTGGCGAGTACGGAGCTGCTCCGCACGGTCTGCTCACGGAACCAGGCCGGTGCCGCCTTCAGGGTCTTGGAGATGCCCGGGTCGCCGAAGGCCCGCATGACGCTCGCGTGGTCGACGACGACGTAGGCGTGCTCGGCGGAGCCCGCCGGGAAGTCGATGGGGTGGACGGGGCCGCGCTCGCGCAGCCGCGCGGCCGCGGCGTGCGGGTCAAAGCCGGGGCAGGTGACGTACTGGGTCGGAACGACGGGCTCGTCACCCGAGAACGGGCATCGGGACTCTTCGGGACGGACGGGCACTACTCACTCCTCGGTCAGGGCGGCACACGTGCCTGGGGCGGAAGTCGGCGGGCGGCCGAGGCGGTACGTCAGGGGGCCGGATCGGGCCGGGACCCGGTGTCGGACGCGTCCGGCGCGGGCTCCTTCTCCTCCCTCTCCGCGAGTGCCTCGGGGGCGGGCAGCCGCCGAATCCGGCGTGTCAGGGTGGGCAGCGCGGCCAGGGTCGACACGACACCCATGAAGGCGAACACCCAGGGGGCGCCGCCGGCGTCGAAGGTGGTGCCGATCGCGAGGATGCCGAGCGGCTGGGCGCCGTACGACAGGAAGGTGACGGCGCCCATGACGCGGCCTTGCATCCGGTCGGGTACGAGCACGGCGACGTAGGCGAAGAACAGGGCGTTCACGATCGGGCCGCGCAGGAAGACGAGGGCGAGCACGACGCCGAGGGAGATCACTCCGGGCACGGTCATCAGGAGGACGGCCGCGACAGGGCCGATCCACGCCGCCGCGAGGAACAGGGTGGCGGGCTTGAGCCGTTTCAGGGCCCAGGTCGCCAGCACCGCGCCGACCAGCCCGCCGACTCCGGCAATACTGAGCATCAGACTGATCGAGGCTTCGGAGGCGCCCCGGTCCTTACCGGTGGCGATCAGTGCGAGGAAGGCGCCGGTGTGGTTGAACGCCATGTTGGAGCCCATGATCCACACGATCCAGATGAGCAGGACCGGTGTGCGCTTGATGAACCGGAAGCCCTCTCTGGCCTTTCCACGCTCGCCGTCCGCGACGGGCGCGGCCTGGAGCGGCCTGCGCACGAAGAGCAGGGCGACGGCGGCCGCCGCGAAGGCCAGGCCCGTCGCGACGAACGGCAGGGAGCGCGCCACTCCGAACAGCGAGCTGCCCAGCGGGGCGCCCGCGACGGTGGCGCCCAGCGGCCGGATCTGGTTCTGCGCGGTGGCCTTCGTCAGCTGCGAGGGCGGGACGACCTGTTTGATGGCGGCGAGTGCGGGCGGCTCGGACAGGCCCAGACACAGGGCCGAGAGCCCGACGAGAGCGAAGACGGCGGGGACGCTCGCGTGGCCGCTGACGACCAGCAGGCTGAACAGGCCGAGCAGGACGGCGCGTCCGGCATCGCACAAGATCATCAGCCGGCGCCGGTCCATGCGGTCGGCGAGTGCGGCGCCCCAGATCGAGGTGGCGCCGGCCACGAGGAGCTGCACGGCGCCGACGGCGCCCGCGTAGGCGGCTTTGCCGGTGACGGCAAGGATCAGCAGCGGGTAGGCGACTTCGACGGACTCCTTGCCGATGGACGCGAGGAAGCGGCTGATCCACAGGGCCTGGAAGTCGCGGTTGCGGATCAGTGGCACATCCGCGTCGGGTGCGCTGTTCGCGGCGGCCGACCGGCCGGGCACGGTCTTTTCGGGTGGGTTCACGGGCGGGGCTCGCCATCTGTGCCGTCGGTGTGTACGTGGAGGGCGATCGCCCGGTCCGCCTCGCGGGCGACGGCGCCGACCTGGGGTGCGGTCAGCATCGACCAGTGGTCACCGGGAACGGGTCTGATCTCTGTGGACGTGTGCAGGGGGGCGAGCGCCCGCCGTATCCGAACGGCGTCGGCGGGACGCGCGGACGCCGTGAGGACGACGGCGGGGCAGGGCACCGGCCGCGGCCGGTGGCGCAGCAGCGCGCGGATTCGGGAGAGGAAGACACGGCGCAGGCGAGGGGCCCGGGCCAGTTTCGCGCCGAACGCGCCACGGCCCAGCAGCACGTCGGCCTGCAAACGTAGTTGGGCGGCGAGGAAGGCCAGGTCGGTGGCGACGGGCCGCCCCTTGCGGTCGGGCGCGTACCCGTCCAGGCACAGCAGCACGTCCACCCGCTCCCCCGCATCGGTGAGCTGACGGGCGGCCTCCTGGGCGACGGCGGCGCCGAAGGACCAGCCACCGAGTGTGTAGTGCCGGTCCTCCAGGGCGTCGAGGACGCCGTCGCGCACCGCTTCGAGGAACTCGCCGACCGTCGTGTCGGCGCCGCAGCGGGAGGGCACCACCACGGTGTTGAGGCAGGGCCCGACGACCCGTGCGAACGCGTCGCCTTCCCGGGTGTCGACGGGGAAGCCGAAGGTCAGCCGGGGGGCACCGGTCGCGTGGTGCAGCAGTGCGGCGAGCGCGGCGGAGGCCACCATGAACCAGGACATGCCCAGGCGTTCCTGAAGGGGCCGGATGCTCTGGAGGAGGCCGTCGGGGAGCGTGAGCGGCACCGTGCCGTGGGGTTCGGGCACGGCGGGCGCGGCCAGGCCGAGCCGGCTGGGGGCGTCGCGAAGTGTGTCGGTCCAGCGGGCGAGGGCCTCGGGGGCGGGCCGTTCGGTGGGGCGGCCAGCTCACGGAAGTGCGGTCCGGGCGCGCCGGCACCGCTCCCGCCGGACGCGTACTCGTCGCGCAGGTCCTCCAGAAGAATCGGCAACGATCCCGCGTCGAACACGAGGTGATGCACCGTCAGTGTCAGGATCTGCCCGTCGGGACCATCGATCAGCCCGGCGCGCAGCAACGGCCCCGCCTCCACGTCGAAGGGGTCGTCGGCGGCGGCCCGCAGCAAGGCCGCGAGCTGCTCCCGGTCATCGGCACGCAGGGTGCGGATCTCGGGCCGCCAGGGCCCGCCGACGAGCTGGCGCAGTTCGTCCGCGCGCCGGGTGAACGTGGTCCGCAGCGCCTCGTGCCGCGCCACCACCCGCTGCAGGGCCGCGGCGAGCGGGTCCGCGTCAAGGCGCCCGTCCACGCGCCAGGCGAACGGCACGTTGTAGAGGCCGGGTTGGGGATCGAGGTGCTCGGCGAGCCAGATCTGCTGCTGGAACGCGGTGGCCTCGCTCTCCTGAACCGTGGAGGCCTGCGAGGCGGCCGGGTTCGGCTCGCCGGGCTCCGCCTCGGCGTCGATGCGCGCCGCCAGGTCAGCGAGGACCGGCACGCGGAACAGGTCGCGCAGTCGCAGCCGCACCCCGAGCCGCTCGCGGACCCGGGCGACCAGTGTGACGCCGCGCAGCGAGTGACCGCCGAGATCCCAGAACGAGGCGTCCCGTGAGGTCACGGGAACCTCCAGCAGTTCCGACCACATCGCGGCCAGCGTCCGCTCGGTGGGGGTACGCAGATCCTCGGCCCGCGGTGCCGCACCGTCCGGTTCCGGTTGCCGGCTGAGGAGTTCGCGTATGCGGGCCCGGTCAGCCTTGCCGGTGGAGCCGATCGGCAGCTCGTCCAGGACCAGCCAGCGCGCCGGGATCATGTACGCCGGGAGCCGCTCGGCGAGGCGCGCGGACAGGACGCCGGGCAGATCGGCGCGGGCCACGTCGGCGCTCGCGTCGGGCAGGACGCAGCCCGCCAGATTGCTGTCGTCGGTCTTCTCGACGAAGGCGGCGTCGACGAGGCCGGTGGCCACGGCGGCCCGCTCAACCTCCTCCGGTTCGATGCGGAAGCCGCGCAACTTGACCTGCCGGTCGCGCCGGCCCAGCATCTCCAGCTCCCCGTCGGGCAGCAGACGCGCCAGGTCCCCGGTGCGGTAGAGGCGTTCGCCGGTGCCGGGCGCGGTGACGAACCGCTCGGCGGTCAGCTCCGCACGATGCAGATAGCCCAGGGCCACGCCCGGCCCGCCCAGGCACAGCTCTCCCGGCTCGCCGACCGGCGCCTGCCGCAGCTCGTCGTCGAGGACGTGGGCGGTGGTGCGCTGCAGCGGGCGGCCGATCGGAACGCGCTCGCGCCCGGCGAGGCTCGACTCGGTGCACAGGAACCAGGTGGCGAAGGCCGTCGCCTCGGTCGGCCCGTACCCGTTGACCAGGCGCCGCGGACCACCCGCCGAGAGCACCCGGCGCGCCGCGGCCAGGTCGAGCTGCTCGCCGCCGACGACGAGGGTCTCCAGGGAGGAGAAGGCCTCGGGCAGTTCCCAGGCGGCGGCGTGGAACAGCGAGGTGGTCAGGAACATCACGGCGATGCCCTGGTCGCGGACGAGCGCGACCCACTCGTCCAGGGCGAGGTCGGTGACGGTGGGCAGCGGCACCACGGTGCCGCCCGCGCAGAGCGTCGACCAGATCTCGCACGTCGTCACGTCGAAGGCCGGATTGCAGGTGCTCGCCACCCGGTCACCGGGCTCGATCGGGCAGTACTCGGCACCCTCCACCAGGCGCTCGACCGCGCGATGCGGTACGGCGACGCCCTTGGGCCGGCCCGTCGACCCTGACGTGTAGGTGACGTACAGCGGGTCCTCGTCGGACCGGGTGGCGAGCACCGGGGGCCGCCCGGAGTCGTCCCCGCCCGTCCGTACGCAGCACGGGAGTCGAGGCCGGCACCCGGGTGCGCTCGCCGGCCACCGCGGCGACCGCACCCGACTCGGCGAGCAGCGCGGCGACCCGCTCGGGCGGTGCCTGCGGGTCGAGCGGCAGATACGCGGCGCCGGCACGGGCGACACCGAGGAACGCCACCACGAGGTCCGCGGACCGGGGCAGGTCCACGGCCACCAGGTCACCGGGCCGCACGCCGCTGCCGGCGAGCGCGGCGGCGAGCCGCCCGGAGCGCTGCCACAGCTGCGCGTACGTCAGACGCGCGCCGGTCACCGGGTCGTGCACGGCGGGCTGGGTGGGCCGCCGGCGTACCCAGCGCTCCAGCAGGGCCGGCACGCCGGAACTCTCGGCGAGCCGGGCTCGGTCGATCTTGCCGTTCGTGGTGAGCGGCAGGCGCGGCAGCATCACGACGTCGTCGGGCACCAGATAGGTCGGCAGCTCGTCCTGGAGGGCCCGGCGCAGTGCCACACCGTCGACGCCCGCTCCGTCCGCCGCACCCTCTGCCAGGACGACGTAGGCCGTCATCCGGCCGCCGCCGTCACCGTCCTTGTCGACGACGACCGACGCCTGGGCGACGCGGGGCTGCCGCGTCAGTGCCGCCTCCGTCTCCCCCGGCTCGATACGGAAACCGTTGACCTTGACCTGACGGTCCGCGCGCCCCACGTATCTCAGATCGCCGGCCGCGTCCTCGCGGGCCAGGTCGCCGGTGGCGTACATCCGCTCCCCCCGCACGCCGAAGGGGTCGGGCAGGAAGCGCTCCCCGGTCAGTACCTCGTTGCCCTCGTAACCGGCCGCGACGTGCGCCCCGGCCACGTACAGCTGCCCGGTCTCCCCGTCCGCCACCGGCCGCAGTTCCGCGTCGAGGAGGTACACGCGCGTGTGGTCCATAGGGCGGCCGATGGGTACGTCCCCGTCGACCGGCGGCCCGGGGTGGATGCGGTGGCGCGTGGCGAACGTGGTCGTCTCCGTCGGGCCGTAGCCGTTGTGGAGGGTGGTCCCCGGGTCACGCCTCGACGACACGGCGCACCGCGTGCGCCGGAACCACGTCACCACCCACCCACACCTCACGGGCGCCTTCCAGACAGCCCGGGTCGCCTGTGGCCAGTGCCCCGAACAGGCCCGCGGTGAGCCAGAGCGCCGTGACGCGGCCACCGCCCACCAGACGCCGCAGCAGCGGGGCGTTGATCTCCTCGGGGGCCACCACGACGCGGCCCCCGGACAACAGCGGCACCCAGATCTCGTAGGTGGACGCGTCGAAGGCATGGGGCGAGTGGAACAGCACCCGCTCGTGGGCACCACCGCGCCACACACGGTCGAGCGCGAGAGCGAGCACGTTGCGGTGCGTGACCCGCACGCCCCTGGGGACACCGGTGGTCCCGGAGGTGTGCATGACGTACAGCACGTCGTCGGCCCCGGGCGCTTCGGTCCCCGGCTCGTCGTACGGTGTCTCCACCGCCTCCGGCAGGCCGTCGGGCACACCGTCCTCGCCCACCGGCACGGTGCGCCGTCCCGCCGCCGCGGGGTGCTGCGCGCTGCGCGCGTCCACAACCAGCAGCGCGCAGCCGACGCTCTCAAGGATCTCCCCCAGCCGTGCTCCGGGAGAACGCACATCGAGCGGTACGTAGGCGGCGCCCGTCTTCGCCACGGCGAGCAGGGTTACCACCACGGCGGCGGACCGCTCGACCAGCACGCCGACCCGGCCCCCCGACGGGCACCCCCGGCGACGAGACGCCGGGCGAGACGTTCGGCACGGGCGTTCAACTCCGCGTAGGAAAGCTGGTGTTCTCCGTTCCACCCGTACTCGACGGCGACCGCGTCGGGGGTCTGCGCGACCTGCTTCTCGAAGACCTCGGTCAGACCGCCGTCCGGTATCGGTATCTCCGGCTCGTCGGTGTCCGTGAGCACACCAGCGCTCTCGTGCGCCCCGCTCAGCCTTTCCATGACAGCCTCTCCGTTCCGTGACCGCTGCGCCCGGCTACGGCCGCGCACACCGGATCGGCCCGCGGCGGCGCAAGCTGCTCGGGGCCTGGACATGGGGATCTGAGAACTCAGGCCTGCACGGCCCGGTGAGACAAGAAGAATGGAGAACGTCGAACCGGATGAAGCCGGAGTCGACATCGCGGTCGTGTCATGTCGGAGAAGGACCAGTCAAGGCACGGTCAGCCGCCTGCGAGTCTCCTGCGCGGACACCTTCGTCCAGCGCCGACCGGCAGACCTCCTGTTGGCTCCCCCATGTGCCCGCCCCCCCAGAGCATTCAAGATCGTGAACAGATTGCCAATCGATGAACCGGTGCTCGCAGAAACAAGGAGGACCGGGACTTCTGGCTGGAAGCTTCAGCGCGCCTGACGCGTGAGGGTGCTTCACCTGCCCTGACGTCCCCGGCGCCTTGTGTGTGACAGCTCCTGCGAGCCCCGCCTGTGGCTGATCCCCCTCCCTCGGACCACGCGGCGGACCGTCCGGTCCTCGAACGTGAGGGCAGCCAGCTGGCCCGGCCGGACGGCGTGTGGCGCTGAATGGCGAGTGCGGGTGCGGGCGCCCCGGACGCGGAGGGCCCCGCTGGCCTTCGTGAGCAGGGCTCTTGGCCAGGAGACGGTCGGGTGGGCAGGCGGACAGCCCGGCACCGGCGGGGTTCCCGGGTGCCGGGCGTCCGTGTGGCTCAGCGAGGGTCGGGTTCGGGCTCCGGCGGCGCCGGCGGGGGTTCGGGCAGTGGCCCGGGGTCACCGGGGCCGGGGCCGGGTCCGGGGAGCGGCCCGGGCCCGGGCGGGACCGGCTCGGGGCGGCCGGGGCCCGGCGGACGCGGCACGGGCTGGGGCCCGGGCGGCACCGGGTCGGGCCGGTCGGGCCCCGGCGGCACGGGCTGCGGGCTCGGCGGCGCCGGGGGGACGGGGTCGGGGTACGGGTGGGTCATCGTTGTCCTCCAGCCGGGGCGGCCGGGCGGGGGGTGCCCGCCGTACGGCCTGCGCCCGGAGCGGGCGTGGACGGGTGGCACCGGAAGGTTCCGGCTCCTGAATGTGTCCCACGGCTGCCCGTTTCCCGCGCGCCCACTCATCCGTTCGGGGGAACGGGCTCGCCGGTGGCGGCCAGCGCCGCGGCCGCGAACCCGGGGCCGGGGCTGGCGAAGACCGGCGCGGACGCGGGGAGCAGGGCGCGGGCCGGTGCCATGGACGCCTGGGCGAGCACCACGGCGTCGACGTCGGTGAGCGGAGTGAGGGCGGCGGCGACGGCCCGGTGGTAGCCGTCGGTGTCGCCGGCCTCGAAGAGGGCCCAGGCGCCGGGGATCAGGAGGGTGGTGATCCGGGGGCGGTGGCCCGCGCGGCGGGCGGCCTCGGTGACCAGGTCGGCGGTGGGGCCGAGGGTGGCGTCGAGGGCGGCGGCCACGGTGATCCGCCCGTCCCCGGCGCGGTCCGCCGCCGCTTCGGCCATCGGCCGGTCGACCCGCAGCACCGGGACGGGTGCGGGCACCGTCTCGGCGACCGCACCCAGGGTGGAACAGGTGCACAGGACGGCCCGGGCCCCGTCGTCCGCCGCCCGCCGCACCACCTCGGCGACCGCCTCGGCGACGGCGCCGGGCCCGTGGCGCCGGGCGTCGTCGAGCAGGTCCGGCGCGACGGTGTGGCGCAGGGCCAGACCGGGCCGCTGCCGGTCCCGCAGGGCGTCGAAGACCGGGATGTGCGCGGCTGAGGTGTGCAGCAGGGCGAGCATCCGCCGATCGTAGGGCCGGGCGGTCGGGGTTCACCAGAGCGAGGGGTCCTCCGCCACCTTGGCGCGGGCCGCCGCGAGCAGTTCCTCGGAGGCGGGCGCTGCCTGGTCGGGGTGGCGCTGGGCCCACTTGGCGACGTACGGGCAGAGCGGGGCGAGTCCGAGGCCCTCGCGGTCGGCCAGGGCGTAGAGCTCGGCGGCCAGGGCGGAGGTGATGCCGTGCCCCTCGTGGCCCGGGTCCACGAGGGTGTGGACCGGGGCCAGGGCAGCCTCGGGCGCCTCCAGGACGACGTACTGGATGTGCCCGATCACCTCGTCGTCGGCGACGGCGCGGAGCATGCCCGCCTTGCGGTCGTCGATCAGTTCGGGGAGGGGGCGCTCACCCGGGGTCTCGCTCATTGCTCGCTCCTTGGCCGGTCCGGCGGTTCCGGTCGCCACCGTACGTTCCGGGCGGCCGGGCGGCACGTGGGCGGGTCAGCCGACGGGGTCCCCCGCGGCCGTGGGGGCGAACTGGGTGCGGTACAGCTCGGCGTAGCGGCCCTCGCGGGCCAGCAGGCCGGTGTGGGTGCCCTGTTCGACGATGCGGCCGTCCTCCACGACGAGGATGCGGTCGGCGGTGCGGACGGTGGACAGGCGGTGGGCGATGACCAGGGCGGTCCGTCCGTCGAGGGCTTCGGCGAGGGCTTCCTGGACGGCGGCCTCCGAGGTGTTGTCGAGATGGGCGGTGGCCTCGTCGAGGATGACGACGCGGGGGCGGGCCAGCAGCAGCCGGGCGATGGTCATGCGCTGGCGCTCGCCACCGGAGAGCCGGTAGCCGCGTTCGCCGACGACGGTGTCGAGGCCGTCGGGCAGGGAGGCGACGAGGCCGTCGAGACGGGCGCGGCGCAGCGCGTCCCAGAGTTCCTCCTCGGTGGCGCCGGGGCGGGCGAGGAGGAGATTGGCGCGGACCGACTCGTGGAAGAGGTGGCCGTCCTGGGTGACCATGCCGAGCGCGTCGCGCAGGGTGTCCGCGTCGAGGTCGCGGACGTCCTGTCCGCCGATCCGCACGGTGCCCGTGTCGGTGTCGTAGAGGCGGGGCAGCAGGGCGGCGATGGTGGACTTGCCGGCACCCGAGGAGCCGACCAGGGCGACTGTCTGGCCGGGCTCGGCGCGGAAGCTGACGCCGTGCAGGACCTCGGCGCCCTCGCGGCCGTCGAGGGCGGCGACCTCCTCCAGGGAGGCGAGGGAGACCTTGTCGGCGGCCGGGTAGGCGAAGGCGACGTCCTCGAAGGCGAGGGAGAGGGGGCCTTCGGGCAGCGCGCGGGGATGCTCCGGTTCGGCGATGAGCGGCTTCAGGTCGAGGACCTCGAAGACCCGCTCGAAGCTGACCAGGGCGGTCGTCACCTCCAGGCGGGCCCCGGCGAGGGCGGTCAGCGGTGCGTACAGACGGGTCAGCAGCAGCGCGAGGGAGACGACGGCGCCCGGTTCGAGGGCGCCGCTCAGGGCGAGTCGGCCGCCGAGGCCGTAGACGAGGGCGAGGGCCAGGGCGGAGACCAGGGTCAGGGCGGTGATGAAGGTGTACTCGGCCATCGCGGTGCGCACGCCGATGTCGCGGACGCGGCGGGCCCGGGCGGCGAACTCGGCGGACTCGTCGGCGGGCCGGCCGAAGAGCTTGACGAGGGTGGCGCCGGGGGCGGAGAACCGCTCGGTCATCCGGGTGCCCATGGCGGAGTTGTGCTCGGCGGCCTCGCGGCGCAGGGCGGCCATGCGGCGGCCGGTGCGGCGGGCCGGGAGGACGAAGACGGGGAGCAGCACCAGGGCGAGCAGGGTGACCTGCCAGGAGAGGCCGACCATGACGACGAAGGCGAGGACCAGCGTGACGACGTTGGAGACGATGCCGGAGAGCGTGTCGCTGAAGGCGCGCTGGGCACCGATGACGTCGTTGTTGAGGCGGCTGACCAGGGCCCCGGTGCGGGTCCGGGTGAAGAAGGCGACCGGCATCCGCTGGACGTGGTCGAAGACGGCGGTGCGCAGGTCGAGGATGAGCCCTTCGCCGAGGCGGGAGCTGAGGCCCCGGGCGGCCATGCCGAGTGCGGCCTCGGCGACCGCGATGGCGGCGATGAGCAGGGCGAGCCGCGTGACGAGGGAGGGGTCGGAGCGGGAGACGAGGGCGTTGACGACCTGCCCGGCGAGGACCGGCGTGGCGACGGCCAGCAGTGCGGTGGCGACGCTGAGCACCACGAACCAGCCGATGCGGGCGCGGTGCGGACGGGCGAAGGCGGCGATGCGGCGCGCGGTGGCGCGGGCGAGGGGGCGGCGGTCCTGTTCGGCGTGGAGGACGCTGTAGAGCTGCGTCCAGGCCGTGGTCTCCATGCTCATGCCGGCGAAGGTAGGACCTCGACTTAAGTTGAGGTCAAGGGTGAACGGCCGGAGGGGTTTCCTCCCCGGCCGGGCCCGGGTTGCCCTTCACCCCAGCAGGAGGAGCTGGACCCCGCCGACGACCGTGGCCGCGAGCACCAGCCGCTCGAAGAGCACCTGGTCGATCCGGTGGGCGAGGGCGCGCCCCAGCAGGGCCCCGGGGACGACGAAGAGCACCAGCACGGCGTCGAGCAGCAGGGAGGGCCCGTCGATGAGCCCGAGGCCGACGCTGAAGGGCACCTTGGAGGTGTTGACGATGAGGAAGAACCAGGCGGACGTCCCCAGAAAGCCCAGCTTCCGGAAGCCCGCGGAGAGCAGGTACAGCGACATCACCGGGCCGCCCGCGTTGGCGACCATGGTGGTGAAGCCGCCGAGGACGCCGTAGCCACGCGCCTTCAGGCGCGCCCCGCGCCCCGCCCCGGGAGCCTGGCCCGTCGCGTCCGGCTCCGGGGCGCCCGCCGCTTCGAGGACGTTCGCGGCCGGGGCCGACAGGGCGCGGGCGGCCTTCCTGCGGCGCCAGTACGTCATGGCGGACATCGCCAGCAGGATCGCGCCGATCGTGGTGCGGACCGCCCCGTCGTCGGCGGCGGCGAGGAAGGCCGTGCCCGCCAGCACCCCGGCGGCGACCGCCGGGAAGAGCCGCCAGAGCGTGGGCCAGTGAGCATGGCGCCGGTAGACGAGGACCGCGCAGACGTCGCCGACGATGAGCAGGGGCAGCAGGGCGCCGGTCGACTCCTTGGCGGGCAGGACGGCGGCGAAGACGGCGAGGCTGATGGTGTTGGCGCCACTGACGGAGGTCTTGGAGAACCCGACGAGCAGAGCGGCCGCGGCGAGCAGGGCGAACGCCCCGGGAGTGATCGTGTCCATGTGGCGGCCGATCCTATCCCAGACTGTCAGGTACACGTCCGTCAGCCCGGGGCCGTGCCGGCCCGCCGTGCGGTCGGCTCAGTGCGCGATGACGGCCGAGTCGTCGGCGGACGCCTCTCCCCGGTCGAGTCCCGAGATCTCGTCCAGTTCGGCCCCGGTCAGCTCGAAGCCGAAGACGTCCAGGTTCTCCCGCATCCGCTCGGAGTGGCCGGACTTCGGCACCGGCACGACGCCCTGCTGGACGTGCCAGCGCAGCACGATCTGGGCCGGGGTGCGCCCGTGCCGCTCGGCGGCCCGCCGGACGGGCTCCTCGGCGAAGACCGTCCCGTCCCGGCCGAGGGGACTCCACGCCTCGGTGACGATGCCGAGCTTCTCGTGGTGGGCGCGGGCGGCGTCGCGCGTGTGGTAAGGGCTCAGCTGGATCTGGTTGACGTCGGGCACCACGCCGGTGGTCTCGATGATCCGGTCCAGGTGGCGGGGCTTGAAGTTGGAGACGCCGACCGCCTTCAGCGTCCCCTCGCCCATCAGGTCGGCCAGGGTCCGGAAGGTCTCCACGTAGGCGTCCTGGGCGGGGTCGGGCCAGTGGATGAGGTACAGGTCGAGATGGTCGGTGCCGAGGCGGGCGCAGCTCTCCTCGACGGCGCGGCGGGTCCCGGTGCCCTGCTGCTCCTTGGTGAGCTTGCTGGTGACGAAGAGTTCGTCGCGGGCGACGCCGCCGCCGCGCAGGCCCCGGCCGACACCGATCTCGTTGCCGTAGAGCGCGGCGGTGTCGATGAGGCGGTAGCCGTTCTCGATGGCGGTGGCGACGGCGTGCTCGGCTTCGGTGTCGTCGAGCGGGTAGGTGCCGAAGCCGAGGCGGGGCATCTCGGCGCCGTGGCGCAGCCGGACGGTCGGGGCGAGGGGCGGGATCGGTCCGTTCATGGCGGTCGGGACTCCTCGGGTCGGGGTCGGGCGGGCCGTGGCGGCGGGCGCGGGGCAGGTTTGCCCGCCGCCTTCCATGATCCTTAGGGTGCGGGTCATGTGCGACACGATCCTGATCAGCCGGTGAGCGGCGAACCCTCGGACATATCCGGCTTCCGGGAGGCGCCGCCCGGCCCGCGGACCGGGCGCGCGGGACCCGGCGCACCCCGCCGGTCAGAGGGCGCACGGTGACCGGGGTACTGGAGGGCTTCGCGGCCATCGGGGTCCTGATCGCCACCGGCTACCTGGCCGGGCGCACCCGCGTCCTCGGGGAGCAGGGCGGCCCCGTGCTGACCCGGCTCGCCTTCCACGTCGCCTCCCCCGCGCTGCTCTTCACCACCCTCGCCGAGGCCGACCTCGGCGCGCTGGCCTCCCCGGGCCTGCTGGTCACCGCCGCCTCGACGCTGCTGGTGGCGGGCGTCTACATCGCGGTGGGCGCGCTACGCCATTGGGGTACCGGGCCGACGGCGATCGGCGCCCTGTGCGCGGGGTACGTCAACGCCGGGAACCTCGGCATCCCCCTCGCCCACCACGTGCTCGGCGACGCCACCCTGATCGCGCCGGTCCTCCTCTTCCAGCTGCTGGTCGTCTCGCCGCTGGCGCTCACCGTCATCGACCTGTCCCGGCCGGGGGCCCGCGCCTCGCCGCTGGCGGTGGTCGCGGCGCCGCTGCGCAATCCGGTGGTGCTGGGCTCACTCGCGGGGGTGGCGGTGGCCGCCACCGGGGTGCGGGTACCCGCACCCGTGCTCGACCCGGTGGAGCTGTTGGGGGCGATGGCGGTCCCGGCGGTCCTGCTGGCCTTCGGGATCTCGCTGCGGGGAGCCACCCCGCCGGCCCGGGGGCCGGAGCGGGGGCAGGTACTGCTCGCGGTCGGGCTGAAGTCGGCCGGTCAGCCGGTGG
The DNA here is from genome assembly GCF_051397025.1 of Streptomyces sp. BBFR102. Lineage (NCBI taxonomy): Bacteria > Bacillati > Actinomycetota > Actinomycetes > Kitasatosporales > Streptomycetaceae > Streptomyces > Streptomyces sp. BBFR102. The sequence goes on from NZ_CP195757.1 coordinate 270,237, forward strand.
TGGCGTGGGCGGTGGGCGCGGGCGTCTTCGGGCTGGCCGGCCCGGCGCTGCTGACCGTGGTGGTCACCAGCGCCCTGCCGGCCGCGCAGAACCTCTTCACCTACGCCTCCCGCTTCGACACGGGCGTCCGCCTCGCCCGGGAGGCCGTACTGCTCTCCACGGTGCTGGCGGTGCCTGCGCTGGTGGCGACCGCCGTGCTGCTGGGCTGACCGGCGGGACCGCCGGCGCCGCCGCGGGCCCCGGCCGACCGCCGTCAGGAGGCGCGGTCGCCCTCGGGCAGCGGGGCGGCGAGCGCCTCGGCCACCGTCTCGTGCACCGGAAGGGCGTTCTGGAGCCCGATCAGCCCGAAGAGCCGCTCGACGAACGGGGAGAGCGCGGCGAACCGCAGCCGTGGCCCGATGGCGCCGTACGCCTGGAGGAAGACGTTCACGGTGCTGGAGTCGGCGAAGCCGACGCCGGAGAGGTCCACCACGACCGGGCCCGGGACGCCGGCGGCGGCGTCGCCGAGGGCGGGGCCGAGGGGGGTGATGTTCTCCAGGTCGAGATCGCCGCCGAGCAGGACGACGACGCCGCCGCCTTCGGGGCGCCGCTGGATCTGCAGGGAGCGGTCAGCGGGGCGGGGGGACGGCTGGGCTGAGGACACGACAACCTCTCTGGTCGACCGGCGGAAGGCCGGTGGTCGTGGACGGCACGCCCCGGGGCCGTACGCACCGCGGCCACGGACCGCGGCGCGAGGCCACACGATATGAGCGGGCGTCAGGCGTTGACAACATGCGACTTCCCCCGTTCCTTCACAGTCCCCCCGAACAACCCCCCACGACCTGGCCGGCCCCGCGAGGGCCCGGTCGGGTCAGCCGGCGGCCTGGGGAGCCAGGGTGAAGGCGGCGGTGACGCGCTTGCCGACCGGGACCCGCTCGGCGGTGAGGCGGTCGGCGACGGCCCGGACGATCTCCAGCCCGTGGCCGCCGAGGCGCGTCGGGTCCGGCTCGTACCAGCGGGGCAGGGCCGAACTGCTGTCGTAGACGCTGACCGACAGGTGGCCGTCGGTGCCCTCCAGCTCCAGGAGGTACGGGCCGTGGCTGTGCCGCTCGGCGTTGGTGACCAGCTCGCTGACGACCAGCAGCAGGTCGTCGGCGAGGCGGGGGCGCGGGACGGCCAGCCACTCGGCCTGGAGCTGCTGGAGGAAGCGGCTCGCGACCAGGCGGGCTCGCGCGATACAGCCCGGTTCGCCGTCGAACTCCACTGCCTGCCGCAACGGTTCGACGGAGTCCGCGGCGGTGAAGGGAAAGCCCGTGTCCATGGTGACCTGTTCGTTCATCTGCTCCTGCCCGTGCACCCGGTGAGAAGCTCTGGGGGGTTCTCCTCGAACCCCCTTGTGCCCCGCGATTCCCCGGGTATGTCTCCTTCCGCCGTGAAAGGTGTCACCCGGCGGGAGGAGGGGTCAGGAGCGGCCCGGGAGCCGGACCACCGTGACGAAGAAGTCATCGATCTGCTTGACCGCCGCGATGAACTGGTCCAGGTCGACGGGCTTGGTCACGTAGGCGTTGGCGTGCAGCTTGTAGCTGCGCAGGATGTCCTCCTCGGCAGAGGAGGTGGTGAGCACCACGACCGGGATGAGGGCGAGTTCCGCGTCCGCCTTGATCTGCGCGAGGACCTGCCGGCCGTCGTACTTGGGGAGGTTGAGGTCGAGCAGGATCAGGTCGGGGCGGGGGGCGTCGGGGTGGGCGCCGCGCCGGTAGAGGAAGTCGAGGGCCTCCTCACCGTCCCGGACGACGTGGAGGGTGTTGCGGATCTTGTTGTCCTCGAACGCCTCGCGGGTCATCAGCTCGTCGCCGGGGTCGTCCTCGACGAGCAGGACCTCGATGGGCTGGGCGGGGGTGGTCACTGGCCGTCTCCCGGGAGGCTGGTGGTGGCGGGGGTGAGCAGGTCGGAGCGCGAGTCGGTGGCGGCGGCGGGCAGGGTGAAGTGGACGCGGGTGCCCCGGACCTCGCCGGCGTGGCCGTCCTCGCCGGTGCCGGTGACCGGCTCCAGCCAGATCCGGCCGCCGTGGAACTCGACGATCTTGCGGCAGAGGGCCAGGCCGATGCCGGTGCCGCCGTAGGCGTCCTTGGCGTGCAGCCGCTGGAAGATCACGAAGACCTTCTCGGAGAACTCCGGGGCGACCCCGATGCCGTTGTCGGTGACCGACAGGTGCCAGGTCTCGTCGTCCTCGCGGACGCAGTCGACGACGATCCGGCTCGGCACGTCGGGGCGGCGGAACTTCAGGGCGTTGCCGAGGAGGTTCTGCCAGAGCATGGCGAGGGTGGTGGGGTCGCCGCTGACCTCCGGCAGGGGGGCGTCGCGGACGACGGCGGCACCGCTCTCCTCGACGGCCAGCTCCAGGTTGCCCAGAGCCCGGTCGAGCGCGGCGTCGAGCGAGGTCTGCTGCCAGGCGTCGCCGACCCGGCCGACGCGGGAGAAGGTGAGCAGGTCGTTGATGAGGACCTGCATCCGCTTGGCTCCGTCGACCGCGAAGTCGATGTACTGGCGGCCCCGGTCGTCGAGTTCGGCGCTGTACCGCTTCTCCAGCAGCTGGCAGAAAGAGGCGACCTTGCGCAGCGGCTCCTGGAGGTCGTGCGAGGCGACGTAGGCGAACTGCTCCAGCTCGGCGTTGGAACGGCGCAGTTCGTCGGCCTGGCCGGAGAGCTGCGCCTCGCGGTCCCGGGCGGCGACCAGTTCCTCGACCAGGCGACGGCGCATCGCCTCGACGGCGGCGCCGACGGCCCGGAGGTCGGAGGGGCCGCCCACCTCGATGCGGCGCTCGAAGTCGCCCCCGCGGACGCGTTCGGAGGCGACCAGCAGGCTGTCCAGGGGGCGGCCGACCATGCGGTGCAGGAGCAGCGCGAGGACGACCACGGCGAGGACGAAGGCGGCCAGGACCGCGACGAGCACGATGTCGCGGACCGAACGGGACTCGTTCAGTTCGGCCCGGGTGGCGGAGCGGGCCTCCTCCAGGTGGCTCTGCTGGGCGTCGAAGAGGTCCCGGATGTAGTCGAACTGGAGCTTGCTCTCGGTGACGTCGACGGCGGTGGCGGCCTGCGGGCCGTCCTCGCGGACGGCGGCGATCAGCGGCTCGGCCTGCTCGCGGCGCCAGTCGGCGGCCGCCTTCTCGATGCGGTCCACGTCCTCGGCGAAGCGGGCGTCACCGCCGACGTACCGCTCGATGCGGGCGATCTGCTCACGCTCGCCGTCGCGGCCCTCCTCGTAGGGGGTGAGGAAGGAGGTGTCACCGGTGAGGGCGTACCCGCGGACCCCGGTCTCCTGGTCCAGCAGCGACTTCTGGAGCTGGAAGGCGATGGAGCGGGCGGGCTGGATGCGGTCGACCAGTTCGTTGGTCCGGTCGTTGGTACGGGAGAGCAGCACGCCGACGACCGCGGTGCAGCCGAGGACGACGACCACCATCGACACCAGGACCAGCCGGACCCAGCCCTGGACGGAGAGGCGCTCCTGGAGGGTCCTGCGGGCGGGGCTCACGCCTTCCCCCATCCGAGGTGGAGTACGGCGACGTCGTCGGCGAGGCCGCCGAAGGGCGCGGCCCCCTCGGCGGCGCCGTCGACGAGGGCGTCCACGAAGGCGGTGGGCTCCAGGGCGGCGTTGCGCAGGGCCAGTTCCAGCAGCCCCTCCTCGCCGAGGCGGGTGTCGGGGCCGGTGCGCCCCTCGAAGAGGCCGTCGGTGAAGAGGACGACGTGGCCGCCGTCCGGCAGTTCCACCTGCCCCTGCGGCCACTCCCCCCGGCCGGGCAGCAGCCCGAGGGCCATGCCGCCGGGTGTCTCCACCTGGCGCACGGTGGCGCCGGAGCGGATCAGCATGCCGGGGTGCCCCGCGCGGACCACCCGCACCGAGCGGCGGTCGGGCGGGAAGACGAGAAGGGTGACGGTGGCGAAGACGTGCGGGTCGGAGCGCTCGGCGACGAGGATCTCCTCCAGCAGCCGGACCTTCTCCAACTGCCCGGTGCCGCACAGCACCGCCGTGCGCCAGGCGACGCGCAGGCAGACGCCGAGCGCCGCCTCGGCCGCGCCGTGGCCGGAGACGTCGCCGATGACCGCGTGGACGGCGCCGTCGGCGGTCTGCACGACGTCGTAGAAGTCGCCGCTGAGCAGGCCGTGGGCGCGACCGGGCTCGTAGCGCGCGGCCGCGCCGAAGTCCTCGCCGTGCAGCAGCGGGACGGGCAGCAGGCCGCGTTCGAGGCGGGCGTTCTCCTGGGCTATCCGCTCGTTGGCGCGCAGGGCCGCGGCGGCGCGTTCGACCTGCTTGCGCTGGAGGGCGTAGCGGACGGCGCGGCTGAGGGTCTCGGGGTCGAGGTGGCCCTTGCCGAGGTAGTCCTGGGCACCGGTGGCGACGGCGGCGAGCCCCGCCTCGGACTCGGCGAGCCCGGTCAGCACGACGATGGCGGCGTCGGGGGCGGAGTGGACGATGCGGGTCACCGAGTCGAGGCCGTGCACGTCCGGGAGGTGCAGGTCGAGCAGGACGCACACCAGGCGGTCGCAGTCTGCCAGGTAGTTCTGGGCCTCGGCGAGGGTGCGGACGCTGACGAGTTCGGCGTCGAGGTCGCTGTCGGCGAGCGTCTCCTCCAGCAGGAGCGCGTCGCCGGGGTCGTCCTCGACGAGAAGCAGTACGGCGTCGACGGCCCTGAGGGAGCCGTCGACCGGTCCGGTGCCGTTCAGTGGGTCCATCGTTCCTGCCGTCCTCGAAGGAGGCGGCATCACCTGCGGGAGCAGCACGGCTGCGCTCCACCCCCTCACTCACCTGTGACACGCGCGTGCGGCGCCACCGGCGGGAAGCATATGCGACAGGGGCGCGGGCGTACGCCCCCCGTGCGGAGCCCGGGCGGGCACATCCGGCCACGGCAGGGGGCGGGCCCGGCGCACTGTGTCCGGACTCACTCGGCCAAACCGGGACGAGGGGCCCGCCGGCGGTCACGGGGGGCATCGCGATCACCGCGGCCGGGCGCGCGCGGGGCCTCGGGGGCGGGCGGCCGGGCACGGCGGGCGTACGGCAGACTCGGTCGGGTGCGCAACATCTATGTCATCGGCATGGGATCGGGAGATCCGGATCAGCTGACCCTTCAGGCGGTGAAGGCGATGCGGCGGGTGGACGTGTTCTTCCTGCTCGACAAGGGCGAGGAGAAGGCGGACCTGCTGCGGCTGCGCCACGAGATCCTGGCGGAGCACGCCGGGGACCGCCCGTACCGGTTGGTGGAGGCCCGGGACCCGGACCGCGACCGGGACCGGAGCGCGGGCACCGCCGCGTACACCGAGGCGGTCGAGGACTGGCGCAGCCGCCGTGCCGACGTCTACGAGCGGATGATCACCGACGAGCTGCCCGAGGACGGCACGGGCGCCTTCCTGGTCTGGGGCGACCCGGCGCTCTACGACTCCACCCTCGGCATCCTGGAGGAGATCCTGGAGCGCGGCCGGGTGAGCTTCGGCCACGAGGTGATCCCCGGCATCAGCAGCGTCTCGGCGCTCCTGGCACGGCACCGCACGGGGCTCAACCGGGTGGCCCGTCCGGTGCAGTTCACCACCGGCCGGCGGCTGGCGCAGGGGTGGCCGGAGGGGGTGGACGACCTGGTGGTGATGCTCGACGCCCAGCAGGCGTACCGCCACCACCTGGCCGAGGACCCGGTCATCCACTGGGGCGCCTACGTGGGCACGCCCGACGAGATCCTGGTCTCAGGCCGCCTGAGCGAGGTCGCCGACCGCATCACGGAACTGCGTGCGGAGGCGCGCGAGCGCAAGGGCTGGATCATGGACACCTACCTCCTGCGGCGCGGCTGATCCCCGCTGCCCGCACCGCGCCCCGGCCGTCCGGCCCCGCCCGCGCCCCACGGGCCGGGCCGGACGGCCGTTCCGCCCTCCGGGAGCCGTCGACCCGATACCCCCGGGGGCATCTGTTACGGTGAAAACGGATACCCCGGGGGGTAATAGTTCCGCGAAGCAGGGAGTGAGCAGCATGTTCTTCGTCGAAACGATCGCGATACCCGGTCTCGGCAACCGCCACTACCTGGCGGGCGGCGCCACCACCGCCGTCGCGGTGGACCCCCCGCGCGACATCGACCAGATCATCGCCGCCGCCGCACGGCGAGGCGTGCGCATCGCCCTGGTGGTCGAGACCCACGTGCACAACGACTACGTCACCGGCGGGCTGGAGCTGGCCCGGGTCACCGGCGCCGAGTACCTCGTCCCGGCCGCCGCCCGGGTCTCCTTCCCCCGCACCCCCGTCCACGACGGCGACACCGCCACCGTTGACCAGGACCTCACCCTGCAGGCCGTGGCCACCCCCGGCCACACCCCGCACCACACGGCGTACGTCCTGAGCGAGGCGGGCACGCCCGTGGCCGCGTTCACCGGCGGCTCCCTGCTGATCGGCACCGTCGGCCGCCCCGACCTCGTGGAACCCCGGCTCACCGAGGAGCTGGCCCGCGCCCAGCACGCCTCCGCGCACCGCCTCGCCGACACGCTGCCGGACGCGACGGCCGTCCTGCCGACCCACGGCTTCGGCAGCTTCTGCTCCTCGGCGCAGGCCGGCGGCGAGCGGAGCACCGTAGGCCGGGAGCGGACGGCCAACGAGGCGCTGGTCAAGGACGCCGACTCCTTCGTGGCGGAACTGCTGGCCGCCCTCGACGACGTCCCGGCCTACTACGCCCACATGGGTCCCGTGAACAGTGCCGGCCCCGCCCCCGTCGACCTCACCCCGCCCGCCACCGCCGACCCGGCCACGCTTGCCGAGCGCCTCGCCGCCGGCGAGTGGGTGGTGGACCTGCGCCACCGGGTCGCCTTCGCCGAGGGGCACGTGCCCGGCACCTACAACTTCGAGGCCGACGGGCAGCTCGCCACCTACCTGGCCTGGCTCATCCCCTGGGGCAAGCCCGTCACCCTGCTCGCCGAGAGCCCCGCCCAGCTCGCCGAGGCCCAGCGCGAACTGGTCCGGGTCGGCATCGACCGCCCCGCCGCCGCGGCGACCGGCGGCCCGGCCGACTGGCTGCTGCCGGGCACCGCCCCCGCCTCCTTCCGGCGCGCCGCCTTCGCCGCGCTGGCCGAGGAGCGGCCGGCCGCCGTTCTTGACGTGCGCCGCGACAGCGAGCGGGCCGGCCGCCGGATCGAGGGCTCCCTGCACATCCCGCTCCACACGCTGGCCCGGCGTCTGGACGAACTGCCCGAGGGGCCGGTCTGGGTGCACTGCGCCGGCGGAATGCGCGCCGCGATCGCCGCCTCCCTGCTGGACGCGGCGGGCCACGAGGTCGTCGCCGTGGACGACTCCCTCGACAACGCCGAGGCCGCCGGGCTCACCGTCGCCTGAGCCCGGCCCCGCACCACCGCACCACCGCACGAACGGAGCTGCCCCCGCCATGTCCCACCCCGGCCGTCCCCCGCTCCCGTCCACCCCCTCCGGGGGTGCGGCATGAGCGCCGTGATCCTCGCCCTGCTGGCCGGAGCGGTGGTCGGCCTCGCCCTCGGCGGCATGGGCGGCGGCGGCAGCGTCCTGGCCGTGCCGGCCCTGGTCTACCTGCTCGGCTTCTCCCCCGTGGAGGCGACCACGGCGAGCCTGGTCATCGTCGCGATCACCACCGCCACCTCGCTGTACGCCCACGGCCGCGACGGCAACGTCCGCTGGCGGCCCGGGCTGCTCTTCGCCACCGCCGGACTCCTCCCGGCCGTCGGCGGCGGCCTGCTCGCCGCCCGGCTGCCCGAGGCCCTGCTCACCGCCGCCTTCTCCGTGCTGGCCGCCGTCGCCGCCGCCGGCATGCTGCGGGCCCGCCACGACGCCCCCGCCGCCGGCGCCCCGAGCGCCGCGCGCGCGGCCGGGGCCGGAGCAGGGCTGGGCGCGGTGACCGGGCTGCTCGGGGTGGGCGGCGGATTCCTCGGGGTACCCGCTCTGGTGCGCGTGGTCGGGCTGCCGATGCGGGCGGCGGTCGGCACCAGCCTGCTCGTCATCACCCTGACCTCCACCGCCTCCCTCGCGGCCCGGGGCGGAACGCTCTCGGGGCTGGACTGGACGGTGGTCGGACCCTTCACCGCCGCCGCCGTCCTCGGCGCCTGGGACGGGCGGCGCCTGGCCTCCCGGATCTCCGGACGCGCCCTGCAGCGCGTCTTCGGAACGGCGCTGCTCGCCGTGGCCGCGCTGATGCTGGTGGACGCCTTCGTCCTGCGCTGACCCCGGCGCACGGAACCGAAGGGGCGGAACGTCCCCACCTCCACCCGCGCCGTCCACGGCCCGGGGCGGGTGGATGCGAGCGAGGGCCGACGAGGCGGCGACGGCAGGCGCGCTCCCCGGCGGCCCGTACGCCGCCTTCACCGGGCGCGCCCGACGGCGCCCCCCTCTCCCCCGCCGGGGCCCGGTGGCCCACCCCGCCGTCCTCGCCGCCCTTGGCGGTCCGGCGTGCGGGCCGGGCCACGCCTGACCGGCACGTCGCGGCGGGAACACCGTGCGGATCCCGGAAGATCGCCCCATGGGATTCCTCGACGCCCTCTTCGGCCGCCGCAAGCAGATCCAGCCCAACCTGGACGACTGGTTCGCCCTGCCCTCGGCCGCTCTGGAACTCCAGGCGGCCACCGGCTACACCCCCACCGGCCGGGGGGCCGTCTGCTTCACCGGGGTCGAGGGCGGCGAGTTCGCGCGGCTGAAGCAGGAGATCAGGGAGTTGCTGGACACCGACACCGCCCAGGGCGGACAGCCGGTCCAGTACAGCCAGGACCGGTACGGCTACACCTGGCTCCAGGTCGAGCAGCCCCCGGGCGACCTTGCGGCCCTCGTCAACGACCTGCACACGATCAACAGCATGCTCCAGGACCACGGCTGGGGCCCGCAGCTCCTCTGCTCCCTCGTCGGCTTCACCGGCCCGGCCGACAGCGAGGAGGCGGGCCGGCCGCTGGGCCTCGTCTACCTCTACAAGCGCGGCACCTTCTACCCGTTCGCGCCTCGCGCCGCCGACCGCCGCGACAACGCGCTGGAGCTGCGCGTCCAGGGGGCGCTGGAGCACGAGCTGCCGCTGGAGACGGATCTCGGCCGCTGGTACCCGCTGTGGAACAGTCCGGCGCTCAGCGGCCCGTGACGGCGGGGGTGGGGCTGGGCTCGCGTCCGGGATCGTCGCCGTCGGTGTACGAGGTGGTGGAGCCGGAGGCGCCGACCGCCAGCCCGGCGAGGAGGAAGACCACCAGCAGCACGGTGGCCGGTGTCCCCAGGACCAGCGGCCGGGTGGCAGACCCCGAGGCGCCGAGGTTCTCGGTGACCCGGCCGACCTCCTCGGCCTCCTCGGCGTCGGTGCCCAGGGCGCCCGGGCGGTCCCCGAAGAAGCCCTTCGGGTAGGCGGGGGTCAGCATCATCGCGTAGGCGCCGGTGCGCACGCGGAAGCGCAGAACGGCGGCGGACGCCTCGAAGAGGGGCTGCGGGACACGGCCTCCGACCAGCACGATCAGCCACCAGATGGGACCCAGCGTCCACCAGCCCGTAAGGGCCAGCGCCTGCACGATCACCGCCGGGACCATCAGGATCAGGCGGAAGAGGACGGCGAGGCGGTTGAGCCGGTCGCCGCCGACCTCGACACGTACCGGATGGCCGGGGGCGTGCAGAGCGAACGGCGGGTACCGGTCGACCAGGAGCATCGCCGCAGCGTCCACCCGGGTCGCCCAGCCGAGGCAGCCGGACAGGAAGCGGTACAGCGGGCCGGGGACGCGGGCGGTCGCGAGGGCGGCGAACCAGGTGGCGATCGTCGCGAACCACGCGGCGATGTGCAGGAAGAACAGCACGGCGAAGTGCGGGAGGAGCAGCAGGAGCCGGAAGAAGACGGTGAGGCGGCGCTGCGGACCCGGTGCGGGGATGTCGAGCTGCGGCAGGCGCTCCGGTGGTGCGGAAGGCCGCACCGGCTCCGCCCGCGGACCTTCGGTCATGGCGCCTCGCTCCCGGCCTGATCGGCGTAGGTCATCAGGATTCCGGCGCGGGAGGGGGTGGGCAAGCGGGGGCGGCTCAGGCGGGTGAGGGGGTGGCGGGCACGGCCGCCGATCCGGCCGAATCTTGGTATGGACATGCCCAATTGCCGCTTCTAAGCTCCTGCCGAGCCTGATGGAGAGCGCTCTCACCACCTCCGTCCCCACCCCACTTCGCTGGACCGACGAAAGGTTCCCCTCGTGAGACGCACCACCGCAGCACGCATCGGCCTGTCCTCCCTGCTGCTCGCCGGCAGCTGGGCCGCGTTCGGCCTGACCCCCGCGGCGAGCGCCGCACCGGAACCCGCGCCCGCCGCCTCCAGCGCGGTGCTGGCGGGGATGGAGCGCGACCTCGGCCTCACCCCGGCCGAGGCGAAGGCGCGCCTGGCCGCCGAGAAGGAGGCGGCCGCGGTCGAGAAGAAGGCCGAGCGCGCGGCCGGCGCCGCGTACGGCGGCTCCTGGTTCGACGCCGGGACCAGCGCCCTGGTGGTGGCGGTCAGCGACCGCGCCGCCGCGGGGGCCGTGACGGAGGCGGGCGCCTCGGTCCAGCTGGTCGAGCACAGCGCGAAGACCCTGGACGCCGCGAAGGAGCGGATCGACGCCCTGGACGCGCCGCGGGGTGTGGCCGGCTGGCGGGTGGACCCGCAGGCCAACAGCGTCGTGGTCAGCGTGGTCGAGGGCCAGGCGGACGGGCGGGCGGTGCGCGGCTTCGTGGAGCGGGCGCAGGCGGCCGGCCCCGTCGAGGTCGAGACGGTGGCGGCGGCGCCGCAGACCTTCGCGGCGGGCACCGTCGGCGGGGACCCGTACTACACGGGCAACGTCCGGTGCTCGATCGGCTTCTCGGTGCACGGCGGCTTCGTCACCGCCGGCCACTGCGGCCCCACCGGCCAGGGTGTCAGCGGCTGGGACCGCAGCGCGATCGGTTCCTTCCAGGGCTCTTCGTTCCCCGGTAACGACTACGCGTACGTGAGCGTCGGCAACGGCTGGTGGACCGTGCCGGTCGTGCTCGGCTGGGGCACCGTCTCCGACCAGCTGGTGCGCGGCTCGGCGGAGGCGCCGGTCGGCGCCTCCATCTGCCGCTCCGGCTCCACCACGCACTGGCACTGCGGCACGGTGCTGGCCAAGAACGAGACCGTGAACTACAGCGAGGGCGCGGTCCACGAGATGACGAAGACCAGCGTCTGCGCCGAGGGCGGCGACTCGGGCGGCTCCTTCATCAGCGGCGACCAGGCCCAGGGCGTCACCTCCGGCGGCTGGGGCAACTGCTCCAGCGGCGGGGAGACCTGGTACCAGCCGGTCAACGAGATCCTGAACCGGTACGGGCTGACCCTGCACACGGCCTGACCCTCCGCACGACGACGTGGCCCCCGTGCCCGGCTCCCCGCCGCGCGTGGGGCCGCGCACGTTCCCCTGTGGGCCGGTTCAGCACGTTTCGCGCCGGTGAGGAGAGAATGGGGGGAAAGAGTTGTCAGCCGGTGAGAGGTGCTCCGATGGCTGGTCGGCGGGGATCACGGTTCGCGGGTGACCGGGGGCTCACCGCGCGCATGGTCATGACGATGTTCTTCATCGGGCTGCTGTACGTGGTCCTGGTGGGGGTGCTGCTGGCGGTGGCGCGCGGCTCCTGGCCGCTGATCGTGCTCCTGGTCGGCGGGCTCTTCGTGGCCCAGTTCTGGTTCAGCGACTCCATCGCGGCCTACGGGATGGGGGCACGGCAGGTCACCCGGGAGCAGGCGCCGGAGCTGCACGGGGCGGTGGACCGGATCTGCGCCCTGGCCGACATGGAGAAGCCGAAGGTGGCCATCGCCGACAGCGACGTGCCGAACGCCTTCGCCACCGGCCGCAGCGAGAAGACGTCCATGGTCTGCGTCACCACGGGGCTGCTGCGGCGGCTGGAGCCGGAGGAGCTGGACGGCGTCCTGGCGCACGAGATGTCGCACGTCGCCCACAAGGACGTGGCGGTGATGACGATCGCCTCGTTCCTCGGCGTACTGGCCGGGGTGATCACCCGGGTGGCCCTCTGGGGCGGCCTGGCCCGAGGCGGACGCGGGGGCAACAACCAGGCGGGCCTGCTCGTCATGCTGATCCCGTTGGTCAGCGCCGTGGTCTACGCGGTCGGGTTCCTGCTGACGCGGCTGCTGTCGCGGTACCGGGAGCTGTCCGCCGACCGGGGCGCGGCGCTGCTGACCGGTCGGCCCGCGGCGCTGGCCTCGGCGCTGACGAAGATCACCGGGCAGATGGGCCGCATCCCGACCCGGGACCTGCGCGAGGCCGAGCCGTACAACGCGTTCTACTTCGTGCCGGCCTTCTCCTCGGGGACGAGCATGGCCCGGCTCTTCTCCTCCCACCCGACGCTGGAGCAGCGGCTGGAGCAGCTGCGGAAGATCGGGCGGGAGCTGGGGAGGCCCTGACGTCCGGGCAAGCCGTCGGGGGCGACGGCGCGGGGAAGGCCGAGCCCGTTCCCGGCGGCGTGGACGGACCGGGCGCCGTACTCGCGGGCCAGGCCCGGGTGGACTGGCGAGGGGGACCAGGTGTTGCCCATGCCGAGGACGTCGCCACCCGGGGCGGCACACCGTGATCACGCTCTCCGCCCCGGCCCCGACGCGTCACCCGGGGCGCGCCGACATTCGGCTCAACCACCTCCTGCACCACGCCACCGCCAGGCCACCGGCACCCGCCGAACGGCTGCCTCGATGAATCGGCGGGGCCCGCACGGTCCATACCTGAGAGGGGGCCGCCGCGGCCCCGCCTCCCGCGCCGGCGGCCGGGAGGAGCCGAACGCACGGGAGCGCGCCATGCAGAAGATCACCACCACCCTCTGGTTCGACGGGCAGGCCGAGGAGGCAGCGGCCTTCTACACCTCCCTCTTCGAGGACTCCCGCGTCCTGGGCGTCGAGCGGTACACCGACGCGGGCCCCGGCGAGCCGGGCTCCGTCGTCACCGTCGCCTTCCAGCTGGCGGGCCAGGAGTTCGTCGCCATCAACGGCGGACCGGAGTTCACCTTCACCGAGGCGATCTCGCTCTCGGTGGACTGCGAGACGCAGGAGGAGGTGGACCGCTACTGGGAGGCGCTGACCGCCGACGGCGGCGAGGCGGTCCAGTGCGGCTGGCTCAAGGACAAGTACGGGCTGTCCTGGCAGATCGTGCCCCGGGCGCTGGCCGAGCTGCTCGCCTCCGCCGACCGCGAGGCCGCGGCCCGCGCCACCCGGGCCATGCTGGGCATGAAGAAGCTCGACATCCAGGCGCTGCGGGACGCCGCCGCGGGCGTCTGAGCGGCATACCGCCCAGCCGGCCGCACCGCACGGTCAGGCGCGGCCGGCCGGGTCGGTCAGTCCCTGCCGGCCCAGCAGTTCGCCGAGGCCCTGCCGGGTGGCGACCAGGACCACCCGGTCCTGGGCCCGCAGGACGTACCCGGGGTGGATGTCCCAGACCAGGGTGGGCGGGCGCCGCTCCCCCGGCACCGCGCCGAGGTGGTCGCGGCGCTCGTCGGGCCGGGCGGCGTCGAGGGCGACGACGCGCCAGGAGCCGGGGCGGAACGCCTGCTCGACGGTGCGATCCTCGAACTCGGGGTGGCCTGCGACGTCGAGCGCGGCGAAGACCAGGACGCGCCGCTCGACGGGGACGGCGCCGAGGATCTGGCGGCCCATCATGGCGACCGCGAAGGCCGGTGCCGAGAGGGTGGAGACGCTGCGGCTGCGGGTGCGGGCCTGAGGGTGGGCGGCGCGCAGGGTGCGGTAGACGGCGGTCGCGAAGGCGTCGTCGAAGAGCCGCATCACCACCCGCAGGTCCTGCTTGACACCCCGGGCGTAGAGGACGGCCTCCAGGTTGGTCGAGTCGATGCTGGTGAGGGCGAGCAGCGCGCGGGCCCGGTGGATCTTGGCCGCCTCCAGGACGCCTTCCTCGGTGACGTCGCCGATGACGGTCGGCACCCGCAGCCGCCGGGCCAGCGCGATGCCGCGGGCCTCGGGGTCCTCCTCCACGCAGACCACCGGCACCTCCATCTCGTGCAGGCGGCTCAGCACCCGGCTGCCGACCTTGCCGAGCCCCAGCAGGACCACGTGGCCGCTCAGTCCGCGCGGCGGGCGGCGCAGGTGGGTGGCGGTGCGGAAGGTGCCGAGCGCCTCCAGGACGGCGGCGAGCAGGAACGGCAGGAGCAGCATGCCGACGACGGACGCGAGGAGCTGGAGGATCTTCCGGGTGAGGACCTCGCCCTCCTCGACGGCCGGCTCGTTGATCGCCAGCAGGTCCAGCAGCGTCATGTGCATGGCGTGCAGCGGGCGTTCGTCGGTGGTGACGATCGCGACCACCGCCAGGCAGCAGACGGCCGCCACCAGCCCCGCCACCGACCAGCGCAGCTGCCGGGAGAAGAGCGAGCCGAGCGGGGCACCGCGGCCGCGCAGGCGGCGGCGCGGGAGCTGCGGCACGCTGGTGCCGACGCGTTCCAGGACGACGGTGGCCCGGCTCCGGGAGCCGGCCACGTCGGTGTCGTCGGGGAGCAGGGTGGGGGTGTCGCCGTCGCTGTCGGAGCCCTCGGAGCCGGCCGGGTCGCTGACGGTGGCCGAGAGCAGGGCGAGGGTGACCGGGGGCGGGTCGCCCGGGCGGCGCGGGAGGGAGGGGTCGCGTTCGGCGGCACGCAGCAGGATGCCGTCGGCCTCGACGACCTTGCTCGACCCGGCGACGGCGGCCGCGGCGAGGGCAGGGGCGGCGGTGTCGGCGTCGGACATGACGGTGACACCGGCGTCGACGTCCTCCAGTCCGGCCAGGTGGGCGGCCTGTTCGAGGAGTTCTTCGAGGTGCTGGCCGAGTTTGCGGTTGTAGAGGCGGATCACCAGCCGCAGCCGGGGGTTGAGGCGGCGGGCGCGCAGGGCGGCGTGGATGTTGGTCTCGTCGTCGTCGTAGACGAGGGCCAGCGCCTCGGCGGTGTGGACGCGGGCCACGGCGAACGCCTCGTCGTCGGGGGCCGGGGCGTCCACCACGCGGACCTGGCCGGGCCGTCGGGCGCCCTGCGGGGCGGGCGGCGTGGTGGGGGCGCTCCCCGGTTCCGCGCCACCACCGTTGCGGCTCATCACGGAGGAGACGCGGCCGAGCAGCAGCGAGGCGCGGCCCGGTGGGCGGGTGGCGCCGGGCAGGCCGGGGCTGCGGCTCTCGGAGCCGGCCGGGGTCAGCAGGACCGCGTGGACCCGGTAGACGTCGGCGAGTTCGGCGGCGAGCCGCTGGGCGAGCGCGTCGTCCCCGCAGACCACCATGTGCGGGGCGGCGGGCGGGGGCTGGCTCGGCAGAAGGGACGACGGGGTCGAGGTGAAGGACACGTGGCCAGGGTGCCCCATCGGGGGCGCGCGGGGGTGGTCTCCGAGTGCCTGGGGTGCGTGAGGGGTGTGTGGGGAACAGGGCGCGCCGGTCCGCGCGAACCCGGACGCCCGCCCCCGGACGGGGAGCGGGCGCCTGCCTGGGACGGGTGCGGCGGCCGGTGACCGCCTGACGCGGGTCAGTGGCCGCGGGCGATCCACTCGTCGAGGTGGGGGGCCTCCTCGCCGACGGTGGTGGTGTCCCCGTGGCCGGTGCGGACCACGGTGGCCTCCGGGAGGGTGAGCAGGCGGTCCCGGATCGAGGCGACGATGGTGGGGAAGTCGCTGAAGGAGCGCCCGGTGGCGCCGGGGCCGCCCTGGAAGAGCGTGTCGCCGCTGAAGACGGTGTGCAGCTCGGGGGCGTAGAGGCTGACGGCTCCCGGGCTGTGGCCGGGAGTGTGCAGCACCGTCAGGGTGGTTCCGGCGACGGTGATCTGCTGGCCGTCGGCGAGGTCGGCGTCGGGGCGGCGGGCCGGGTGGGTGGCGTCCCACAGGCCGAGGTCGTCCGGGTGGAGGAGGATCGGCGCGCCGTAGCGGTCGGCGAGGGCGGGGGCGGCGTCGATGTGGTCGTCGTGGGCGTGGGTGGAGACGATGGCCACGAGCTTCCGCTCGCCGACGGCGGCCGCGATGGCGTCCGCGTCGTGGGCGGCGTCCACCACGATCACCTCGGTGTCGTCGCCGACGATCCAGACGTTGTTGTCGACGTCCCAGGTGCCGCCGTCCAGCGAGAAGGTGCCGCTGGTGACGAGGTGTTCGATGCGGGCGGCCATCAGAGGACCACCACCGAGCGCAGCACGTCGCCGCGGTGCATCCGGGCGAACGCCTCCTCGACGTCGTCCAGGCCGACGGTCTCGGTGACGAACGCGTCGAGGTCCAGCCGCCCCTGGAGGTAGAGGTCGATCAGCATCGGGAAGTCCCGGGAGGGCAGGCAGTCGCCGTACCAGGAGGACTTGAGGGCGCCGCCGCGGCCGAAGACGTCGAGGAGGGGAAGCTCGATGTTCATCTCGGGGGTGGGGACGCCGACCAGGACGACGGTGCCGGCCAGGTCGCGGGCGTAGAACGCCTGGCGGTAGGTCTCGGGGCGGCCGACGGCCTCGATGACCACGTCGGCGCCGAAGCCGTCGGTGAGTTCGCGGATGGCCTCGACGGGGTCGCTCTCGCGGGAGTTGACGGTGTGGGTGGCACCGACGGAACGGGCCTTCTCCAGCTTGCGGTCGTCGATGTCGACGGCGATGATCCGGCGGGCCCCGGCGAGGCGGGCGCCCGCGACAGCCGCGTCGCCGACGCCGCCGCAGCCGATGACGGCGACCGAGTCGCCGCGGCCGACGCCGCCGGTGTTGATGGCGGCACCGATGCCGGCCATCACCCCGCAGCCGAGCAGCCCGGCGGCGGCCGGGGAGGCGGCCGGGTCGACCTTGGTGCACTGCCCGGCGGCGACCAGGGTCTTGTCGGCGAAGGCGCCGATACCGAGGGCCGGGGTCAGCTCGGTGCCGTCCAGGAGGGTCATCTTCTGCTTCGCGTTGTGCGTGTCGAAGCAGTACTGCGGGCGCCCGCGCCTGCAGGCCCGGCACTGGCCGCAGACGGCGCGCCAGTTGAGGATCACGTAGTCGCCGGGGGCGACCTCGGTGACGCCCTCGCCGACCGACTCCACGACGCCCGCCGCCTCGTGGCCGAGGAGGAAGGGGAAGTCGTCGTTGATGCCGCCCTCGCGGTAGTGCAGGTCGGTGTGGCAGACGCCGCACGCCTGGATGTCGACGACCGCCTCGCCGGGCCCGGGGTCGGGCACCACGATCGTCGTCAGTTCCACGGGCTCGCCCTTGGCGCGGGCGATGACGCCCCGCACGTGCTGTGCCATCTCTGGTGCCTCTCCTCTTCGTCGTGCGGCGCGGTGGCGCCGTCCGGTGGCCCCGGCGCGGCGGGTTCCCGTCCACCGTGCGCCGGTCGCAGGGACAAGGATCACAGATCGCCGGCCCGCGGCCGGTGCGCGGGGCCGCCGCGCAGGTGGGGGCGGGTGCGCGCGGGCCTTGTGACCCTCCCCCGGTTCACTCGTTTGACGGAGTGCTCGTCAGCAGCAGTCCTCCTGTGCCCCGCGAAAGGCTCTCCGTCCCATGGCGCCCCTCCCCCACCGTCCCGACGCCGTACCCCCCGCCCGGATCGGGCTCGACCGGGCCGAGGCGGTGGTGGTCGAGCAGTACGCGCGGCTGGTGCGCCTGGCCCATCTGGTACTGCCTCCCGCGCTGGGCCGGCACCGGCGGGTGCTGCTGGCCCACGGCGTGGTGCAGCGGGCGCTGCCCGGCCTGACCACCGGCCGGGGCCAGGTCCCGGTCCCCCGGGGCAGCACGGACCCGGTCGGCTACGCCTGGGTGCGCGGCCGGGTCCTGTCGGCCGCCCTCTCCTTCGGGCGTCGCCCCCCGCTCTGGCCGCGCCGCCTGCCGCCGCCGCGCGCGCTGCGGCCGGGGCTGCCCGCCGCGTGGGGGCTGCGGTTCTTCCCCCGGGCCGGCGGTACGGAGGAACTGGCGCTGGAGCGGGCGCTGGCGGGGGTCTCGGCACCGGCCAGGGCCGCCTTCGCGCTGGGTGCTCTGGAGGGGCTGGGCGCCGAGGACGTGGCCGCGCTGCTGACCGCGGCCGGGGTCGCGGACGTGGGAGCCGCGCTGGCGGAGGCGGCCGGGGTGCGGAAGCGGACCGGCCCGGCGGCCGACGCGCTGCCGGCGTCCGAGGGGTTCGACCCGTGCCAGGTGCAGATCGGGCCGACCGATCTGCTGAGCCGCCGCCGCAGGACCCGGCTGGTGGGCGTGGGCCTCGTCGCGGTGGCCGCCTCGTGCGCGCTGGCGGTGGCCGGACCGGCGCCGGTGCCCGGACCGGGCGCGAGCGAGGCGGACGGCAAGGGCGGGGTGGCCCCGGTCGCCGAGGCGCGGGGCGCGACCCCCGCGCTCAACCCGGGGTTGCTGCGGCGCGCCGACGCCGCCGTGTGGGCGGACACCGCGCGGGTGGACTTCACGGCGTGGCCGCCGCGCGGCGGCCGTACCGAGGACACCGAACTGCTGGGCCGGGCGCTGCGTGCCTGGAGTTCCCCGGAGGCGGCCGGGGTGGAGCTGACGCGGTCGCGCACCACGCCCGCGGTGCCCCCGGCGGGCCCGCCCCAACTGCTCTACGCCGGGGACGTGGCGGGGGCGGCGGTGGTCCTCCTCCACGACGGCACCCGCGCGGCCCGTTACGCCGAACCGCTGAATGGTTCCTCCCCGCCGTCGCTGGAGGTGGCCAGGACCGACGGGGCGGACGTGACGACGGCGGCGGCGCTGGTGCTCAGCCGTACGGAGCGCGGGGTGCGGTTCCTGCTGGCCCCCTGGGTGAGCGGGGCGGAGACCCGGGACCTGCTGCGTCCCGGTGCCGCCGGGCAGAAGCTGCGGGTCGCCGAGGACGGCGTGACGGAGGCGGTGGCGGGGCCGCCGGTCGCGGGGGCGGCCTGCGAGCGGTGGCCGGTGGTACGGCTGCGCTCCTCGCCCCGGGTCGTGGAGGACCACGCCTTCCTCGTGACCGACCTGGGCGAGCTGACGGCGGCCCGCCTCTCCCACACACCGCTGCCCGGTCCGGGGGCCTCCCGTGCGCCCGGCGAGACGACCGGCGAGGCCGCGGCGGCGGCGTGGGCCCGGGTCGGGTGCCGCCTGGCCGGGCTGGAGCGGAGCGGGGTGCGGTCGGTGAACACCTGGGACTTCGCCGAGCAGCCCCTGCCGGAGGACTCCGGGCGGGCGGTGTGGGGCTGCACCCGGGTCAGCACCTGGCGCGGACCGGGGCAGGTCATGGTCCACCTGCGGCTCCCGGCCCGGCGTGCGGCGACGCCGGTGCGGCTGGTCGGCGAGAGCGGGCCCACCGCCGCGTGCGGCCGGTTCGGGCGGCACCTGGTGGCGAGCACCGCGTGGCGGGCGCCGTCGGGCCGCTGGTACGCGCTGGCGGCGGGCAGCCGCGAGGTACGGGCGTTGACGGTCTCCGGGCACGACCGGGAAGGCGGCCGGACGGTGGCCGTACGGACGGACGGCGAGCCCGATCCCCGGGTGACCGGGCACCTGGCCGACGGGGACGAGCTGGTGGAGCTGGACTACCGCTGAACCGGCGCCGGCCGGGGGCCGCGGACGCGGACCGCGCCCCGGTCAGCGCAGGTCGAAGACGAGGCGGGCGGTCACCTTGCCGTCCAGCACCTCGTCGATCGAGGTGTTGATGTCCTCCAGGCGGCGGCTCTCGCGGACGACGCGGGTACGGCCGAGTTGCTGGAGCCGGAAGACGTCCACCAGGTCCTCGCGGGTGCCGACGATGGAGCCGGTGACCGTGATGCCGCCCAGCACGGTGTCGAAGACCGGGATCGACAGCTCGCCCTCGGGCGGCAGCGCCACCAGGACGAGGGTGCCGCCCCGGTTGAGCGACTCGTAGGCGGCGCGGAACGAGTCGTTGCTGACGGCCAGCGAGATGGCCGCGTCGGCGCCGCCGAGCCGCCGCACCTCCTCGGCCACCTCCTGGGTGCGGGCGTCGATCACGTGGTCCGCGCCGAGATCGCGGGCGAGCTGGAGCTTCTCGTCGGTGATGTCCACGGCGATGGTCTCGGCGCCGAAGATGTTGGCGTACTGGAGGGCGAGGTGGCCGAGCCCGCCGATGCCGGAGACCAGGGCCCGCTTGCCGGGGCGGGCGCCGGAGAGCTTGACCGCCTTGTACGTGGTGACCCCTGCGCAGGTCAGCGGGGCGGCGTCGAGCGGGTCGATGCCGTCGGGGACGGGGACGACGTAGTTGCCGTTCGCCAGGGCGTACTCGGTGTGGCTGCCGTCGACGGAGTAGCCGCTGTTCCGCTGCTCCAGGCAGAGCGTCTCCCAGCCGGTGACGCAGTACTCGCAGTGCCCGCACGCCTCGCCCAGCCAGGGGATGGCGACCCGCTGGCCGATCTGCACGTGGTCCACCTGGTCGCCCTTGGCCTCGACGATGCCGATGCCCTCGTGGCCGGGGACGAACGGCGGGCTGGGCTTGACCGGCCAGTGGCCGCGGGCGGCGTGGATGTCGGTGTGGCAGAGCCCGGAGGTCTCCATCCGTACCAGCACCTGGTGCCCCGCGGGCTCGGGCACCTCCCGCTCCTCGACCACGAGCGGCTCGGTGAAGCTGCGGACCACGGCTGCCTTCATGAGGTACTCCCTCTGCTGCGGGCGGTTGGCGCACGACGCCGGACAACAGGCTAATTCGCCCCGCTTTGTCTCGCTTGCCCACAGGCGGCCTCCGCCGCTCGGAAGCCCCTCCCGGCGGAGTCGGCCTCAGCTGACGCGCATGCCTGCCGGAGTGCGGGCGCCGACCGGACCCCGGACCTCGCCGGTTCCTTCGAAGAGGGTGCAGACGGCGGCGGGGGCTGGCTTTGAGGCGCTTCTCGCCGGTGAACGCCCGGTGAGCCCGGACGGTGTTGCGCCCTGCGTCGCGTTCCACCGGACGCCTCGGGCGGTACGGGGCCCGGCCGGGGTCTGGTTCAGGCGCGGTCGCGGGGCCGACTGCCGGGGCACTCGCGGTGCAGGAGGACGTCCGGCCGGGCCCCGGACACGGCCTCCACCGCGATCCGGTCGTACTCCTCGCTGTACAGGATGGGCTTGTCACAGCGGGCGCAGATGTTCACCGGGGTCTCCTCCGGGAGGGTGTGGCGGGCGAGAGTACGGGGGTGTCGGCAGGTGCGGTGCCCGGCAGCGGTGTCCGGGCCGCACGGCCCGCCGCACCGGTCGCAGACCCCGCGCACCTCGCTGGGGCAGCAGGGGCACACGCACCGGTACCGCATCGCGGGCCAGGGCCTACCGCCGACGTACAGGTCGAAACTGCCCGTGCAGAAGGCGTGCTCCTGGATGCGGCACGCCGAGCAGAGCCGGCCGGTCACGACCGGGCCCGGTGGCACGACGGGCAGGCGCGGGGGAACCACCGGGCCCCCGGGTACTGCGGGTGCGGGCGGATACCGAGGTCCACGGCTGCCGTCGTGGCCAGCGGCGCCTCGCACCACACGCAGCGCGCCCCGCGCAGCTGCCCGTCGGTGAGCTGTGCCGGCTGCGGTAACTGCATGGTCGTCATGGCGCCCCCGTTGCTGCGGATCAGGTACGGCGCACGGTAAGCCGGGGTACAACGGACGCAGGCACGCAGAGTGCGTGCGTTGTCACAGGGATGGCCATGGATGCTGCTCACCTCGGCCGGCGCATCGCCTACTGGCGTGACCAGCGCGGACTGACCCAGGCTGACCTCGGCCGCCTCATGGGCCAGTCGCGCCGCTGGGTGCAGGACCTCGAAGGCGGGCAGCGGCAGACCGACCCGCGCCTGTCCGTTCTGCAACGGGCGGCGCACGCCCTGCGCATCCCCCTGGACCGCCTCGTGGCCGACACACCGCCGCCTTCGGCCGCCACCACACCGCCGGCGGACGTCGCCGCGCTCATCGATTCCCTCCACGCCCCCTCCCCCTCCGGCCGGAAGGTGCCGATCGGCGCGCTACACCGCCGCATCGCCTACTGCTGCCAGGCGTGGGAGGCGTGCCACTACACGGCCGCCGCCCGCGAACTCCCCCGCGTGCTGGCCGACGCGCACCGCACCGCCGACACCGGCCCCGCTGCCGCCGTGCTCCTCTCACGTGCCTACCAGCTCACAGCATCACTGCTGTTCAAGTACGGGGACGGCGCCCGCACCCCGGCCGTCCTCGCCGCCGACCGCGCCCTCGCGGCCGCCCAGCAGTCGGGTGACGCGGTCGCGATCGGCGCGGCGTCACGACGCGTCGCCCGCGGCCTGATGCATCAGCAGCGGTACGGCGCCGCCGCCGGGTACGCCACCGCCACCGCCGAAACCCTGCGCCCCGCCCTGGAGACCGGCGGCGCCTCCGGCCTCTCCACCCTCGGCATGCTGTACCTCGTCGCCGCCATCGCCGTGACCGGAGACGGCCGCTCGCCACACACCGTCAAGGTGGCCGCCGACACGCTCGGCGCGGCAGGCGACGTCGCAGCCCAGCAAGGCGAGCAGGGCGCGGACTACACCAGCTTCGGCTCGACCAACGTCGCCCTTCACGAGGTGGACGTGGCCCTCCGCCTGGACGACGCCTGGTCGGCCGTCGAGTCGTCGGCCGACATCACCCCTGGAGCGCTCCGCGCGCTGAGCCGGGAACGGCAGGCCCGGCACCTCGTCACCACGGCACGCGCTCGGGCCTTGACCCGGGACCGCAGTGCAGCTGTGCGGGACCTTCTCGACGCGGAGCGCCTGGCGCCCGAGGAGGTGCGGCGGCCTTCGGTGAACCGCCTGGTCGAGGAACTCATGGAGCTGGTCCCCGTCCCCGGACCGGAGTTGACCGGCCTCGCCCGCCGGTGTGGACTGCCCGCATGACTCGCCCCGTGCTCTACCTGATCGCGACCGCTGCGGGCCCCGCCCAGTACGTGGACGACGGCGTCCGCGCGGCACAGGCAGCCGGCTGGGACACCTGCCTGCTCCTCACCCCGACCGCCGCGACGTGGTGGGCCGACTCCCTGGCCGAGCTGGAGACCCTGACCGGGCACCCGGTCCGGCATCGGTACACCCTGCCCGGCCAGTCCGGCGGCCTGCCGAAGGCGGACGCGATGCTCGTCGCGCCGCTCACCACCACGTCCGCCTGCAAGTGGGCGGCCGGGATCACGGACACGGTGGCGCTGGGCCTACCGGCCGAAGCGGTCCACCTCGGCGTGCCGGTGGTGGCCGCGCCCTTCTGGTCCACCGCGCTCGGGGCGCAGCCAGCAGTGAGCAAGGCGGTGGAGACCTTGCGGGAGCAGGGGGTGCGGGTGGTGTTCACCGAGGGGGAGCCGCACCAGCCGAAGCAGGGCGCAGCCTGCGGTTTCGGGTGGAACCAAGCCCTTGCCGAGGTGGAACGCGCTGCCGGTGAGGGCCGCTAGTCTGCCCCCGTACCCTCCCCGCCCACGGTCCCGCCGCGCCCCGCCGCGGGCGGTGAACGTGGAGATCCGCGCGCTGATGCCGCGCTCGGGAGGCCGCCGGTCCGCCGACGACGAGCCCGGTACGAGCGGCTGCTCGCGGAGTGGGCGGAGGCGGTCCGTGATGCCGTCCGTCGGCATGAGGTCCAGCGCGGCGCCCACCCGCCACTGACGCCGACGCCGCACAACAACGCAGGGCGCGACACGGAGCTGAAGCCAGAAGCCGATCTTCCGCATTCCGTCCCCGGCGCCCACTCGCGACGCTTCCAGGGACGCAACGAAGCCCCTCCCGTCTTGAGGAGGGCTTCGTTGCGTCCGGAGCCGCTCAGCGGATGGGCATGCCCGCCAGGGTGCGGGCGATGACCAGGCGCTGGATCTCGCTGGTTCCTTCGAAGATGGTGTAGATGGCGGCGTCGCGGTGCATCCGCTCCACCGGGTATTCGCGGGTGTAGCCGTTGCCGCCGAGGATCTGGATGGCCTGGGCGGTGACCTTCTTCGCCGTCTCGCTGGCGAAGAGCTTCGACATGGAGCCCTCGGCGGCGGTGAACCGCTTGCCGTTGACTGCCATCCAGGAGGCGCGCCAGACCAGCAGCCGGGCCGCGTCGACAGAGGTCCGCATGTCGGCGAGCTGGAAGGCGACGCCCTGGTTGTCGATGATCGGGCGGCCGAACTGGGTCCGCGTCTTGGCGTACTCCAGGGCCTCCTCGTAGGCGGCGCGGGCGGTGCCGACGGCCATGGCGCCGACGGCCGGGCGGGACGCCTCGAAGGTGGCCATGGCGGCGTTCTTCACGCGCTCGCCGCCGCTCCTGGCGCGCTCCCGGGCGCGGGCCAGGCGCTCGTCGAGCTTCTCCTTGCCGCCGAGCAGGCAGGAGCCGGGGACGCGGACGTCCTCCAGGACGACCTCGGCGGTGTGCGAGGCGCGGATGCCGTGCTTCTGGAACTTCTGCCCCTGGGAGAGGCCGGGAGTGTTCGGCGGCACGATGAAGGAGGCGTGGCCCTTGGAGCCCAGTTCGGCGTCGACCACGGCGACGACGACGTGGACGTTGGCGATGCCGCCGTTGGTCGCCCAGGTCTTGGTGCCGTTGAGCACCCACTCGTCCTTCGCCTCGTCGTAGACGGCGCGGGTCCGCATGGAGGCGACGTCGGAGCCGGCGTCGGGCTCGGAGGAGCAGAAGGCAGCGACCTTGACGTCGTTGGCGTCGCCGTACATCTGGGGTATCCAGGTGCCGATCTGCTCCTCGGTGCCGTTGGCGAGGACGCCGACGGCGGCGAGGCCGGTGCCGACGATCGACAGGGCGATGCCCGCGTCACCCCAGAACAACTCCTCCATCGCCATCGGGATGCCGAGGCCGGTGGGGTCGAAGTACTGCTGCGCGTAGAAGTCGAGGGAGTAGATTCCGACCTTGGCGGCTTCCTGGATGATCGGCCAGGGGGTCTCCTCCCGCTCGTCCCACTCGGCGGCGGCCGGGCGGATCACGTCGGCGGCGAAGCCGTGCAGCCAGTCCCGCACCTCTTTCTGCTCGTCGTTGAGCTCCATGGTGAACTCGGCCATGACCCCTCCAGCTGCTTGTTACTTGCGGTAACGCGAGTCTGTTACCGGTCGGTAGCATCTGTCAACCTCCACCACCGGGGCGCTCACGCCCGGCCGCCCGGTCACAGTCGGCGAGGCCCAGGGTGTTACGTTGCCGAGGCGTCACGAATGAGCAGCCGGCGGGGAGAATCCATGGAGACCACACAGCGGACCGCCGAGCAGCGGGCCGCCCAGCGGCGCCGCGAACTGCTGGACGCCGCGGACCGGGTGGTCCTGCGGGACGGCCCCGGCGCCTCGATGAACGCCATCGCCGCCGAGGCCGGGATCACCAAGCCGATCCTCTACCGGCACTTCGGCGACAAGGGCGGCCTCTACAGCGCGCTGGCCAAGCGGCACACCGACGCACTGCTCGCCTCACTGCGGGCCGCGCTGGACGCCCCCGCCGACCGCCGGGAGCGGGTGGAGGCGACCCTGGACACCTACCTGGCGGCCATCGAGTCCCGGCCGCAGGTCTACCGCTTCCTGATGCACCCCGCCGAGGGCGACACCGCCTTCGGCGCGGGCCGCCACTCGGCGCCGCTGCTGCGGCTGATGGGCGAGGAGCTGGCCGAGGTCGTCGCCGAGCGCGTGGACCTCGGACCGCGCGGCGACGAACTGGCCCGCGCCTGGGGACACGGCATCGTCGGCATGATGCACGCCGCCGGGGACTGGTGGCTCTCGGACCGCCCGTGCGGACGCGCCGCCCTGGTGAGCGCCCTGGCCGACCTGCTGTGGGGCCGGCTCGCGGCGGCGGGGGACAAGGCCGGCGGCCCCGGGTTCTGACACGGCCGGCATCTGCCTGGCAAGAGCAGTGCTCTACCCCTCCCGCTCCCCCGCCCACGGCGCCCGGGCGGCCGCCCGCAGCACTCGGCGGCGGCGCAGGCCGGTGAGCCGGTCGACGTAGAGGGTCCCCTCCAGATGGTCGCTCTCGTGCTGAAGGCAGCGGGCGAAGAAGCCGGTTCCGTGCACCGAGCGGGGCTCGCCGCGCAGGTCCACCCCCTCCACCACCGCGTGGTCGTACCGCTCGGTCCCCGCCTCCAGACCCGGCAGCGACAGGCACCCCTCCGGGCCCCGGACCACCACGCCGTCGGCCTCCACCAGGCGGGGGTTGACGAGGTGGCCGAGGTGGCGGCGGTCCTCGTCGTCCGGGCAGTCGTACACGAAGACGCGCAGCGGTACGCCGATCTGGTTGGCGGCGAGGCCCACCCCCCGGGCGGCGTACATGGTGGCGAAGAGATCTTCCACCAGGCGCTCCAGTGCGGGGCCGAAGTCGGCGACCTCCTCGCAGGGGGCGGCGAGGACCGGGTCGCCGAGCAGGGCCAAGGGCCGGACACGTCCGGTGCTGCCCGGAATGGAACGCTGTCGCATGGTGATCAGCGTACGCAGGACGGCGCGGCGGACGGGCGGGCAGGTGCCGCGGTTCGGGGCCGGGCGCGTCAGTCGATAGGCTGATCCCGACCGCACGCCCCCCGGCCGGTGTGCGGTGCCCAGGGGCGACAGCCGAGGCGCACACGGTGCGACGGCGAGCCGCCGGGTGTGAGGCGCGGGCGCGGACGCAAGGAGGAGCTAGGACGATGGCAGGCAACACGGAGCCGCTGTCGCCGCGGGCCAAGCTGGCCGTGACGGCGGGAAGGGCGGCGGCGGCGGTGTCCCGCGCCGCGGGCCGCGGCAGCGGATCGGTGATCGGCGGCAAGGTGGCCCTCAGGCTCGACCCCGATCTTCTGGCGCGGCTCGCGCAGCACCTGGACGTGGTCCTGGTCTCGGCGACCAACGGCAAGACGACGACGACCCGGCTGATCGCCGAAGCGCTGCGGGCGGCCGGACCGGTCGTCTCCAACGCACTCGGCGCCAACATGCCGGCGGGCATCACCTCGGCGCTGGCGGGCGGCTCCGACGCCAAGTTCGGCGTGATCGAGGTCGACGAGAAGTACCTGGCGGGGGTGGCCCGCGACGTGACGCCGAAGGCCATCGCACTGCTCAACCTCTCCCGCGACCAGCTCGACCGCGCCGCCGAGACCCGCATGCTGGCCGAGAAGTGGCGTGAGGGCCTGGCCGGCTCGAAGGCCGTCATCGTCGCCAACGCCGACGACCCGCTGGTGGTGTGGGCCGCCTCCTCCTCGCAGCAGGTGGTCTGGGTCGCGGCCGGGCAGGCGTGGAAGGACGACGCCTGGTCGTGCCCCTCCTGCGGCGGCGTCATGCAGCGCCCCGGCGACGACTGGTTCTGCGGTCAGTGCGGCTTCCGCCGCCCGACGCCGACCTGGGCGCTCACCGGCGACCACGTGCTGGACCCGCACGGCTCGGCCTGGCCGATCCACCTCCAGCTGCCGGGCCGCGCCAACAAGGCCAACGCCACCTCCTCGGCGGCCGTCGCCGCCGTCTTCGGCGTACCGCCGCAGGTGGCGCTGGAGCGGATGTACCAGGTGCAGGCGGTGGCCGGGCGGTACGACGTGGTGTCGTTCCTCGGCCGCGACCTCAGGCTGCTGCTGGCGAAGAACCCGGCCGGCTGGCTGGAGACCTTCTCCCTGATCGACCCGCCGCCCACCCCGGTCGTCCTCTCCGTCAACGCGCGTGGCGCCGACGGCACCGACACCTCGTGGCTGTGGGACGTGGACTACACGCAGCTGGCCGGACACCCGATCTTCGTGATCGGCGACCGCAAGCTGGACCTGGCGGTGCGCCTGGAGGTCGCGGGGCTGGACTTCCGGGTCTGCGAGACCCTGGACGAGGCGGTGCAGTCCGCGCCGCCCGGCCGGATCGAGGTCATCGCCAACTACACCGCGTTCCAGGACGTGCGCCGCCGCGTCGGCAACTGATCCGCCCCAGCCCGTTAAGGACACCACAGCATGAGCGACAACAGCCTGCGTCTGGTCTGGGTCTACCCGGACCTCCTCAGCACCTACGGCGACCAGGGCAACGCCCTGGTCGTCGAGCGCCGGGCCCGGCAGCGGGGGCTGGACGTGACGCGGATCGACGTCCGCAGCGACCAGCCGGTGCCGACCTCCGGCGACATCTACCTGATCGGCGGCGGCGAGGACCGGCCGCAGCGGCTCGCGGCCGAGCGGCTGCACCGCGACGGCGGCCTCTCCCGCGCCGTCGGCAACGGCGCCATCGTCTTCTCGGTCTGCGCCGGCTACCAGATCCTCGGCCACGAGTTCATCAACGACCAGGGCCAGCGCCAGGCCGGCCTCGGCCTGCTGGACGTCGTCTCGACCCGGGGCGAGGGCGAGCGGTGCGTCGGTGACGTGCTCGCCGACATCGACCCGCGCCTGGGCCTGCCCCAGCTGACCGGCTTCGAGAACCACCAGGGCGTCACCCACCTCGGCCCCTCGGCCAGCGCCTTCGCCAAGGTCCGGATGGGGCGCGGCAACGGCACCGGCGACGGCACCGAGGGCGCCTTCAACGGCACCGTCTTCGGCACGTACATGCACGGTCCGGTCCTCGCCCGCAACCCGCTCATCGGCGACATGCTGCTGAAGCTGGCGCTGGACGTCAACGCGCTGCCCCCGGCCGACGACCGCTGGTACGAGGCGCTGCGCGCCGAGCGGATCGCCGCCGCGACCCAGCAGCCGGCCTGACCGCGACCGGCGCTCCCAGGCGTCCCACGGCGCCGCTCCCCGACCCGGGGGCGGCGCCGTCCGCGTACCCGCCGCAGGTCAACCCACGTGGCCCCGGCGGGAGTTCCCCGCAAGCCGCTGAACTGCGCCAACTCCGCTCAAACGACGGCCTCTTCGCACACTTGACAGACGTCCATCAGGCGGACTCCGGATTCGGAAACGAGCCCTCGTCGCCGGTAGGGTGACGGCCATCCAGCCGGACGACGTGGTCCGGTCTCCGCCCTCGTTGCAAAGGTTCTGCGGGCCATGCGTATTGGTGTCCTCACCTCCGGCGGCGACTGCCCCGGTCTGAACGCCGTCATCCGTTCGGTCGTACACCGCGCCGTGGTCGACCACGGTGACGAGGTCATCGGATTCCACGACGGCTGGAAGGGCCTGCTGGAGTGCGACTACCGCAAGCTGGACCTGGACGCCGTCTCCGGCATCCTGGCCCGCGGCGGGACCATCCTCGGCTCCTCCCGGGTGCAGCCGGCCCACCTGCGCGGCGGCGTCGAACGCGCCCGCGGCCATGTCGCCGAGCTGGGCCTCGACGCGATCATCCCGATCGGCGGCGAGGGCACCCTCAAGGCGGCCCGGCTGCTCTCCGACGCGGGGCTGCCCATCGTCGGGGTGCCGAAGACCATCGACAACGACATCGCCGTCACCGACGTGACCTTCGGTTTCGACACCGCCGTCGGTGTCGCCACGGAGGCGCTGGACCGGCTGAAGACCACCGCCGAGTCCCACCAGCGGGTGCTGATCGTCGAGGTCATGGGCCGCCACACCGGCTGGATCGCGCTCCACTCGGGCATGGCCGCCGGAGCGCACGCCATCGTCGTCCCGGAGCGGCCCTTCGACATCGAGGAGCTGACCCGGGTGGTCGGCGAGCGGTTCTCGATGGGCAAGAAGTTCGCCATAGTGGTCGTCGCCGAGGGCGCGAAGCCCGTCGAGGGCACCATGAAGTTCGACGTGGGCGGCACCGACGTCTACGGCCACGAGCGGTTCGCCGGGGTGGCCCAGCAGCTCTCCATCGAGCTGGAGCAGCGGCTCGGCAAGGAGGCCCGCGCGGTCATCCTCGGCCACGTGCAGCGCGGTGGTACCCCCACCGCGTACGACAGGGTGCTGGCCACCCGGTTCGGCTGGCACGCGGTGGAGGCCGTGCACCGCGGGGAGTTCGGGAAGATGACGGCGCTGCGCGGCACGGAGATCGACATGGTGCCGCTCGCCGAGGCGGTCGAGACGCTGAAGACGGTCCCCGAGGCGCGGTACGCGGAGGCGCAGACGGTCCTCTGACCGCGCCCGTCCGCCGCCACACACGGAAACGGCGCCCCCGGCCGCCGACGCGGCCGGGGGCGCCTCTAGTCTGGTGCGGACATCCCGTACGAATCCTTCCGTACGGCGCCGGACCTTTCCCGTGGGAGCGCGACACATGGATCACAGCGGGCACGGCATGATGACGGATCTGCCGCCGTTCACGCTGAGCCGGGGCCTGGAGCCGTCGTTCAACGGCTTCTTCCTCTTCGCCTGCCTGCTGGGGCTGGCCCTCTACGGCTGGGGCGTGGCACGGCTGGTGGCGCGCGGCGACCGCTGGCCTGTGGGCCGGACCGTCTCGTTCGTCATCGGCGTGCTGACCCTGCTGCTGGTGATGTGCACCAAGCTGAACGACTACGGCATGGTCATGTTCAGCGTGCACATGGTGCAGCACATGGTGATCAGCATGCTGACGCCGCTCCTGCTC
The DNA here is from genome assembly GCF_051397025.1 of Streptomyces sp. BBFR102. Taxonomy (NCBI): domain Bacteria; kingdom Bacillati; phylum Actinomycetota; class Actinomycetes; order Kitasatosporales; family Streptomycetaceae; genus Streptomyces; species Streptomyces sp. BBFR102. The sequence goes on from NZ_CP195757.1 coordinate 300,379, forward strand.
CTGCTGGGCGCGCCGATCACGCTGGCGCTGCGGGCGCTGCCGGTGGCGGCGCGCGGCCGGACCGGGCCTCGGGAGCTGCTGCTGAAGCTCCTGCACAGCTGGTACATGCGGATCATCACCCACCCCGCCTTCACCATCCCGATGTTCATCGCGAGCCTGTACGGCCTGTACTTCACGCCGCTCTTCGACTTCCTGATGGGCTCGACGGTCGGCCACATCGCGATGATGGTGCACTTCCTCGCCGTCGGCCTGGTCTTCTTCTGGCCGATCATGGGCGTCGACCCGGGCCCGCACCGGCCTGGCTACGTGATGCGGATGCTGGAGCTCTTCGCGGGCATGCCCTTCCACGCCTTCTTCGGCATCGCCCTGATGATGGCCTCGGGGCCGATGATCGGGACCTACCTGCACCCGCCGGCCTCGCTGGGCATCGACGCGCTGAGCGACCAGAGCGCGGCCGGCGGCATCGCCTGGGCGTTCAGCGAGATCCCCTCGGTGGTGGTGCTGCTGGCGCTGCTGTTCCAGTGGCGGCGCTCGGAGGAGCGGCAGGCGCGGCGCAAGGACCGGGCCGCCGACCGGGACGGCGACCAGGAGCTGGAGGCGTACAACGCCTATCTCGCCTCGCTGCACGCCCGGCGGGGCTGACGAGCGGTACGGCAGGTCACCGGCCGGGTCGCAGACCTGGCGGTGCGGGTGCCGGCGGGCGACCATGGAGGCCGAGGCGGTCTCGCACCGGTTCCGGTCCCGGCCGCCGGAAGGAGGCGTCCGATGCACGGTTCCACGAAGACCATGGGGGGACTCACCGTCGGCGCGCTGGTGCTCGCGACCGCGTACTCGGTGGCGCTGGAGAGCAACGGCTGGGTCTGGTTCAGCTGGGTGGTCCTGGCGATGGCCACGGTCAGCATGGTGGCGACCTCGCGCAGTGCGTGAGGCCACGTCCGAAGAGCGACGGACGGGCGGGTTCCCCCGGGGGCCCGCCCGTCGGCGTGTGCGTGGACGCGCCCCGGAGGCCAGAGGGCGAAGACCGGGCCGGTGGCGCGGCCGGGCACGCAGCGCCGGACGGTGCGGGGCAATCCCCCTCAGGGGTGACTCCACACCGACGGGTGAATCGAACAAGGCCCGGGACGAGTGCAGCCCCGACCCCGCTTCGGAGCCACTCGAACCTTCGCACATACGCGCGACACCTCGCCCCGGGGTGACCGTGACCCCTTCTTGATCAGGCACGTTCTCCGGTCGCTCGTATCCGTCGACGACCTCAGCGGAGGACCCGTGCACCTTTGCCCTGTCTCCGGCGCCGCATCCCCGGCGTTCGATCAGCCCCGTTCCGCGCCACCCGTGCCCGTCGGCCGGGTTGACGCGGCACCGCCTGCCACGGACCGGTCCGGTGACCGCCCGGCCGCCGCTGCCCCCCTTGCCGAAGGGGGCCGCCGATGAGCCGGCCGGGGGCCGCCCTGCCCGGACAGCGCAAGCGGCCCGAGCCCCCGGCGCCGGACGGCCCCGAGCTGCGCTGCGGCGGCCCGGCCGCAGGGGCGGTACCTGAGGTGCCGCTCGGGCGGATGCTGCGGCGCATCCCGGCGGCGCTGGTCAGGACGGTACGCCTGGCCTGGTCGGTCGACCGGTGGATGGTGCTGGCCGTACTGGGCTGCCAGCTCGCCGCCGGGGCCTCGACGGCGGTGACGTTCACCGCCGTCGCCCGGGCCATGACGGTGCTGTTCGGCGCCGGGGACCCGGCCCGGACGGTGCGGGAGGCCGCCCCCGCGCTGCTGCTGGCGGCGGCGGCCACCGGGGCCGGGGCCGGAGCGCGGCTGGTGGCGGAGTGGGCGACCCGGCGCCTCAACCCGAAGATCGCCGGGGCCATGGAACTGGCCCTGGTCGACCTGCACATGCGGGCCGAACTCGACGCCTTCGACGATCCCGGCTTCACCGACCGCAGCCGGGCGGCCGAGACCGGCGTGGGCCGGGCCATGACGCTCACCGAGGACGCCAAGGCGCTCACGGAGGGGCTGGTGCAACTGGCGGTGGCCGCCTCGGTGCTGACCGTGCTGCACCCGCTGCTGCTGGGCGTGCTCGCCCTGTCGGTGGTGCCGCGCGCCGTGGGCGGCGCGGTGGCGGCCCGGATCGACCACCAGGTCTTCGAGGCGTCGGCCTCGGCGCGCACCACCCGGGACGTGATGCGCTGGTTCCTGACCACGCCCGACCTCGCGGACGAGTTGCGGGCCAACACGATGCGGCCGTACCTGTACCGCTGGTACCGAGGGATGTGCGAGCGGGTCGAGGGCCGCGCGCTGGCCGCCGCGCCCCGGTTCCTGCGGGTGGGCGCGGTGTCGGCGGCACTGGGCGGGCTGTTCACCGCGGCGCTCTGGGCGACGCTGGCGGGGCTGGTACTGACCGGGCGGATGCCGGCGGCGACGGCCGGGGCGGCGGTGGTGGCGGCGCAGGGCGCGGGCCGGGCGATGGCCGAGATGGTCCGGTACGGGGCCGCGCTCTTCCACGACGGTCTGTACCTGGACGGCTACCACCGGTTCGTCGCCGACGCCGGGGCGCGCCGGGTGCGCCGGGGCCCCCGGGCCGTGGCTCCCCCGCGCGAGATCCGGCTGGAGGCGGTCGGCTACACCCACCCGGGGGCGGAGCGGCCCACGCTCGGACCGGTGTCGCTCACGCTGCGGCGGGGCGAGGTGGTGGCCCTGGTCGGAGGGAACGGCGCGGGGAAGTCGACGCTGGTCCGGCTGGTCACGGGCCTGGTGACGGCGACCCGCGGGACGGTGCGCTGGGACGGCGCCGACCTCGCGGGGGCGGACGCCGAGTCGGTGTGGCGCCAGGTGGGGCTGGTCCCGCAGAACATCGGAAGGTGGCCGCTGACGGTACGGGAGAACCTCCACCTCGGGCTGCCGGGGGCACCGGGTGACGACGCGCTCGGGCGGGCGGCCCGGCGGGTCGGGATGGCCGAGGCGGTCGGGCGGATGCCGCAGGGCCTGGACACGCTGCTGGCCCGCGCCCTGTGGGGCGGGCACGAGCTGTCCGGCGGCCAGTGGCAGCGGCTGGCCTGCGGCCGGGCCCTGCACCGCTCCCCCGGGCTGCTGGTGCTGGACGAGCCGACCAGCGCGATGGACGCCACCGGCGAGCAGCACGTCCTGGCGGCGGTCCGCGAGGGCGCCCCGGGGCGGATCACGTTGATGGTGACGCACCGACTCGACCATGCCCGACTGGCCGACCGGGTGGTGGTGCTGGCGGGCGGCACGGTGGTGGAGGAGGGACGCTTCGAGGAACTGGCGTCGGCTGGCGGCCCGTTCACCCGGCTCTGCGAGGAGGCAGCGCGGGTGCGCCGCCGCTGAGCGGGGTCCCGCCGGGGAGGGCCGGGGCGGGCCCGGACGCCTCGCGGTGAGAGGCTCCGCAGCGCCTCAGCCCGGCCCTGGCCCCGCTCCGGGATGCACCGGAGGGAGCGTCGTCCGCCGGCCCCAAGGCACCCACCGCCGTGGTCGTGGGGCGGCGGGAACGGGCACGCGCCTGTTCCCGCCGCCCCCGGCACTCCGGCCGACAGGCTCTAGCCGCCGCCCTCCGACCGGCCGGCGATCTTTCCGTACGCCTGTCGGCACGCGACGGACTCGGCGGGACCGTGACGCCGCCGTCGACGGCACCGCGCTCGCGGATTCGCTGGGCCATCGTGAACTCCCCTGGGACAGCGCGCGGTTGATCCGGCCTCCGTGTGGGGGGAGGCACAGGGGGCGCGGCCCGCATCACACAAGGGCGTCGGCGTCCTGGTCGACGAGGGGCGCGTGGGACACCAGGGCGCGGGCGGCGTCGGCGAAGTACTGCTCGTCGGCACCGGGGGCGAGGCCCAGGACCACGCCCTGGGTGAGACCGACGAGCAGGGCCCTGAGCGCGGTCACCAGGCGTCCCGCCTGATGTGCCGTCACCGCCTTCCCGTGGTGCGACCTGCCGGTGAACAACGCGGTCAGGCGGCTCTCCTGCTCCCGTACGGACGCGGCGAGCCGGGAACCGAGGGCGGGGTCGTGCAGGGCCATGTCCAACAGGGTGATCTGCAACGACAGGGCGGCGGTCGCGGCCGGGGTGTCACAGCCGCGCCGGTGGTGCCGGGCGAAGGCTTCGACCGCGGCCAGGAGGTCCGCCTCGGCGGCGACCGCCCGCTCGACCTCTTCGTAGTGCGGTTGCAGATGGTCGGTGACCAAGGCCGCCACCAGGCCGCCCTTGCTGCCGAACAGTGAGTAGACAGCGCCCGTCGTCAGTCCGGCCCGCTCGGCGATCTCGTCCAGCCTGGCGCGGTGCCCGTCCCGGGAGACGACCTGGAGGGCGGCGTCCAGCAGGGCGCGGCGGTTGCGTTCCTTGGCCTCGGCTCTCGTCATTCTCATAACTCCATTATTCCCGTAACGTGGTTACGGGAACAGGAGAGGCATCGGAGAGGGGAACGCTCATGACGCGGGCCAGGACTGTGACACCGGCGGTGAGGCGCCTTGTGACCGGGATCGTCGCCGACGGTGCGTTCAAGGCGCTGCTCGGAGCCGCGTACTTGATCGGCGCCTTCTGGCTCGGCGAGCTGCTGGGGGTGTCCGCCTGGCTGATGGTCGTCTCCGGCGTCGCCCTGCTGATCGGCGGCGGGGCCGAGATCACGTTCGCGCGCAGCCGCCCGGTCCGCACCTGCGTGTGGCTCATGGTCGTCTACGACAGCGGCTGGGTACTGACGGCGCTCGCCGGCCTGCTGACGGCACGGCAGGGCGGCAGCGCCGGAGGCGAGGTGTGGATCGGCTACCAGACAGCCGCGCCGCTCGTGTTCGCCACGCTGTTGCTGATCGCCACCCCCGTGCCGAAGATCCCGGACACCCGCCCGCAGGGCTGCGCACACTGACACGGCGACCCGGCGGTGGGCCACGCCCTTGACGTGCGATGGTGTCGATCACACCGGCACCGGTACCCGACGCGGCAGGTCACGCTGGGTACTAGCGTGTGCCCATGAGCCGTTCCGCGTCGTCCGCTTCGTCCCCCTCCCCCGCCGCTCCCGTCGGGCACGGCGGGGGTCTGACCCTGTCCTGGCCCGACGGTTCGGTGCCCGAGGCGGCCGGGGGCGGGGCCGCCGTGGTGACCGGGGTCTTCGACCTGCTGCACGTGGGGCACGTGCGGTTCCTGGCTCAGGTGCGGGAGCGGGGGCTGCCACTGCTGGTGGGTGTCGAGGACGACCGGCGGACGCGGGGCTGGAAGGGGCCCGCGCGCCCGTTCCAGCCGGCGGAGGAACGGGCGGAGCTCCTGCGTGCCCTCCGCCCGGTCGACGGGACCTTCCTCGTCCACGGCGACCCGTCGGTGACGCACTGGAGCGCCTACGCGGCGCTGCTGGCACCGCTCGCCCCCGGCGCGATGGCCTGGACCGTGCACGACCCGTACACGGAGCAGAAGCGGCGGGCGGCGGCCGAACTGGGGGCGCGGGCCTGGGAGATCGCTGAGACCCCGGGCCGTTCGACGACGCGGATCGTCAGCGGCCGGCTGCCGGGCGGCCTCGGCTGACCGGTCAGGGACGTCCGGCCGGGCCGATGACCTCGGCGGCGGGCGGCGGACCGGGCGGGGTGCCGTCGCCGAAGGGGTGGCCGCCGAGCTCCTCGCGGTGGTGGGGCGAGAGCCAGCCGGTGAGGTCCGGGCCGAGCGGGACGATGCCGGTGGGGTTGATCCCGGTGTGCACCTGGTAGTAGTGCCGCTTGATGTGGTCGAAGTCGACCGTGTCGCCGAACCCGGGGGTCTGGTAGAGGTCCCGGGCGTACGCCCACAGCACCGGGTCCTCGCTGAGCTTCTCCCGGTTGCACTTGAAGTGGCCGTGGTAGACGGCGTCGAAGCGCACCAGGGTGGTGAAGAGCCGCACGTCGGCCTCGGTGATGGTGTCGCCGACCAGGTAGCGGCGGCCCGCGAGGCGCTCGGAGAGCCGGTCCAGCCGGCGGAAGAGAGCCCGGTACGCCTCGGCGTACTCCTCCTGGGTGGAGGCGAACCCGGCGCGGTAGACGCCGTTGTTGACGTCCTGGTAGACGGCGTCCATCACCTCGTCGATCTCCTCGCGCAGCCGCTCCGGGTAGAGGTCCGGGGCACCGGCGCGCTGGAGGTCGGTCCACTGGGTCTCCAGGTCCAGGGTGATCTGCTGGTAGTCGTTGGTGACCAGTTCGCCGCTGGGCACGTCGACGACGGCCGGGACGCTGATCCCGCCGTCGTACTCCCGCTCGCGGGCGCGGTACGCCTCGCCGAGATAGCGGATGCCGAGGACCGGGTCGACACCGTCGGGGTCGAGGGTGAAGCGCCAGCTCCGGTCGTCCTGGACGGGGTCGGTGACGGCGAGCGGGAGGGCGTCCTCCAGCCCGAGCAGACGCCGGACGATCAAGGCCCGGCTGGCCCAGGGGCAGGCGCGGCTGACGACCAGACGGTACCGGCCGGCCTCGACGGGCCAGCCGTCGCGGCCGTCGGCGGTGATGCGGTCGGCGAAGTGGCTGCGGGCCCGTTTGAAGGGCTTGTGGCCGTACTCGGCGTTGCCGCTGGGGTCGGCCGCGGGGGCGGTGGTGGGGCTGCTCATCGCCGGGCTCCTTCCGGTGGGGGTCGGTGGCGGGGACGGTCATCATTCGTTCCCCGTCCGCGGTGTGCGTGGCTCCTCCCCACCCGTCCGGGGGAACCAGTCGCGTCCTGTCCCCCCGGCTCCGAGGGGGAGCGGTCAGGGGGTGGCGGAGCCGCCGCTGCCGTGTCGGCCCTCCCGGCGGCCGGCGGCGACGTCGGCGACGGCGACGACCAGGGCGGCGACGACGAAGGCGACGGAGACGATCAGGCCGTGGTCGTAGGCGGTGGCCCAGCCGTCCGGGCCGACCTGGGCGAAGAAGACGGAGCCGACGGCGGCGATGCCGACGGCCGAGCCGACCCGCTGCCCGGTCTGGAGGGTGCCGCCGGCCGAGCCGGCGGTGTGCACGGGCACCTCGGAGAGGGTGAGGGTCTGGTTGGGGGCGATGACCAGGCCGCTGCCGAGTCCGGCGAGGAGCAGCGGCGGCGCCATCGCCCAGCCCGCGCCGGTGCCCGGGACCAGGTGCACGGCGAGCGCGGTGAGGGCCAGCCCGGCGGCGACCATGCCGAGCCCGACCACGACCAGCGGCCTGCCGAACCGGGAGACGAGCCGGCCGCCGGCGCCGGCGGCCAGGCCCGAGCCCAGTGCGAAGGGGGTGATGGCGATGCCCGCCTGGAGCGCGGTGTACTCCAGGCCGACCTGGAGGTAGAGCGTGGTGATGAAGAAGATCGAGGTGAACCCGGCGAAGTACAGCAGGATCAGCAGGCAGCCCAGCCAGTACGAGCGCACCCGGAAGAGCGAGAGGGTGACGACGGGCTGGAAGCCGCGCCGCGAACAGCGCCGTTCCCAGAGGAGGAAGAGGACGAGCAGGACGGCGGCGACAGGGAGCATCAGCCATTTGCCGTTGCCGCTCCACTGCTGGGACTGCACGAACGGCAGGAGCAGGGCGACGATGCCGAGGCCGAGCAGGAGGACGCCGACGGGGTCGAGGTCGCGCAGCCGTACCCGGCCCGCGTGCGGGGTGTCGGGCAGCAGGCGGCGGGCGAGCAGGACGCAGAGGATGCCGAGCGGCAGGTTGACGTAGAAGACCCAGCGCCAGCCCTCCTGGTGGCCCGCGGCCTGGATGAGGAGGCCGCCGAGGAGCGGGCCGACGGCGGTGGAGATGCCGACGACGGTGCCGAACATGCCGAAGGCGCGGCCCCGTTCGCGGCCCTGGAACATCTGCTGGATGAGGGCGGAGATCTGCGGGGAGATCAGGCCGCCGGCCACGCCCTGCACGAGGCGGGCGACCACCAGCCAGGTGCTGTTCTGGGCGGCTCCGCAGGCGGCCGAGGAGAGGGTGAAGAGGATCAGCCCGGCGATGAAGACGGTCCGCCGGCCCCGGGCGTCGCCAAGGCGGCCGGCCGGGATGAGGAAGAGGCCGAAGGCGAGTGCGTAGCCGGAGAGGACCCACTGGAGGTCGGACTCGGGGGTGTCGAGGCCGTCCCGGATGGAGGGCAGCGCGACGTTGACGATGGAGACGTCCAGGAGCGTCATGAAACCCGCGACGAGGCAGACGCCGAGGGCCCGCCAGCGCCGCGGATCGGGCTCGTGCGCCTCGGGCGCGTGCTGCTGCTGACTCACCGGGCTGCCCCCTGTATGTGGGACGGTGCGGCCGGGGGGCCGCCCCCTCGTCGCACCCTAGTGGGGGTACGGCGATTCTTCGCGCCGGGCGGTGCGTGCGGGGGCGGCGAGGGAGGCGGGCCCCGCGGAGTCGGGGGTCCGGGGCGGGCTTCCTGGCCGCGGCGGGGAACCGGGGATCAGGGGCAGGAAGGCACGGGAGGGGTGAACCCACCCGGCCACGGCGGCGCAGCCGGCTGAGCCCGCGCCTCCTGCGCGCAGGAGGCGCGGACGGGGGCTCCCTGGGAGCGGAGCCGGGGATGCTGCTGCATGGCCGCACCGCACCCCGGGGTCCGGGCGCGCCGCAGAGGGCCTCAGCCGCCGGGGCGGGCGAGGCGGGCGGCGCGGCGGAAGACGTCGGTGGCCATCTCCAGGGTGAGGCGGCCGGTGGAGGTGTTGCGGGGGCTCGGGTGGTAGCAGCCGAGGAGGTCGAGCGGGCCTCCGGGGCCCTCGACCCGCGTGTGCGCGCCGTGGCCGAAGGTGGGGCGGGGCCTGGGCAGGACGTACCCGGCGGCGGCGAGGACCGGCATGAGCGCCTGCCAGCCGAAGCCGCCGAGGACGACGGCGGCACGCAGGGTGGGTCCGAGCAGGGCGAGTTCGCGGGCCATCCAGGGGCGGCAGGTGTCGCGTTCGGCGGGGGTGGGGCGGTTGTCGGGCGGGGCGCAGTGCACCGGGGAGACGAGGCGGGTGCCGTACAGGCGCTGGCCGTCGTCGCGGCTGCGGGAGTACGGCAGCGCGGCCAGGCCCGCGGCGTGCAGGGCGGCGAAGAGGAAGTCGCTGGTGGGGTCGCCGGTGAACAGGCGCCCGGTGCGGTTGCCGCCGTGCGCGGCGGGGGCGAGCCCGATGACGGCGAGGCAGGCGTCACCCGGCCCGAAGCCGGGGACGGGCCGGGCCCAGTACGTCTCGTCGCGGTACGCGGCCCGGCGCACCCGGCCCACCTCCTCCCGCCAGGCCACCAGCCGCGGGCAGGCCCGGCAGCCGACCAGCCGGGCGTCCAGGGCGTCCAGGTCCGGGCATCCGGGGGCGCTGAGCGCGGGGTGGTCGCGGTCGTCCGGGCCGGGGGCGGCGGGGTGGGGCATGCGGCCACCGTAGCGGCGGGCGGCGGCGTGGCCCGTCACGGGCGGGGTGTACTCGCGGCGGATGCGCCCAGCGGCGAAGATGGCGGCAGACCACGGCCGGACGAGGAGAAGGAGAACGCGGATGGCCCACGAGCGTGCGGGAGAGGCGGCACGGCCCGACGATCTGGTCGACGTACCCCGGCTGGTGACGGCCTATTACGCGCTGCGGCCCGATCCCGAGGACCCGGCCCAGCAGGTCGCGTTCGGGACCTCGGGCCACCGGGGTTCCTCGCTGGCCACGGCGTTCAACGAGGCGCACATCGCCGCCACCAGCCAGGCCATCTGCGAGTACCGGGCGCTCCAGGGCACCGACGGGCCGCTCTACCTGGGCGCGGACACCCACGCCCTGTCGGAGCCGGCCCGGGTGACGGCCGTGGAGGTCTTCGCCGCCAACGAGGTGCGGGTGCTGCTCGACCTGGACGAGGGGTACACGCCGACCCCGGCGGTGTCGCTGGCGGTCCTGGAGCACAACCGGGGGCGCACCGGGCACCTGGCCGACGGTGTGGTGGTCACGCCGTCGCACAACCCGCCCACCGACGGCGGGTTCAAGTACAACCCGCCGAACGGCGGCCCGGCGGCCGGCGAGGCGACCCGGTGGGTCCAGGACCGGGCCAACGAGATCATCGCGGGCGGGCTGAGGGAGGTCCGGCGTCTGCCGTGGGCGCGGGCGTTGGCCGCGCCCACGACGGGCCGGCACGACTTCCTGAGCCAGTACGCCGACGCGCTCGCCTCGGTGGTGGACCTGGCGGCGGTGCGCAAGGCGGGGGTGCGGATCGGCGCCGACCCGCTGGGCGGCGCCTCGGTGGGCTACTGGGGCCGGATCGCCGAGCAGTACGGCCTGGACCTGACGGTGGTCAATCCGCGCACCGATCCCGCCTGGTCGTTCATGACGCTCGACTGGGACGGCAAGATCCGCATGGACTGCTCCTCGCCCTACGCGATGGCCTCGCTGATCGAGGGGCGCGACCGGTACGACATCGCCACGGGCAACGACGCCGACGCCGACCGGCACGGGATCGTCACGCCCGACGGCGGGCTGATGAACCCCAACCACTACCTGGCGGTGGCGATCGGCTATCTCTTCGAGCACCGCGAGCGCTGGCCCGTCACCACCGGCGTCGGCAAGACGCTGGTCTCCTCGTCGATGATCGACCGGGTCGCCGCCGACCTGGGCCGGGACCTGGTGGAGGTGCCGGTCGGCTTCAAGTGGTTCGTGGACGGGCTGCTCGACGGCTCGCTCGGCTTCGGCGGGGAGGAGTCGGCGGGCGCCTCGTTCCTGCGCCGGGACGGTTCGGTGTGGACCACCGACAAGGACGGCATCATCCTGGCCCTGCTCGCCTCGGAGATCCTGGCGGTGACCGGCAGCAGCCCCTCCGAGCGGTACGCGGAACTGACCACGCGGTTCGGCGCCCCGGCGTACGCCCGGATCGACGCGCCGGCGACCCGCGAGGAGAAGGCGGTCCTCGCGCGGCTCTCACCGGAGCAGGTCACGGCGGACACGCTGGCCGGGCAGCCGGTCACCGGGGTGCTCACCGAGGCGCCGGGCAACGGCGCGCCGATCGGCGGCATCAAGGTGACGACGGCCGACGCCTGGTTCGCCGCCCGGCCGTCCGGCACCGAGGACGTGTACAAGATCTACGCCGAGTCGTTCCTGGGCGAGCGGCACCTCGCCGAGGTGCAGGACGAGGCGAAGGCCGTGGTCCGGGCGGCCCTGGACGCCTGATCCCCGGCCCCCGGGCGCCCCGGCCGCTGTGCGAGGGGCGCCCGGGGCACCCCGGGGTGAACCGCCCCGGGTTCGGTAGAGGCTCGATTCCGTGAAGGGACCGAGTCCCGGCACGTCCCTCCTCCTATCCCGTTGAGCTGTGCAAACGAGCGGTCCGTATGGTCGCCGAGGTCCGCGGAGAGAACAGCGGGGCCTGTCCGGCGGAACTGGGTGAAGCGCGACGAGGTCGATCCCGAGCGGCCGGGGACGACCACGGAGGAGTCCGCGCAGATCAAGGCGACGAAGAAGGAGATCGCCGAGCTGAAGCGGGCAAACGGCACCATGAAGGCGGCGGCGTCCTTCTTCGCGTCCGAGCTCGACCGGCCGCACACGCGCTCGTAGCGTTCGTCGACGAGCACCGGGCCCGCTCCGGCGGGGTCGAGCTGGCCACCACCGGGTGGATCGACGGGTACTGCCACCGACGAATCCGCGGTGTGTCAGGCCACGTCCCACCCGTCGAGTACGAGACCAACTACTCCACGCAACTCACAAAACCCCAGGTCACCACCACAATCTGAGATCTCTACCGGACCCGGGGCGGTTCACTTCAGACCACGATCGGCATCGACCCGCGGTCAGCTCGGTTCGATCAGGACTCCCTCGTAGGCGAGCCACTGGGCGAAGGTGTGCAGCCCCCAGGGCAGGCCCGTGGAGGGCTTCCAGCCGGCTGGTTGTCCGGCCTCGTCGGCCGGAGTGTGCCACCCGGGCTCTTCGCCCGGTGCCGCCTGTATCGGTACGGGCCGTACGGTGTCATGGACGGCCTGAGCCAGTTCGGCCGCTGTGCATGGCTTCTCGGATACGGCCGTGAGGTCATGGTTCGCCGGCCGGGTACGCAGAACCGCCGCGATGGCGTCGGCGAGGTCGTTGACGTGGAGGGGATGGACCTCGGCGTCCGGGGGCCCGTCGACCGTGACGGGGTGGCTGCGCAGCGCGTCCCACACCATGCGGCCGATCGGTGTGTGACGGGAGCAGCCGGGTCCGTACACCTCGCCCACGGTCAGTGAGTAGGGGACGGGGTCGTCGTGCGGGCGGATGATGACCGCGGGTTCGGCTGTCTGGAGGCGTGTCAGGTCGATCACGGCGTCGGATCGCTCCCGGAGGTCGGCCAGTCTGCGGGCGATGTGCTCGCCAAGGGGGTTCGCCGCCGCTCGCCAGACGAGGCCACCCTGTCGTCGTGGGCGTGGACCTGAGCGGTGTGCGGCGGCGGCTTCACGTCCGGCGTCGAGTGCGCGGCGTGCCACCTCTGTCAGGGGTTCGCGGCGTTGCGCGAGGTGTTCCTCCGTACTGGTGTTGCTGATGCCGCCGGTGCCGATCGTGGCCACCGACTCCGCGTAGGCCTCCGACTCCGGGGACGGTGCGGGGAGTCCGGCGCGGGCCGCTTCGAAGCCCATGGCCAGGGCGGTCAGCCAGGTCCCGCGTACATCGGCCCCAGCGGATCCGGCGCCGGGTGGGCGCAGGAGCGATGCGGGCAGTCCGGCGCCGCGGAGGTACTGCTCGGTGCCCAGGTGCAGCCGGCGTTCCGGGCCGGGACCCGGGACGCGGACCGCGCACTGCGCAACGCCGTACTTGAACAACGGCAGCGCGGCCGGAGCCGAGACGGTCCGGCCCTCCGTGTCCGGCCGGTCCCCCGGCAGGAAGCAGACCGAACGGCGTGGGCCGCGGAAGGCGTTTCCGGAGATGGAGCCGTGGTCCTGGTGCTCGGCGAGGTTGGGGACGGCGACGTAGCGCGGGACGCCGGCGGCGTGTAGGTAGCGGTACATCAGGATGTCGTCGGGCCAGCCGCCGAGCCGGGGCCGGCCGTATGCGACGAATCCCTCCGCGACCGTGCGTGGCAGCACGATGGCCACGCACGGGAAGTACTCGTTGACGGCGCCGACCCAGCGGGCTCCCGCCATCGCCCCCCAGCGCACGGCCGCCCCATTGCGGGAGTCCCACAGGGCGAACAGGGCCAGAGCCGCGTCGGGCTGCTCCTCGATCGCGGACCGGACCCGGTCGAAGAAGAACTCGGACAACGTCATGTCGTCCTGAACCACCAGTTGATGTGTGGCTCCGTCCTCGATCGCCGACCACGCGGCGAGCGCGGTGCGCAGCACCGAGGGCGTGCCGGTGGGGTCGGGGTCCATGACGACCCGAAGCAGGCCGGGCGGCGCGCTGAGCACCAGCTTCTCGGCCGCCGCTCGGCGTCTGGGGTGCGTCATGACCACCGCGCTGAGTCGTTGCCGTGCCATATGTCCTCCGCCTTCCGGATCGGTCCAGGCCGTACCGGGTACGGGGGCGAGGCCCGTGTCCGTCAGCCAGTCCCGGACAGTACGGAGGGCGCGGGCACGCCGCAAGAGTGCCGAAATGGCCCTCTGGCAGGTGGGCGATCAGCGCTGAATGCTGAGGCCCCGGCGCGCCGGGGTCCGTGGACCGCGTGCCTTCCTGCCTGCCACCGGAAAGGGGCTCACATGCCCGCCTTACCCAGCATGTCCGCCGCAGCCGCCACCGCCGACGTCGCCGAGGAGACCGTCCGCTCCCGGCTCGACAAGCTCCGCGACGCCCGCGTCGTCGTGACGGGTGGCGGCGGCCTCGTCGGCAGCAGGCTGGTCGCCGTGCTGCAGAGATCCGGGGCCACCGTCACCGTCCTGGACCGCATGGACGCCTACCCCGAGCCCGGCCACGAGCTCTTCGGCGCGACCCGGGGCAACGCCCGCGTGGTCGTCGGCGACGTCCGCGACGCCGACACCGTCGGCGCCCTGCTGCGGGGGGCCGACTTCGTGGTCCACGCCGCCGCTTACGCGGATGTCGCGGCCTGCACCCGAAGGCCCGACATCGCCTTCCGCGCCAATGTCGAGGGCACCCAGGTCGTCCTGGAGCAGGCCGCCCGGCACCCCGTCCGCCGGCTCGTGCTGGTCTCCTCCGCCTCCGTATACGGCGACGGCACACCGGCCGACGAGGGGCCGCGGGTCTTCCATGAGGACCAGCCGCTCTTCCCGGTGTCCGTGTACGCCAACTCCAAGCTCTGGGCCGAGCACCAGACCAGGCTGATGCTGAACGCCTCCAGCGGCACCGAGTACGCGGTGGTGCGCTACTTCTCCGTATACGGGGAGCCTCAGATCCCCAAGCAGGGCAGCCACTCCTGGATGGTGCCCTGGCTCTCCCTCCAGGCGCGCCTGGGCCGGCCGATGCGGCTCAACGGCGGCGGTGTCCAGGTCCGTGACCTCGTCCACGTCGACGACATCGCCGAGGCCACCGCACTTGCCCTGACCGAGGAGCAGATGGCCGCGCAGACCGTCAACATCGGTACGGGCACCCCCACATCGGTTCGCGAGGTCGCCGACCTGATCGCTCCGTACTTCCCCGGGGCGCGGCGGATCATCACCCCACGACCGGAGGGGGACCCGCTCGGCGGCTACGCCTCGACCGAACGCGCCCGGGAACTGCTGCGCTGGCAGTCGGGCATCGGTGTCCGAGAGGGTGTGGACCGGTACGTGCGATGGCTGCTCGCCACACCGGAGGCCACCCCGCGCTGGCTGGCGGGAGCGACGGGCGTGGTGTGAGGGGCTGTCACGTACCGGACAGGCCCGCTGCACGCGGGTACGGCGACGGAGGAGACACGCACGGCATGAGTTACACCGGTTCGTATATCTGGTCGCTGCGCCAGAAGGTCGGCTCCCGGACGCTGCTGGTGCCCGGAGCGCAGGTGCTGCTGATCGACTCCGAGGGCCGCGGGCTGTTCCAGCAGCGCGTGGACACCGGGGTGTGGGAGCTTCCGGCCGGTTCCTGTGAGGAGGGCGGTGACTTCGCGGACGCCGCCGTGCGGGAGGTCGCCGAGGAGACCGGTCTGCGGGTGGAGCGGGAGGACCTGGTGGCGTTCGGGTCGCTGTCCGATCCGCGAGTGCACACCCTGACCTACCCGAACGGGGACATCACGCACTGTTTCGCGCTCTGCTTCGTCACCCACCGCTGGTCGGGGGAGCTGTCCCCGGGCGTCGACGAGGTGCGCCAGGCCGTGTTCAGGCCGCTCGACGCCCC
Organism: Streptomyces sp. BBFR102; assembly: GCF_051397025.1. Taxonomy (NCBI): domain Bacteria; kingdom Bacillati; phylum Actinomycetota; class Actinomycetes; order Kitasatosporales; family Streptomycetaceae; genus Streptomyces; species Streptomyces sp. BBFR102. The sequence goes on from NZ_CP195757.1 coordinate 315,461, forward strand.
GCTCCAGCCGCTGCATCCGCCGACGGCGGTGGTGCTGTCCATGTACGAGAGGTTCCGCGCGGAGGGAAGGTTTCAGGCCCGGTGATCCCCACACATCCGATACACGCGGTGGTGCCCTGCCGGGCCTGCCTGTCCGGAGAGGACCTGGACTGGCTGGGCGGCGGTCACTCGGTCAGCGTCGCACTCTCGTTGACGACGACCGCGGAGGCCGGGCCTTCGCACACGCAGGCGGCGGACGAATGGTCGCGGGAGGTGTGGGCGTTCCTGCGCGAGCGGCTGACCGGCCTCGCCCCGCGCCCGCCCGCCGTCACCGTGCGCAGTGAGGCGCCCGCGGCAAGCGGCCTGTCGTCGTCCACAGCACGGATCGTGGCGCTGTTCCGGGTGTTCACGGACCCGTCGTTCACGGGCCGGCACATCGGCGACGACATGATCGCCCAGTGGGCGTACGAGTTCGAGTTCGCCGTCTTCCACGGCGGCGGCATGGACCACCTCGCGGTCGTCGAGGGAGGTGCGCTGCTCCTCGAAGGCCGCGAACACGGGCTCCCGGCCGTGCGGGAGCAACTGGAGTTCCCGGACGAGTGGCGGGTCATCGTCGTGGACTCCGGCACCCGCAAGAACACCAGGCACCACATCCGTGACGTGCGGGCACAGCTCGCAGCCCGCGACCCCGAACTCGTCGCCTACCGGGCAGTGGCCGACGAGGCGTCGGTGCAGGTGTGGGAGGCGCTGCGCGACCGGGACCTGCCCGGACTCGGGGCAGCGATGGTCCGGGCCCACGAGGCCATGCGGGACCACCAGCGGATGTCGACACCGCTCCTGGAGGAACTGCGGTCTCTCGCACTGCGCGCCGCCGACCTGCCGCTGAAGCTCAGCGGGGCCGGCGGAGGCGGTGCACTGGTGGGCGTCTGCCCGGCCGACACGGTGGAGGAGACGGCGGCGCGTCTGACGCGGGCGCTGAGCGTCCGCCACCCGCAGGCCAGGGTTATACCGACGCCTGCCGCCCCGGGGGCCCGCCGGGTGCCGGTCGCCGGCGGATGGCAGCCGGGCGCAACCGGTGGGGCTCACTGCTGATCCGCTGCCGTCGGTGTCGGCAAGCCAGAATCGCACGGGGCCGCAGGCAGCAGTCGCCTCGCCGTAGACCGCTGGGCGGTCTACGGCGCCGGGCGCTCACACCGCGGCGCCGGACGCCGGCGTTGCCGGCACTCGGTCGTGGCCTGCCGGGGCGTCAGATGAAGGGGTCGTAGTCCTGCGCGAGCGGCAACTCACCGGTCTCACGGCGATCTATGCGCTCCAGCTCCAGGTTGGAGCGGTGCCGCGCGCAGTGGAAGCGGCAGTCCCTGCTCGGGTCGACGACGCCCCGGTCCGAGTCCTGCCAGATGTCTGCGAGGTGGTCGGTGACGGCGTCGCCGATCTTGGCCAGCGGGTTGCCCCGGTGGTAGGAGCACACGTACACCCCGGAGGGGGTGATGAGGGTGCGGAGTTCGGCTGTCCGGCAGCGGTGGTAGTCCTTGGGCTGGACGGCGCCGACACGGGTACGCAGGGAAGTGAGGGTGGAGGAGTTGACGAGCTGGAACCGGTCGCTCTCCAGGCGGGCGGCCTCGGCGAGCTGGCGGTCGACGGATTCCAGCATCTCTTCGGGGACCTGCACGATGTGGTGCTCGTCGTCGAACATGGCCTTGGTCTCGAAGTAGTCGCAGCCGATGTCGTGGGCGAGTTCGGCTGCGCGCAGCACCTCGTGGTGGTTGGTGACTACGCGGCCGTCGGATTCCCTGCGTGACATCACGAGGAAGGAGTAGCCGAGGGCCCCCTTCTTCTCGGAGGCGAGCAGCCGCATGTTCCCGATCACCTTGTCGAAGACGCTGCGGCCCTTGCGGTCGGGGCGGAACAGGCCGTAGGTCTCGGCGGTGCCGGCGTCGAGGGAGACGCGGACCCAGGTGGCGTACTGGGCGAGCTCGGCGAGGTTCTGCCTGATCATGGTGCCGTTGGTGACGACTCCGACGGCCAGGCCGGCCTCGCCGAGGATGCGTAAGACCCGGCGGGTGCCCTTGTGCGCGAGGGGCTCCCCGCCGCCGATGAGGACCACGGCCCGCACGGACAGGGCGACGAGTTCCTCGGCGAGCGTGGCGAGCCGTTCCGGGGTGAACCGGCCCTGGTTGAGGAGCTTTCCGCTGATGCACTCGGGGCAGGCGAGGTCGCAGAACGTGGTCGGGTCGAGGTCCACGACGAGCGGGGCGCTGGAGGGCGTACCGGAAGCGGCCTGTAGGACCCGGGGCCAGCCGGAGGGCTGGTACAGCTTGGCGACGAGGTCGAGGCGGTCGTGCGTCACGGTGTTCTCCTCCACGGGGTGGGAAAGGGTGTCGCGGGCGGGCGGTCCTGGGGCGGGTCAAGGGCTCAGCCCTTGACCGCTCCGCTGGCTAGTCCCGCGGCGATCTTGCGCTGGAGCATCAGGAAGAAGACCACGACGGGCAGGGCGGTGAGCGTGGCTCCGGCCATCAGTCCGCCGTAATCGGTGCCGAAACTGGTCTGGAAGGAGACCAGCCAGATACTGAGGGTCTGCTTCTCCGGAGTGGACAGCAGGACGTAGACAAGGACGTACTCGTTCCACGCCTGCACCATCGCGAAGACCGAGGTGGCGACCAGGCCGGGGGCGAGCAGCGGCAACACGACGCGGACGAACGCGCCGAGCCGGCCGCAGCCGTCGACCATCGCCGCCTCCTCCAGCTCCACCGGGATGGCGGCGACGAAGCCGCGCAGCATCCACACCGTGAACGGCAAGGTGAAGACGAGGTAGGTGAGGATGACGCCGGCGAGACTGTCCGTGAGACCCGCTTCGTTCAGCAACAGGTAGATCGGGATGATGAGGGCCGCCAGGGGGATCATCTGGACGGTGAGGATCACTACGACGAACGCCTTGCGGCCGGCGAAGCGGAAACGGGCGAGGGCGAACGCGGCGAGGGCGCCGACCAGCAGGGAGGCGAGGACGGTGCCGATTCCGATGACGACGCTGGAGCGGACGTTGGCCCAGAAGTTCTCCGTGCGCATCGCTCGCGCGAAGTTGTCGAGTGTGGCGTGGCTGGGCCAGAACTCCGGTGGCAGGCTGAGGATCTCGCTCGCGGGCCGGAACGCCGTGAGGACCATCCAGTAGACGGGGAAGCCGACGACGGCGGCCACAAGGACGCCGAGAACGTCGTAGCGGCGCCGGGACGGCTGTCCCGGCCGGGTGTTGCGCCGCGGTCCTGGTCTCATTCGGTCTCTCCCAGCCGCAGCATCTGCCTCAGGTAGACCACGGCCCCGGCGAGCAGCAGGACGACCGTGACCACGGCGATGGCGGCCCCGGTGCTGTAGCGGTTGACGGCGAACGACTCGATGAAGGAGTACACGCCGAGCAGGTAGTACTCGCGTTCGGGCTGGGCCCCGCGCATCAGCCACACCTGGTTGAAAACCCCGAAGTCCCAGATGGCCATCAGTGTCGTGACCACTACGAACACCGGTTTGACGGCGGGGAAGGTGACATACCGGAAGACCTGCCACGGCCGGGCGCCGTCGATGAGGGCGGCCTCCTCCAGTTCCGGCGGGATCTGGGCGAGCGCTGCCCGCAGGGTGATGGCGGCGAACGGCAGCGCTCCCCAGACGACGACCGCGGTGATCACGGCGAAGCCCTGCCAGGGGTCGGTGAACCAGTTGTGCCGGTCGAGATCGACCCCGGGCAGCTGTGACAGCAGCCAGTTGATCACGCCGTAGTCCGCGTCGAAGAGCCAGCGGAAGACGGCCGCCGCCACCATCACCGGCATCGCCCACACGGCGACGAGCACGGTGGTCAACAACGCCCGCACCCATGTCGACGTCCGCCGCATCAGCAGGGCGGCGAGCAGGCCGAGCACCATGGTCAGGGTCACGCACACCACGGCGAACAGCACGGTGCGGGCCGCCACCGTCCAGAAGAACCCGTCGCCGAGGATCGTTCGGAACTGCCGCAGCCCGGCAAAGGGCGGCGCCGCGCCACTGAACAGCTCTCTGCGGGTCATGTCCTGGAACGCCAGGGTCACCATGTCGGCCAGCGGGTAGCCGAGGACCACGAGAAGCGCAAGCACGGTCGGCGCGATCAGGAGATACGGCAGCAGAGGGCGCGGGCGGCGCCGGATTGGGTCAGCGCTCATTGATCACGGCGTCGATCCTGCGGTCCGCCTCCCGCGCGGCGTCCTGGACGGATGCCTTGCCGGTGGCGATGCGCTCCAGCATCGCGGGCAGGATGTTGGACTTCTCCACCGAGGTCCAGCCGGGCGCGAGGGGGGTGACCCAGCCACGGGTGGCGGCCTGGGCCGCCGGACCGTTGACGCCGCCGGCGGCGACGTCGGCGAGCTGGACGGTGTTGTTGGGCAGAGTGTTGGCGGCGATCAGCTGCCGCTGGGACTTCCGGTCGGTGAAGATACGGATCCAGTCCGCGGCGAGGTCCTTGTTCGCCGACTTGGCGGGCACGGCCAGGGTGGAGCCTCCGAGGAACGGCGGCAGCAGCTCCCCGGACGGGCCGGGGAAGGCCAAGGTGGCGAACTTCCCCTTCAGCCCGGGGTCTCCGCCGGAGCGGGAGTCGGTGGCCGCCTGCGCCTCCCAGGTGTTTCCGTAGAACACGCCGACTCTGCCCTGGCCGACGACAGCCGGCTGGTCGCTGTTGTCCTTGGCCCGGTCACCCACGTAGTAGTCGTCCAGAAGCTTCTTCCAGGTGGTGAGTCCGGCGACCGACTTCGGCGACGAGAGGGCGCCGTGCCAGCGGCCGTCCTCCTCGACCGCCATCTCACCGCCGGCGTCCTTGACGAAGGCCATGGCGGCATACCAGTAGCGGCCGGGCAGGTAGAACGCCGAGAACCGGGGGTTCTTGGAACCGAACTCCTCCTTCAGCCGGTCCAGAGCGGAGATCAGTTCGGGATAGGTGCGCGGAGCCTGGGTGATTCCCGCCTGCCCGAAGTAGTCGGTGCGGTAGATGCCGATCCGCGCGCCCGCGTAGTACGGCACGCAGTAGGTCCGGCCGTCGTGGCGGCAGGCGTCCGCGAGCGCCGGCAGCCACTGCCCGGAATGGTCGAAACCCTTTGGGTCCAGCGGCGCGAAGGCGTCGTTGACGATGTAGTTGGTGGTCTCGCTGTTGCCCATCTCCACCACGTCGGGAGCGTTCTGTCCGGCGAGGACCGCGTCGAGTTTCTGGTTCTTCGTCGTCCACTGCTGGTACTGGACATCCACCTTCACCCCCGGGTGCTCCTTCGCGAACCGGCTGTTGGCGGAGGCGACCAGCTTCGGCCAGCTCTCCCTGGCATCCACCGCAAGCCACACCGTCAGCTTGTCCCCGCCCTCTCCCTCGGCGGAGCCGTCGGTGTCCGAGGAACCACACCCCACCACCGTCCACAGGAGGGTTCCCAGAACCAGGCACCGGCCGAGCATGCGCAGTGCCATCGGAATCCTCCGTGCGGGTACGTCGGGGCTCATGCGGTCGGCGACCGCATCTGTGCCTACCCAGCTGATCGCGTCTCCGCCCGACACGAAGGGATTTCGGCCGGAAGACTGCGGTCACCACCCCGCCACGCATACCCGCCGCGCCGCTGCGCTGCGAGAACGCCGCCCGCCCCAAGGACGAGTGGGCCGGACTCCGGCCACCCTGACGCGAACGCGACGATCAGCGACGGAGTGACTCTTGACGGTGACGATCCGGTGGCGCAGGTTTGCCCCAGCGGCGCCCCCGCGACTTTCGACCGAAGGGCTTGTACGTGACCGAGCACAGGACGACCGGACCCGACATCCCCGCCCGCCCGGTGCGGGTCAACTCCTGGAACGGTTGGGACCCGCTGCGGCATGTGATCGTCGGTCGCGCGGAGGGCACGGTGGTGCAGGCCCCCGAGCATGCGGTGCGCCGGGACTACCCTGACGACGGCTTCCCGCTGGGAACGCACGGCCCGATGCCGGCCGACATGGTGGCGGAGGCCGAGCAGCAGCTCGACGACTTCGCTGCCATGCTGCGTCGGCGCGGCATCCGCGTGGACCGCCCCACACCCGTCGACTTCACCCAGCAAGTGGGCACGCCGGAGTGGACACACGACTCGATGTTCGGCTGCATGCCTCCCCGCGACCTGCTCCTCACGGTAGGCAGCGAGGTCCTGGAAGCGACCATGTCGTACCGCAGCCGCTGGTTCGAGTACCTGAGCTACCGGCCGGTTCTCCAGGAACTCTTCGACGCCGACGACCGGATGCGCTGGGAAGCCGCGCCCAAACCGCGCCTCACGGACGCCTCGTACAAGACCGGGTTCTGGGACACCTACAACGACCTGCCGACCGACGTACAACTGGCCCGCGTCCGCGACTACGACCTGGTCCTCACCGAAGCCGAGCCGCTGTTCGACGCCGCCGACGTGGCCCGGTTCGGCAAGGACCTGTTCGTGCAGCTGTCGTTCGTCACCAACAGGAGCGGCTACGACTGGCTGCGGCGGCACTTCCCCGACCACAGGGTGCACGCGGTGACCTCGACCAACACCCACCCGCTGCACATCGACGCGACCTGGGTGCCGCTGCGGCCCGGACTCGTGCTGCACTGCGGCGAGCGGCTCGCCGACGCCGAGCTGATGAAGTTCTTCAGGCTCAACGACTGGGAGATCGTCGAAGCCGTGCAGCCGGCCAGCTGGGACCACCCGCCCAAGCTGTCCTTCAGCAGTCCGTGGCTCGCCGGGAACATGCTGAACCTCGACGAGAACACCCTGTGCATCGAGGAGAAGGAGGTCCGGCTCGCGGACCAACTGTCGTCGTACGGCTTCGAGATCGTGCCCGTGCCGTTCCGGGCGGTCGGGCCGTTCGGCGGCGGGCTGCACTGCGCGACCGTCGACATCGAGCGGGACGGCGCACTGCAGGACTACTTCCCGCGCAGGCACGGCCGTTTCTAGGACCGGACCGGTACTGGTGGACGGGATCGGCGCGGTCGTCTTCGACTTCTACGGCACCCTGGTACGGATGGTGGAGCCGCTCCCTCCCGATCACCACGGCATCTTCGCCCGCCGGGGGCTGGCGGACCAGGGCGAGCTCTGGGGCGACCAGTGGTCGGTGGGCCCCGGCGAGGGTGAGGAACACACCGCGCACTCGGCCGACGAGGCCGCGTACACGGCGTGGGAACGCGGCCGGCTGCGGCGCCGGGCACAGTCCTGCGGCGTTCCGGAAGAGGCGCTCGACGAGCTGGTGGACGAGCTGGACCGGGCGATGAAGGCCGTCCGGCTGGAACTCTTCCCGGACGTGCCCGGAGTCCTGGCGGCCCTGCGGAACCGGGGACTCCTCGTCGGGGTGTGCTCCAACTGGTTCTGGAACCTGGAGGAGCACGTCGAGGAGACCGGACTCGGCGGTTCCGTCGACGTGATGGTGGGCTCCGCCCGAGCGGGAGCACGCAAGCCGCACCCGCTGATCTACCGCGAACTGCTGGACCGGTGCGCGCTGCCGCCCGGGCGGGTCCTCTTCGTCGGGGACATGTGGGTGCCCGACGTACTCGGCCCGCTGGCGGCGGGGATGCGGGCCGTACACGTGCACCGTCCCGACCGGGCGGTGGAGGGCGCCGCGCCGCCCCTGCCCGCCGGGGCGGCGCGGATCACCGATCTGAGGGACCTGCTCACCGGGGTGACGGGGCCCTGTGACGCAGGCGGTCCAGGAGGTTGCGGGTGACCCGGACGACGGCCGGGTCCTGCTCGTGCCCGCAGACCACCGGCCAGTCCGTGGTGCCGGCCGTGAAGACCGTGCCGCCGGCGGTGTAGAGGCCCATGGTGGCGGCACGGGGACTGCTGAGGGTCGTCTCGCGCACGGGCCCGTTCCAGTGGCCCCACTTGAAGTGGTGGAAATCCTCATGCACCGGTTCGAGGACGTAGATCCCGAGAATGAGGAACGAGTCGGGGGTTCCGTCCTCTCCGGTGGCGCAGGCGATTCCGTCGGCGTTGTACGCGAAAGCGGCGCCGTCGCATTCGTATCCGATGAGGGGTGTTCCGGCGCCCAGGCGGTCCGGCACACCTCCTCCTGATCCGTCGCGCAGCCCCGTCCCCTCGTATATCCAGTGGTCGGCATGCTGCACGGTGTATCCGATGCGGGGCCGGTCTCCAGGCCATTCGGTGGCGGGCCACATTCCCCCGTTACGGAAACTCACCCCGGTGAGCGAGTTCTCCGGCCTGCCCACGCCGTCGGGCGCGGGCACCCACCACTGGTCCGTCGCGGGAAGGTGTGGGTATTCCTCGCCGACGTGGTGATCGGTGTCGGAAACGAAAGCGGTATTGCTGTCCGTCGGATGCACCCGCCACCAGCAGGCATTGGCACTGAGAAAGGCGATGTTCCCACCACCGCGGACGAATTCCTCCGCGTGGGCACGCATCGCCTCGCTCCAGTACTCGTCGTGTCCGACGCTCAGCAGCAGGTCGTAGGAGGCCAGCAGTCCGGGGTCCTCGTGCAGGTCGAGATCGGTGCAGTACTCGACCGGGTAGCCGTGGCGTTCGAGCCAGGCGACGAAGGGCGCGTCCCAGTACGCGAGATCGATGACACCACCCGGCCGGTGGAAGGCAACCTTGTGACCACGAGGTTCGCCGGCCCCGCCGCCCCGGTGGACGGGGTGGTCGTACAAGCTCGCCCCCCGCTCTGTCCCAGGCCGGTCGGACCGGTTGTAGGCGTGCCGGGTGAAGGTGGACTTCTTGTAGAGGATGCGGGAGCGGCTGCCGTGCACGCGCGGGCGGACGACGAAGAACTCCCGCGCGTACCCCTCAAGGTGTGCCGCATCCAGCAGCGGCGGGTTGACGGCCAGGCCCCGACCGCATTCGATGAATTCCACGACATGGATTCCCGGCCGCCAATCCTCCGGCACGGTGAAATCGAAAGGCGGCCAGTTCCAGTCGTCGGAGGGTGACGCCAGGCAGGATAACCCGTCGGGGTGGGCGGGTGCGGCGTGCAGAGCGCCGGAGTACTCGCCGGATTCACCGACGGGGACGAGTTCCCGGCCGAGCCGGTAGAATCGGAGCCGGAAACGGGGCGAGTCGGTGGAGACGTGTAACGATATTTCGTCGCCGACGGTGACACTTTCACGCTCAAGATAACCTTCGATCATGTGATTCATGCTAGCCAGCCGACGGTCCGGCGACAACGGTGCGGCCAACCGGCCATTCCAACCGAGTTTTCGGACACGCTGGATTCTCCCTGAATCCCCTTCGAACCTTCTGGGTACTGCGGAATGCATCAGGAGACGGAACCGTCCTCAGATCGGTAAGGGGCTCGTATGAGTGGTGAATTCCGGGTACGGGAGCTGTTGCTGGGCATCGAGGGGCTCGCGCTGCTGCGTCACGCGGTGGACGGCGACGACGCCTTCCTCCAGGAACGGGTGGCGGAGATCCGCCGTTTCGCTCTCGCGGAGCCCGGTGCGGAGAATCTGCTGCCGGACGGTGGCGCCACCGTCAGCGAACTCGACGCGGCGACAGGGTACGCAGCCTGGTCGACGGTGTACGACTCGCTGCCCAGCTCCTACATCGAGGTGGAGGAGCCGGTCGTCGCTTCGGTCCTGGACGGCCTCGCACCGGGCGTGGCCCTGGACGCCGCCTGCGGCACCGGGCGGCAGACCCGGGCACTCACCAAGTGGGGCCACCGCGTCATCGGTGTGGACCAGTCACCGGAGATGCTGGACAAGGCCCGCGTGAACGCGCCGGAGGCCGAGTTCCGGCTCGGGAACCTGGAGAAGCTGCCCTTCGACGACGACTCCGTCGACCTGGCTGTCTGCTCTCTCGCCATGACCCATCTGCCGGAACTCGCCCCGGGCGCGGAGGAACTCGCCCGGGTGGTACGGCCGGGCGGGAGGATCGTCGTCACCGATATGCATCCGTTCGTGATCGCCCTCCAGGGGCAGTGCCTCTTCGTACGCGGCTCCGACGAGCTGGCGTTCGTCCGCAACCACGTCCACCTGCCGGGCCGCTACCTGGAGGCGTTCGGGCGGGCCGGTCTGCGCGTGCGAGCCTGCCACGAGCCGGTGTTCAACGGACGGCTCGCACCCGGCGGATACGAGGAGTACATCGCGGACGCGGCCCGCGCCGCCTGGGACGGACTGCCCATCGTCATCGTCTGGGACCTCGAAGTCCCCGCATAGGAAGGAGCCGGAGCCGATGGCCCTGACGCTGGTACGCCACACCCAACGACCCGAGCTGTGGGACCGCATCCCGGACCAGTTCGCCGGCGTGGTGCCCGACTACAACCTGCACGGCGACGTCAATGACGACTACTGGAACCGGCTGTTCGACGAGTTCCCGGATTTCCAGTTCCTCCTGTACGACGACGAGCGCGACGTAATCGCCGGTGCGGGCCGTTCACTGCCCCGCAGCTGGGACGGCACGGCGGCGGATCTCGGCCCGGGCCTGGACGACTCGATCGCCCGGGCCTTCGCCGACCGGGACGCCGGACGCGCCCCCGGGGCGCTGTGCGCACTGGGCATCGAGGTCGCCGAGGACCACCAGGGCAGGGGCCTGTCCAAGGTCCTGCTCGACGCGATGACCGACACGGCCCTGCGCGCCGGCCTCAGAACCGTCCTGGTACCCGTCAGGCCCACCTGGAAGGACCGGTACCCGCTCGCGCCGATCGAGAGGTACGCGGTGTGGACCCGCGAGGACGGAACCCCGTTCGACCCGTGGATCCGTACGCAGGTGGGCGCGGGCGGCACCGTCGCGGCGGCATCCGGGCACTCCTCGCGGATCACCGGAACGGTGGCCGAGTGGGAAGGCTGGACGGGCATGGCCTTCCCGGAAGACGGGGACTACGTCTTCCCCGGCGGACTCGCACCGCTCCGCGTCGACCGGGAACGGGACCGGGGCACGTACTGGGAACCCGGGGTGTGGATCACCCACCAGGTCTCCGCCTAGAGCAGCGTCTCCCCGGCCCGGACGGCGCTCTGCGCCAGGGCGGCCATCACCCGGACCTCCTGCGGCCCCGCCTCGGGACGGCGCTCGGGCGGCAGCCCGGCGGGCCCGGCTGTGGCGATGGCCGAGCGCCGCATCCTGCTGACGGCGGCGTCGGGCACGTTGCCCAGGGCGGGCCCGAGGCTGCGGGCGGCGCGGGCGGCCTGCCGCCCGAGCAGCAGGCAGTGCGTCCACAGCTCCTCGGCGAAGGACCTGCCGAAGGTACCCGCCACCTGAGCGGCGAGGTCCTCCGGCAGGCGAGCCTTCCGAATGGCGTGAATGCTCTCCTCTGTGAGCCCGGTCGCGGGGAGGGCTTCGTGCCAGTCGTGGTGGCCGCGACCGCCGTCGGCGTCCCGTTCCTGGCCGGGCAGCCGGATGTAGCCCTCCCCGTACCGCATGTACGGGACCCAGCCTGGCTCCTCCAGAACCCGCCCGCGGGCGAGCAGGGGGCCGGCGTCGGCTGCGGAAGTGGGACAGACCGCGAGCCGGATGCCCTGCGCCGCGTGACCGTTGATGCTGCTGGTCCCGATGTGCTCGACGATGTTCGGCACGGCGAGCAGGCCCATCCTGCCCCGTCCCCGGAAGAAGACGGAGAACAGTTCGTCGTCATGCCGTTCCGCACTGCCCTGCGCGTACGCCCGGAAGGCGGCGGCCGTCGCTGCCGGCAGACACACGGCGAGGGACGGAGTGAACTCGTCGGGAACGGCCCGCACCCAGGAGGCACCCGCGAGTGCGGCGAGGCGAGCGGCACCACCATTGCGGGCATGCCAGTTGGTGTAGAAGACCAGCGCCTCGTCAGGGAACCGGGAAGCGGCCTCGGCGACGATCTCCAGAAGCTCGGCAGGCCCTTCGACATCGTCCTGGACGACGAGGTGGTGACTCGCACCGGGGGACGCTGCCGACCAGGCGACCAGAGCGGTGCGCAGGGCGGAGGGCGGGCCCTGCGGATCGGGGTCGAGGGCCAGGCTGTCGAGCCCCAGCCGGTCCGCGAGGTCCTGCGCCTGAGCGAGGCGAACGGGATGGGTCATGACGGCCGAACTCACCTGAGTCCTGGTCACCTTGGTCAACATGTGCTCCTCGGCAAGGGGTCGCCGGTCATGCTCGCAGAGCACAGGCGGACGAGGACCGGTGTATCGGGAGTTTGGCCGGATCAGAGACGGTAGCGACTGCCCCGGTGAGGCCGGGCAAGGGGCTCACCGTCAGTGGAGGACCGTACGGCGCGATGGTGACCGGAGCCGGGCGCGTCGTCGCCGGGTGGGTCCGGTGGCCGGCGCCGAAGGAGGAGGGCCTCGCCGACGAGCCAGCACAGGCCGATCACGGCGTCGGCGTACAGGGCGGCGGCGAACGGCAGGCGAGCGACACCCTGTACGGCCGTCACAGCGAGGACCGGGAAACCGGTGTCAGCCGCGAAGAGCAGGTATCGCAGAGTTCGCCGCACTGTGAACGCCTCTCGTCCGTGGAACGTTTCCGAGAAGTGCACGGCAGGCCACCGTGTGCTGTGACGGCCCGATCCAACCTATCGGGGCGCGGTGGTCACGGCCCTGTCCCCCTTGCCGCTCAGGCTCAACCGCAGGATGCGCAAGGCGGGGTTGGTCGCGCTCGGCGATCAAGCTCATTCGTACGGCCAGGAACGGCTGGTCAGCCGCACGACCCGTACCGCGCCGTGCCCGGCACGGGGATCGGGAACCGTTCCGGCGTCCCGCAGGGCGGCCGGGCGTCGTTCGGACTCCCGGGCCAGACGGCACGCTCGCTCCTGAACTGTTCGGCAGAGCACGGACATTCGACGGCGCGGCCAGGACTCGCGAAGCCGCTCGACCTCCATCCTCTGGGCAGCGAGCTGCGACAGAGCCCGCCCCCTGAAGCCAGTGAGTCCATCGATCCGCGCGTCACGCGCGGCGAGGCGTTCCGTCAGCCCGGAGACCTGTTCCTTGAGGCACCGGGGCCCGGACGCCGTCCGCCCCGGCGGAATCGAGCAGGTGAGCGATGACATAATCCGGCTGACCGGGGCCCGCCTGTCCGGCCGTGCCGCACCTCGCCCGCCAGGCAAGGGAGTTGAGCGGCCCTCAGGTAGACGCCGGTGGCCGGGTCGGCGCCTGGCCCGTTCCGCGTCCCATACCTCCGAGCCTCACCGGAGCAGCCCATGACGGCAACGCCCAAGCCCGCGATCGACACCAGCCGGCCGCACCCGGCCCGGGTCTACGACTGGCTCCTCGGCGGCAAGGACCACTACCTCGTCGACCAGGAGGTCGGGGAGAAGCTGCCGGCCGAGGCGCGGGGGAACGCCGCGCGCAACCGCGCCTTCATGCACCGGGCGGCGGCCTGGCTGGCCGAGCGGGGAATCGACCAGTTCCTCGACATCGGCACCGGCATCCCCACCGAGCCCAACCTCCACCAGATCGTCCAGGCCGTCATCCCCTCGGCCCGGGTGGTCTACGCGGACAACGACCCGATCGTGCTGCGCCACGCCGAGGCCCTGCTGGTCAGCAGTGAGGAGGGTGTCACCGACTACATCGAGGCGGACGTCCGCGACCCCGAGGCGATCCTCGCCCACGCCCGTTCCGTCCTGGACTTCGAGCGGCCGATCGCCCTGTCGCTGATCGCCCTGCTCCATTTCGTCCCGGACGACGACGACCCGTACGGCATCACGCGGGCGCTGGTCGACGCGCTGCCGTCGGGAAGCTGGCTGGTCCTCACACACGGCACCGCCGACCAGCACCCCGAGCTGGAGAGCAGCACCAAGGACGCCTACAAGGAGGGCGCCATCCCGCTGCGGATGCGGACCCGTGCCGAGGTCGAGCCGTTCTTCGCGGGGCTGGAGCTGGCGGCGCCGGGGCTGGTCACGGCGACCGACTGGTACCGGAAGGAGCCCGCGCCGGTCAGGGAGCGCAGCGGCTTCTACGTGGGGGTGGCACGGGTTCCGTAGGGGTGCCTCAGGCCGCGGCCGCTACCCGGTGCCGCAGGCGGCGGAGCATGCGGGCGTCGCTGAAGCCGACGGCGCGGGCGGCGGTCTCGGCAGGGGTGCCCTGGCCGATGAGGTGGCGGGCGTGTTCCAGCCGTAGCTGCTGCTGGTAGCGGAGCGGGGTCAGCCCTCCGGTGGCCCGGGCGAAGAGCCGGGTCAGGGTGCGGGGGCTGACCCGGGCGGCGGCGGCGAGGTCGGCCAGCGGCAGGGGTTCGACGAAGCGGGCGTCGATCAGGTCCTGGGTGCGGTGGACGGCGTCGTCGAGGTGGGCGCGGTGCCGGAGCATGACGCTGGCCTGGGGTTCGTGGCCGTTGCGGCGAGCGTGGACGACCATGCCGCGGGCGACCCGGGCGGCGAGTGCCGGGCCGTGGCGTTCGGCGAGCAGGTGCAGGGCGAGGTCGATGCCGCTGGCGATGCCCGCCGAGGTGACCACCCGGTCGTCGGTGGTGTACAGGACGTCGCGGACCACGGTCGCGCGGGGATGGCGTGCGGCCAGCTCGTCCTGGAGTTCGTGGTGGGTGGTGCAGCGCCGCCCGTCCAGCAGCCCGGCCTCGCCCAGCGCCCCGGCACCGGAGCAGACGCTGGCGACCGTGCCCCCGGCGGCGTGGTGGGCGCGCAGCCCATCCCGGACCCGGGGACCGAACCAGGGACCGCCGCCCAGACGGATCGAGCGGCGGCCGGGGACGAGCAGCAGGTCGTCGGCGCCCAGGCGCGGCCAGTCGGTGGTGGCCGAGAGCGGCAGCCCCTGGGCGCTGACGATCTGCTCGCGCTCGGCGACGTAGCTGAGGTGGTACGGGTGGCCGAAATCGGTGGCGGTGCTGAAGACCTGGGCCGGTCCGGCCAGGTCGAGCAGGTGGACGCCGGGCAGCAGGAGGAGGACGACGTGGGTCACCCGGCCGATACTGCCAGCCCGGTGGGTCCGGTGGTGCGCTCGGCCGCCCTTTCGGCCTCCAGTTCGGCGACGGTGGCGATCCTGGCGAACCGGTCGCGCAGCACGGCCTCGGTGCGCTCCACGATCTGGGTGGCGCTGAGTCCGCCGACACCCTCGGTGGTGGTGGCGTCGGTGACGAAGGTGACCGCGTAGCCGAGGTCGCTGCCGACGCGCGCGGTGGTCTCCACGCACTGCTCGGTACGGATGCCGCAGACGGTCAGCGCGCTCACACCGGCCTCCGTCAGCAGACGCTGGAGCCCGGTGGTGGTGAAGCAGTTGTGCGAGGTCTTGGTGAGGAGCGGTTCGCCGGGCAGCGGCGGGGCGAGTTCGGCGAACGGCCGGACGTGGCCCTGCTCGGGGTCGAAGACGTCGCCGGTGCCGGGCTCGGAGTGCAGAACGCGGACGACGAGGTCGCCGCGGTCGCGGGCGAGTGCCACCAGGCGGTCGACGGAACGGGCGATGCCCGGGTCGGCCATGCGGCTCCACCCGGGTCGGGCGCGGAAGGATTCCTGGACGTCGATGACGATGAGGGCGCGGTTCATGGGAACCAGGGTGGCCTGCGGAGACCGCCCTGCGGCAGGCACGATCGGGGCTCGCTCCGGAACGATCCGGTCACGCCCCAGGAGCGTCGCGCCCGCCCCGGCCTCAGAGGATGATGATCGCGTAGGCCAGGAAGAACCCGGCCATCAGCAGGCTGACGGCGATGATCGCCGCCAGGGGCCCGCCCGCCCAGCCCTTGGTGGGGTTGTAGGTCTCCCGGGGGCCGGTGCCTCCGATGCCGTCCTCGGCCGGGGGTGTCTCTTGCGGTTGCGGCCCGCCACCGCCCCTCATTCCGGGGGTGACGCGCGACTTCGCGGTGATCGAGTGTGCGCTCATGGGGTATTTGTACCCGTTCGGCCCTGTTCTCATCGCGTCCCGCCTCGGAAATCCCTCCCGCTTCCCCTGCCGATTTTCCCGCCCGAGAGGGGCGCCGACCCGTGACGCCCCGGCCCGGCCGGGGTGCGCGCCCCGGCGGGCCGTCCCAGGATGGGCGCGACGGCCAGGGGCCCGGCGCCCGCCGGGGCCGCCCGGCGCCGCAGCCGACCCTGAGGGAGTCCCACATGATCACCGCGGAGACGACGACGGCACAGGTCCGCTCGGCGCTGCGCCGCGCCCTGCCGAAGAACGAGCGCCCCGGCCTGGTACTGCGTGCCATGGACCGGCTGGAGCGGGCCTCGGTCCTGGACGCCGTCGCCGAGCCGCTGCGGCGCGGGGTGCGGTCCCTGCCGCTCTCCCGGGCCGCCCGCGACGTCCTGCACGGCAAGTGGCTCGGCCACCCCGTGCACCCGGTCATGGTGCAGATCCCGGTCGGCGCCTGGCTCTCCTCGGCCGTCCTGGACCTGGTGCCGGGGGCGAAGGTGCCCTCGCGGGTGCTCATCGCGGTGGGTCTGGCCGGGGCGGGGCCGGCCGCGATCACCGGCTGGGCCGACTGGGCGGACCTGCACAAGGAGCAGCTGCGGGTCGGCCTGGCGCACGCCGTGCTGAACTCGGCCGGGGTGTTCTGCTACGCGGGCTCGCTCGGCGCGCGGCTCATCGGCCGGGAGGCCACCGGGCGGATGCTGGCACTGGCGGGACTCACCGCGGTCGGGGCGGGCGGGGCGATCGGCGGGCACCTCGCCTTCCGCCAGGCCTCCGGCGCCAACCACACCGAGAGCTTCCCGCACCTGGTCTCGCCGGGCTGGCACAGCCTGGGTGAGCTGGCCACGATCCCACTGGGCCGACCGGTCCGGCGGATGATCGAGGACCTCCCCGTCCTGGTGGTGCGGGACGCCGACGACACGCTCTCGGTCATCGCCGACCACTGCAGCCACCTGGGCGGCCCGCTCTCCGAGGGGACGATCAGCGACGGCTGCGTCACCTGCCCCTGGCACGGCAGTGTCTTCCGCCTCTCCGACGGCTGGAACGTCGAGGGCCCCGCCACCGCACCGCAGCCCGCCTTCGACGTACGGGTCACCGACGGCGAGGCCGAGGTGCGGCTGCGCCGCGGCACCCCCCGCCGCAGCCGGCTGGCGCTGGCCCGCAGACGCTGACCCCGCCGCGCCTTGGGGGCACAGCCACCCGGCCGGAATCTCCCGACTCCGCGCCGCATCCGCTTCGGGGAGCCGCCGGGCTTCTCCCGGCACGCCGGGCTCGCCGAGGAGAAGGCCGTCCTGCGCGCTGTCACCGACGAGCTCTTCACGGCGGTCCTCGCCCTCTCCGGCCAGGAGTACGTGGACCGCAAAGCCCCCGAGGTCAAAGCCGAGGAGGACCAGCGCCCCAGGGGAGCAGGCGGGCCGGTCTCCGACCCGGGAAGTGAGCGGGGTACCGTCGGCCCGGCCGTCACCCACGCGCACCCGCCACGGGTCGGTGCGGCACTGTGACCACGGACCACGAGCCGTGGTCTCCGCCGCTCCGAGGAGGCAGCACCCGCATGGAGATCCGTCCCACGACCGACCAGGACTTCGAGGTCTTCGTCGACACTCTCCATGCCGCCTTCGGGCTCTTCCCGGAGGCCCCGGTCGACGGCGGTGGCCGGTGGTGGTCGGCGCTGGAGGCGGACCGCTGCCTGCTGGCCGCCACGGCGGACGGGCAGCCCGTGGGCACCGCCGCCACGTACCCCTTCGAGCTGACGCTGCCCGGCGGGGCCCTCGTCCCGGTCGGCGGGGTGAGCGCCGTCGGTGTGCTGCCCTCGCACCGGCGTCAGGGCGTGCTCAGCGCGATGATGCGCCAGCAACTCGCGGACCTGCGGGCCCGCGGCGAGTCCCTCGCCGTCCTGCTGGCCTCCGAGGCCCCGATCTACGGCAGGTTCGGCTACGGCCCGGCGACCTGCACGGCCAAACTGACGGTCACCCGCCACCAGGCCGCCTTCGCCGCCCCCCGGGCGCGGGGCGGGGCCCCGGCGCCGGAGACCGGCTCGGTCGAGGTGCTGCGCCGGGCCGAGTGCGGCGAGCTCTTGGAGAAGGTCTACGACCGGTACCGGCGCGCCCAGCCCGGCGCGCTCTCCCGCCCGCACCGCTGGTGGGAGCTGCGCGCGGGCCAGCCGCCGGTCTCCCCGGCGCCGCGCTACATCGCCGTCCACCGGGACGCCGACGGCACCCCGGACGGCTACGCCAGCTACGCGGTCGAGGCGGGCACCCTGACCGTGGACGAGACCATCGCCACCGACGACACCGTCTTCACCGCCCTGGCCCGGTTCGCCCTCGGACACGACCTGGTCTCGAAGGTCGTCTTCAGGCACGTTCCGGCCGGCCACCCGCTGCGCTGGCAGTTCGCGGACTTCCGCGCCGGGGAGGTGAGCGGCGACACCGACTGGCTCTGGGTGCGGCTGCTGGACGTCCCGGGCGCGCTGACCGCGCGCGGCTGGTCCCTCGACGGCGAGCTGGTCCTCGACGTCGACGACCCGTTCCTCGGTGAGCGCGGGCGCCACCTGCTGACCGTCCGGGACGGCAGGGCCGACTGCGTCCCGACGGACCGCGAGCCCGACCTGTCCCTGGACATCCGCGACCTCGGCTCCCTCTACCTGGGCGGCACCGCCCCGAGCACGCTGATACGCGCCGGACACGTCCGGGCCCACCGGCCCGAAGCGGCCGCCCGCGCCGACGCCCTGTTCCGCACCGAACGCCCCCCGCACTGCCTGCACTGGTTCTGACAGGGGCGCACCGTCGTCCCCGGCGCCCAAGCCGGTGCGGAGGGAGCCGGGGAGCGCGGGCTCGGGCACGGCTTCTCCAGCCTCCCGGAGCGCCGAGGCCGTAGACGGGTTCCCGGTCGAGCGGGGTCCGCCCGTCGCGGCGCGCCACCAGGCGGCTGGTCTGGGTCCCGTCGGGGCCGCCGGTCCGGCTGGGGGCTGTTCCTCGCGCAGGACGACCCGCACGTCGCCCTCGGCCCCTCGACCTCGGCACGGGTGGCGGCCCCCGGTCGCTCCCGGCCGCCGGGACGAGCGTTCCGGCATTCGGCCGAGGCGGGCGCCGTGGCCCACCACGAGCCGTACGCCGTACCCGGTGAGGCCGCCGCGTAATCTGGGCAGGACAGCGGTGACGGCGGCCGAGCCGGACGACGGCCGGCCCCTGCTCGCGCGGGGTCGGGTTGCGACGCGTGCGCGCCCTCGCGCTGCTCGGCCCCACGCCGCCCGCCACGGGGCCGTCGCGGAGCCGGCCGACCGCCGGCCGCATCTGGCCGTTCCCCGCGCGAGCACGGTGGCGGCGGATGACGAGGCGCCGCCGCTTCGGCGGCGTTGGGTCCCGTCCAGTTCGCGAATCGGGGACCGGCGGATCGCCCCGGGCCCGGGGCTGGAGCGTATGCGGGGAGCAGGCGCGGGCATCGGGACTCGGGGCCGAACGGCCGCCGACCACGCGTCAGTGGACTCCGGGGTCGCCGTGCTCGGCGGTCAGACCGTACCGCCGGGGCTCGTTCCACGCGGCGCCCGCCCCGCCCTCGCCGAGGTGGGAGACAGTGCTGACGACCTCGTCCCCGGCCGCCCCCCGCTCCTCGGCGGCCCGGCCCGCGGCGGCCTCCAGCCGCTCCAGGTCGGCGGCGGAGACCAGCGCCACCAGCGGCTTGCCGTGGCGGGTCACGACGACCCGCTCGCCGCCGTAGACGACGCGGTTGATCAACTCGGCCAGTTCGGCGCGCGCCTGCGTCACTGGAATCTCGTACGCCATGCCGCCCATCATAACGTCATGTACGTCCTGTACATTTTTTACAGATGATGCGGCGAACGAGCGCCGCACCGCCGTCCGTGAGATCTGGGGTCCTCCATGCAGCGCGCCACCGCCCGCCACCACCTCCCCGAGTTCACCGAGCGCACCTCACAGGGAACCAGGACGCAGGACCCGTACAGCAAGCTCTTCTCGGAGCGGATCGTCTTCCTCGGCACCCCGGTCGACGACGCCTGCGTCACCGACGTCATGGCCCAGTTCCTCTACCTCGAACACGCCGACCCCGACCGGGACATCCAGCTGTACATCAACTCCCCCGGCGGCTCCTTCAGCGCGATGACGGCGCTCTACGACACCCTCCAGTACGTCCGCTGCGACGTGGCGACCACCTGCCTCGGACAGGCCAACTCGGCGGCGGCCGTCCTGCTCGCCGCCGGCGCTCCGGGCAAGCGGCTGATGCTGCCGGGCTCCCGGGCCGTCATCCGCCAGCCCGCACTGACCGACCCGGTGGAGGGGCAGGTCAGCGACCTGGCCATCGAGGCGGAGGAACTGCTGCGCATGCGCGCCCTGTTGGAGGAACTGCTCGCCCGCCACACCGGCCGCGACCGGGCACGGATCTCCGAGGACATCGAACGGGACCTGCACCTCGACGCCCGGCAGGCGGTGGCGTACGGCCTCGCCGATGAGCTGATCGGCAGCCGCAAGGGCTAGAGGATCCGGCGGATCCTGTGCGGTGTCCGCGACATCCGTGTGTGCCACGGGCCGATCGGGCCGCTGCCGCAGCCGCGCCGTGAACCGGGGCGCCGAGGCTCCGCACAGCCCTGCCCGACGGGTGCGGGGGCGGCGACACCGGAGGCACGCGTCCCACTCCGGGAGACGGCGGGACTGGGTCTCATCAGGACCGGAGCCGGACAGCGGGGGCCGCCGTCGCCGTGCGCCGGGCACGCCCTCCGGACCGGTGGGGCGTCAGCGGAGGGGCCCGTCGCGCTCCCCCGCCCCCGCCGAGCGCCGTTCACCGCGCGGCGGAGCGCACAACCCGCCACACGCCCGGCGCGCCACGCCCGGAACGGCCCGTACGGGCTACCCCCGGACGGTGTATTCCGGGCCCCTCTTCCCGGCCCCTCCGGGTTGCGCACGCGGTCCGCCCCCGTCTACGCGTCGGCCGCTCCGCCGCTGGTCCGGCCCTGCGTCCCGACGTGGACACGCCCGGGCCCCGCACCGTGCCCACTCGAACAGGGCAGGGGAGGCCGAACTCACAAACCGCCCCCTCCTCCCCGAAAACGCCGCCCTCGTACGTGAAGATCCGTCAGGACGACAAGCCCCCGCCGCAGCGGCGGGGCGGTCCGGGCGGACGCCGAGTCCTGCCGCCGTCCGGACGACAGGTCGACACCGAGTGGATCGGCAGGAGTGGAGGACCCAGGCACGACGGGCCCAGGAGACCGGCGACGGACTCCCACGGCCCTTGGGGTGAAGCCGCCGCGGCGGCCGGGCGACTTCGCAGGTCCGAACCCGACAGGTCATCCTTCACAGGCGGCTGACGAAGGGTTACGCATGACTGAGCGCAATCGAGTCCCGTCCCTGCTCTCCCGGGCCGGCGCCGTATCGGCCCTCTCCCTCGCCGCGATGAGCACCACCCTGGTCGCCCCGGGCGCCGCGCCCGAGGCGGCGGCGGCCACCCACGCCGCCAAGGCGCTGCAGATCGCCTCCTCGATGAAGGGCTCGCCCTACCGGTACGGCGCGACAGGCCCCCGCAGCTTCGACTGCTCGGGGCTGACGCTCTACTCGTACAAGAAGGCCGGCAAGAAGCTGCCACGGACGGCCGCGCAGCAGCACAACCGGACCAAACGGATCTCCGCCGCCAGTCGGCGCAAGGGCGACCTGGTCTTCTTCCACTCCGGCGGCCACGTCTACCACGTGGGCCTCTACGCCGGGGGCGGCAAGATCTGGCACTCCCCCAAGAGCGGCGCGGTGGTGCGGCTGGAGAAGATCTGGACCGGCAGCGTGCGGTACGGGCGCGTGAACTGAGCGGCGCCGCCGGCGGCCGGCCCGTACGCCCCGGACGTACGCGTACGGGTCAGCCGCCGACGGTGCCGGGCCAGGGCAGGTCGACGCGGACGGTCTTGCCGCCCTCCGCGGTCGGCACGACGGTGAGCCGGCCGCCCTGCTCGGCGGTGAGCCAGCGGACGATGGCCATGCCCCGGCCGCTGTCCTCCTGGACCGCCGCCTGAAGCCTTCTGGGCCAGCGCGGATGGCTGTCGGTGACGCCGAGTCGCAGCCGCTCGTCCTGGTGGAGCGCCATGGAGACGGTGAAGGTCGGCGAGTGGCCCTGGGTGTGCTGGACGGCGTTGGTGACCAGCTCCGAGATGATCAGGCGGACGGTGTCCGCCGCCTCGGAGTCCGCCGGAAGGCCCCACTCGGAGAGAACGGTCAGGACGTGGGTGCGGGCGGCGGAGACCGAGGCCGGATCGCTCGGCAGAGTGACGGTTGCTTCGTGGTGGTCTGCCATGGCTGCGTCGCCCTTTCCTCGGAGCCGGTCGCGGCCCCGTGGACGGATGAACTCGGGGTGTGGCGGGACCGGTTGCCTCCACGTCAGACTGCCACTGTGTCGTCCGTCACGTGAGCCGATCCCTCAAGATGTGCATATATCTGTCGCTCGATGCGGTGAACTCTGCGACGGGCGACCGCATCCGGCCCCTCCCACGGGTGTGCCATGGGCGGCGTCGCCCGCACCGAAACGGCCACCGGAAGGAGACCCGCATGCGGAACGGACCCGCCGTGCGCCGGCGCAAACTCGGAGCCGAGCTGAAGGCCCTGCGCGGCCGCGCCGGCCTCACCAGCGACCAGGCGGCCGGGCTGCTGGGCTGGCACCAGTCGAAGGTGAGCCGGATCGAGACCGCCCGCAGCGGGGTGAAGCCCGAGGACGTGCGCCGCCTGCTCGACGCCTACGACGTCCGCGAGCCGAGGCTGCGCGAACTGCTGGTGGCGCTGACCGGCACCGAGCGGGACGGGGAGCACCGGCGCTGGTGGCACCGCTACCGGGGCGTGCTGCCCCCGGAGTACCGGGACTTCATCAGCCTGGAGTCGCAGGCGACGCGGATGCGGACACTGGAGACCTCGGTGGTACCGGGGCTGCTCCAGACCCCGCAGTACGCGCGGGCGGTGACCAGGGCCTCCCTGGCAGGGGTGCCTCAGGCGCAGGTGGACGAGTTGGTGGAGGTGCGGCTGGCGCGCCAGGAGGTGCTGCGGGCCGACCGGCCGTTGGAGCTGAGCGCGGTGATCGACGAGTCGGTGCTGCACCGCCGGATCGGCGGCCCGGAGGTGATGCGCGGCCAGTTGGCGGCGCTGCGGGAGGCGGCCGCGCTCCCCCATGTCGTGGTCCAGGTGCTGCCGTTCACCTCGGGAGAACACATCGGCCTCACCGGCCCTTTCGTTATCTTCTCTTTTCCGAACATGAACGATCTGGATTTGGTCGTTCTTGACCACCTGACGAGTAGCCTCTATCTGGAGCGGAAAGAAGACCTCTCGGCATACGCCGACGCCTTCGCCTCCCTTCAGGCGCGGGCGCTGTCAGCAGAGGACTCGCTGCTTCTCCTCGCCGAGAAGCACGACGACGGCCCGTAAGGAGGCGCCGTGACCGCACAGCCTCGGTACGTCCCGGTCAGCAGCTCACTGCAAGGCGTCCGGTGGCGGCGCAGCAGCCGCAGCACCGGGATGAACAACTGCGTGGAGACCGCCGAACTCACCTCGGGCCCGCACGCGGGTCTGCTCGCCGTGCGGGACTCCAAGAACGCCCTCGGCCCCGCACTGCTCTTCTCCCCCGCCGCATGGCGGGGCTTCGTCACCGCGCAGGGCCCTGGCACCACGGCCTGACAGCGGCTCAGGCGGCCCCGCCCTCCCCCGCTCAGCGGGCGGTCGGCGGGGCCGTCCGCGTGAGGACGTCCAGAGCCCGGTCCAGGTCGGCCGGGGTGAGGTCGGCGCTGGCCGTCAGCCGCAGCCGCGAGATGCCGTCGGGTACGGACGGCGGCCGGAAGCAGCCCACCGCCACACCCTGTTCGCGGCAGCGCGCGGCCCAGTCGGCCGCCTCCTGGGCCGAGGGCGCGCGCACCGAGACGACCGCCGCGTCCGGCCGGGCGGCCTGGAACCCGGCGGCGGTGAGGGCACCGTGCAGGTCGCGGGCGGTACGGCGGACCCGGGCGGCGCGCTCCGGTTCGGCGCGCAGCAGGCGCAGGGCGGCGAGCGCGGCGCCGGCGGCGGCCGGGGCGAGGCCGGTGTCGAAGATGAAGGTGCGGGCGGTGTTGACGAGGTGGTCGATCACCACGGCCGGGCCGAGGACAGCGCCGCCCTGGCTGCCCAGCGCCTTGGAGAGGGTCAGGGTGACGACGGTGTCGGGCGCGCCGGCCAGCCCGGCGGCGTGGGCGCTGCCCCGGCCGCCCTCGCCGAGGACCCCGAGGCCGTGGGCGTCGTCGACGAGGATGCCCGCGCCGTGTTCCCGGCAGGCGGCGGCGAGCGCCGGGAGCGGGGCGGCGTCGCCGTCGACGGAGAAGACCGCGTCGAAGACGCCGAGGGCCGGGCCCCGGTGGGCGGCGAGTGCCTTGCGGACCGCGTCGGGATCGGCGTGCGCGACCACCTCGGTGGCGCCCCGGGCCAGCCGGCAGCCGTCGATGAGCGAGGCGTGGTTGGCGGTGTCGGAGACCAGCAGGGTCCCGGCGGGGGCGAGCGCGGTGACCGCCGCGAGGTTGGCCGCGTACCCCGAGGCGAGGACGAGGGCGGCCTCGGCGCCGCAGAAGCCCGCGAGTTCCCGCTCCAGTTCGGCGTGGAGCGCGGTGCTGCCGCTGACCAGTCGGGAGCCGGTGGCGCCGGCACCCCAGCGGCGGGCGGCGCCGGCTGCGGCCTCGGTGACCTCCGGGTGGCGGGCGAGGCCGAGGTAGTCGTTGCCGGCGAGGTCCAGCGTGCCCCAGGCGGCGGGCCTCGGGCGCAGGGCGCGGGTCAGCCCGGCCTCCGCGCGGCGGGCAGCCGCCCGGCTGGTCCAGGCGAACGGCCCGACGGGTCCGGGGGTGGAGTGGGGCATGGGCCGTCCTCAGCTTCGCCGGGGCAGGGCGGCCGGGCCGCCGTTTGTGAGCAGTGCACAGACACTAGCCGGTCGGAAGCCGGGGCAGGATGTGGTAATACCCACAGCACTCACCGGGGGCGTTGTAGGAAGTCTCCTTGGCCCGGGGCGGCTCCGTGCGTCAGGATCAGCCGCATGGATCTCCTGAAGACGCTGGTGGACAAGGGACTTCGGCGTGAGCTGCCGACCCGTGACGAGGCGCTCGCGGTGCTCGCCACCTCCGACGACGACCTGCTGGACGTGGTGGCCGCGGCGGGCCGGGTGCGCCGTGAGTGGTTCGGCCGCCGGGTGAAGCTGAACTACCTGGTCAACCTCAAGTCCGGGCTCTGCCCCGAGGACTGCTCATACTGCTCGCAGCGGCTCGGCTCGCAGGCGGGCATCCTCAAGTACACCTGGCTGGGCGCCGAGGAGGCGTCGAAAGCGGCTGCCGCGGGGCTCACCGGCGGTGCGAAGCGGGTCTGCCTGGTGGCGAGCGGCCGGGGCCCGACCGACCGGGACGTCGACCGGGTCTCGAAGACCATCGAGGCGATCAAGGCGGACCACGAGGACGTCGAGGTCTGCGCCTGCCTCGGGCTGTTGTCGGAGGGTCAGGCGGAGCGGCTGCGCGCGGCGGGCGCCGACGCGTACAACCACAATCTGAACACCTCCGAGGCGACCTACGGGGAGATCACCACCACCCACACGTACGCGGACCGGGTGGAGACCGTCCAGCGGGCGCAGGGCGCGGGCCTGTCGGCCTGCTCGGGGCTGATCGCGGGGATGGGCGAGAGCGACGAGGACCTGGTCGATGTGGTCTTCTCGCTGCGCGAACTGGACCCGGACTCGGTGCCGGTGAACTTCCTGATCCCCTTCGAGGGGACGCCGCTGGCCCGCGAGTGGAACCTCACCCCGCAGCGGGCGCTGCGCATCCTCGCCATGGTGCGGTTCGTCTGCCCGGACGTGGAGGTGCGGCTCGCCGGGGGCCGCGAGGTGCACCTGCGCACCCTCCAGCCGCTCGCCCTGCACCTGGTCAACTCCATCTTCCTGGGCGACTACCTGACCAGTGAGGGCCAGGCCGGCCAGGCGGACCTGGAGATGATCGCGGACGCCGGGTTCGAGGTGGAGGGCGCGGGGACCACGACGCTGCCCGCGCACCGCGCCGACGTGCTGCCGGGGGGCTGCGGCGGCCACGGGGCGGCCGAGGACGCCGGCGCACCGGCGCACGCCTGCGGCTCCGGGGCCTCCGGCGGCTGCGGCCCGTGCGGCGGCGCGCACGCGGAGCCCGAGGTTCCGGCCGCGCGGGAGGCGGGCGAGGCCCGCACCGACCTGGTGGCAGTGCGGCGCCGAGGTGCGGGAACGGACGTCGCCCCCAATGCCTGAGCCCACCCAGGCCCTGCTGTCGCCCGCCGGGTCCTTCCCGGCGGACCCGGCGGGGCTGCTCGCCCTGGACCGGCGGCACGTCTGGCACCCGTACGGCCCGATGCCCGGAAGCTCCGACCCGCTGGTGGTGGAGTCGGCCTCCGGGGTGCGGCTGCGGCTGGCGGAGCCCGTCGAGGGGGTGGCGGAGCTGGTCGACGGCATGTCGTCCTGGTGGGCGGCGGTGCACGGCTACCGGCACCCGGTGCTGGACGAGGCGGTCCGCGACCAGTTGGGGCGGATGAGCCACGTCATGTTCGGCGGGCTCACCCACGAGCCCGCCGTGCGGCTGGCGACCCGGCTGGTGGAGCTGGCGCCGGAGGGTCTGGAGCACGTCTTCCTCGCCGACTCCGGATCGGTGTCGGTCGAGGTGGCGGCCAAGATGTGCCTGCAGTACTGGCGTTCGCTGGGGCGGCCGGAGAAGCACCGGCTGATGACCTGGCGGGGCGGCTACCACGGTGACACCTGGCAGCCCATGTCGGTCTGCGACCCCGAGGGCGGCATGCACGACCTGTGGTCCGGGGTGCTGCCCCGGCAGGTCTTCGCCGACGCGCCTCCGGACGGCTTCGACGCCCCCGTCCCCGAGGCGTACACGGCGCACCTGTGGGAGACGGTCGAGCGGCACGCCCACGAGCTGGCGGCGGTGGTCGTGGAGCCGGTGGTGCAGGGGGCCGGGGGCATGCGCTTCCACTCCCCGGCGCTGCTGCGGGTGCTGCGCGAGGCGTGCGACGCCCACGGGGTGCTGCTGGTCTTCGACGAGATCGCCACCGGTTTCGGCCGCACCGGCGCCCTCTTCGCGGCCGGGCACGCCGGGGTCTCTCCCGACGTGATGTGCGTGGGCAAGGCCCTGACGGGCGGATACCTGACGCTGGCGGCGACGCTGTGCACCGGCCGGGTCGCGGCGGGGATCGCCCGGGGCGAGGTCCCGGTGCTCGCGCACGGCCCGACCTTCATGGGCAACCCACTGGCCTGCGCCGCGGCCAACGCCTCGCTCGACCTGCTCACCGGCCACGACTGGCAGGGCGAGGTGGCCCGGGTCTCGGCCGGGCTGCGCGCCGGGCTGGCGCCCGCGGCCGGCCTGCCGGGGGTCGCCGGCGTACGGGTGCTGGGCGCGATCGGCGTGGTCCAGCTCGACCACCCGGTGGACGTCGCGGCGGCGAGCCGCGCGGCGGTGCGCGAGGGCGTGTGGCTGCGGCCCTTCCGCGACCTGGTGTACACCATGCCGCCGTACGTGACCGGGGAAGCGGATCTCGCCCGGATCGGCCGGGCGGTCTGTGCGGCGGCCGGGGCGGGGTGAGGCGTCCGGGCGGGGTGCGGTAGACGTGGTGGGGACGAGGCCAGGAGAAGGCGGCGCCGGGTGCCGCCGGGAAGCGGAGCGATGACGGTACAGGTGGTCACGGGGACCGGCACGGAGATCGGCAAGACGGTGGTGACGGCGGCGCTCGCCGCGACCGCCCTCGCGTCAGGACGGTCCGTCGCCGTCCTCAAACCGGCCCAGACGGGCCTGTCGCCCGGCGAGCGCGGGGACGCCGCCGAGGTGGCCCGCCTCGCCGGCCCGGTCACCGCCGCCGAACTGGCCCGTTTCCCGGACCCGTTGGCTCCCGCGACGGCAGCCCGCCGGGCGGGAGCGGCGCCGGTGTCCCCCGAGGACGTCGCGGAGGCCGCCGCCAAGCTGGCGACCGAGCACGACCTGGTCCTGGTCGAGGGTGCCGGCGGGCTGCTGGTCCGCTTCGACGAGCGGGGCGGCACCCTCGCCGAGGCGGCCCGGTTGCTCGCCGCACCGCTCCTCGTGGTGGTCCCGGCGGCGCTCGGCGCTCTCAACGCGACGGCTCTGACCGCCGAGGCCGCCCGCGCCCGGGGCCTGGAGGTCACCGGCACCGTCATCGGGGGCTGGCCCGAGCGGCCGGGGCTCGCCGAACGCTGCAACACCGAGGACCTGGCGAAGGCGGCGGGCGCCCCGCTGCTGGGGGCGGTCCCGTGGGGGGCCGGGGGCCTCAGCCCGGAGGCGTTCCGGGCGGCGGCCCCGAAATGGCTGGCGCCCGCGCTGTACGGGCGGTGGGACGCGGCGGGGTTCCGGGAGACGTGGGCGGCGGGCTGAACAGGCCCGCGTCTTACCGTCATCTGCGCTGCCCGGCCCTGAACCCGGACAGCGCCGCCGGTTCCTCGGCCGGGTCTCGCGCCTGCGCCACCACCCGCGCGGCCACGTCGTAGCCGGCGGGCGCCACGGCACCCGGGCCGGCGCCGCCTCCGGTTCGTCGCACAGGCGTGGCGAAAGGTGGCCGGCCTGGCTCGTCCAGCTTGAGCAGGGTGCTCTCGCCCGCACCGTTCGGGGCGACGAGGCCGGTGCGTCCGGCGCCGACGGTGAAGGAGAGTCGTCGAGGTCGGGGGTCTGGTCCGGCCAGGTGAAGGAGAGCTGGGAAACGGTGACGATGACGTCGGACATGTGGCGGACCTCAAGGATGTGACGCGGGTACGCGAAGGCGCTGCCCCGCGGAGATCGGAGAAGAGGGATCGACGGCAGGGCCACCGCGGCGGTACGGCGCTGGGCGCCCGCCGGTGGCCGCCAGCTCCGGGTACCACCCGGAGCTGGCGTCGTCACCCGCCGTGTCTGGTCTCCCCGAGGTGCGGGGGCCGCCACCTGTGGCGTGGCGCCTCTGAGGAAAGTCCCGTCCACCGCAACAGCCCGGGCCCGGCGATCAGTGCGGGACGACCGCCGTCCGCGCGCCGGGCTCCGGGCTCCGGCGACCCGGGGCAGAGGGCCTTCACCCATCGCCTCCCGTGGTCCTCGCAGTGGTACCCGGACGCCTCCCATGCCTTCTGCGCCTGGTCGTTGACGTCGAGCACCATGGGGTCGGCCCGCCGGGGGAAGCGTGTCGCCGGACGACGGAGCGCGGCGTGCCGCCGTCCGCGGCATTCCGGTGGCTTTTGCTGGGGCTTTACTATGGGTAGCGTTGTTCGATGCCCCCGGCACCCCTCAGGAGCGCTGCCGCGGGGCATCATGGGTTCATCCTCAAGAAAGGTGTGTGAGCGTCCGCCCATGGGCGAGCCTCCCAGTACCCCGTACCTCCGCATTCCCCGTCGCGCGCCTGCCGCCTGTCTGCCTGATCATGGGACGGTGGTGACCCGATGACCGAAGTGCTCCTCCTGTTGCTCGCCATCGCGCTGGCCCTCGCCTGCGGCGCCTTCGTCGCCGCCGAGTTCTCCCTGACGACCGTCGAGCGCAGCACCCTCGAAGAAGCCGTGGACCGCGGGGAGCGCGGCGCGGCCGGTGCGCTCAAGGCCGTACGCCACCTCACCTTCCAGCTCTCCGGCGCCCAGCTCGGCATCACCGTGACCAACCTGGTCGTCGGCATGCTCTCGGAGCCGTCCATCGCGGCGCTGCTCGCGGGGCCGCTCCGCGACATGGGCGTCTCCTCCGGGGCCGCCTCCTCGATCGCCCTGGTCATCGGCACCGCCCTGTCGACCGTGGTCCTGATGGTCGTGGGCGAGCTGGTCCCGAAGAACTGGGCGATCTCCGAGCCGCTGGCCGTGGCCAAGAAGGTCGCCACGCCGCAGCGGATCTTCAGCACGCTCTTCCGGCCGTTCATCACCCACCTGAACAACATGGCCAACCGGGCGGTCCGCCGGATGGGCATCGAGCCGGCCGAGGAGCTGGCCTCGGCGCGCGGCCCGCAGGAGCTGGTGGCGCTGGCCCGCCACTCGGCCAAGGCCGGGTCGCTGGAGGCGGACACCGCCGAGCTGTTCGTGCGGACCCTGAACCTCGCCGACCTGACCGCGGAGAACGTCATGACCCCGCGCGTCCAGGTGATGGCCCTGGACGCCCAGGCCACCTGCGAGGACGTGGCCAACGCCACCCGCGCCACCGGTCTCTCCCGCTTCCCCGTCTACCGGGGCAGCCTGGACACGGTGGTGGGCGTGGCGCACATCAAGGACGTCCTCACCGTCCCCGCCGAGCAGCGCGCCCGACGGCCGGTGACGGAGCTGATGCGCGAGCCGCTGCTCGTCCCCGAGTCGCTCACCGTCGACCGGCTGCTGGACCGGCTCTCGGGCCGTCGCACGATGGCCGTGGTCATCGACGAGTACGGCGGGACCGCCGGCGTCGCCACCCTGGAGGACATCGTCGAGGAGGTCGTCGGCGAGGTCCGTGACGAGCACGACCCGCACGAGACCCCGGGCCTCGCCCCGGCCGGCGAGGACGAGGAGGGTCGCGCGCTCTACTCGGCCGACGGCGCCGCCCGTACCGACCACCTGGCGCGGATCGGCCTGAAGGTCCCGGAGGGCCCGTACGAGACGCTGGCCGGGCTGGTCGCCACCGAGCTGGGGCGCATCCCGGCCGTCGGCGACCACCTCACCGTCAAGGGCTGGAACCTGGACGTGGTGGACGCCTCCGGGCGCCGCGCCGCGCGGGTGCTGCTGCACGTGCCCGCCGACGCCGGGTCCGCCGAGGAGGACGCGCGATGATCGCCGTACAGTTGCTGATCGGCCTCGCGACGCTCGTCGTGAACGCCTTCTTCGTGGGCGCCGAGTTCGCCCTGATCTCGGTCCGCCGCAGCCAGATCGAACCGCACGCCGAGGCGGGGAACAAGCGGGCCCGCGCCGTGCTGTGGGGGCTGGAGCACGTCTCGCAGCTGCTGGCCGCGGCCCAGCTCGGCATCACCCTGTGCACCCTGGTGCTGGGCGTGGTGGCGGAGCCGGCCATCGCCCATCTGCTGGAGCCGCTGTTCGACGCGGTCGGCGTGCCGGTCGCGCTCGGCCACACCCTGTCGTTCGCCATCGCGCTGGCGGCCGCGACCTACCTCCACATGCTGCTCGGCGAGATGATCCCGAAGAACGTCTCGCTGGCGGAGCCGGTGCGCAGCGCGCTGCTGCTCGGTCCGCCGCTGGTGGCTCTCGCCCGGACGCTGCGTCCGGTGATCTTCGCCATCAACGCCTTCGCCAACCTGCTGCTGAGCCTGCTGCGGGTGGAGACCAAGGACGAGGTGTCGGCGAGCTTCTCCGACGACGACCTGGCCCGCATGGTGAAGGACTCGGGGGACGCCGGGCTGCTCGACGACCGGGCCACCGAGCGGCTGCACGACGCATTGGAGCTGGGCCGCCGCCCGGTGAAGGACGTGGTGCTGCCGCTGGAGCGGATCGTCTACGCGCACATCGGGGTCACCCCCGAGGGGCTGGAGCGGCTGGCGGCCGAGTCGGGCTTCTCGCGGTTCCCGGTGGTGGACGACGGCCGCCGCATCGTCGGCTACCTGCATGTCAAGGACGCGCTGGACGTCACGCCGCGCGACCTGCCGTTCCGGGTGCCGGACATGCGTCCCATCCCCCGAGTGCGCGAGGCCACCCCGATGGACGACGTGCTGACCGCGATGCGCGGCAGCCGCACCCACCTGGCCGCGATCCTCGGCGCGGACGGGCGGCTGGCCGGACTGGTCACCATGGAGGACGTCCTCCAGGAGCTGTTCGGCCGGGCACCGGCCTGACCGGCACGCCGGTGCCGGGGCTCTCCATGGCCCCGGCACCGGCTTCTCGGCGTCCGGCGCATACCGTGGGGTATGCCGGTGGCGCGCCACCGGGGGCCGCGCAGTACGATCGCTGGCGCCATGCAGACGAATGCCACTTACACCAGCCTGGTCGCGATCGGCGACTCCTTCACCGAGGGCATGTCCGACCGGCTGCCGGACGGCTCCTACCGGGGCTGGGCGGACTTCCTCGCCGCCCGCCTCGCCGAGCGGACCCCCGGATTCCGCTACGCCAATCTCGCCGTGCGCGGGAAGCTCATCGGCCAGATCGTCGAGGACCAGGTGGAGGCCGCCGCCGCGCTGAACGCCGATGTGGTGACCTTGGTCGGCGGACTCAACGACACCCTGCGCCCCTCCTGCGACACGGGCCGGGTCTGCGGACTGCTGACCGAGGCCGTCGAACGACTCGCCCCCAACTGCGGCACCCTGGTGCTGATGCGCAGCCCGGCCCGCAACGGCCCCGTCCTGGAACGCTTCCGCCCCCGCATGGAGGCGCTCTTCGCCCACCTGGACGACCTGGCCGATAAGCACGGGGCGCGGCTGGTCGACCTGTACAGCGCCCCGTCGCTGAGCGACCCCCGGCTGTGGGACGTGGACCGGCTGCACCTGACCGAGGAGGGCCACCGCCGGGTCGCCGAGGCGGTCTGGCAGGGCC
Organism: Streptomyces sp. BBFR102; assembly: GCF_051397025.1. NCBI lineage: Bacteria > Bacillati > Actinomycetota > Actinomycetes > Kitasatosporales > Streptomycetaceae > Streptomyces > Streptomyces sp. BBFR102. Next base: position 347,616 of record NZ_CP195757.1, read on the forward strand.
TGGACCTGGAGCCCGCCAGTGACTGGGCGGCGGCGTTGCCCCCGGCCGCTCCCCCGGGGTGGCTGCGCCGCCGGGGCGCGGACGTGATGTTCACCCGCCGCCACCTGGCCCCCTGGATCGGCCGTCGCCTCACCGGCCGCTCCTCCGGCGACGGCCGCCACGGCGCCCACATGGACCCGGCCACGGCCACCGCCTTCTGGGCCACCCCCGCCGACAGCGGGATGCCCGGTCCGGTGCAGCACTGGCGCCGCCTGGACCCGGCCGACGCCCGGCACGACTGAGCGCAAGGCCCCCTCCGGACGGGCGCGGCGCCGCCTCTCGCGCCCGTCCGTTGGGCGTTCCTACGAGAACGGCCGGGCACGAGCCTCACACTTTGCGCCAGTAGGATGACGGGCGTGACTGCAAAGCCCCGCATCCCGAACGTCCTGGCCGGCCGCTACGCCTCCGCCGAACTGGCCTCCCTCTGGTCCCCCGAGCAGAAGGTGAAGCTGGAGCGGCAGCTCTGGCTCGCGGTGCTCCGCGCCCAGCGGGACCTGGGTGTGGAGGTGCCCGAGGGCGCGATCGAGGACTACGAGCGGGTCCTCGACCAGGTCGACCTCGCCTCGATCGCCGAGCGCGAGAAGATCACCCGGCACGACGTGAAGGCCCGCATCGAGGAGTTCAACGCCCTCGCCGGGCACGAGCAGGTCCACAAGGGCATGACCTCGCGCGACCTCACCGAGAACGTCGAGCAGCTCCAGGTCCGCCTCTCCCTCGAACTGGTCCGGGACCGCACGGTCGCCGTCCTGGCGCGGCTCGGCAAGCTGGCCGGCGAGTACGGCGAGCTGGTCATGGCGGGCCGTTCGCACAACGTCGCCGCCCAGGCGACCACCCTCGGCAAGCGCTTCGCCACCGCCGCCGACGAGCTGCTGGTGGCGTACGGCCGGGTCGAGGAGCTGCTGGCGCGATACCCGCTGCGCGGTGTCAAGGGCCCGGTCGGCACCGCCCAGGACATGCTGGACCTGCTCGGCGGGGACGCGGCCAAGCTCGCCGAGCTGGAGAGCCGGATCGCCGGCCACCTCGGCTTCGGCCAGGCGTTCACCTCGGTGGGCCAGGTCTACCCGCGCTCGCTGGACTACGAGGTCGTCACCGCGCTGGTGCAGCTCGCCGCCGCTCCCTCGTCGCTGGCGAAGACCATCCGGCTGATGGCCGGCCACGAGCTGGTCACCGAAGGCTTCAAGCCGGGCCAGGTCGGCTCCTCGGCGATGCCGCACAAGATGAACACCCGCTCCTGCGAGCGCGTCAACGGCCTCATGGTCATCCTGCGCGGCTACGCCTCGATGACCGGCGAGCTGGCCGGCGACCAGTGGAACGAGGGCGACGTCTCCTGCTCCGTGGTCCGCCGGGTCGCCCTGCCCGACGCCTTCTTCGCGCTGGACGGCCTTCTGGAGACCTTCCTGACGGTGCTGGACGAGTTCGGCGCCTTCCCGGCCGTGGTCGCCCGCGAGCTCGACCGCTACCTGCCCTTCCTCGCCACCACCAAGGTCCTCATGGGCGCCGTCCGCGCGGGCGTCGGCCGGGAGATCGCACACGAGGCGATCAAGGAGAACGCGGTGGCCTCGGCGCTGGCCATGCGCGAGCAGGGCGCCGCGCGCAACGAGCTGCTGGACAAGCTCGCCGACGACCCCCGGCTACCGCTCGGCCGCGAGCAGCTGGCCGCCCTGATGGCCGACAAGCTCTCCTTCACGGGCGCGGCGGCCGACCAGGTGAACGCGGTGCTGACCGCCGTCGAGAAGGTCACCCGGCGCCACCCGGAGGCGGCCGGCTACACGCCCGGCGCGATCCTGTGACCCGCGCGCCCGCCGGTCCGGCCGGTGCCCGCGCACCAGGCGGACCGGCGGGCGCCCGCCCCACCCCCGCGGAACTGGCCCGCGTCCGCGTCCCTGACGTGGTGGGCCCGGGGCTGCGGGTGCTGTTCTGCGGCATCAACCCGGGCCTGCTGACCGCCGAGACGGGCCACCACTTCGCCCGCCCGGGCAACCGCTTCTGGCCGGTCCTGCACCGCTCGGGCTTCACCCCGCGCCGCTTCGCCCCGGCCGAGCAGCACCTCCTGCCGGAGCTGGGCCTCGGCATCACCAACGTGGTCGCGCGCCCCAGCGCCCGGGCCGACGAGCTGACCCCCGAGGAGTTCCGCGAGGGCGGCACCCTGCTGACCGCCAAGGTGGCCCGGCTGGAGCCGCGTTGGCTGGCGGTCGTCGGAATCACGGCGTACCGGGCGGCGTTCGCCGAGCGCCGGGCCGTGGTGGGCCCGCAGGAGCGGACCGTCGGGGGCGCCCGGGTCTGGGTGCTGCCGAATCCGAGCGGGCTCAATGCCCACTGGTCGGTGGAGGCGATGGCCGCGGAGTACGGACGGCTGCGGGAGGCCGTGGACGAGGCGGCGCCCCGCTGACCCCGCCGGCCCGCTCACGACGAGGTCGTCAGGACCAAGAGCGCGACCGTGGGCACCAGGAAGGCGACGGCACCGGTCGTCAGGCCGGCCAGGCAGCGCCCCCGGGTGCCCCGCTCCCAGCGGGTCAGGCCGAGGACGCCGTCCACCACCGCGATGGCGCCGCCGGTCAGGCCGAGGACCATCGCGAGGGGGACCACCCGGGCCACGCCGAGGGCGACGCCGAGCGGGCTGACGGGGCCGGTCACGGCGGCCAGGCCGCCGTGGGTGAGGTCGGGCCGGGTGGCGGTGCCGCTCGTGGTCTCCCCCTACGGTCGTGTCGCACCGTCGCGTCGTACCGCAAGGTCGGCGCGCGTGCTACGGCCGCCGTCAGGGCGGGTCGACGGCGGTGGCGAGTGCCACCAGGCGCACCGGCTGCTCGGTCTCCCGCTCGGCGGTGCCGAGGGCTATCCAGCGGTCGGCGCGACGCCAGATGAGGGCGTCCGGCACGGAGGCGCTCAGCGTCCGCCAGGGCTCCCGCACCGCCTCCCCGGCGCCGGCGATCCGCGCCTCCTCGGCCCGGACGAAGGCGCTCCAGAGGCTGATGTGCTCGGCGGGCCCCCAGCGCGCCTCCAGCACCACGGCGAGCGCTTCCCGCAGCGCGGCGAACTCCTCGGCCACGGCGGCCCGTTCCCCGGTGGGAGCACCCGCGCTCGCCAGCAGGGCCAGGTGGAAGCCGGGCCCCGTACTCCCCTCGGGGGCGCTGCGGACGGAGCCCTCGTCCGGGAAGGGCCGCGCGCACAACTGCTCCAGGGTCGCCAGGTGCCGAGCGGTACTCATACGGTCCAGTAAACCGGTCGCCGCCGACAGCCGGCCCACCGGCTCCCGCGGCGGCGCGGCCCGGCGGGCGAGCCGGGGACGGGAAGGTGGCATGGTGTCAGGCTCCGCTTCCACCAGGACGGCGCGCACCGGGCCTCGCAGCGCCGAGCCCGGCACAGTACGATCCGGCCAACACGCGCACGCGAGGGAGGACCAACGTTGGGACGCATGACCGGCGGAGACCCCTCACTGCTGCGGCGCATCAACTCCGCCGTGGTGCTGCACGCGCTGCGCGGTACGGAGCGCGCCACGCTGACCGAGATCACCCGGGTCACCGGCCTGTCCCGGCCGACCGTCGAAGGGGTCGTCGAGGGGCAGATCGAGGCGGGGCTGGTCGTGGAGGTGGCGGCCGAGGAGGGGGCCGCGCGACGGCAGGGCAGGCCCGCGCGGAGGTTCCGGTTCCGCGCGGAGGCCGGGTACCTGCTGGGGCTGGGGATCGGTTCGCACCGCGTGTCGGCCGTCCTCTCCGATCTCGACGGCCGGATTCTCGGCACCGCCCAGAAGGCCGTCCTCGCCTCGGCCCCGGCCGACGAGCGGCTGGAGCGGCTGCGCGCCACCGTCGCGGACCTGCTGCGCCGGACGGGGGTGTCGCGGCAGGCGGTCAGGGCGGTCGGGGTGGGCAGCCCCGGCATCGTGGAGGCCGACGGGACGGTCCGGCTGGGCACGGCGCTGCCCGAGTGGACCGGTCTTGAGCTGGGTGAGCGGCTGCGCCGGTCGTTCCGCTGCCCGGTGCTGGTCGAGAACGACGCCAACACGGCCGCGGTGGCGGAGCACTGGAGGGGCGCCGCGGCCGGCTCTGACGACGTCGTCTACGTGATGGCGGGGCTGAGCCCGGGCGCGGGCTCACTGATCGGCGGCCGGCTGCACCGGGGGTCCGGCGGGGCGGCCGGGGAGATCGGCGCCCTGCACCTGCTGGGCCGCGGGGAGACCCCGGAGACCCTGCTGTCGACCAACGGCGAGCCGCTGCATCCGCTGGACGAGCAGGCGGTGACCGCGGTCTTCGCCGACGCTCGCGACGGCGACGCCCAGGCCCGGGCGGCCCTGGACCGGTTCGTGCGGCGGCTGGTGCACGACGTGGCCGCCCTGGTGCTGGCGCTCGATCCGGAGGTGGTGGTGATCGGGGGCTGGGCGGCCGGACTGGACGGCGTACTGGAGCCGCTGCGCGAGGAGTTGGCGCGGTACTGCCTGCGGACGCCCCGGGTCGCGCTCTCCCTCCTCGGGGAGGCCGCGGTGGCCACCGGGGCGCTGCGCCTCGCCCTGGACCACGTCGAGCAGCAGTTGTTCGCGGTGGAGACCACGGTGACCGCCCGGCGCTGACCGGAACACCCGCGAAGCCGCGCACGGCCGCCGGGACGAGTCCGGGCGGCCGTCGGTGGGAAGGCGAACGGCGGGTCAGGACGCCTGACGGTCCGGAGAGTGGTGGATCTCCACACCGTCCGCGCCGAAGGTCAGGCGGCAGGTGTCGGCCCGGTAGGTGGCCAGCGAGACGGCCGCGGTGGCGCCGCCACCGAAGTAGCGGGTGGTGACGACGAGGACCGGGGCACCGGGCAGCCGGTCGAGGGCGCGCGCGTCGTCGGCCCGGGCGGAGCCCAGTTCGACGGAGCGGTCCTGGCCCCCGAACTCCGTCCTGCGCAGTTCGCGCAGGACGGCGCGGGCCCGGGCGGGGCCGGCCGGAGCGTCAATGGCGGTGAGTTCCGGCACCGAGGAGGCCGGGATGTGGACCAGTTCGGCGGCGACGGGCTGGCCCTCGGTCACCCGGGTCCGGCGGACGATGTGGACCGGCTCGTCCCTGGCGACGCCGAGCATCTCTGCGACGGCGGCGGGCGCCGGGGCCCGGTCGCACTCCTCGGCCTGCCAGGCGTCACCGGGCGCGCCCGGCCAGCCGAGCCGGGCCGAGCCGACGGCCACGCCGACGCGCGGCGGCGCGACGGTGGTGCCGACGCCCCTGCGGCGCTGGAGGCGCCCTTCGAGCTCCAGTTGCTCCAGCGCCTGGCGGAGCGTGGCGCGCGCGACGCCGAAGCGGGCGGCGAGGTCGCGCTCGTTCGGCAGCACCTGGCCGACGGCGAACTCGGAGTCCAGTGCCTCACTGAGGACGGTCCTGAGCTGCCAGTACTTCGGCTCCGGCACCGATTCCAGCTGCGTGGTCCCCACCCTGATCCTCCGCAATCGCCTTGTCCGGCGGTGTTTTCCGTGCCCTTGTTTATTAAAGGTTCCTTCACTAACCCCAGCGACGATAGGGCGCGCCTGGGACTTGGTCAAGACCAATCCTGCGGCGAACCCGGGGCGCCCCGGCGCGGTGCCGCACAGCGTTCACGCATCGTTCGTACGTGCCGCACAGGGGGGCGAACGCCGCACCGCGCCGCTCCCGTGACGGCCGGCCGGGAGGGCGCTCGGGGGCACCGGGGGCTACCGGCCGGTAGGGCTTACTGACAAGCTGTCCGGCAGCACACGCCAAGTCCTGCGCGGGTCCCGCGCGTTCACGTCGAGGAGCTGCATGACCGCCACCGTCTCCTTCCGTATCGACACCCCCGCCGGTTCTCGCGAGGTGAGCGCCGTTCACGAACGTCTCGGCTCCGGCGAGCCGGTGGTGCTGCTGCACGGCATAGGGCACCACCTCCGGGCGTGGGAGCCGGTCACCGGCATCCTCGCCGCCGAACGCGAGGTGATCGCCGTGGACCTGCCGGGGTTCGGCGCCTCCCCCGGGCTGCCGGACGGCGTCCCGTACGACCTGCCGACCGTCGCCCGGGCCCTCGGCAAGCTCTGCGAGACCCTGGGGCTGGACCGTCCGCACGTGGTGGGCAACTCCCTGGGCGGGCTGCTCGCCCTGGAACTGGGCCGCCAGGGGCTCGCGCGGACGGTCACGGCCCTCTCCCCGGCCGGATTCTGGACCGAGGGCGAGCGCCGGTTCGCCTTCGGCACGCTGCGCGCGATGCGGCAGGCGGCCCTGGCCATGCCGCTGCCGGTGGTCGAGCGGGCGGCCCGCACCGCCGTCGGGCGCGCCGCCCTCCTCAGCGCCATCTACGCCCGTCCGACGCGCCGTCCGGCGGCGGCGGTGGTCGCCGAGACGCTGGCGCTGCGCGAGTGCACCGGTTTCGAGCCGACCCTGGCGACCGGGCGCGACGCCCTGTTCACCCACGACGTGCCGGACGTCCCCGTGACCGTGGCCTGGGGAAGCCGCGACCGACTGCTGCCACGCCGCCAGGGCGTGCGGGCCAAGCGCGTCATCCCCGAGGCCCGGCTGATCCGCCTGCCCGGCTGCGGGCACGTCCCGATGAACGACGACCCGGCGCTGGTCTCCCGCGTCATCCTGGATGCCACCCGCTGACGCCGTCGGCGGGGGCCGGGCCAGGCGCCACCCGGCCCCCGCCGCCCACCTCACGCTCGAACCAGTTGACCGGCAGGGCGAGGAGCGGCGCCAGGGCTCCGGCGCTCAGCTCGCCGAAGACGCGGACCGGCGGACATCCGTGCGAGCCGACCAGATCCGCAACCTTCGGGCCTTCCGCACCGACGGATCGGCCTCGGCGGCGTCGCCGGCGCCTCGGTCCCGGACGCCCCGCCCCCGCGCTCTCCGACCGCCTGGGCTCCTTCTCCTCCCCGGCCTCCTGGCACCCCGTCACCAACACGGCGAATCCCGCCCGCGCCCTCGCTCCCCTGCCCATGCTCCGGCCCTCCACGGCGACACCCCCCGATGGCCCGGGGCGGTTCCACCCTCCGCCGCCGGAGGGGGCCGGCGAGCCACGGGGACCGGTCGGGTCACGGGGCGGGCCCGGATGCGGCCGACCGGGCAGACGCCAGGTTCGAGCCGGAAAGAGGAGCCCCTTTCGATACCCGTGGAAGAACTGCCCACGCATTCCACTCCATGAGTTCGATTGGCCGACCGAAGGGCTGCGAAATCCATGGATCCGCCACTACTGTTCCGGTATGGGTCTTGAGGCATGGGGGTTGGTGGTGGGCGTGGTCGGTACGATCGCCGCGGTCGTCTCGACCGGCATCGAGGTGCGCGGCCGAAGAGTCCGCAGACGGGCTCCCGCCCTCGCCCCGCCCCCGGTCGACGGGGGCGGGAGCTATGACGTGTTCGTCTCCTACGCCGAGTCGGACAGCGAATCCGCGAGAAGACTGGCCGACCGGCTGCGTGCCGAGGGGCTGCGCACGTTTCTGGCCGAGTGGATCGGCCCCGGCCTCGTGGAGAGCCTGGAGAAGGAAGCGGCTCTGAGCTCCTCGGTCAACGGCGTCCTACTCTTCAGCGCCGCGACCATGAACGACCCCGCCATCCGCGACGAGTACGCCGCCCTGCTCGGCCGCGCCCACACCGGCGGCCGGCTGTTCGTCCCCGCGCTGGTCGAGGACGTGGAGCTGCCGCCCTTCGCCCGCATCCGCAGGCCGGTGGATCTGCGGGACCCGGGCAGCGCCCAGTTCGACCGGAGCCTCGCCCTGCTGGTGCGAGCCGTGCGGCCCCGGAGCGATGCGCCCTGATCGACGTCTTCCTCTCCTACGCCCACGAGGACGCCGCGTGGGTGAGAAGACTCGCCGGCGGTCTCTCCCGGCGCGGTCTCAGGGTCTTCTTCGACGAATGGGACGTGCTCCCCGGAGACGTGGTCGTGCACCGTACCGACGCGGCGATCGGCGACGCGGCGTGCGCCGTCGTGGTCCTCAGTCCCGCTTCGGCGGTGTCACCGCGGGCGCTTGAGGAGTACGCGGCCCTGGCCACGGCCGGAGCCACGCGGGACCTGCGGTTCATCCCCGTACTGATCGGCGACGCCGCCCTTCCGCCCTTCGCCGCCAACCGCGTCTGGCGCGACTTCACGAACGTCGACGGGTGGGAGTACGAGGCCAAGGTCGAGGAGCTCTCCACCGTCATCCGGGGCGAGCCGGTCGCGGCCCTGCCGGGGGGCTCCGGTACGCCGCCCGAGGAGAACCTGGCGGCGGCGCTGCCGTCACCGCCCCGTCCGCTCACCGCCCCGGACCGGCCCGCCTTCGTGCTCTGCTACGCCCCGGCCGACGCCGCCTACGGCGCCGCCCTCGCCGAGCAGTTGCGTACCGCCGGGCTGACCGTCTGGTCGGCCGCCGACCTCCGGCCCGGCGATTCCCAGTTCTGGACGATCCGGAGGGAACTCTCCTTCGCCGCGGCCGTCGTCGTACTGATGTCACCCCACTCGCAGGACTCCGACGACATCACCAGCATGATCCTCGAAGGAATCCTCCACCAGCGCCCCTTCTTCCCCGTCCTGCTGGAAGGGCGGCGCAACTACCACCTCGCGCACACCTGGTACGTCGACGCGCGCGACGGGCGGCTGCTGCGCCCCGCCGAACTCGACCTGCTGCGGGAGCTGGACGCCGCGCGGGACCCCGGCCTGCCGGGCACCCCCTCCCCGGCTTTCCCGAGCCCTTCGGCCCACCCCACGGTGGGGGCGGTACGGGTGCCGCCGGCCTCCTCCCTCGAACGCCTCGACGCCTACCTGGGAGCCGGGGAACTGGCCCACGCCGACCTCCAGACCACGGCCGCCGTCCTGGAGGCGGCGGACCGGCTCGACGAGGGGTGGGCTGGGGCACGGCACCTGCGTGCCGTCCCCTCCTCTGTGCTCGCCGGGATCGACGCCGTGTGGGCGGACCACTCACACGGGAGGCAGGGCCTGCGCGCCCAGGCCGCCCTCGCCCGGGTGCGCCGCGCGCGCCACGCGGACTTCCTCGCGCTCTCCCTGGCCTGCGGCTGGCGGAGCGCGGCGGAGGCCGCCGTACCGCTCCGCTACCGCGACTTCACCGACCTGGCGGGACCCGGTCCGCGCACCGGCTTCTTCCCCACGCTGCGCAATCCCCAGAACGAACTCTTCCTCGACTGGTACGACCAGTGGACCGCCACGGTCCTGGCCGTCCACCTGCACCCATGGGACGAGAGGAACCACAGGTGAATCTGATTGTCTTCCTGATCGCGTTCTGTGTGGCCGCGAGCCTCGACACGCCAGGGCGGTTCGCCCCCGTGGGCATATTCGGCATCGCCGTACTGGTGCGCCGCTCGATCCACCTGCACCGCCTGCGCAAAGAGCAGGACGAGAGCTGGAAGAACAACGGGTTCGCGGAGGCCGGACTCATCATGGCTCTTCTCCCCCTGACCTACGAGGAGTTGAAGGAATTGCCTTTCACCGTCATCGCCCTGGGGCTTCTCGCCGTCGCGCTACTGTTCGCCGCCTTCGTCGCGTGGCGCGGCTACCGCTCCGTCCCCGCCGGGCACGTCGGCGTCGTGCGCCGGGTGCAGGGGTCGAGCGATCCGGAGTTCCGGCACGTCACCCCGTACGACACCCGGGGCGTCCTGGCGCGCACGCTGCTGCCCGACCGCCCCAGCTGGCTCATGCCGCTCGTCTACGAGGTCGAACTCGTACCGCGGACGCGGGTGGCCGAGGACAGGATCGGCATCGTCACGGCCAAGGCGGGGAAGGCCCGCCCGGCCAACCGCTCCGTGGGGCTGCCCGTGTCGTGCGACCACTTCCAGGACGGCCAGGCCTTCCTGCTCAACGGAGGCGAGCAGGGCAAGCAGGTCGACACGCTGGCCAACGGCCAGACCTACGACATCAACCCGGAACTCTTCGAGGTCGAACAGGTGGCCCGGGTCCACGTCCCCCCGGGCACGCTCGGCCTGGTGAACGCGAAGGCAGGCGCGATCCGGCCGCCCGGCCGCCACTTCGGACCGCACGTGGAGTGCGACGACTTCCAGGACGGCGGCCGGTTCCTCAGCGGTGGCGGTGAGCAGGGCAGGCAGCTGGCCATCCTGCAGGGAGGCGCCTACTACAACATCAACCCGGCGCTGTTCGACGTCGTCACCATGGACACCGTCGGGGAGAGCGGCGGGGAGCTGACCGCCGAGCACCTGCGGGAGATCTCCATCCCCATCGGCTACACCGGCGTCGTGATCACGCTCGACGGCGCCGAGCCAGAGTCGTCCGACCAACTCGGGCCCCGCGTTCCCGGGCACGAGGGCTTCCGGCTGCCGTGGGTGTTCCTCCGGAACGGCGGGACCCGCGGGGTGCAGGAGGAGACCCTCCGCGAGGGCACGGTCTGCGCCCTCAACCCGTACTTCGTCCGTGTGGTGCTGATTCCGACGCGTCTTCTCTTCCTGGAGTGGAACGACAAGACCCCCGCCAAGTCCCGGAACTACGACGCCCATCTGGCGCGCATCGCGGTCACCGTCCAAGGCCACCGGCTGTTCGTCGAGGTCAGCCAGACGCTCCAGATCCCGCCGGAGTCCGCGCCCGTGCTGGTCAGCAAGAACGGCGGCAGCCAGCTGACGGCCCTCGGCGGCCTCGACCGGGACCCGCTCCCCGTCCAGCGCTTCGTCGAACGGGTGTTGGGCGCCATCGTCGCCTCCTACTTCAACGAGATCGCCGCCGCGGCCACCGTCAAGGAGTTCCTGGAGGCGTACGCCGAGACCCGGACGGACCTGGCCTCCCAGGTGCGCAACGCGCTACAGGCGTGGGGCGTGGAGTCCCGGAACACCACCCTGGGCGAGTTCAGGGCCGAGGACCCGATGCTCAACGAAATCCTCAAGAGGCCGGCCCATGAGCAGATGCGGCGTGAACTGCTCGACGTGGAGCTGGCCAACGCGGAGCGCGAGGACGCCATCGACGCGATCCGGGTGCAGCGCGAGAGCCGGCGCGTGGAGCTGGAGCTCAAGGCCCGCATCGACGCGCTGGGGCTCAACAACGTCATGGTGCTGGAGATGCTCACGGAGATCACCAAGGCACCCGTGCCCCAGTTCATCGGTGGTGGCGACCTCTCCGCCTACCTGGAGACGCAGCCGATCGCGCGGCTGGAGGAACTGCTGGACAAGATGCGCGGCCTGCACGGGCAGGCCGCGCTCGCGGACGACGCCCGGCCCTCACTGGACAAGGGGGACACCCAGGCGGACCTCCCGGCCCAGGGCGGCGTCCGGGGCGCCCCGGAGGAGACGGGGTAGGCCGTGTTCTCGTACAGCTGCCGCTACCCGGCATGGCGCGGAACGTGATGGGGCTGGGTGGACGTCCTCGGCGGTGCCGTGTCACTCCCCGCAGGGGCCAGGCCGCGAAGGCAGTCGGCGGCGGACCGGGCGCGCGTCGCGTCCCGGCCGTCGAGGACATCCAGCCCGCCCTGCTCGTCCACCAGCCGCCGCAAGGGGCTGGTAGGGCTTTGTCTCGTCTCTGGGCAAGTGGTCGCCTCGGTGGTCCGAAGTGGCGGCTCGCGCTGGGCATGTTCGACGAACTGGCCACGGTCGGGCTGCGGCCCGCGGTGCTGGTCGCGGACACCGGCCACGGAGCGGACGCCGACTTCCGCCACGGCCTGGAAGACCGCGGACTGGCCTGTGCGCTGCAGGTCAAGGGTGAAACGACGGCCCATACCGTACTGGATCTCCAACCTGCCGGCCGACCTCCCGGCCCGGGATCTGGTCCGGCTCGCTCCGCCACGGTGGCGCATCGAGCACGGCGACCGCGAGCGGAAGACGACGCTCGGCCTCGACCACTTCGAGGGGCGACCGTTCACCGGCCGGCACCGACACGTCACCCTCGCCACCGCCGCCCTCCTCCTCCTGACCGAACAGCGGTCCTGCCCGAAAGTCCCTGCCAGGGCCTGACGCCCTACCAGGTCCCGGCCCTCCTCCACCACCTGTTGGCCACCTGGCCCGCCGCCTGCCCCACCTGCCGACAACCCACCCCGGGGCAGCCCTACGACACCACCTGACAAAGCCCTCCTAGGGCGTCCCGCGGGTGGACAGACTGGATTCGCCGAGCCTCGGCTCCCCGGTGAGGGACCAGATCCAGCCCGTTCGGTCCTCGGGGCAGCCCCCACCGAACGGCGGATGTTCACTGAAAGTTGGCTCCGGCGCCGCACGCCCAGGCCCGCCGGCCAGCACAGTGGCGCCCGGACACCCAGGCCCGGCACCGCCGACGAGCAGGAGGCACCCCATGACGCCCGCCCCCGACCACCACTCCCCCGGCCCCGCGGGCCCTTCCGGCGTCAACCGGCGGCGGCTGCTCACCGGGTCGCTGGCGGCCACCGCCGCCTTCGCCCTGCCCGCCGCCGGTGCGGCCCCCGCCTTCGCCCGCTCGGGGCGTCCGGCCGCACGCTGGGGCGTCCAGGCCGGTGACGTGGGCGCGGACGGCGGTCTGGTCTGGGTGCGGTCCGACCGCCGGGCCCGCATGGTGGTCGAGACCTCGGCCACCGAGTCGTTCCGCCGCCCCCGACGCTTCCAGGGCCCGCTGCTCGGCCCGGACACCGACTTCACCGGCACCACCCGCCTGCGCGGCCTGCCCCCCGGTCAGCAGATCCACTACCGCGTCCTGCTCACCGACCCCGACGACCCGCGGCGCGGCGGCGAACCGGTCACCGGCACCTTCCGCACCACCTCGCCGACAAGGCGCGACGTGCGGTTCACCTGGTCCGGGGACATCGCCGGACAGGGCTGGGGCATCAATCCGGACCGGGGCGGCTACCGGGTCTTCGACGAGATGGGGGCGCTCGACCCGGACTTCTTCCTGTGCAGCGGCGACACCATCTACGCCGACAGCCCGATCGAACCGGCGGTGACCCTCCCGGACGGCCGGATCTGGCGGAACACCACCACCGAGGAGAAGGCGAAGGTCGCCGAGACGCTGGAGGAGTTCCGGGGCAACTTCCGCTACAACCTGCTGGACGAACCGCTGCGGCGGTTCAACGCGCGGGTGCCGTGGATCGTGCAGTGGGACGACCACGAGGTGCACAACAACTGGTACCCGGGCCAGCTCCTGGACGACGACCGCTACACCGAGAAGCGCGCCGACGTGCTCGCCGCACGGGCGCTCAGGGCGTTCGGCGAGTACTTCCCCCTCTCCACGCTTCCCACGCGCACCGCCGACCGGGCGGGCCGGGTGTACCGGGTGCTGCGGCAGGGGCCGCTGCTCGACGTCTTCGTGCTGGACATGCGCAGCCACCGGCGGCCCAACTCGCCCGGCCGGGAGGCCGACGACGCGGTGGGCATCCTCGGGGCCGAGCAGCTGGCCTGGCTCAAGCGGGAGCTGTCCCGCTCACGCGCGGTGTGGAAGGTGATCGCCTCCGACATGCCGCTGGGCCTGGTCGTCCTCGACGCCGACCGGCACGTGGAGGCCGTGGCGCAGGGGGACCCGGGAGCGCCGCTGGGCCGCGAACTCCAGATCGCGGAGCTGCTGCGGCACATCAAGCACCGGCGGATCACCGGCACCCTCTGGCTCACCGCCGACGTGCACTACACCTCCGCCCAGCACTACCTGCCCGAGCGGGCGGCCTTCGGGGACTTCGCGCCGTTCTGGGAGTTCGTCACGGGCCCGCTGGCGGCCGGCGGCTTCCCGGCGGCCGGGCTGGACGGGACGTTCGGGCCCGACCAGGTCTTCGTCCGGGCGCCCGGCCGGGCCAACGTCTCCCCGGCCGAGTCGCCCCAGTACTTCGGCGCGGTCGACATCGACGCCGGGAGCGGGGAGCTGACGGTGCGGCTGCGCGCAGAGGGCGGCCGGACGCTGTTCCGCAAGACGCTCCAGCCGGGTCTGGTCGGCCAGTGAGCGGGCACGAACGACCGGCGTGAACCTGGCGAAAGGGGCCTGAGCACGCTTAACCGGTCGGTCACAACACGTTCGCGATCAGGCAACACCGCTCCTGCACCGTGGGGGCATGACGACGGAGACGACTGACACGACGCCCGCCACCGGGACGGGAGAGGACCCGGCGGCGGGCGCGAGGAGCGCGGCGCGGGTCCTCTCCCGCCGGGCCAGGCGCTGCCGGCGCCGCGCGCCGGGGTCCGGGGCCCACCACCGGCGGCGCGGCCTGGTGGAGCTGGCGGGCCTGTTCGCTGCGGTCGCGGTGGCGGACGCCCTCGCCAGGACTGCGGCGAACGGGCCCCGGGGGCCCGGGGCGCTGCTCGTCACCGCGGTGGCGCTACTCGTCACGGCCGCGGTGCACCGCTGGTGGGCGCGGCGCCATCCGCACGCCCCGCCCCCGGCGGACACCGGGCCCGCACCGGACACCGCGGGCGGCCTGGCGGAGACTCCCGAGGGGGCCCCGGGCGCCACGGCCCTGTGGCGGATGCGGACCACCGTGCGCGACGAGCCGGGCTCGCTGGCACAGCTGTGCGCGGCCCTGGCCCGGCGCAAGGTCGACATCCTGAGCCTGCAGACGCATCCGCTGGCGGACGGAACCGTCGACGAGTTCCTGCTGCGGGCCCCCGAAGGGCTGGCCGCCACCACGCTGCCCCGTGCGGTCGCCGGGGCGGGCGGCAGTGGTACCTGGATCGAGCGGGCCGACGCCCACGACCTGGTCGACGCTCCGGCGCGGGTCCTGGGCCTGGCCACCCGCACCGCCCTGGACCCGGCCGAACTGCCGCTGGCCCTGCGCCAGCTGCTGGGACGCTGCACGATCCGCTCGGTACCCGCGGCCCGGGCGGCGGACGGACAGGTGGTGCCGGTGGAGGGCGTGCTGGACGGAACGGTGCTGCGGCTGCGCGCCCCGGACGACGGAATGATCACCATCGAGCGGCCTCACCTGCCGTTCACGCCCACCGAGTTCGCGCGGGCGCGGGCGCTGGTGGAGCTGGACAACCGGCTGGGGGCGCGACTGCCTCGGACCCCTCACGTGATGACGCTGGACCGGGGCGAGGCGGTCACGGTGCAGCGCGCGGACGCCGATGACCTGCCCGAGGCCCGCGCCCTGCACGAGCGCTGCTCGCCCGAGACGCTGGCCAAGCGGTACCACGGCCCGGTCCGCGACGCCGACCGCTACCTGGACCACCTGCTGAGCCCGCGGTTCGGCCGGACACTGGCCGCGCGGGACGCCGAGGGCCGCGTCGTGGCCCTCGGGCACCTGCTGTGGGACGGCGACGAGACGGAGATCGCGCTGCTGGTGGAGGACGCCTGGCAGCGCCGGGGCATCGGCGGCGAACTCCTCGGCCGGCTGGTCGCGATGGCCGTGGAGGCGGGCGGGGAGAGCGTCTACGCGGTGACGCAGGCGTCGAACACCGCGATGGTCGCCGCCATGCGCGGACTCGGGCTCCCCCTCGACTACCAGATCGAGGAGGGCACCCTGGTGATCACCGCTCGCCTGGACGTCACTCCGGTGTGCTTGCGGCCCGCGGTCGACCCGCGTCCCGGGAACGCGCGTCCGGGGCGCTGACCCGCCCGCTCCCGGCGGCTCCGTTCCCGGTCTCCCTGCCGAGGGCGGAGTCGAGGTCGTTCCAGAGGTCGTCGGCGTCCTCCAGGCCGACGGAGAGGCGCAGCAGCCGGTCGCTGACGCCGTGGGCGTGCCGGTCGTGGGCGTCGACCACGCGGTGGCTGATGGAGGCGGGGTGCTGGATGAGGGTGTCGACGCTGCCGAGGCTGACGGCCGGGGTGATGAGCCGTACACCGGCGATGACCTGGTGCGGGTCGCCCGCCGTCTCGAAGGCGATCATGGCGCCGCCGACGGCCGGATAGTGGACGCGGGCGACGCGCGGGTCGGCACGGAGCCGTTCGACCAGCTCTGCGGCGGTGGCGGAGGCGGCGCGCATCCGGACCGGCAGCGTGGACAGACCCCGCAGCAGCAGGTAGCCGGCGAGCGGGTGCAGGACTCCGCCGGTGGTGAAGCGGACCTGGCGCAGGGTGCGGGCGAACTCCTCGTCGCAGGCGACGACGCCGCCGAGCACGTCGCCGTGGCCGCCGAGGTACTTGGTGGCGCTGTGCAGCACGATCCGGGCGCCGGACTCGGCGGGCCGCTGGAGGACGGGGGTGGCGAAGGTGTTGTCGGCCAGCAGCGGCACCGTGCCGCAGGCGTGGGCGACGGCGCGCAGGTCGATCTCGGCGAGGGTGGGGTTGGCGGGGGTCTCGACGAGGACCAGGCCGGTGTCGGGGCGGATGGCGTCGGCGATGCCGGCCGGGTCGACCCAGGTGACCTCGGTGCCGAGCAGCCCGGTGTTCAGCAGGTGGTCGCTGCACCCGTACAGCGGGCGGACGGCGACGACGTGCCGCAGGCCGAGCGAGGCGCGGGCCAGCAGGACGGCGGTGAGGGCGGCCATGCCGCTGGCGAAGGCGACGGCGGCCTCGGCCCCCTCCAGCCTGGCGAGGGCGGTCTCGAAGCGGCCGACCGTGGGGTTGCCGAGGCGGGCGTAGACCGGCGGGCCGTCCAGTTCGGCGCCGGTGGCGGCGAAGTCGTCGAGCCGGGCGGCCTCGGCGCGGCTGTCGTACGAGGGGTAGGTGGTGGAGAGGTCGAGCGGCGGCGCGTGCAGGCCGAGGGCGGCGAGGTCGTCACGGCCCGCGTGGACGGCTTCCGTGGCCAGGGCCCGGGGTGCGGGCGGCGGCGTGGCGGGGGTGTGCGCGGCGTCGGTGGTCATGGGCCGAGGGTGCCGGTCCGTCCGGCGGAAGCGGCCAAGTCCCGTGCTACGTTCGCCGGATGACCGATTCTGTCGTACTGGACACGGTGGATCTGCGGATTCTGCGGCTGTTGCAGAACGACGCCCGGGCGACCTACCGCGAGCTGGCCGAGGCGACCGGGGTGGCCGCCTCCACCTGCCTGGACCGGGTGGCGCGGCTGCGCCGGTCCGGGGTGATCCTCGGGCACCGGCTGGAGCTGGACCCGGCGAAGCTGGGGCGCGGGCTCCAGGCGCTGCTGTCGGTGCAGGTACGGCCGCACCGGCGGGAGCTGGTCGGGCCGTTCGTGGACCGCATCCGGGCGCTGCCGGAGTCGCGGGCGGTCTTCCACCTGACGGGCCCGGACGACTACCTGGTCCATGTCGCGGTGGCGGACATGGCCGATCTCCAGCGGCTGGTGCTGGACGAGTTCACGTCCCGGCGGGAGGTGGCACGGGTGGAGACGCGGCTGATCTTCCAGCAGTGGGAGTGCGGGCCGATGCTGCCGCCGGGGACAGCCGAAACCGGAAGGTAGTGACGCAGAGGGCCCGGCCGTACGAGGATGGCCCCATGTCAGAGTTGAAGAACCCGTTGCCCCGTGAGGTCGCCGACGCCTACGTCGACGAGCTCATCGCCCTCGACCCGATCACCGGTACGTATCTCGGAGTGGCGGAGAGCTCCGGGAAGCTGCCCGATTTCTCCCCGGCCGGGCGGCAGGCCGCGGCCGACCTGGCGACCGCGACGCTGGCCGCGCTGGAGGAGGCGGAGCGGCGCCCCGGCGGGGACAGCGAGGAGGAGCGGCGCTGCGCCCGGCTGCTGCGCGAGCGGCTCACCGCCGAACTGGCGGTGCACCAGGCCGACGAGGACCTGCGGGCCGTCAGCAACATCCACTCCCCCGCGCACTCGGTGCGCGAGGTCTTCACCGTGACCCCGACCGGCACCGACGAGGAGTGGGCGGCCGTGGTGGAGCGGCTGCGTGCCGTGCCCGCGACGCTGGAGGGGTACCGGCAGTCGCTGGAACTGGGCCTGGAGCGCAAGCTGTACGGCGGCCCGCGGCCGACGGCGACCTTCGTCGGGCAGCTCACCGAGTGGGCGGGCGAGGAGGGCCGGCCGGGCTGGTTCGAGACCTTCGCGGCGGACGGCCCCGAGGCGCTCCGCGCGGAGCTGGACCAGGCGGGGGCCGGGGCGAGCGCGGCGGTGGCGGCGCTGCGGGACTGGATGCGCGACGTGTACGCGCCGGCGGTCGAGGGGCAGCCGGACACGGTGGGCCGCGAGCGGTACCGGCGCTGGTCCCGCTACTTCAACGGCACCGACCTGGACCTGGACGAGGCGTACGCGTACGGCTGGGCGGAGTACCACCGGCTGCTCGGCGAGATGCGCACCGAGGCGGAGAAGGTGCTGCCGGGCGCGGCCACGCCGTGGGAGGCGCTGAAGCACCTGGACGAGCACGGCGCGCACATCGAGGGCGTGGACGAGGTCCGCGACTGGCTCCAGAGCGTGATGGACGAGGCCATCGAGGCGCTGGACGGGACCCACTTCGAGCTGGCGGAGCGGGTGCGCCGGGTGGAGTCGCGGATCGCCCCGCCCGGCGGGGCCGCCGCCCCGTACTACACCGCCCCCTCGGAGGACTTCTCGCGGCCGGGACGCACCTGGCTGCCGACCATGGGTGAGACCCGCTTCCCCGTCTACGACCTGGTGTCGACCTGGTACCACGAGGGTGTCCCGGGCCACCACCTCCAGCTGGCGCAGTGGACCCACGTGGCGGAGAGCCTCTCGCGCTACCAGGCGACGGTCGGCATGGTCAGCGCCAACTGCGAGGGCTGGGCGCTCTACGCGGAGCGGCTCATGGACGAGCTGGGCTTCCTGACCGACGCGGAGCGCCGGCTCGGATACCTGGACGCGCAGATGATGCGGGCGACGCGGGTCATCGTCGACATCGGCATGCACCTGGAGCTGGCCATTCCGGACGACTCGCCGTTCCACCCGGGCGAGCGGTGGACGCCGGAGCTGGCGCAGGAGTTCTTCGGGCTGCACAGCGGGCGTCCGGCGGAGTTCGTGGAGAGCGAGCTGACCCGCTACCTCTCCATGCCCGGCCAGGCGATCGGCTACAAGCTGGGTGAGCGCGCCTGGCTGCTGGGCCGCGCCAACGCCCGCGCGGCGCACGGCGACGCCTTCGACGCCAAGGCGTGGCACATGGCGGCGCTGTCGCTGGGTTCGCTGGGCCTGGACGACCTGGTGGACGAGTTGTCGAAGCTCTGACGGGTACGCCGCCCGGGGGCGGGCTCCTTCGCCCGGCCCCCGGGCGGCGCCCCGGCCCCCGGTCAGTGCCGGAAGCCGCCCTCGGAGTCGACGACCTGGCCAGTGATCCACCCCGCCTCGTCGGTGGCGAGCCAGGAGAGCAGCCGCGCCGGGTCGTCGGGCATGCCCCAGCGCCCGGCGGGGAAGAGCCCGGCGATGTGGTCGTACGCCTCACCGGTGAGGTAACCGGTGTCGACGGGGCCGGGGTTGACCGTGTTGACGGTGGTGCCGGGCGGGGCGAGCGTGGTGGCGAGGGAGCGGGTGGCGGAGGCCAGGGCGCCGGGGGACGTGGCCCTGGTCCGGGGCGATGGTGGAACGGGAGCCGGCCAGGGCGAGGCCGGCGGCGACTGCGGCGACGTCGGTGCGACGGCGAGGGCGTCGAGCGGGAGTGCCGCCGCCCTGGCGGGGGGGCGGGGCGGGACGGAGCGGACCGCCGACGGGGACTTCCCGGTGGCCGCCGGAGAGGGGCTGCGTATCGGCGCTGAGCTGCTGTCCCATGGGCCCGAACCAGGATTCGGGCCACCGCTCCCTGAAGGAGTGACCCCCGGCGAACTGGCTGATGAGCCGAGGATGCCCCTGCTAGAGATACCCCATGACCGAGTCTTCCCCGGACGCCACCGACTGGCGCATCCTGGAGGCCCTCCAGCGGGACGGGCGGGCCAGTTTCGCCGAGCTGGCGCGGGCCGTGTCGATGTCGGCGAGCGCGGTGACCGAGCGGGTGCGGCGGCTGGAGGAGGCCGGGATCGTGCGCGGCTACACCGCGGTGGTCGATCCGGAGCGGCTCGGGTACGCCATCCTCGCCTTCGTCCGTCTGCGCTGCCCGCAGGGCACCTGCAAGCCCTTCCACGACCTGGTGGCGACCACCCCGCAGATCCTGGAGGCGCACCACGTGGCCGGGGACGACTGCTTCATGATCAAGGTCGCGGCCCGCTCGATGCGCCACCTGGAGGAGGTGACGGGCCGGATCGCCGGACTCGGTTCGGTGACGACCAGCGTCGTGTACTCCTCCCCGCTGGCCCGGCGGGCGATCGGCCCCTGACGGTACGGCGGACGGCCCGGCCCGGCGGTCAGCCGCCGGTGCCGTGGACCCGCAGCCGCGAGCCGTCCCGCCCCTTCACGACCTCCAGTTGGGTGTGGACGCGGCGGCGCAGGTCGGCGACGTGGCTGACGATGCCGACGCTGCGGTCCCGTTCGCGCAGGGCGTCCAGGACGTCGAGGACGTCGTCGAGGGTCTGGTCGTCCAGGCTGCCGAAGCCCTCGTCGATGAAGAGGGTGTCCAGCCGCACCCCGCCCGCCTCGTCGGTGACCACGTCGGCGAGGCCGAGGGCGAGCGCGAGGGAGGCGAAGAACGACTCGCCGCCGGAGAGCGTGGCGGTGTCCCGCTCCCTCCCGGTCCAGGCGTCCACCACGCGCAGCCCCAGCCCGGAACGGCCGCGTCCGGAGCGGTCGGCGGTGTGCACGAGGGTGTAGCGGCCACCGGACATGCGGTGCAGGCGCACGGTGGCGGCCGCCGCCACCTGTTCGAGCCGGGCGGCCAGCACGTACGACTCCAGCCGCATCCGGCGTTCGTTCTCCGCCGAGGTCCCGGCGGTCAGCTGGGCCAGCCGGGTCACCCGCTCGTGCTCCGCCCGCAGCGGGCCCAGCCGCCGGGCCTCCGCCGTGGCCTGGCGGGAGAGGGTGTCGAGCGCGGCGGCGTCGCGGTCGGCCGCCTCGTCGGTGGCGGCGGCGGCGCGCAGTCGCAGGTCGGCGCGGCGGGCCCGGTCGGCGGCGGCGTCCGGGTCGGCGGGTGGCAGGTCGGCGGCGTCGGCGGTGGCCGGGTCGGCGAGGGCGGAGCGCAGCTCGGCCTCCTGCAGCTGGCGGGCGTCGACGAGGTGCTGGAGTTCGCGGTGGCCCGCGTCGTCCAGGAGGGCGGCGGCCGCCTGCTCCGGCCTGTCGAAACCGGCCCGGTAGGCGGCGTCGGCGAGGCGCGCGTCGGCCTCCTTGAGCCGGGTGGCGCTCTCCTCGGCCACACGGACCGCCTCGGCGGCCTCGGTGAGCAGTGCGGCCCGCTCCTCCAACTGACGGGCGCGTTCGGCGACGCCCGCCGCACCCCCACGCGCCTGGTCCAACTCCGCGCCGAGGGCGGCCTGTTCCCGTACCAGGCCGTCGCGGAGTGTGGCGCGGGCGGCGGCCCGGCGCTCGGCCGCGTGACGCTCGGCGAGGCGGCGCTCGTGTTCCCGCTCGGCGGCGTCGAGGCGGTGCCGGACGGCATGCAGCCCTTCGGCGGCGGCCATCGCCCCGGCGTGCTCGGCGGTGAGCCGGTGTGCCTGCGCCTCCAGCCCGGCGACCTCGGCGGTGGTGGCGGCGGCCGTCGCGGCGGCCAGCTCCTCTCGTACGGCACCCAGGGCTCGTTCGGCCTCGGCCCGCTCGGCGTCGCAGCGGCGGTAGGCGGCGTGCGCCGCGTCCTCGGCCCGCTGGTCGACATGGCCCTCGCCGCGGGCGGCCGGGCGGGGGTGGCTGGTGGCGCCGCAGACCTCGCAGGGCTCGCCGTCGGTGAGGCGGGCGGCGAGTTCGGCGGCGATGTGGGCGAGGCGGCTCTCCTTCAGTGCCAGCCAGTGCCGCTGGGCGGCGGCGGCCGCCTCGGCGGCGGTGAGTGCGGCGGCGCGGGCCCGGCCGGCGTCGGCGGACAGCGTGTCGCGGCGGCGGGCGGCGTCGAGCCGGTCGCGGGCGGGGCCGAGCAGGGCGGCGAGCCGTTCGGCGCGGGCGGCGGCCTCCCGGGCTTCGTCCTCCTCGTGCTGGAGCGCGGCGCGGGCGTCGTCCCAGCGGTCCAGCCAGTCGGCGGTGTCGGTCAGCAGCGCCTCGTCGGCCTGCTCGTCGCGGTCGGCGCGGGCCAGCTCCCCGGACAGCTCGGCGTGGCGCCGCTCGGCGCGGCGGGCGGAGGCGAGCGCGCCCAGTTCCTCGACGGCGGTGCGGGCGAGCGCGGCCAGCCGGGCGGCGGTGGCGGCGTGTTCGGCGGGGAGCGCGGCGCGGGCCTGTTCCTCGGCCCGGCGGGCGCGGGCGTGGGCCCGGCCGGCGGCGGTCCTGAGGTCGAGCGCTCCTTGCACGGCGGCGGCCTTGCGGGCGCGGGTGAGCCGGGTGAGCCGCTCCTGGTGGGCGTCGGCGGTGGCGGCCAGCCGCTCGCGACGCCGGTGCAGCCGCTCGGCGTGCTGCTGGAGGCGGTGGAGTTCGCGGGCCTCGTCCAGGGCGCGCCGGGCGGCTGTCTGTTCCTGTTCGGCGGCGGTGAGGGCGAGCCGGGCGATGGTGCGGCGTTCACGCAGGGTGGAGCGGGCGGTGGCGGCCCAGCCGAGCACCTCGGCGGCGAGGCCCGGCTCGCCCGGTTCCGCCTGCGGGACGGGCCCGCCGGTGCGGTCGCCCGCGACCTGCCGCATCCGCTGGAGGGCGGCGAGCAGGACGCGGTCGCCCTCCTGGACACGGTCGGCGGCGGCCCGCCGCAGCTCGGCGAGGTGCTGCTCGACGGCGGCGAACCGGCGGGTGTCGAAGAGCCGGCCCAGCAGCCGCCCCCGGGCTTCGGCGTCGGCCCGCAGGAACCGGGCGAAGTCGCCCTGCGGCAACAGGACCACCTGGCAGAACTGCTCCTTGCTCATGCCGAGCAGCTGGCTGATCTCCTCGCCGGTCTCCTGGTGGGAGCGGCTGAGGTCGCGCCAGGTGCCGGTGGCCGGGTCGTGCTCGCGCAGCCAGGTCTGCGCCTTGTCGAGGGTGGTGCCGCTGCCGCGCTTCTTGGGGCGCTCCCAGGCCGGCTGGCGGGTGACCTCCAGGCGCCGCCCGGCGACGGTGAGGTCGAGGACGACCTCGGCGCGGATGTCGGGCGCGGCGTGGTCGCTGCGCAGCCCGGTGCCCTGGGCGCCAACGGCGCGTTCGCCGGGCAGGGAGCCGTAGAGGGCGTAGCAGACGGCATCGAGGACGGAGGTCTTGCCGGCGCCGGTCGGGCCGTGGAGGAGGAAGAGCCCGGCGGCGCTGAGCGCGTCGAAGTCGACCTCGTGGGCCTCGCCGAAGGGGCCGAAGGCGGTGATGCCCAGCCGGTGCAGCCTCATCGGTGGACCTCGCCCAGGTGGTCGGCGGTGCGGACGGCGTCCAGAGCCTCGTGCAGCAGCGCGCGCTCGGCGGGGTCGGGGCCCGCGCCGCCGCGCACGTGGCCGACGAAGTCCTCGGCGATCTGCCGGTCGTCGCGGCCGCTGAGCCGCCGCGCGTACGAGTCGAGGGCCGCCTCCTCGCTCCGGTCGGGGGCGAAGACGAGGCTGAGGGTGTGCGGGAACCGCTCCTGGAGGCGGGCCATCGGGTCGGCGGGCCGCACGGCGTCGGTGAGCGTCACCTCGATCCAGGCGTCCTCGTGCGCGGCGAGGCTCGCGTCGGCGAGCAGGTCCTCCAGGGTGCCCCTCAGCCGGGCGAGCGGGCGTGGCACCGGGCAGTCCAGCCGCTCGGCGCTCACCTCGCCGTCCGCGTCCAGGTCTACGAGCCACATGCTCTTGCGGTGGTCGGCCTCGGAGAAGGAGTACGGCAGCGGGGACCCTGCGTAGCGGACACGCGGGGTGAGGGTCTGGCAGCCGTGCAGGTGGCCGAGGGCGGCGTAGTCGACGCCGTCGAAGACGTCCAGGGGGACGGCGGCGACGCCGCCGACGGTGATGTCGCGCTCGCTGTCACTGACGGCGGCACCGGTCACGAAGGCGTGGGCGAGGACGACGGAGCGGGTGCCCGGGGTGCGACCGGCGAGGTCGGCGCGGACCTGGTCCATGGCGGCCCGCAGCACGGCCTCATGGCCGGCCCGGCCGACCCCGAGCACGTCCTTGACCAGGGCCGGTTCGAGGTACGGCAGGCCGTAGAAGGCGACGTCGCCGTGGCGGTCGGCCAGCACGACCGGATCGCCGCAGGCGGCGGGCGAGGTCCGCAGGTGGATTCCGGCGCGGTCGATGAGCCCTGCGCCGACGCCGAGGCGGCGGGCGGAGTCGTGGTTGCCGGAGATCATCACGGTGGGGATGCCGGCCTCGGCGAGCTGGTGGAGGGCGGTGTCGAAGAGTTCGACGGCGGCGAGCGGCGGGACCGCCCGGTCGTAGACGTCCCCGGCGACCACCACCACGTCGGCCTCCCGCGCCTGGGCGGTCGCGACGAGGTGGGTGATGAAGTCGGCCTGTGCGCCGAGCATGCTCACCCGGTGGAAGGAACGCCCGAGGTGCCAGTCCGAGGTGTGCAGAATCCTCACCGCACCCCACCGCCCCACGTCTCCACCCGCACTGTGCCTCCCGAACCGACGCCGCCCGCACCGGCCCGACCACCGGCGCCGACCACGCTAACGCCGACCACCGACAGCTCCGGCCCGCACCCGGGAAGAATGCGAGGTCACGTACGGATACGACCGCTTATGTCCGCCGCGTTCGAAGGGTGCCTGGTGCTGTCGGACACCGCCCGTACCCTGTGCCCGGCCGGACCGCCGGGGGCCCTCTTCGCGGTCGCCTTCCGGTCCGGCGGTGGGCGGCCGGGCGCGCGGCCTCACCCGATCGGCCCGTCCCCCGCGTTGCGCGCCCCGCGGCGGCTGCCCAGCCTGAGGCCATGGTCCCTTCGCACACCACCGGTCCGGGCAGCACCGTCGTCGTCTACGGGGAGCCGGACCACCGGCACCGGCTCACGGTCCACCTCGATTTGCGCTGCCCCTTCTGCAAGCGGATGGAGAACGGGCTGGGCACGGTCATGACGGACGCCGCCGACCAGGGGCGGTTCACCCTGCACTACCGTTTCGCGACGATCATCGACGACGCGGCGGGCGGCAGCGGCTCGCTGACCGGGCTGAGCGCGCTCGGGGCGGCCGCCGACGAGGGGCAGCGGCAGTTCGCCCAGTACCTTCACGTGCTCTTCGCCGAGCAGCCGGCCGAGGAGGTCGACGCCTTCGCCGACACCGGCACGCTGGTCACCCTCGCCGGGGAGGTCGACGGGCTGCGCGGCGAGGGGTTCGACCGCAAGGTCCACGAGGGCACGTACCTGCCGTGGGCCCGGGAGGTCTCGGCGGCCTTCGGGACCAGCGGCGTGCGGGGCACCCCGACGGTGCTGCTCGACGGCACCCCGCTACCGGTCATCAATCCGATGGGGTACGCCGTCAGCCCGGAGGCGTTCCTCGCCGAGCTGCCCCGGGCGTGAGGGGCGCCGGGGCCCGGTCAGGCGTCGCCGTACGCCTCTCCGCCGGGCAGGAACTCCGCCTCGCCGGCGGTGGCGTCCGCCAGCCAGCTCCGGAAGGACTCGACGTCGGCGTCGGGCAGCCCGATGTCGAGGGTGACGCGTTCGCCGTAGTGGACGTCGCGGATGGTGCGTCCGGCGGCCCGCAGGTCGTTCTGGAGGCGTCCGGCGCGCTCGTGGCCGACGGTGACCGAGGCGAGCCGGAACCGGCGCCGGGTGCGGGTGCCGAGCGCGTCGAGAGCCTCGCCGACGCTGCCGCCGTAGGCGCGGATGAGGCCGCCCGCGCCGAGCTTGACTCCGCCGTAGTAGCGGGTGACGACGGCGACGGCGTACCGGATGTCGCGGCGCAGCAGCATCTGGAGCATGGGTACGCCGGCCGTGCCGCCGGGTTCGCCGTCGTCGGCGGCCTTCTGCACGGAGGCGTCGGCGCCGATGACGTAGGCGTAGCAGTTGTGGGTGGCGTCGGCGTGGGCGCGGCGGACGCGGGCGATCACCGCCCGGGCCTCTTCCTCGGTGGCCGCCGGGGCCAGGGTGCACAGGAAACGCGAACGGTTGATCTCGGTCTCGTGCACGCCCTCACGGGCCACGGTGCGGTACTCGTCCTGCATCCGGCCAGCCTATGCGGCGCCGGGGGCGGGCCGTGGGGCGGGGAATGGGACCGGCGCGCGCGGGGTTCGCCCGGAGGGGTCGCGAACGCGGCGGCCGTCGCGCGAACGAGGAGAGCGTCATGCCGGAGCCTTACGGAGACAGCGAGACCGTCCGCCGCATCCTGCGGGAGAGCGGCGGCACCTGGGCGGTCGTCGGTCTCTCCGCCAACCAGGAGCGGGCCGCGTACGGAGTGGCCCGGGTGCTGCAGCGGTACGGCAAGCGGATCGTGCCGGTGCACCCGAAGGCGGACACCGTCCACGGGGAGCGGGGGTACCCGTCGCTGGAGGCGGTGCCCTTCCCGGTCGACGTGGTGGACGTGTTCGTCAACTCCGCCCTCGCCGGGGAGGTCGTCGACCAGGCGGTGGCCATCGGCGCGAAGGCGGTCTGGTTCCAGCTCGGCGTCGTCGACGAGGCCGCCTGGGAGCGGACCCGGGCGGCGGGTCTGGACATGGTCATGGACCGCTGCCCGGCGATTGAGATCCCCGCGCTGGGGTGACGTCCGGCGGACCGGAGGCACCGGCCCCGCCACGGTGAACCCGCCGACTCGTCGCGCTCGGCGCGGTCCACCTCAAGGCGTCGGGCGCGAGGGCGGCTCTGGAGCCCGCCAGGTCCGGCGGGCGGTCTCGCCTGCGGTCAGGGTGAGGGGTGCCGCGGTGAGGTGAGGGACCTCCCGGACGCCCTGGGGGGCGCGGCGCGGCACCCGCGCAACAGCTCACGCCCCCTCAGCCGCCGCTCTCCGCCTCCCAGGTGGCCAGCGCCCGCAGTTGAGCGGGGGTCACGTCGTCGGGCAGGGGCACCGGCGGCGGAGTGCGCAGCGGGGGCTGCCAGCCCTCCTCCCGGGTCCAGCGGCGGACCACCCGGGCGGGAGCGCCGGCGACCACCGCGTGGTCGGGGACGGTGCCGCGCACCACGGAGCCCGCGCCGACGACGACGTTCCGGCCGATCCGGGCGCCCGGCAGGATCACGGCGCCGGTCCCTATCCAGCAGCCGGGGCCTATCGACACCGGGTCGGTGCGGGGCCACTGGCGGCCGATGGGCTCGTGCGGGTCGTCGTAGCTGTGGTTGGTGGAGGTCACGTAGACGTACGGGCCGAAGTAGCAGTTGTCGCCGATGGTGACCGTGGTGTCGGCGATGACGTGGCTGCCCCGGCCGAGGACGACGCCGTCGCCGATGTGCAGGATCGGGTCGGGGCCGAGGTCGAGGTCGGGCATGAGCCCGGCGGTGAGGGTGACCTGTTCGGCGATGATGCAGAAGGCGCCGACGCGTATCCAGGGCTCGCCGAAGATGGTGCCCTGCGGGTAGGCGATGCGGGTGCCGTCGCCGAGCGCGCCGAACCGCAGCCGCCCCGGATGCTCGGCGGTGACCGTGCCCGCCTGCCGTACCCAGCGGCGGCCGGACTGCACGGCGGCGTGCGCGAGGCGGGCGCCGGTGCGGGCCAGCGGGGTCAGGGGGTTCTTCGGCACCCGGTCACCCTACTCACCGGTAGAGCGGCCGGGACCCGCCCGGAGCTGTGATCTTCGCCCCAGGGAGGCGGTGCGTCCCGCGCTGCGGCCGGGGCGTCACCCCTCGGCGACGGCCCCGCTGTGGGCCTCGGCGAGCGCGCGGTAGCCGTCGGCGTTGAAGCGGATGCCCTCACGCTCCTCCTCGGTCAGTTCGCGGCGGACCTTGGCGGGCACCCCGGCGACCAGCGAGCCGGGCGGCACCCGCATCCCCTGCGGGACCAGAGCCTGGGCGGCGACGAGAGAACCGGCCCCGATGCGGGCGCCGTTGAGCACGGTGGCACCCATGCCGAC
The DNA here is from genome assembly GCF_051397025.1 of Streptomyces sp. BBFR102. Classification (NCBI taxonomy): domain Bacteria; kingdom Bacillati; phylum Actinomycetota; class Actinomycetes; order Kitasatosporales; family Streptomycetaceae; genus Streptomyces; species Streptomyces sp. BBFR102. Next base: position 375,179 of record NZ_CP195757.1, read on the forward strand.
GAGGACGTCGTCCTCGATGACGCAGCCGTGCAGCACGGCGTTGTGGCCGACGGAGACCCCGGTGCCGATGGTGACCTCGAAGCCGGGGTCGACATGGACGGTGGCGTTGTCCTGGATGTTGCTGCCGGCACCCAGCCGGACGGGGCCGCAGTCGGCGCGCAGCACGGCGTTGTACCAGAGGCTGGAGCCTTCGGCCATGACGACGTCCCCGATGACGACGGAGCCGGGCGCCGTGAAGGCCCCCGGGTCGATCTCCGGTTCCCTGCCGCCGATCGCGAGGATCGTGGTGCCGTTCGCCATGCCGCCTCCTGCCGCTCCGCCGGGCGCGTGGCCGCGCCGGAAAGCACCGTACGCGACGTCGCGTCAGCCGGCGGTCGCCCGCCCCCGCGTGCGCGGGGGCGGGCCGGGGAGACCAGGACGATCCCGCCGGGCAGCGGGATGCCGGGGCTCTCCAGGCCGATGACCGCGCCGGCGAGGGCGTGGAGCTGCGGGCCGGGGCGGTCACCGTCCGCTCCCGCACCTGCGCAGCCGGTTGCTCCCGCATCGCGCTGGACCCGGTGGATTCCGGGCACGGACGCGCGCCGCGTACTGGACCGCGACGAGGCGGGCCGCCGCGCCGGCCGGGTACGTCCGGGCCCGCGGGAGAGGCTCCCCCGGCGCCCCTGCCGGGGAGTCGGCGAACGCCGGACCGGTCAGCCGTCGGGACGCAGGGTCCAGACCACGGTCATCTCGCCGGTGACGGCGCCGTCCTCGCGAGCGATCTCGACGTGGACGGGGAACTCCGGGCGGGCCCCCGCGTCGAGTTCGGCGACGACCTCGGCGGCGGGGCGGCCGAGGACGGCGGTGGCGGTGACCTGGCCGAGGGCGAGCTTGCGGTAGCGGATGCCGGCGCTGGCTGCGAGCGGGACGGCGCGGGTCAGCTGGTCGCCGAAGGCGGCGAGCACGACGGCTCCGCTGACCGACTCGGCGAGCGCGAACATCGCTCCGGCGTGCGGGCCGCCGACGTGGTTGTGGTAGGCGGCCTGGTCGGGAAGGTGGGCCACCGCCCGCTCGGGGGTGATCTCGCCGAAGGCGAGGTCGAGGGTGCGCACCATGGGCACCGCGGCGGCGAGCAGCTCGCCGATGGACATCTGCGCTGCGCTCATGAACCGGATGTTACCCACGGGTAGCGAGAGTTGGCCATGGTTTCCCGGCAGCGGTCGTGACGGAGTCGGGACAGCGCGGGCGTGGCAGCGGCCCTCCCGCGGCCTCTATGGTTACTGGCCATGTGGCCAGGACAGCAGCCGCCCGGGGGCGAGCAGAACCCGCAGGACCAGAACCAGAATCCGAATGCGGGAGGAACTGCGCAGCAGGGTCAGAATCCACCCGTGCCGGGCAGCACGCCCCCGCCGGAACCCAACCCGTACCAGCAGCCGGGGTACCAGCAACCCAACCCCTATCAGCAGCCGGGATACCAGCAGACGCCGTACCCGCCCCAGCCGGGCCAGTCCGGCCAGTGGGCCGCGCCGACCGTCACCGTGGGCCCCCAGCCGCCCGGGAACGACCGGAAGAAGACCACCGTCGTGGCCATCGTCGCGGCGACGGCGGTCGTGGTGGCGACGGCCGCCACCGGCTTCCTGGTGTTCGGCGGGGACGACGGCGAGAAGGGCACCGCCGACGGCAAGCCCTCGCCGGCCGCCTCCGCCGGGGAGTCCGGCGAGCCGACCGGGCAGGAACCGAGCGAGAAGCCGGGGAACCCGCGCGACGGCAGCAACGTCGAGCGGCCCACCATCGCCGGGTGGACGGCCGTGATCAACCCGCGCTTCGGCACCGTCTTCGACGTGCCCCAGGGCTGGGAACTGGAGTCCACCGACACCAGCCTGGGCTTCGAGTGGGAGAACGAGGACGGCGAGCTGGACCGCACCACGATCACCGCTCCCGCCGTGCTGAAACCCAAGTGGTGCACGGACGACGCGGACAAGGACGGCTCCACCAGCGACACCTCGCTGGCGGCCGTCGGCACCCGTGGTGAGAACGGTGCCAAGGATGTCGACGATGCCGCCGTGACCCGGGTCCCGTGGTGGATCTTCGGCGGCTACACCGAGCCCGACAAGAAGAGCGTCAAGCAGGGCAAGCCCAAGCCGTACACCACCGAATCCGGACTCAAGGGCAGCGTGATCACCGCGCACTCGGAGAACACCCCGCAGAAGGGCAAGTGCGCGAGCGACGGCAAGGCCATCACCTTCGCCTTCCAGAACGGCGCCGGCGACTACGTCACCTGGAACCTCTACGGCGCCAAGGGCGTCAAGGACGAACTCGCCGAGGACACCATCCAGAAGATCCTGAGCACCGTACGGCTCACCAAGGAGGAGCCGACGGGCTGAGCCCCGCACCTTCCGGGCGCCCGGGTGGCCGGCACTGCCCGAACGGTTATCCGGGCCCGCCCGGATAACCGTTTGCCCACGTCGGGGGCCGGAGGGCAGAGTCGAGCGGTGAGTACCCCACCCCCTGCTCCGTCGCGCCTGCTGCCCCGGATGCCCGACTGGGCGAGCCGCAACTTCACGCTGCTGACCTCGGCCGCCTTCATCACCTCGCTCGGCAGCCACGGGGCGCTGATCGCCGCCGCCTTCGCGGTCCTGGAGCAGGGCGGTGACGCGGGGGACGTCGGCCTGGTGGCCGCCGCCAGGACCGTCCCGCTGATCCTGTTCCTGCTGATCGGCGGGGCGGTCGCGGACCGGCTGCCGCGCCACCGGGTGATGGTCACCGCCAACCTGCTCAACTGCCTCTCGCAGGCCGCCTTCGCCGCGCTGGTCCTGGCCGGTTCGCCGCTGCTGTGGCAGATGATGCTGCTCGCCGCGCTCGGCGGCACCGGGCAGGCGTTCTTCTCCCCGGCCGCCGAGGGCATGCTGATGGCCACCGTGGACCGGAAGAACGCCTCGAAGGCGTTCGCCGTGTTCCGGCTGACGATGAACGGCGCCACCATCGGCGGGGCCGCGCTCGGCGGCGCGATGGTCGCCGTGGTCGGGCCCGGCTGGGTCCTCGCGGTGGACGCCGCCGCTTTCGCCGCCTCGGCCGGGCTGCGGGCCCTGCTCGACCTCAGCGGCACGCCGCGCCGGGCGCAGGGCGGCAACCTCCTCGCCGACCTGCGGGACGGCTGGCACGAGGCGCTGGCCCGGCCGTGGTTCTGGAGCATCGTCGCCCAGTTCTCCGTGGTGGTCGCCGTGATCGGCGCCGCCGAGTCGGTGTACGGGCCGCTGGTCGCCCGGGACCACCTCGGCGGACCCGCGCCCTGGGGATTCGCCCTGGCGGCCTTCGGGGTGGGCACCGTGGTGGGGGCGGTGGTGATGATGCGCTGGCAACCCAGGAGGCCGCTGCTGGCCGGCACGCTCTGCGTCTTCACGCTGGCCCTGCCCTCGGCCGGGCTCGCCGTACCCCTCCCGGTGCCGGGCCTGGTGGGCGTGATGTTCGTCAGCGGCGTCGCCGTCGAGGTGTTCGGCGTCGCCTGGATCACCACGATGCACCAGGAGATCCCGGAGGAGAAGTTCTCCCGGATGTCCGCCTACGACTGGTTGGGCTCGATAGGCATGGTCCCCCTGGCGACGGCGCTCGCGGGCCCCGCCGAGTCGGCCTTCGGCCGGAGCAACGCGCTGTGGGGCGGGGCCGTCCTCATCGTGCTGGTCACCGCCGCCGTGCTCTTCGTGCCGCAGGTGCGCACCATGACGCGCCGGCCGGAGCGGGCGGACGCCTCCGCAGCCGTCGACGAAGGCGGGGCGGTGCCTGGGGCGGCCGTGGCGACGGCCGCCTCCGAACCGGCGCCGGCAACCGACTCCGACTCAGACGCCGCCGACGCGGAAGGTGCCGCCCGGCGGTACGGGTGAGCCCACCGCCTCGTCCTCGTCGACCGGCCGGGCGGAACCGGTGAACTTGCGCAGTTCCCCGCCGTCCACCACCCGTGCGGGGAACGGGTCGGCCGCCGTCCTGCGGGCCAGTTCCGCCGTGTCGAGCGGGTGGTCGGAGGCGACCAGGACGGCGTTGCCGAACCGCCGCCCGCGCAGCACGCCCGGTTCGGCGACGAGTGCCAGGTGGGCGAAGGCCACCTGGAACGTGGCCAGTTGCGAGCGCAGGAAGGCGAACGGCGCGCCGTCGGCCAGGTTGGCGGCGAACACCCCGCCCGGCCGCAGCACCCGGGCCACCTCCCGGGCGCAGCCCAGCGTGGTCAGCTCGGCGGGCACCCGGGAGCCGCCGAAGACGTCCCCGACGACGGCGTCCGCGCTGCCGCCGGGCGCCTCGGCCAGCCAGCGGCGGGCGTCGGCGCCGTGCACCGTGATCCCCGAGGCGTCACCACCGTAGGGCAGGTGCTCGCGGACCAGGCTGCTCAGGGCACGGTCGTACTCCACCACCTGCTGGCGGACACCGGGGCGGGCGGCGGCCATCCGGCGGGGCAGGGTGAGGGCGCCGCCGCCCAGGTGGACGAGGTCGAGGGCGTCGACCGCCAGCGTGTCCAGGACGTGGGCGATCCGGCACTGGTACTCGAACTCCAGGTACGCGGGGTCGTCGAGGTCCACGTAGGACTGCGGCGCGTCGTCCACCGTCAGGAGCCAGGCGCGGGGGCGGTCGACGTCGGGGAGCAGGCGGGCGGTGCCGCCGTGGACGGCGCGGATCACGGGGAGGGAGTCGTTCACTGCGGCATTGTGCCCTCTGGAGCTGGTCCCGTGTCACCCGGCGGCAGCCGCAACAGCCCAAGGACAGCGCGGAGTCGGTGGCCGGCCGGCCACCCGCCGCCCACGCGCCCCCTCTCCCGCGAGCCCGCGGCCGGGGGGCCTCACTCCGGCCGGTGCAGGGCCACCGCGGCGGCCTCGGCCACCGCCTCGGCGACCAGTGCCAGGGCCGGCACGTCCAGCTTCCACTGCTGCCAGTGGAGCGGGACGTCGAGCCGGCGCTCGGGAGCGAAGCGGACGAGAGCGCCCGACCGGTACCGGGGCAGCGCCTGCTGTTCGGGCACCAGCCCCCAGCCGAGCCCGGCGGCCACCGCGTCGCAGAAGCCCTCCGGCGTCGGGACGTAGTGCCGGACGCCGCTCGCGCCCCGCGCGCCGCCGGTCAGTTCCCGGACGAAGGCGTCCTGCAGTTCGTCCCGGCGGTCGAAGACGACCACCGGGGCCTCGGGCAGGCTCTCCTCCAGCGGGCCCGAGGCGAGCCGGCGTGCGGCGAACTCCGGCTGGGCGGAGGGCAGGTACCTGGCCAGGCCCAGCGGGCGCACCGTGCACCCCGCCACCGGCTCCGTGGAGGAGGTCACCGCCGCCATCACCCGCCCCTCCCGCAGCAGGGTCGCGGTGTGCGCCTCGTCCTCGCGGTGCAGTTCGAAGCAGACGGGCAGTTCCTGGGGCACCCGGATCAGCGCGGGCAGGAACCAGGTGGCCAGCGAGTCGGCGTTCACCGCGATGGGCAGCCGGGCCGGGGACCCGTCGTCGGCCGTCCCGAGGTCGGCACGCACCTCTCGCTCCAGCGCCGCCAGCTGCCGCGCGTACCGGACGACCGCCTGCCCGGACTCGGTGGGCCGGGCCGGTTTCGTCCGCATCAGGAGCACCCGTCCGGTGCGCTGTTCCAACGCCTTGATCCGCTGGCTGACCGCGGAGGGCGTCACGTGCAGGGCCCCCGCGGCGGCGTCGAACGTGCCCTCGTCCACGACGGCGAGCAACGTACGCACCTGCTCGGACGGCAGATCCGTCATGGCCATCGGGCTCCTCCCACCCTTCTCGCTCCTCGTCCCTCTTCAGGAATGCTCATGGTACGTAAGAAACTTTAGCTCGACTGATGTCCGGCCGGTGCCTAACGTCGTCGGTATGACCAGCAGCTTCCTCCCCGCGGCCGCCGCCGGATTCGGCACCAGCCTGTCCCTGATCGTCGCGATCGGCGCCCAGAACGCCTTCGTCCTGCGTCAGGGGGTGCGACGCGAGGCCGTGCTCGCGGTGGTCGTCATCTGCGCCCTGTCCGACGCGGTCCTGATCTCCCTCGGCGTGGCGGGCCTGGGAGCCGTGGTCACCGCCTGGCCGCCCGCACTGACCGTCGTCGGCCTGGCCGGCGGCTGCTTCCTGCTCTGCTACGGCGCCCTGGCCGCCGTCCGCGCCCTGCGTCCGGCCGACGGACAGGGCCTGTCCACCCGGGGCTCCGCCGCGGGCTCCGTACGGGCGGCGGTCCTCACCTGCCTGGCCCTGACCTGGCTCAACCCGCACGTGTACCTGGACACCGTGCTGATGCTGGGCTCGATCGCCGCAGACCGCGGCTCGCTGCGCTGGGTCTTCGGCGCCGGGGCGATGCTGGCGAGCCTGGTGTGGTTCGCCGCCCTCGGCTACGGCGCCCGCCTGCTCAGCGGGGTGCTGGCCCGCCCGACCGCCTGGCGCGTGGTCGACTCCCTGGTGGCCGTCACGATGCTGGCGATGGGCGCGATGCTGCTGCTGCGTACGGCCTGATCCGGCTTCGGGGCGGGGGCCGGCACCGAGAACGATCCAGGTCCCCGGCGCTCCGGCCGGCCCTCCCCCTAAGGGGTGCGCCGGGCGTGCCGGTGGCCGACGGCGGGGGGCGTGGCGGAGCGCGGCGTCCCGCGGGGCGATCACCCCGTCGTGTCGGTTACGCTCCCCGGATGTCGTCCCCCACCACCGCACCGGTGGCCCCCGCGCGTTCTGCGGCGGTACGCCTCGCACGGCTGCTGACGGCGCCGTGGTCCCGGCTCTCCCTGCTGGTCCTGGTGCTGGTCTCGGCCGGGACGGCGGTGCTGGTCCTCGAACCCCAGCAGGTGCTCACCACGGGGGTTCCGGCGGCCTTCGGCACGGGGCTTTCGGCCCTGCTCTTCGCCGCCGGGTACGGACTGTGCACGGCCGCGTTCGTGCCCAGGCCGCTGCTGAACCTGGCGGCGGGCGCCCTGTTCGGCTCCGCCACCGGCCTGGTCGCGGCGGTCGCGGGGACCGTGATCGGCGCCGGGATCGCCTTCGGGCTCGGGCGGCTGCTGGGCCAGGAGGCGCTGCGCCCGCTGTTGCGCGGCACGTGGCTGAAGGCGGCCGACGGGCAGCTGAGCCGGCACGGATTCCGCTCGATGCTGGCGGTGCGGCTCTTCCCCGGCGTCCCGTTCGCCGCGGCCAACTACTGCGCCGCCGTCTCCCGGATGGGCTGGACGTCGTTCCTGCTGGCGACGGCGGTGGGTTCGGTGCCGAACACGGCGGCGTACGTGCTGGCCGGGTCGACGGCGGCCTCGCCGACCTCCCCGGTCTTCCTCGCCTCGGCCGGGTTCATCGCCCTCTCCGCTCTGGCCGCCTCGGTCTTCGCGTGGCGCGGACGGCACCGGCTCGGCGGGAACTGACCCCGCCACGGGCTGGCTCGATCTTCCCGGCGGGACGGGACGGGAGCGGGACGGCCGGGTTGGATGGGCCGTATGGATGACCTGGTGACGGACGACAAGCGGCGGACCGACTCCGCCGACCGGCGGCTGATGGCGGTCAACGAGGCGAACTGGGACGCCCGGACCCCCGTCCACACGGCGAGCGACTTCTACGGCCTGGCCGACGAGGCGCAGGCACTCGACCCGGCACGGTGGTTCGCCCCCTACGAGTGGGACGACCTCGGGGAGCTGGCCGGGCGGGACCTGGTCCACCTCCAGTGCCACCTGGGCACCGAGACGCTGGTGCTGGCGGGGAAGGGCGCACGGGCGACCGGTCTCGACCTGTCCGGTGCCTCGGTGGCGGCCGCGAGGGAGCTGGCGGCACGCCAGGAGGCCGGGCCGACGGCCGGGACCCGTTACGTTCAGGCCAATGTCTACGACGCCGTCGAAGCACTCGGCGAGGCCCGCTTCGACGTGGTCTACACGGGCAAGGGCGCCCTGTGCTACCTGCCCGACCTGGACCGCTGGGCGGCGGTGGTGGCCGGTCTGCTGCGCCCGGGCGGAATGCTCTACCTCGCGGAGTTCCATCCGCTGCTCAACTCCTTCGGGCCGACGCCGACCGCCGAGGCCGACGCTCCGCTGGTGCTGCGCCACGACTACCTGGCCGGACGGGGCGCGATCCGCCGGGACTCCGCGTACACGTACACCGACGGGCCGCCTGTGGAGGGGGCGACCGAGAGTGTGGAGTGGATGCACGGGCTCGGCGAGGTGGTGACCGCGCTGACCGGTGCGGGGCTGGTGATCGAGTTGCTCCGGGAGGACGAGGAGCTGCCCTTCCCGCGCTGGCCGGAAATGGTGCGCACGGAGTCGGGACGGTGGCGGCTGCCGGACGCGGCGCCGCAGATTCCGCTGCTCTTCGCGCTGCGGGCCCGGCGCCCGGCGGCGTAGTCCGGGTACGTCCACCCCCGCCCGGCGACGGCGGGGACGGGGACGGGGACGGTGACGGGGGCGAACTGCCTGATTCGAAGCGGCGGTTCGGGTCGCACGGCAGCCGTGCCGTCCAAGGACGACGGTGAAGGTGACGAGGAGCGGGCCCGGGCCGAGATCCGGCTGCCGCACGCGGAGCCCGGCACGCCCGCGCTCGAAGCGGACCGCTGCTGCACCGCCTGTCGGGCAGCGGGGCCTGCTCGACAGGCTGGGCGGCCTCGTCCCCGACAACGCGGGCAGCGAACAGACCGTCAACAAGCTGGCCGTACGGCACATCGGCGACACCGCGAAGGAGAGCGGCCCGACCGCCCCGGCCGAGTGGAACACCACCGGCACGCTGGAGGGACTGCCCACCTCGCCGGGCTTCGAGGAGGCCACCGTCGTCCACGGCGGCGGGTGAGGCCGGTGCGCCGCCCCGGCGGCCGGAAGCCGGACCCCGCCTGCCGGCGCGTCACTTTCCGTACGCCTTCCGGCCCACGACCCGCCTGGGCGGGCGACGCTCCCCGGCCACTTGACGGCGTTACGCTGCCCGGGCCGGGGGGAGCGATCCGGGGCATACCGCACCTTTCGCACCGACCGGCGCACGCCTGACGCCGCGTCGGGCGCCGCGAGCGGCCCGGGCCACGGGTCGCGCCCCGGCGGCCACGCGGCCCGGGCGGTCCTGCCCGCACCGCGACGGCGCCCCGGGAGCACCGGCCGCCGCGCACGACGCTCCCCGGACGGCCTGCCTTCCATGTCCTGGTTCGAATCCTTCATCCTCGGGCTGGTCCAGGGACTCACCGAGTTCCTGCCGATCTCCTCCAGCGCCCACCTGCGGCTGACCGCGGCCTTCGCGGGCTGGCACGACCCAGGCGCGGCGTTCACCGCGATCACCCAGATCGGCACCGAGGCGGCCGTCCTCATCTACTTCCGCAGGGACATCGCGAACATCGTCGGCGCCTGGTGCCGCTCGGTCGTCGCGCTGGTCCGTCGCGACGGCTCGACGCGGGGGAACCATGACGCCCAGCTCGGCTGGCTGGTCATCATCGGCTCGATCCCGATCGGCGTACTGGGGATCACGCTCAAGGACCAGATTGAGGGGCCGTTCCGGGACCTGCGACTGATCGCCACCACCCTCATCGTGATGGGCCTGGCGCTGGGCCTCGCCGACCGGCTGGCGGCCCGCGCCGAGGCCGGCGGCGGCCGGCACCGGGCAGGCGGCGGCAAGACCCTGCGCGACCTGGGCGTCCGCGACGGCCTGATCTACGGCTGCTGCCAGGCGCTGGCCCTGGTCCCCGGTGTCTCCCGCTCCGGCGCCACCATCAGCGGCGGCCTACTGATGGGCTACACCCGCGAGGCCGCGGCGCGCTACTCGTTCCTGCTGGCGGTGCCGGCCGTCCTGGCCTCGGGCTTCTACGAACTGCGCGACGCGGGCGAGGGGCACGTCGCATGGGGCCAGACCGTCTTCGCCACCCTGGTCGCCTTCGCCGTCGGGTACGCGGTGATCGCCTGGTTCATGAGGTTCATCACCACCCGCAGCTTCATGCCGTTCGTCTACTACCGGGTGGCGCTGGGCGTGCTGATCTTCATCCTGGTGGCGGCCGGGGCGCTGAGCCCGCACGCGGGCGAGTCGGCGACCTGAGACCCTTTCGCCCGTTTCGTTGGCTTATCGGGCGGTGTGCTGTCACACTCGCAGACGGGAGTGGGCACGTCCGGCCCGGCCGGTCCCGCCCTCGCGGAGCGCCCGCTCCGCCCGGCGGCGCCCTCCCGTCCGCACACGGTGAGGCGGCGAGTACGACATGATCCAGACAGCGCACGGGGGGACCCGATGACCACCACCGGCACCTCGCGTATGGAGATCACCGGCAACGCCCTGACCGGCGCGCCCTGCTGGGCGACCTTGCTGACCCACGACATCACCGCCGCCCGCGACTTCTACGGGCAGGTGCTGGGCTGGGAGTTCGCGCCCTCACCGATGGGCGAGGACTGGTCCACCGCGACCGCCGACGGCATCCCGGTGGCCAGTCTCGGTGCGGTCGACCCCTCGCTGCCCGTCGCCGTCGACTGGCTGGCGTACTTCGCGGTGGCCGACTCGAACGAGGCGGCCGGACGGGTGCGGGAGCGCGGCGGGACGGTGGCCATCGGCCCGGTCGACACCCCCTCCGGCCGCGCCACCCTGGCCGCCGACCCGACGGGCCCGACCTTCGGCCTCTGGGAGGGCCGGATGGTCGACGACTGGCAGCACTGGCGGCTGCGCCGCCCGTGGTGGCTGGTCCTGGAGAGCGCGGACCCGCTCGCCGCCGCCCTCTTCTACGGCGCGGTCCTGGACTGGGAGTACCGCGAGGGCGAGGACGCGGTGGGGTACGAGGACGACGAGATCGTGCTGCGCGACCACGGCCATGTGGCGGCCCGGCTCCGCCACCGCGACCCGCGGAACCCCGCGCTCCACCCGCGCTGGAACCTGATCTTCCCGGTCCCGGACGTGGCCGCGGCGGCACGCCGGGCGGTGGAGCTGGGCGCGGTGCGGCTGGCGGAGACCACGCCGGTGGCCGACGAGGGCGCGGTCCTGCGCGACCCGGACGGCGCGGTCTTCTCGCTGGCGCCCGGCTCGGCCGGCCGCTGACGCCCGCTCACGCCTCGGCGACCACCCGTACGGTGTCCAGCCCCGGGTCCGCCGCGTCCGGCACGACCATGCCCGCCTCGACCCCGGTCCGCAGGTAGCTCAGCACCGCGCGGCCCAGCCGCTCCCCGGGCAGCGCCGCGGGGATTCCGGGCGGGTACGGCGTGAGCATCTCGGCGGCCACCCGCCCTTCGGCCTCGCGCCAGGGGACGTCCGCCACGGCTCCGAAGAAGGCGTCCCTGGGCAGCATGACCTGCTCCAGCCTCAGTCCGTCCGGACCAGGCACTTCGACCGGCCGGTCACGGGGCAGTCCGGCCGCCTCGGCAGCGAGCCGGCGCAACCCGGCGAGCAGGGCGTCGGCGCTCTCCTCGTCGTCGGCGTGGGTGAGCTGTGCGTTGATCCTGCGGTGGTCCCCGAAGTGCAGGGAGAGACCCTGCGTCCGCAGGGCGTCCACGGCGCGGTAGCCGCTGATGCCGAGCCCGCTCACGTCGATGATCAGCTGAAGGGGGTCGAGGTCCACGGCCCGGCCCGGCCCGCAGAAGTCGTCCCGGCCGTGTACGTGGAGGCCGTCGGTCTGCGCCACCCGCGCCCGCACCGAGGCGGCCAGTTCCAGCGCGTCGTCGTAGAGGGCCCGGCCGTGCTGAACCATCTGGCGGCGCCAGCCGTCGAGCGCGGCGTAGAGCAGCACCGAGGAGCTGGTGGTGCCGAGGAGGTCCTCGCGGCTGCGCAGGGTGGCCGGGTCGACCAGGTCGCCCTGGAGGTGGAAGACGGAGCCCTGTTCCAGTCCCGAGCCCATCTTGTGGACCGAGGTCACGCAGACGTCGGCGCCCGCATCCATGGCCCAGGTGGGCAGGTCGGGATGGAAGGGCAGGTGCGCACCCCACGCCTCGTCCACGACCAGGGGCACCCCGTGGCGGTGGCAGACCTCGGCGATGGCGGCGAGGTCGGAGCAGGTGCCGTAGGGCGTCGGCGTGGTGACGAGCGCGCCGCGCGCCTCGGGGTGGCGGGCGAAGGCTTCCGCGTACGTCTCGGCGGCCGGGGGGTGCGCGAGGTGCAGGCCGGGGTCCCACTGCGGGTCGACCCAGACGGGGCGGATGCCGGCGAGGACGAGGCCGGAGACGACCGACTTGTGGGCGTCGCGGCCGATCAGCAGGGACTCGTGGGGGCCGGCGACGGAGAGCATGGCGGCCTTGACGGAGAGGGAGCTGCCGCAGGTGGAGAAGAAGGTGTGCTCAGCCCCCACCGCGTCGGCCATCAGCTCCTGTGCGCGCTGGAGGACGCGCCGGGAGGAGGTGCGGTCCTCCAGGCCGTTCATGGCGAGGAGATCACCGCGGAAGACGGCGTCGCCGAGGACGCCCCGCACCCGGGGGTCGGCGCCTTTGCCCTGCTTGTGGCCGGGCGGGGCGAAGGGGAGCTGCCGCTCGGCGTGGTAGGCGGCGAGGGCGTCGAGTACGGGTACTTGCTCATGGTCCATGGAGCGCGGATTCCCGGTTCGGGCCGACGGGAAAACGGCCGGCGTTCCCGTGAGGACCGGACGGGTCAACGGGGTACGCCTTCGGGGCGGGGCGCGAGGCGGAACCTGCCGCTCCGGCCGTGTCCCCGCCCGTCACCAAGAGCGGCCGGGCTACCGCCCGAGGCGGTGGTGCGACCGCTGGTTGGGTGTGCAAGGGGAAGGGCGGACGCACCGGTACCCCGGCCGGGCGGCCGGGGTACCGGTGTGCGGGAGCCCCTGACGGGGCGGTCAGCGCTGGGTGAACTCCGCCTCGGCCTCGAAGCCCGCGGCCTTGAAGTCCTTGACGACGATGTCGCCGACCTTGACCACGGTGCCGGCGGCCTTCCAGCCCTCCACCTCGAACTCGGCGCTGCCGCCGCCCTGGGCAGCGGCGGGGGAGGCGGCGAGGAGGGCGGCGGCACCGACGCCGGCCAGGGTGATCGCCATACGACGGATCATGGAACGCTCCACTTCTACGTAAGGGGTGTACTGAGCGTCACGTACGCTAATCGGCCTGCCACTCTGGGCCGGGGAGTGTGCGGTGCGGCGCGCTCCGGTTCCCTCGCTCGGCCGAAGCGTGCCGCCGCGGGCCCGCCGGAGCGCCGTGCACACGTCTGGGGCCTGTCCGGCGGACCTTCGTGGAACAGCCTGCGGCGTCCGGTGCGTGCTCTGGGCGTGCGCCCGGATCTCCCTCGTACGGGACGTACTCGGGTGATCCGGGCGTACGGCGAGAGGGCGTGCCGGGCGTCGCAGGCCCACGAAGACCCGCCGGACACTCCCTAGGCCCCGGCGCGCGAATGGCCGACACTGGGGTGATGACGCAGCGCGTGGAGCTCGCGACCGTTCTGGACCGTCTCGCCGTGGACACCCTGGTGACCGAGTACGCCCGCGCCGTCGTGGCCGGGGACCTGGAGGCGTGCCGTCCGCTCTGCGTGCCGGGGGCGGTCCTCGACGATCCGGTGCTCGACGGACGGGAGGAGCCCCAGGGGTGTGCCGCGCCCCGGCAGCGGACCCGGGGCGAGGTCCCCCGGCCGTACCAGCACCTGATCGTGAACCGCAGGGTGACCTTCGAGCGCCGCGACGGCGAGGTGGGCGACCTCGCCGTGGTGGACGCCGACTTCGTGACCCCCATGCGGGGCCACGGGCCTGGCCGCAGCGCCGACACCGTGCGGGGCGGCAGGTACCGCATGCGGGGTGTGCGCACCGCCGGGGGCTGGCGGCTCAGCGAGGTGGTGGCCGAGGCGATGTGGCAGGGCGGGGCGCCGTCGGCGGACCGGAGTTGACCTGGCGGCGTCGAGCCCGGGCCGCAGGCCGGGAACTGCCGCTCCGAGCTGCGGCCTCAAGGGGTGAGCCAGATGGTGGAGAGAGCGCCGTCCGGCCCCTGTTCACGCTGGCGGCGCGCGCCCGCCGCGCTCTCGCCGGAGCGCTGCCCGCACCGGTCATCCCGCTCCCAGCCGGCGGCTGCGCGCCGACCGCGCGGCGGGCCGCTCTGGTGGGCTGGCTGAGCGGGCTCGGCTTCCTGCCGGCGGTACACACCGGGTGAGGCCGGCCCGCAGGTCTTCACCCTGGCGCTCGCCGCGCCGCCGGGCTGGCCTGGGGCCGTGGGGCTGCCGGCCGACGCCCCACTCGCCGGCGCAGCACGCCTACGCGGCGAGCGGTGCGGGCGACGGGATCGGGCCGCCCCGCCGCCCACGCGGCACTCACCGGGGTGAGCGCCGTCTTCGACGCCGCCGGGCCGCCCGCCGCCTCGGCATCGGCTGCAGCACCGACGAGGCGTGCCGGGTCCAGCCCGCTTCCGGTCCGCCGCCCATGTGCGGTTCGGGGACCGGGCGGTCCACGCGGCGGTGGCGTGGCTGGTGGTGGCGGGCGGCACGGTCGCGTGGACCGCGGAAAGGGAAGCGCGCGGCCGTGTAAGGCCGATGGCGGTCCTACCCCGCCGTCTCCGCCTCGCGCACCACGCGCTCGCACAGTTCGTGGGTCTCCAGCGCGTCCCGGGCGTCGAGCGTCTCCCCGGCGCGGACGGCGTCGAGGAAGGCGAGGGCGGCCTGCTCGATGCCGCGCTGGCGCGGGACGGGCACCCAGTCGCCCCGGCGGCGCACGCTGGGCTGGCCCTTGTGGTCGACGATGTCGGAGATGTTGAGGACCTGGCGCTTGCTGTCCTGGCCGGAGACCTCCAGGATCTCCTCGGTGGAGCCGCTGAGCCGGTTCATCACACCGAGCGCGGTGAAGCCGTCACCACCGAGCTGGAGCACCGCGTGGTGCAGGAGCCCGGCCTCGGCCCGGACCCGGATGCCCACGTGGTCGACGGGGCCGGGGACCAGGAAGCGCAGGGTGTCGATCACGTGGATGAAGTCGTCGAAGACGAAGCCGCGCGGCCGCTCGGGGAGCCCGACCCGGTTCTTCTGGAGGACGATCAGGTCGCGGGGGTGCTCCAGGCACTGGAGGTAGGCGGGCGCGTACCGTCGATTGAAGCCGACGGCCAGCGGGACGCCGCGCTCCTCGGCCCGGGCGACGAGCCGCTCGGAGGCGGCGTAGTCGTAGGCGAGCGGTTTGTCGACGTAGGTGGGCACCCCGGCCTCGATCAGCCGGCCGACCAGCGACTCGTGGACCTCGGTCGGGGCGTGCACGAAGGCGGCGTCCGGGCGGGCGGCCAGCAGGGAGTCGAGATCCCGGTGGCACCGCTCTTCGGGCAGGTGGTACACGGCCGCCGTTCGGGCCAGCGTGGCCGGGGTGCGGGTCTGCAGGTGGAGTTCGACGCCGGGCTGGGCGGTCAGCACCGGCAGGTACGCCTTCTGCGCGATGTCCCCGAGTCCGATGCAGCCGACCCTCATGTGCCGCTCCCCGCGTCCTGGCGGCGGCCCTCCGGACGGGCGCCGCGCGCGGGGGAAGCATACGTGCGCTCCGGCGGCCGCCAGTCGGTGATCCCGGCGAAGGAGCGCAGTACGAGGTCGGGTCCGAGCCGGCCGGCCGTGGCGACCAGCGTGTCGCGCGCCCGCACCGCGAGTGCGGGACGCAGCAGGGTGAGCGCCCCGGCCTTCGCGGCCCGCGCGACGACGGCGCTGGTGCGCGGCAGCCGTTCGGCGCTGTACGCGGCGAGGTCGGCCCCTGGCGGGGTGCCCGGGGCGAGGTGGTGGGCGAGGACCACACCGTTCTCGATCGCCTGGTTGCCGCCCTGGCCGAGGTTGGCCGCAGCCCCTGCGCACGGCAGCCTCGCGCGCCGGGCGTCACCCGTGCGGGCCATCCTGCGGCCGGGCGGCGCGGGGACCGGCCTCGATGGGCCAGAGTGGCGCGCGTGCACCGAACCAGAACCGCCGCCGCGCTCCTGGCCACCGTCGCGGTGACCGCCGTCGCCGGCTGCGTCACCGTGGACCGGCCGCCCGGGGCGGGGTCGCCTCCCGGCCGCTCCCCCGCCACCGCGCCGACCGCCGCCGAGGAGCACGCCGAACCGCAGATCGAACGGTCCCCGGCCCGCGAGGCCCTGCGCAGGACCGGGGAGGACCCCACCGCCGCGGCGGCGCGTCCGCCGCGTCCCCAGCCCTCGAAGGCGGCTCCCCCGCCCCGACCGGCGGCCCCGCGCCCCGCGCCGAGGCGGCCTGGCCCGGCTCCGGCGCCCGCCGCCCCGCCCGTCCCCCGAGCCGAACCGCCGGCCCCGCCTCCCCCGGCGGACGCGGACGTCTGCGCCCTGGGACGGCAGTACGGCACGTGGCCGCCGGGCAGCCCCCCGTCGCGGATCTGCGACGACACCTACGGAGGCTGATCCGCTGTCGGATACGGGCCGCGAGCCGGCCCGGAGTTCAGGCGCCGCCCGCCTCTCCCTCGGCTCGGGGGCGCCCCACCGACCCCGCGGCCCCGCCGGCGGGCCCGTCACCCACCCCCAACTCGCGCTCCAGCCGCTCGATGCCGCCGAGCACCAGTCGCCCGTATGCGTCGTCGGCCAGGGCGTCGACCCGGGCGCGGGCCTGGCGAAGGTGGTCCCGGGCCGCGTCGGGACGACCGAGCCCGGCGTAGTCGGCGGCGAGGTTGAGATGGAGGGAGGGGTAGAAGCCGCGGACCGCGAGCGAGGCGTGGTGGGCGGCGACCCGGTCGTCGGTGAGCCCGTCGGCGGCCTCCAGCGCCAGCAGGTCCCAGCGCAGCTCCTCGGCCGGGTCCTGCTGGGTGTCGGCCATGTAGTGGGCGAGGGTGCAGCGGTGGAGGGGGTCCGCGTCGGGGCCGATCTCCTCCCAGAGGGCGGCGAACCGCTGCCCGGCCTCTTCCCGGTCCCCCGCGTGCTGCAGCATGGCGATCTGCCCGATCCGGGTCATCACCGGGTCCTCGGCCGCCTGCCCCTGCTGTTCCGCCACCGTTCCTCCGTCGTGTCGTCGGACGGCCGCCCGGCACCCGGCGACCGCCCTCGACGCTAGCCGCCCCCACCGACATTCCCGGCGCGCCACCGGGCGGGCTCGTCCGCACAGCGGTGTCGGGCGCACCGCCCGGGTGGACGGCGGCGCCCGTGCCGGGCCCGCCGGTCAGTTCGGTCCGAGATCCGGGATGCGCCAGTCGATCGGCTCGTGGCCCTGCTCGGCGACGGCCTTGTCGATCTGGGTGAAGGGCTGGGAGCCGAAGAACTTCTTCGCCGACAGCGGGGAGGGGTGGGCGCCCTTGACCACGGCGTGCCGCTCGGTGTCGATCAGCGGCAGCTTCTTCTGGGCGTAGTTCCCCCACAGGACGAAGACGACCGGGTCGGGGCGGTCGGAGACGGCGCGGATGACCGCGTCGGTGAACTTCTCCCATCCCTTGCCCTTGTGGGAGTTGGCCTCGGAGGCGCGGACGGTGAGCACCGCGTTGAGCAGGAGGACGCCCTGGCGGGCCCAGGGCATCAGGTAGCCGTTGTCCGGGACGGGGTGGCCCAGCTCCGCGTGCATCTCCTTGTAGATGTTGCGCAGGGAGGGCGGGGTCTTCACGCCCGGGCGCACCGAGAAGCACAGGCCGTGGCCCTGGCCCTCGCCGTGGTACGGGTCCTGGCCGAGGACGAGGACCTTGACCTGGTCGAAGGGGGTGGCCTCCAGGGCGGCGAAGACCTGGTCGCGCGGCGGGTAGACCGGCCCGCGGGCGCGCTCCTGCGCCACGAACTCCATCAGCTGCTGGAAGTAGGGCTTCTGCGGTTCCTCGCCGAGGACCTCTCGCCATGACTCGGGCAGCTGGGCGGTGTCGGTCACGTGGACAACCCTCCGGTGGTGCGGTCACGTATCACCGGAGAACCTACCGGCGCCCACCGACAGCCGTGCCCGCCGCCCGGCCCCTCCCCGGTCGTCGGGGAGGGGCGTCGCCCGGCTACCAGCTCTGCTTGCGGCTCAGCTCCCACATCATCATGATCGCCGAGGGGTCGAGGGCGCGTTCGGCGCCGGCGATCTCCTCGCTGGCGGCGAGGTACTGCTTGCCCTGCCACAGCGGCAGCAGCCGGGTGTCCTCCAGAAGGATCGCCTGGGCCTTCTCGAACTGCGCGGCGACCGCGCCCCGGTCGCTCTCCCGGCGCGACTGCGGCAGCAGCTCGTCGGTGATCTCCTTGGAGACGTACGGCGTGCTCAGCGCGTTGTTCTCACCGACGAACGGGGCGATGAAGTTCTCCGCGTCGGGGAAGTCGGGGAACCAGCCGCGGCCGAAGACGGGGTACTCGCCCTTGCGGTAGCCCGGTTCGAAGGTCTTCCACGGGCGGCCCTTGATCGTCACGTCGAAGAGTCCGGAGCCGTCCAGCTGCCGCTTCAGTTCCTGGAACTCCTTCTCGGTGGCCGAGCCGTACCGGTCGGTGGTGTACCAGAGCGTCAACGGGACGGGCTCGTTGATCCCGGCGTCGGAGAGGATCTGCGCGGCCTTGTTCTCGTCCGGTTTGCCGAAGCGGTCGAAGTAGCTGGTCGCGTGGCCGGTCAGCCCCCGGGGGACCATCGAGTAGAGCGGCTCCACGGTGTTTCGGTAGACCTTGTGGGCTATCGCGCCGCGGTCGACCGTCTGGGCGACGGCCTTGCGGACGGCCGGGTTCCTGGCCCAGGGGTCCTCGGGGTTGAAGACGAGGTAGCGGATCTCGGTGCCGGCCGTCTCGACCAGTTGGATGCCCGCCTTGCGGCTCTTCCCGTCGAGGGCGACGACGTCCTCGGCGGCGAGGCCGCGGAAGGTGATGTCGATCTCCCCCTTCTTCAGCGCCCCCACCATGGTGCCGGACTCCTTGAAGTACCGGATGGAGACGGCGTCGTTGCCGACCTTCGCCGGGCCCTTGTAGCCGGCGTTCCTGGCCAGGTCGGCGTGGTCCTCCGGCTTGTAGTCCTCCAGCGTGTACGGCCCCGAGCCGACCACGTCGTCGCCCTCGCGCAGCTTGTCGGCCGGGTAGGCGTCCGGGGAGACGAGCGAGAGGGCCGGGGCGGAGAGCACGAACGGGAAGGTGGCGTCCGACTTGTTCAGGTGGAACGTGACGGTGCGCTCGTCCTTGGCCTCGACCCGGTCGAGGCTGCCGAGCAGGCCGGCGGGGCCGCGCTTGTCGTTGATGGCGACGATGCGGTCCACCGAGTGCTTGACCGCGTCGGCGTCCAGCCCGGCGCCGTCCGAGAAGGTGAGGCCCTCGCGGAGGACGCACTCGTACGCCTTGTTCTGGGTGTCGATGAACCGGCAGCTCTCGGCGGCGTCCGGTTGCGGTTCGGTGGCTCCGGGCGGGAAGTTCACCAGGGTCTGGAAGATGTTCCGGTACAGCTCCCAGGAGCCGTCCCAAGCGGCGGCCGGGTCGAGGGTGGTGGGGGCGCTCATGGTGCCGACCACGATCTCCTGCTTCTCTTCCTCGCTGCTGAACGGCACCAGGCCGCAACCAGCCAGCAGGGAGGTGGATGCTGCGGCCGCCACCACACGCAGACGTCGATTCCGGTTGAACACGCGCTCACTCCTCGATCGGCCGTGCCAAGGGGGTTGGCGCACCCTACCGCAGGCCCCTGATGGCCCAAGTGCCTTGGTCCATCAGGGACTTGAAGCGTCGAACGTCCCGTGCGCGCGGCTTCGTCAGCCGACGCCCGCATTCAGGAAGATGCCTCCGTCGATCACGAGCGTCTGCCCGGTGACCCAGGCGGACTGCTCGGAGGTGAGGAAGGCGGCGGCTCCGGCGATGTCCGAGGGAACCCCGAGCCGGCCCAGCGGGTAGGCGGCCGCGGCCTCCTCCTCGCGCCCTGCGTAGAGGGCCTGGGCGAACTTGGTCTTCACCACGGCCGGGGCGATGGAGTTGACCCGCACCTTGGGCGCGAACTCGTGGGCGAGCTGGAGGCTGAGGTTGACCATGGCGGCCTTGCTCATGCCGTACGCGCCGATGAAGGGAGAGGCCGAGACCCCGGCGACCGAGGCGATGTTGACGATGGCGCCGCCGTTCTCCGCCTGCCACGCCTTGAACGTCTGCTGGGCGAAACCGAGCGCCGAGATCACGTTGGTCTCGAAGACCTTGCGGGCCACGTTCAGGTCGAGGTCGGCGATGGGGCCGAAGACCGGGTTGGTGCCGGCGTTGTTGACCAGGAAGTCGACGCGGCCGAACGCCTCCATGGTCCGCGCCACCGCCTCGGCCTGGTGGCCGGTGTCGTGGGCCTTGCCCGCCACCCCGATGACCCGGTCGGCGCCGAGCCGCTCCACGGCCTCCTTGAGGGTCTCCTCGGTACGGCCGGTGATGCAGACCCGGTCGCCGCGGGCGACCAGTGCCTCGGCGACGCCGTAGCCGATGCCCCGGCTGGCGCCGGTGATGAGGGCGACCTTGCCGCTGTCCTGCACAGTCATGGTTGTCGTCCGTTCTCTGCGGCGGGGGTCAGTTGAGCGGGCCGCCGGCCACGTACAGGACTTGGCCGGAGACGAAGCCGGCCGCGTCGCCGGTGAAGAAGGCGATGGCGTTGGCGATGTCGTCGGGGGTGCCGACGCGCTGGACGGGGATCTGGGTGGCGGCGGCGGCCTGGAAGTCCTCGAAGCCCATGCCGACGCGCTCGGCCGTGGCGGCGGTCATGTCGGTGGCGATGAAGCCGGGGGCGACCGAGTTGGCGGTGACGCCGAACTTGCCCAGTTCCTTGGCGAGGGTCTTGGTCAGCCCCTGGAGGCCGGCCTTGGCGGCGGCGTAGTTGACCTGGCCGCGGTTGCCGAGGGCAGAGGAGCTGGAGAGGTTGACGATCCGGCCGAACCCGGCGTCGACCATGTGCTTCTGCACGGCACGGCTCATCAGGAAGGCGCCCCGCAGGTGCACGTTCATGACGGTGTCCCAGTCGGACGCGCTCATCTTGAAGAGGAGGTTGTCGCGCAGGACGCCGGCGTTGTTGACCAGGATGGTCGGCGCGCCCAGCTCGGCGGCGACGCGGTCGATCGCCGCCTGCACCTGGGCCTCGTCGGAGACGTCGCAGCCGACGGCCAGCGCGCGGCCTCCGGCGGCGGTGATCCGCTCGACGGTGCCCGCGCAGGCGGCCTCGTCGAGGTCGATGACGGCGACGGCACGGCCCTCGGCGGCCAGCCGGACGGCGGTGGCGGCTCCGATGCCCCGGGCGGCCCCGGTCACGACGGCGACGCGCTGCTCGGTGGTGGACATGCTGTTCTCCTCGTCCTGGAAATCCTGGAACGCCCGCGAAGCCGCGGGACGCGGCCCCGGGCGACGGCCCGCCTCACGGGTGAGCGACCGCTTAGTACCTTCTCCTGGCGTGACGCTAGAAGCCCTGGCACCCGGTGTCAACGGCACGCGGAGAGCCGGACGAGGATCACAGCACGAGCTGCTCCAGCAGCCGGTCCGCCTCCGCCTCCGGGTCGTCGGTGAGCCCGGTGTGCACGGGCCCCGGCTGCACGACGGTGGAGCGCGGCGCGATGAGCCAGCGGAACCGCCTCCCGGCGTCGTCACCCGCGGCCTCACCGGCCGCGTCGCCGCCCGCGCAGAACCGCTCGACGGCGCCGAGGGCGGCCCGTACGCCGGTGGTGTCGGCGGCGGGGTCGAGGGCGGCGAGCCGGGCCTCGTCGAGATGGGTGCGGGCGGCGACCACGCCCCGGGCGCGGCAGTAGACGACCACTCCGGCGTTGATCAGCTCGCCGCGCTCGACGCGGGGCACGACGCGCAGTGTCGCGTACTCGAAGACGTCCTGGCCGGTGGTCACGGGCGGGGCTCCTCACCGGCGGCGGGGGCACGCCAGCCGTAGGGCGGTCCGGCCGGGGCGAGGCCGGAGGGGAGGGTGAGCCGGCCGAGAAGCCCCTCGGCGCGGGTCAGCAGGGTCTCGGCGTACGCGCGGCGGACGGCGTCCGGCGTCTCGAACCCCGGCTCGTCGGCGAGCCAGACGTCCGGGATGTCGGCGGTGACCGCGGCCAGCAGTTCCGGGGTGATCCACGGGCGCAGCTCGGCGTCGGCGGCGGCGACCTCGGGGGCGGAGGTGAAGGGGGCCAGGACGTGGTCGGCGCCGTCGTAGGGGCGCAGCGCGGACTTGGCCGCGGTGGGCCAGTTGTGGTGCCAGATCATCGTGGCGCCGTGGTCGACGAGCCAGAGGTCGCCGTGCCAGACGAGCAGGTTGGGGTTGCGCCAGGAGCGGTCGACGTTGCCCACCAGCGCGTCGAACCACAGGACGCGGGCCGCCTCGTCGGCGCGCACGGTGTAGGAGAGCGGGTCGTGGCCGAGGGCGCCGCTGAGGTAGGCCATGCCGAGGTTGAGGCCGCCGCTGGACTTGAGCAGGGCCTGCACCTGCTCGTCGGGCTCACCGAGGCCGAGGACGGGATCGAGCCGGACCGCCGCCAGTTCGGGGACGCGCAGGCCGAGGGCGCGGGCGAGCTGCCCGCAGACCACCTCGGCGACCAGGGTCTTGCGGCCCTGTCCCGCGCCGCTGAACTTGAGGACGTAGGGGGCGCGGTGGCCGTCCCCTTCCGCCTCGACCAGACCGGGGAGGGACCCGCCCTCACGCAGCGGCGTGATGTAGCGGGTCACGGAGACTTCGGTGAGCATGCGCCCACACTACGTGCGCCCCGGACGGCCCCCGCCGGGCCATGGGACCGGCGGCACCTCACCGCGCCCCCCGCACCGGAACCCGGCTCCGGGACAACGGGCGCTCCACCGGAGCCGGTCCGGCGACCGGGTCCCGCGCGTGCGCCGACCGGGGCGGTCGGGGGCGACGGGGTGTCATGGGGGAAGCCGGAGAAGGGTGAACTCCAGGCGTTCGGCGCGGTCTGCGCCCACGCGGGCTGCCTGGTCCCGGGCGTTCGGGACGCCCGCATCACCCGCGTCTGCCACGGCAGCCGCTTCGCCGCCCCGGCCGTCGCCCCGCTCGGCGAGGCCCCCTGCCCGGTCGACACCGCTGGATGCCGTGTCGGCCCTGGTCGGCGCGACCCTGGCGCCGCGCCCGGCCGACTCGCTCCCGGCCTCAGGCGTAACGCACCCCGCGCGGCGGCCGCACGGCGTCGGCCACGGCGTCGGCCAGGGGCTCGATGTCGTCCGGGGACAGCGGGGAGACGGTGATGCGGACGCCGGGCGGCGCACCGAGGCGGAACCGCGCCCCGGGGGCCGTCCCCCAGCCGGCGTGGAGCAGGGCGGAGACCGCGCGGGTCTCGTCGGCGACGGGCACCCAGACGTTGAGGCCGCCTGCCCCGCGCGCCTGGACCCCGCGCCCCGCCAGCGCCCGGACCAGCGCCTCGCGCCGCTCGTCGTAGGCGCGGGCCACCTCGGCGAGGTCGGGGGCGCCGGCCCGCCAGAGGGCGGCGACGGCCCGCTGGAGCAGCAGGCTCACCCAGCCGGGCCCGAGCCGCTGGCGGCCCCGGAGCCGGTCGAGTGTGACCGGGTCCCCGGTCACGGCGGCGACCCGCAGATCGGGGCCGTACACCTTGGCGACCGAGCGGACGAAGGCCCAGTGCGTGGTGGTGCCGGCCAGCGGGTGCGGCGGCGGGGCGACGATGCCGTGGCCGTGGTCGTCCTCGACGAGCAGCACCTCGGGGTGGGCGACGAGCACCTCGCGCAACTCCCGGGCCCGGGCGGCGGAGACGGCCGCGCCGGTCGGGTTCTGGGCGCGGCAGGTGAGCACCACGGCGCGCGCGCCTTCCGCCAGCGCCCGCCGGACCTCCTCGGGCAGCGGCCCCTCGTCGTCGACCGCGACCGGCAACGGCCGCAGCCCGAGCGCCGGGACGAGGTCGAGGAGGCTGCCCCAGCCGGGGTCCTCGACCGCGAGGGCGTCACCGGGCCGCAGGTGGGCGGCGAGGACGCGCTCGATGGCGTCGAGGGAGCCG
The DNA here is from genome assembly GCF_051397025.1 of Streptomyces sp. BBFR102. Classification (NCBI taxonomy): domain Bacteria; kingdom Bacillati; phylum Actinomycetota; class Actinomycetes; order Kitasatosporales; family Streptomycetaceae; genus Streptomyces; species Streptomyces sp. BBFR102. The sequence goes on from NZ_CP195757.1 coordinate 398,822, forward strand.
GAGGTGGCGGCGAGCGGGCCGACCGGGACCCCGTCGGCCTCGAAGGCACCGCGTACGAGCCGGGCGAACCCGGCGTCCAGCGGCTCCTGCCCGTAGAGGACCGGCCGGGCGTCGGCGGCGCGGGCGGCCTCGGCGAAGGCGGGTGCGAGGGCGGGCAGCAACCGGGGATCGGGGTCACCGGTCGACAGGTCGCGGGCGCCGTCGGGCACCTCCACCCGGATCTGGTCGCGCGGCGTGGAGACCGGCCGGGCCCGGACGCGACTGCCGCGCCGCCCGGCCGTCTCGATCACCCCGCGCTCCCTCAGCAGGCGGTACGCGGCCGCGACGGTGTTCGGGTCGACGCCGAGCCGTTCCGCCAGCTCCCGCAGGGGCGGCAGCGCGTGCCCCGGCGGGAGCGCGCCGGTGGCGACGCCCCGTTCCACACTGGCGGAAATCTCGGCGGCACGCCGCCCGACGATCCGATACTCTCCTAGCACAAACCACATTATGCACTAGTGCAAATGGAGTTCGCCATGGCCACGCCGCAGGAGACCCCGGACCAGGGCGCGTACGTCCCCACCTCGCGCACCGTCCCCACCCGCTCACGCGACCGCGCCTCCTACGACCGGGAGACGGTCCACGCGATCCTCGACGAGGGCACCGTCTGCCACCTCGGTTTCGTGCGCGACGGCGCCCCGGTGGTCCTGCCGACCCTGTACACCCGGATCGGCGAGCACCTGTACGTCCACGGCTCCACGGGCTCGCGTCCCCTGCGCTCCGCCGGGGACGAGGCCGGGCTGCCGGTCTGCGTGACCGTCACCCACGTCGACGCCCTGGTGCTGGCCCGGTCCGCCTTCCACCACTCCCTCAACTACCGCTCGGTGGTGGCCCACGGCACCGCCCACCAGGTGACCGACCCCGCCGAGAAGGCCGCCGCCCTGGACGCACTGGTCGAGCAGGTACTGCCGGGCCGCTCGGCCGACTGCCGCCCCGCCGACGCCCGGGAACTGGCCGCCACCGCCGTGCTCCGCCTCGAACTGGCCGAGGTCTCCGCCAAGTCGCGCACCGGCGAGCCCGGCGACGACCCCGAGGACCTGGCGCTGCCGTACTGGGCCGGGCTGGTCCCGGTCGAGACCCGGTACGGCACCCCGGTGCCCGCCGCCGGCCTGGGCGCCGGCGTCCCGCTGCCCGGGTACCTCACGCCCGCGGGCTGAGGCAGGTACCGGGGCGGCACCGGATCAGGCGCCGCCCGCGGGCCACGTCAGCTGGCGGCCTCGGCGGCCACCCGCCGGGCGGCGGAGACGCCGCGCGTCTCGGCCACCGCCAGTCCGACCACGGACACCAGCATGAGGAGCGTCCCGGCCACCGTCGGCACCGTCAGTTCCTCCCCGAGCATGACCACCGCGATGACGGCCGCGCTGACCGGCTCCAGCAGCATGATCACGGAGACGGTCGCCGACCGGACCACGGCCGCCCCGGCGAAGTACAGGGCGTAGGCGAGGGCACTCGGGACGGCGGCGACGTACCCCAGGAGCCAGACCACGCGCAGCGGGTCGGCGCTCTGCGGCACCAGCCCCTCCCACAGGCCGAACGGCAGGAGGAGTACGGCGCCGACGGCGGACGGGTGGGACATGGTGTTCTCCGCAGATGGGGTGCAGCGAACGGTTCACGCCTGCGGGCGGCACTCGCCGCCCGGCGAGTGCCGGGCCACGACGTACGGGGACCGCCTCAGGCAGCAGGGCGGAAGGACGAGTGCACGGAGCGTGGGTCGCACGCTAGGCACGGTCGCGGGAGGCGGACAACTCCTCCACCACCGTCGGCGTCCCGGCCGGCCGGGACGCCGCGACCGGCCCCGCCGACGGAGCGGCCTGGGTGGAGGACTGGGCGATGAACGCGCCGAGCAGGACCACCGCGCCCCCGGCGATCTGCGGCGGGGAGAGGTGTTCGCCGAGCAGCACCCAGGCGAGGACCGTGGCCACCACGGCTTCCAGGCACGCTACGACCCCCGCGACGGCGGGCGACAGCCTGCGCACCGACAGCACCCCGGTCACGTAGGCGAGCACGGTGGCGAGCAGCACGATCCAGCCGAGCAGCAGGAAGGCGGCGACGGGCGTCCCGTCCATCCGCCCCGTACCGGCCAGCACGCTCCACTCCATCGACCAGGGCCGGGCGATCACGGTGAGCACCGCGGTCCCCACGAGCAGGCCGTACGCGATGACACCAAGAGGGTGGGGGGCCTCGTCGCCGGCGTCGCCGCCCCGGTCGGAGAGGACGAAGTAGCCGACTTGGCAGCAGGCGGCGCCGAGCGCCAGCAGGAGGCCGATCAGGTCGAAGCGCAGCCCGGCCCACACCTCGACCACGCAGGCGAGCCCGCCGACGGCGAGGACCACGCCGAGGGCGGCGGCCCGGGTCACCGGACGCCGCTGCACGAACCGCACCCAGCCGAGGACGAGTGCCGGCGCCAGGTACTCGACCAGCAGCGCGACGCCTACGGGGATGCGGGCGATGGCGGCGAAGTAGCACGCCTGGACGCCCGCCACGGCCAGCAGGCCGAAGCCGAGCAGCAACGCCGGCCGCCTGCGCGGCAGATCACGGTGGGTCCAGGCGAGCGGCAGCATGACCAGGGCGGCGCCGGCCACCCTCAGCCAGACGACGTGGAGCGGGTCCAGCCCCGCCTCGATGAGCGGTTTGGCGGCGACACCGGAGCCTCCGAAGGCCAGCGCGGAGACGAGGGCGAGGCCGAGTCCCGCGCCGCGGCCACCGAAGGGCCGAGAGGAGGACGGGGAGGTGTGGGCCGTGGGTGCGGGCGAAGCGGAGGAGGCTGACACGGGCACATCATGGCAGCCGAGATCAGGGGCGTCACCCCGTGGCGCTCCTTACCGCCGCGCGCTCGGGCGGTCCTGCGGCGAACCGAGTTCCCGCCGTAGCACGGACACGTCTATCGGACCGGCCCGTTCGCCGACGCGCGAGGGCAGGCCCTCCGCCGGAGAGCCCGGCTCCGCGTCGAGGCGGCGGCGCAGCAACTCCCGGTCGACGCCGGCCCGTTCCATCACCTGGACGGCCCGGCACCCGGGGTCGGCGACCAGACCGGCCAGCAGATCCGATCCGGCCGCGCGTCCGCCCCGGCCGTCCGCTCGGCGCCGGGCGGCGTCCAGCGCCTCGGCAGCGGCGGGCGACCAGCCGTCTGACCGGGCCATCGGCACGGCGCCGGAGTCCTCGACGGAGCCGTGCCACTTGAGCCCGTAGCCGATGTTCCGCTGGACGAGCAGGCCGAGGAGCTTCACCAGTTGTTCGCCGCCCTGTTCACAGGCGTCGACGGCCTCCCGGCTGGCGGGGTCGTGCTCCAGCAGCGCGTGGAGCAGGTGCGCGGTGTCGGCCTGGCCGTCGCCGTCCCGCTGGGCACGGCGGCGCGCTCCCGCCAGGGCGTTGGCCAGCTCGGGCCGCGGGGAACCGCCGGCCGGAGCGAGTCCGGGGGGCGGCATGTGGAGAGGGTGGTGCACACCCACCACCTCACCATTCGGGCGCTTCGTCCACATCCCCGGGGGGACGCATTCGGGCGTCCGACACAGGGTGGGCATGACGGAGCCGCCCCTCCTCCCTGCGGAGGAGGGGCGGCTCGGCGCGGGCGAGGGGCGCGCGGCGCGGCCCGCGCGCTCCCGAGGCGCGCCGCGAGGGGAGGCAGCCTTCATCGGCTGACCGTCTGCGGGGCTTGCGACAGGGGAGGATGGCCGCAGGCGGTGACAATCGCCCTGCCCGACGGGTCTGTAGTGTGCGGCCATGACAAGAAGCGAGCGGCTCGCGGAGCAGGTGGACTGGTACTGGCACAAGAACCTGCGGCCACGACTGGACGGCCTTACCGACGAGGAGTACTTCTGGGAGCCGGTGCGCGGCTGCTGGAGCATCCGCCCACGCGCCGCGTCGGCCGCACCGACGCTGGAAGGCTCGGGAGTATGGGCGCTGGACTCCGCGTCCCCCGCCCCGGTGCCCGCGCCTGTGACCACGATCGCCTGGCGGCTGGCGCACATCGTCGTCTCGTGTCTGGGCTATCGGGTCGCTTGGTACTTCGGCGGCCCGGACGTCGACTCCCGGACATTCGCCTATGCGGGGACCGCCGCCGAGGCGCTGGACCAGCTCGATGAGATGTACGGAAGATGGAACGCGGGGGTCCGCGAGCTCTCGGACGCCGACCTGGACGATCCGCCCACGGTGGGCCCCGAGCCGTATCCCATGGAGAACAGGGTCCTGCACGTCAACAGGGAGCTGATCCATCACGGCGCCGAGATTTCCCTGCTGCGCGACCTCTACCGCTGGCAGGACGGAGCCGGACCGCACCGAATATGACTTCCGGTACCGGCGATCGGGCTTCGGAAACCCGCGTGGAGTCCGTGACGCTCCGCGGCCACCGCCGCCGAGATGCCTCACGAGAACCATCACCAAGGCCAGGGGCCTCGCCCCACGGCCCCTCACACCAGAGCCCCGACGCCGGCGAAGGCCGAGGTCGTCGTCGGCGACCTCACCATGCCCGAGTCGCTCGACCCGGCGCTGGAGGGCGCCGGTGCCGTCTTCCTCGTCTGGACCGCCCCACCCGAGACCGCCGAGGCGGTCGTCGAGCGGCTGGCGTCCCACGTGCGGAGGGTCGTCTTCCTCTCCTCCCCGCACCGGACCCCGCACCCCTTCTTCCAGCAACCCAACCCCGTGGCGGTGCTGCACGCCGACATCGAGCGGCTCATCGCCGCCACCGGACTTGAGCCGACGCTCATCCGGCCGGGGATGCTCGCGTCGAACGCGGCGGGCTGGTGGGCACCTGCGATCCGGGCCGGCGAGCCCGTCCGGTGGCCCCACGGTGCCGCCGAGTCGGCCCCGGTCGACGACCGCGACGTGGCGGCTGTCGCCGCGCGGATTCTCGGTCAGGACGGCCACGCGGTCGGCGACTACGTCCTGACGGGCCCCGAATCACTGACCCAGGCCGCCCAGGTGAAGGTCATCGGGGACGTCCTGGGTCGCCGGATCGCGTTCGAGGAGACGACACCGGAGGAGTTCCGGCGCCGGTGGGAGAGTGCGGCGCCCCGCTCGGCCGCCGACATGCTGCTCTCCGCGTGGAACGCTGCCGTCGGACAGCCCGCCTACGTCACCTCCGCGGTGGCCGACATCCTCGGGACGGCGCCGCGGACCTTTCGCCGATGGGCCGCCGACCACGCCGCCGCGTTCACCGAGCGTCCCTGACCTCGCCCTCGTCCGGCGCCTGGGCTTCCGACGCGAGGGGTTCTCGCCCGCCTTCCAGGCGATCGACGGCGAGTGGCGGGACCACGAGCGCTGGGCCCTGACCTCCCGGGGACGTGCCTCCGGCGGGGCGGGCGCATGGTGGCCACGGGCACCGGTGAGCCGGGCGGCACCGCAGAGCCGGTCCACCGGCCCCCGATTGGCCTTTGCCAGCCCAGGCAGGAAGGCGGCACGCTCCTCACATGCGCCTGCGAATCATCGATGCCTTCACCGACCGCCCCTTCTCCGGCAACCCGGCCGGGGTCATGCTCCTCGACGCCTTCCCCGACGACGAGCGGCTCCAGCTGATCGCCGCCGAGGTGAACCTCTCCGAGACGGCGTTCGCCCACCCGCTGGAACCGGGCGGCGAGGCCGACTGGGCTCTGCGCTGGTTCACCCCGCTCTGCGAGGTCGACCTCTGCGGCCACGCCACCCTCGCCACCGCCCACGCCCTCACCGCCGACGGGCGGCTCGCGCCGGACGCGGGGCCGGTGCGCTTCGCCACCCGCAGCGGCGTCCTCACCGCCTCGCCCGGCGCCGACGGCGGGCACACCCTGGACTTCCCGACCGCGTCGCTGACCGAGGAGTCCCTGCCGGAGGGGCTCGCCGAGGCGCTGGGCGCGGTTCCGGTGAGCGTCCACGACACCGGCCCGCACTGCGGCGACCTGCTCCTGGAGCTGTCCGACGAGAAAGCCGTGCGGGAGCTGGCGCCCGACCACCGCGGGCTGGTCCGCCACAGTCGGCGCGGGATCATCGCCACCGCCCGGGCCGACGATCCCGCCGTGGGCTACGACTTCGTCTCACGCGGTTCCTTCCCCCGGGCCGGCATCGACGAGGACCCGGTCACGGGCAGTGCCCACACCGCCCTCGCCCCGTTCTGGTCGGCTCGCCTGGGCCGCGACCGGCTGACCGGGTTCCAGGGCGGGGGGCGTACCGGAATCGTCCGTACCGAACTGCGCGGCGACCGCACCTTCCTGACCGGCGACGCCGTCACCGTGTTCGACGGCGAACTGCTGGTGTGAGCGGCCGAAGCGGCCGGCTACGCCCGATCAGGCCGTAGGCAGCCAGCCGACCTTCCCCGCCAGCAGCGCGTACCCGACGAAGGCTCCGACGTCGAGGAGGGTGTGGGCGACCACCAGCGGCCCGACCCGGCGCCACCGCTGGTAGAGGAAGGCGAAGACGACGCCCATCACCAAGTTGCCGAGGAAGCCGCCGATGCCCTGGTAGAGGTGGTACGAGCCGCGCAGTACCGAGCTGGCCAGCAGGACGGCGACCGGGCTCCAGCCGAGCTGCTCCAGCCGCCGCAGCAGGTAACCGACCACGATCACCTCCTCCAGGACCGAGTTCTCGGCCGCCGAGAGGATCAGCACGGGGAACTTCCACCACTCCCCCGGCAGCGACTCCGGAACGACGGTGAGGTTCATGCCGACGGCGCGGGACGCCAGGTAGAAGGCGAGCCCCGCGCTGCCGATACAGGCCGCCAGGACCGCGCCCCGGCTCAGGTCGAAGCGCGGCCGCCTCAGATCGAAGCCGATCGAACGGGGCCCGGCTCCCTCCCGTGTCAGCAGGTGGAGGACGAGCAGCACCGGCACCAGCGCGGTCGCGATACCGAAGAGCTGCCAGGCCAGATCCAGCCACGGGCGCCCGGGCGCCGCCGAGGAGTTGAGATTGGCCGCCTGATCCTTCAGGCCGCCCGGCCGGGTGACCGAGCCGACGAAACTGATCAGGGAGGAGACGGCGCTCGCCCCCAGCGACAGCGCCAGCACGATCAGCGTCTCGTCCCGGAACACCCTCCGAGCGGGGTCTTCCACCCGCAGAGAACCAACCACCAGCCCTGCCTCCGTCCGCACTCCGCCTCCAGTTGTGCAATCCCGTCCCGTCCGCCCGCACACCCCGCTAGGGTCCCGAAAACAGATCCGAAGATCGTGCGCGACAGGCCGAGGGGGACGGGCGTCCTCGACGGCGTGCCTGTCCCCCTCTCCTTGCTTCATCGCTCAAGGAGCGGCACCACCGCAATGGGACGACACAGCTTGCCCGATGAGTACGGGGCCGCTGCGCCCGCCCCCGGCCTTGGGGCCGTGCCGTCGCCATCGCCACCGTCCTCAACGCCGGTGTCCAGGACGACGAGGGGCTCGACCTCTTCTACCCGAAGGACGGCACGCCGCTGCTCGACCACCCCTTCGCTCTGGTCGACGAGCGCGGGCAGAACACCGACGAGAGCCGGGCGGCGGTCCGCCTCATGAACTTCTTCGGTGAGCCGGAGGGCAGCCGCATCCTGACCCGCCACGGCTTCCGACCGGAATCCGGCGCTGCCGGCGAGGCCGTGGTCACCGCGGCGGGCGGCCGCACTCCGCAGCCGTACGACCAGGAGGAGTTCGAGCCGCCGGAGCCGGAGGCGGTGCAGGAGACGCTCGGCCTGTGGACCATCACGGTGCAGAGCGCCCGGCTGACCACGGTCGTGGACTCCTCGGATTCGATGGCGCAGCCGGTGCCGGGCCGCGACCGGTCCCGGATGGACGTCACCAAGGCGTCGCTGCTCCAGGCGCTCTCCCAGTTCACCCCGGACGACGAGATCGGCCTGTGGGAGTTCGCCACCCGCCTCGACGGCGACAAGGACTACCGCAAGCTGGTCGAGACCCGCCGACTCGGCGACCGGAACGAGGAGGGCAAGGCCCACCGCGAACGCCTCACCGCCGCCTTCGGCGCCCTCACACCCGTCCCGGACGGCGCGACGGGGCTCCACGACACCACGCTCGCCACCTACCGCGCGGCGCAGGACAGCCATGTCAGCGGGAAGTTCAACGCCCTGGTGATCCTCACCGACGGGGTCGACGAGGACCCGGGGTCGATTTCCCGCAGCTCCCTCGTCGCCGAGCTGGAGGAGCTGCGCGATCCGGACCGGCTCGTCCCGGTGATCGCGCTCGCGGTCGGCCCGGCCGCCGACGAGGAGGAGGTCAAGGAGATCGCCGAGACCACCGGCGGCTCCGGCCACCAGGTCGACGACCCGGCGCAGATCCACGCCGTGATCCTCAAGGCGATCATGGGGTCGGGCAGCGCCGTCTGACCGTCGCCGCCCGACCCCGTGCCCCGTCCTGTCCCGCCCGGCCGGACTCAGACCGGCCGGGCGGTCGCGTCGGTGACCCCGACCGGCCAGGTGTGCACCGGCTCTCCGGCGTGCATCAGGTCGCTGTAGCGGCGCACCATCGCGGCGAGCGCCGGGTGCCGCTCCATCCCGCTCTCCCGTGCCCGGTGGTACGTGGCCGCCTGCCAGACGGCGCCGTTGGTCCGCCGGCGGCAGCGCGCCTCGATGACACCGAGGTAGCGGTCACGGTCGGCCGGGTCGACGCCCCAGGCGTCCAGCCCGGCGGAGGCGAGCGGCAGCAGCTCCTCCAGGACGAGGGTGGCCGCGTCGGTCTCGGCCGTGCCGGTGTACTTGCCGCGCCGGGGCCAGGTGAGCCGGGCGTCCATCCCGTACCGGCAGGCGGCGTCGAAGTTGGCCTCGGCCGCCTCGAAGGGGAGCTTCGTCCAGACCGGGGTGCGGCTCTCGGCGAGGGCGCGGACCAGCCCGTAGTAGAAGGCGGCGTTGGCCACCACGTCGACGACGGTGGGGCCGGCGGGCAGAACGCGGTTCTCGACCCGCAGGTGGGGCACGCCGTCAGCGACACCGTAGACGGGCCGGTTCCAGCGGTAGACGGTGCCGTTGTGCAGGATCATCTCCGCGAGGGCGGGGGCCCGGCCCGCCTCCAGGGCGGCCTCGGGGTCCTCGTCGGCGCAGATCGGCAGCAGTCCGGGGAAGTAGCGCAGGTTCTCCTCGAAGAGTTCGCGGGCGCTGGAGATCCACCGCTCACCGAACCAGGTGCGCGGACGTACGCCCTGGACCTGCAGTTCCACCGGACGGGTGTCGATCGCCTGGAGGAACAGGGGCACCCGCGACTCGCGCCACAGCTCCTTGCCGAAGAGGAACGGTGAGTTGGCGCCGAGCGCGATCTGCACGGCGGCGACGGCCTGCGCGGCGTTCCACACGGCGGCGAACCGGTCGGGGGTCACCTGGAGGTGGAGCTGCACGGAGGTGCAGGCGGCCTCCGGGGCGATCGACGAGGCGGTGTAGCGCAGCCGCTCGACCCCCTCGATGTCGAGCGGGAATTCCTCGCCCCGGGCGGCGATGATCTCATCGTTGAGAAGGCGGTAGCGGTCGACGTCGGTGAGATTGGCGGAGACCAGATCGTCGCGGGTGAGGGTCGGCAGAATTCCGATCATGACGATCCCGGCGCCCAGCTCCCCGGCTTTACGGTCTGCATACCCGAGGCCGATGCGCAACTCCTCGGCCAGCCGGTCCAGTACACGATCACCCAATCGGTGGGGGGCGATATTCACTTCGAGATTGAACATTCCCAGCTCGGTCTGAAAATCGCGGCTGGCGATCCGCTCCAGAACTTGCTGGTTCAGCATTCGCGGGAGGCCGTCGGAGCCCGCGAGATTGAGTTCGATCTCCAGACCCAGGAGGTTCTTCGGGCGGTCGAAGCGCTTCTCGTCCAGCATCCGCTCCAGCACCCGCTGACACTGCTGAAGTTTGCGCCGGAACGCATGCCGATCCGCCAGATCGAACGATCCCGCCTCGACCTTCTCACCCATCGTCGCCCTCCCCGGGGTACTGGTCCCCGGCTGCCGCCCAGGGCTGGTCCACGAAAGATGATGCCCAGGCAATGCGATCCATAACGCCCCGCGGCAGCCCGCCGCGCGCTAGGCTCGATCCCGACCGAGGCACTGGGCACATTCACGCGGCAAGCTGCGGGCGAATGCCCTCCAGCATCGCGACACCTGTTCGGCCCTGGCCCGCCGCCCACTCGGCCCGCAGGTCCGCGAGCGCGCGGTGAAATCCCCGGCGGGAACAGGCCGACCGCCTGCGGGATGAATATCCAGGTCACAGGCGTGCCGTCCCGAGAAAATCCGGATGAACCCCTCATTATGGCGACCGAATACCGCCTTGCCCGCAATTCTGAGCACCGGTAGGCGAAGCGCCGATGGAACACACGTCGTATAAACTCCGCGAACGAGGCAGTGAATTGGTGACCGCCAGGACCTGTCCGGCGGATCATCGCGGCCTCACGCACCGGTCTACCGGAGGGGACCGAAGGTCCCTGCCCCGCCCCTTCGCTCTGAGCTGACAGCGTCGTCCGCGCCTGCCCTGATGTCCCCTGCCTGCCCGACGAGAGGCGACCCATCATGCCGCTGCACTTCTCCCCGGCTCCCGCGCCCGCCGAGCGCAGCGTCCTCGCCGCCCTCGGTTCCCCGACGGCCGTCCGCGAGGCCCGCACCTCCGCGCTCCGCGCGGCGACCGGCCCCACCAGCCCGGAGCTCCCGCTGCCGGTCCACGTCATGGACCGCTCCACCTTGGAGAGCGACTCACCGACCCGGCTGGCCGGCTGGCGGTTCCTGATCCGCAGCGGCGAGCGGGCCGTGGCCGCCGCCGACACCCGCCTCACTCCGGACGGCTGGGCCTTCTCGCACTTCTTCGAGGGCCCGTACGTCACCGCCACCGAGGCGGCTTTGCGCCAGGCCGACGACCTCGCCGCCCCGCACCAGCCGCGCCTGCTGTCGGTCCCGGGGCTGTACATGCTGACGCTCTGGCTGCACGGCGACCCGGCGGCCGACGCCGGCCGGGGTGGCCCGCTCGCCACCGACCTGCTGGTCCCGATCGCTCCGGCCCCGCCCGGCATCGCCGCCCACCGGCCCTACCCGGCGTCCGAGCTGCTGCCGGTGCTGACCCGCCGTCTCTCCCCCGGCCAGTTGCCCGGCCCGCTGCTGCCGGCCTGACCGCCCGGGGCGCGGGGACGTCGCACGCCCCCTCCTCGCGCCCGGGGCGCACCACCCTCTTGTGGGCTAGTCCGATGTGACCACTTCCAACCACCCGAATCGACAGGGCAGTTGACATGAACCGCCCGCACGGGTGACGCGTCCTCCCCCAGTGAGGAGCGCTGCCGCGAAATGCCTGCGGATTCAGCGCCACGGGGCAACACTGGGACGACCGATCAGACGGGGGCGGTCATGAAGAACACGTCGAGCCGCAGGACAGCAACCACATCGCAGGGAAAGAACCCACCCATGTGCCAGCACCAGCCTCTCTGCCCCACCGCCGACTCCGCCGACCGGGAGGCCGCCCGCCTCGTGGCGCACCGCCCCGAACAGGGCTGGAGCCTGCTGTGCAACGGCGTCGTCCTCTTCGAGGACACCGGCGAGCTGCTGCCCGACGGGCAGATCGTCGCACCCCACCGGCCGCTGCTCCCGGGCCGGGTGGCCACGGCGGCGTGAGCGAGGGCGCGCGGCGGCCAGGCGCCGCGCGAGGGGAAACGGCAGGGCCGGCTCGGAGACGCATCCGAACCGGCCCTCACATGTCTGCGCCCTCCCCGCGGGCAAGGCTCGCGGCTCAGTCCTCGTACGCGTCCAGCGGCGGGCAGGAGCAGACCAGGTTGCGGTCGCCGTACGCCTGGTCGATTCGGCGAACCGGCGGCCAGTACTTGTCGGCCGCGCGGACACCGGACGGGAAGACGGCCTCCTCACGGGTGTAGGGGTGGTCCCAGTCGCCGGTGAGGGTGCGGGCGGTGTGCGGGGCGTTGCGCAGCGGGTTGTCCTCGGCGGGCCAGACGCCGGTGGCCACCTGCTCGATCTCGGCACGGATGGCGATCATCGCCTCGCAGAAACGGTCGAGTTCGGCGAGGTTCTCACTCTCGGTCGGCTCGATCATCAGCGTCCCGGCGACCGGGAACGACATGGTCGGCGCGTGGAAGCCGTAGTCGACCAGCCGCTTGGCGACGTCGTCGACGCTGACGCCGGTCGCCTTGGTGAGCGGGCGCAGGTCGATGATGCACTCGTGGGCGACGAGTCCGCCGGGGCCGGTGTAGAGCACCGGGAAGTGCGGCTCCAGCCGCTTGGCGATGTAGTTGGCGCCGAGGACCGCGACCTGGGTGGCGCGCTTGAGCCCCTCGCCGCCCATCAGCCGGACGTACGACCAGGAGATCGGGAGTATGCCCGCAGAGCCCCACGGGGCGGCCGAGACCGGCCCGACACCGGTGGCGGGTCCGGCGGCGGGCTGGAGCGGGTGGTTGGGCAGGTGGGGCGCCAGGTGCTCGCGGACACCGACCGGGCCCACGCCGGGGCCGCCGCCGCCGTGCGGGATGCAGAAGGTCTTGTGCAGGTTGAGGTGGGAGACGTCGCCGCCGAACCGACCGGGCTTGGCGAGGCCGACCAGCGCGTTGAGGTTGGCGCCGTCGACGTACACCTGGCCGCCGGCGTCGTGGACCGCGGCGCAGATGTCGGCGACGTGCTCCTCGAAGACACCGTGAGTCGACGGGTAGGTGATCATGAGCACGGCGAGCTGGTCGCGGTGCTGCTCGATCTTGGCCCGCAGGTCCTCGATCTCGATCTCGCCGTCGTCGGAGGTCTTGACGACGACGACCTTCATGCCGGCCATCACGGCGCTGGCGGCGTTGGTGCCGTGGGCCGAGGAGGGGATCAGGCAGACGGTGCGGTCCAGGTCGCCGTTGGCCCGGTGGTAGCCGCGGACGGCGAGCAGCCCGGCCAGCTCGCCCTGCGAGCCGGCGTTGGGCTGGAGGGAGACCTTGTCGTACCCGGTGACCTCGGCCAGGCGCTCCTCCAGCTCGCGGATGAGCGTGAGGTAGCCCTGCGCCTGTCCGGCGGGGGCGAAGGGGTGCAGCGCGCCGAACTCCGGCCAGGTGACCGGCTCCATCTCGGTGGTCGCGTTCAGCTTCATCGTGCACGAGCCGAGCGGGATCATGCCCCGGTCCAGCGCGTAGTCCCGGTCGGCCAGCCGCCGCAGGTAGCGCAGCATGGCGGTCTCGGAGCGGTACTGGTGGAAGACCGGGTGGGTCAGGTACGCGTCCTCGCGGAGCAGCGCCCCGGGCAGCGCGTCCGGTGCGGACGCGTCCAGCTGCTCAAGGTCGGCGCTGACGCCGAAGGACTCCCAGACCGCGGCGAGCTGGACGCGGGTGGTGGTCTCGTCGCAGGCGACCGAGACGTGGTCGGCATCGACCTGGCGGAGGTTGATGCCCCGCTCGCGGGCGGCGGACGCGACCTCGGCGGCGCGGCCGGGCACCCGCGCCGTCACGGTGTCGAAGAAGGAGTCCTCGGTGACCTCGACCCCGCCCCGGCGCAGCCCCTCGGCGAGGAGCGCCGCGAAGCGGTGGGTGCGCCCGGCGATGCCGCGCAGCCCGTCGGGCCCGTGGTAGACCGCGTACATCCCGGCCATCACGGCGAGCAGCACCTGCGCGGTGCAGATGTTGCTGGTGGCCTTCTCCCGGCGGATGTGCTGCTCGCGGGTCTGGAGGGCGAGCCGGTAGGCACGGTCGCCGTCGGCGTCGACCGAGACGCCGACCAGGCGGCCGGGGAGGCTGCGGGCGAACTTCTCGCGGACCGCCATGTATCCGGCGTGCGGGCCGCCGAAACCCATCGGGACGCCGAAGCGCTGAGTGGTGCCGACGGCGATGTCCGCGCCGAGCTGTCCGGGCGGGGTCAGCAGAGTCAGGGCGAGCAGGTCGGCGGCGACGGTGACGACGGCGCCCAGTTCGTGCGCGGCGTCGATCACCGGCTTGAGGTCGCGGACGGCCCCGGAGGCACCGGGGTACTGGAGGAGGACGCCGAAGACGCCGCGCTCGGCCACCTCGGCGGGGATGCCTCCGGCAAGGTCGGCGACGACCACCTCGACGCCGGTCGGCTCGGCGCGCGTCTCGATCACCGCGATGGTCTGGGGGAAGGTGTCGGCGTCGATGAGGAAGACGCCCTGCTTGACCTTGCCGACCCGGCGCGAGAGCGCCATCGCCTCGGCGGCGGCGGTGCCCTCGTCGAGCAGGGAGGCACCGGAGGTGGGCAGACCGGTGAGGTCGGCGACCGTGGTCTGGAAGTTCAGCAGCGCCTCCAGCCGGCCCTGCGAGATCTCCGGCTGGTAGGGCGTGTACGCCGTGTACCAGGCCGGGTTCTCCATGACGTTGCGCAGGATGACCGGCGGGGTGAAGGTGCCGTAGTAGCCGAGGCCGATCATGGAGTCGACGACCTGGTTGCGGTCGGCCAGACCGCGCAGTTCGGCGAGGACCTCCGCCTCGGAGCGGCCCTCGGGCAGGTCCAGCGCCTCGGCGCTCTTGATCACGTCGGGGACGGCGGCGGCGGTGAGTTCGTCCAGCGAGCCGTACCCCACCTGCGCGAGCATCTTGGCGCGGTCACCGGCGTCGGGCCCGATGTGCCGCTGTTCGAACGGGACGCCCTGTTCGAGGCGGGAGAGCGGGATGCGGTTGGCGGTCATGCGGAGGCCTCCTGGTCGACGCGACCTGCGAGGGGCACCCGCCGCGGGTGCCCTTACGGCCTCCCCCTCTGTCATCCGGACCTGAGAGCTTCACCGGCGCGGGCACCGGTTTTCACCGTCGGTGAGGCCGGGGCGCGCACAGAGCGTCCGCCTCCCGTCCTGCTTTCCAGAGTGACCTCGTCCGTGCGGTACGGGGGCCTGAGAGATTCCGGGGAGGATTTGCTCCTTCGGCGCCTCCGCGTTGATCGCCGGAGGACTCTCCCGCACGGGGTCGACAGCCATGGTCAGCCTACCAGCGGGAACCATGCCGGGTCCCCCGAGTGGCCGAGCGGCAGGATGTGCCCTTTCGTAGGAGGGACGGATGTGCTGCGATGCCCCCGGGAGGGTTCCGTGCAGAGCGATATCGATCCCCGCAGCCTGATCGGACGCAAGGCGTTCGACCGCCACGGCACCAAAGTAGGCACGGTCGACGAGGTCTATCTGGACGACGCGACCGGCGTCCCCGAGTGGGCCGCCGTCCGCACCGGCCTCTTCAGCCGCGACGCCTTCGTCCCCCTGGAACCGAGCGAGCTGGTCGACGGCGGGCTGCGCATCCCCTTCGAACGCGCCCTCATCCGCGAGGCCCCCGACTTCGGCGTGGGCCGCCACCTCTCCCCGGAGCAGGAGCTCCAGCTCTACCACCACTACGGCCTGGACGTCGGCGCCCCCGAACCGCCCCCGGACCGCGACTTCGGCCGCATCGCGGGCACGGAGGACAGCTGACCGCTCACTCCTCGCCGGCCTCCTCCACCAAGGGCAGCGGGGCCGAGGGGCTGAGCTCCGGGTCGTCCGTGCGGAACGTACGGACCCGGCCCGGGGCCGAGGTCGGGGTCTCGAACCGGACCGTCACACGCCCCACGCCGCTCCCCTGGACCCAGCCGTGGCCGTACGTGGTGTGGACGACGTCATGGCCGGCGGGCCAGCGCCGCTCCTGCGGCACGGTCGGCGCGACCGGAAGCACGGGCTCGGCCTCGGCCCCCTCGGGGGCCTCCCCCTGCTCCCCGGAAACCGCCGCGGCCTGGGCGAACAGGTCCTCCTGCGTGTAGTCGGCGAGGCCGCTCACACCGACGCCGAGGAGCCGGACCCCGCCGGTGGTGTCCACCCCCTCCAGGAGCCGCGCGGCGGCCTCCCGGACGACAGCGGGGTCGTCGGTGGGGCCGCGCAGGGTCTCCGAGCGGGTCAGCGTCGAGAAGTCGTACCGGCGGACCTTGAGGACCACCGTGCGCCCGGAACGGCCCGCCTCGCGCAACCGCCTCGTGCACCGCTCCGCCAGCCGCGCGACCTCGCCCCGCACCCGGACCCGGTCGTGGATGTCCAGGTCGTAGGTGTCCTCCACGGAGACGGACTTGCCCTCCCGCTCCGAGACCACGGGCCGCTCGTCGAGGGCGAGGGCCATGGCGTACAGCCCGGTGCCGTGCGCTCGGCCGAGCAGCCGGACCAGTTCGTCCTGGCCGGCCTGGGCGATCTCGTCGACGGTGGTGATGCCCGCGCGGCGCAGGTGGTCACCGGTGGCGGGGCCGACCCCGGGCAGCACCCGGACCGGGAGCGGCGCCAGCAGTTCGCGCTCCGTTCCCGGTTCGATGAGGACCAGACCGTCCGGTTTGGCGCGCTCGGAGCCGATCTTGGCGAGCATCTTCGACACGGCGAGCCCGACCGAACCGCTCAGTCCGGTGACCCTCCTGATGTCCGCCCGCAACCGCTCCCCCACCTCGCGGGCCGAGGAACTGCCGAAGGCGGCCCCGCCCGCCTCCAGGTCGACGAATGCCTCGTCGAGGCTGAGGGGCTCCACCAGCGGGGAGAGCTGGCGCAGCAGCCCCATGACCTGGTTGCTGACGTCGCGGTAGAGGGTGAAGCGGGGGGTGAGGTAAGCGGCGTGCGGGGCGAGCCGACGCGCCTGCGCGGTGGGCATCGCCGAGTGGACGCCGAACCGCCGCGCCTCGTACGAGGCGGTCGCCACCACCCCGCGCGGCCCGAGCCCGCCGACCACCACCGCCTTTCCGCGCAGACTCGGCTTGGCGGCCTGCTCCGCCGAGGCGTAGAAGGCATCCATGTCGAGATGGAGGATCGTGGGCGCGGATCTCACGTCCTTGATGCTGCCCTACGCCACCGACAACGGCGGCGGGGCGGCCCGCGGAACGGTTCACACCGCCCGGTTGCGCCGCCGGGCCAGCTCGTCGGCGGGGTGGTGGCGGAGCACCGTCTCCCCGGTGTCCACCCGCTCCCCGTGGAGCTGGGCGAGGGCGCTCTCCACGTCCGCCCAGACCACGCCCACGGCGATGCCGAAGATGCCCTGGCCGCCCTGGAGGAGGTCGACGACCTCGTCGGGCGAGGTGCACTGGTAGACGGTGGCGCCGTCGCTCATCAGCGTCATCCGCTCCAGGTCGCGGAAGCCGCCGTCCCGCAGGTGCTGGATGGTGGTGCGGATGTTCTGGAGGGAGACCCCGGTGTCGAGGAACCGCTTGACGATCTTGAGAACGACCACGTCGCGGAAGCTGTAGAGCCGCTGCGCCCCGCCCCCGTGCGGCGGCCGCACGCTCGGCTCGACCAGGCCGGTGCGGGCCCAGTAGTCCAACTGGCGGTAGGTGATCCCGGCCGCGGCGCAGGCGGTGGGACCCCGGTATCCGATGTCGTCCCCGGCCCTCTCCACGCTGCCGGCGACGGCCTCGACCGGCCGCCCCTGCCGTGTCGCCGACCTGCCGTGAAGCGGGTACAGACCGTGCTCGCGGGGGCTGAGCCCCGGAGCACCCCCCGTCGTACCGTCGCCGCTCATGCTCACGCCGACCCTCCGTCCTTGACCTGCTTGTCGACGGTAGGCAGTCGCCCGGGGTGCGTCAACGATCGCCGCGCTCGCCACGCCGGGTGATATTCCCCCCAAGGGTGGTTTACCGTGTCCCACTTCCGGGAACCGGGCGCCGAACCGGCCGACGCTACTGGCTGTTGTTGGTGCCGAAGTCCTCCGGCGAGATCTGGTCGAGGAACTCGCGGAACTTCTCCACCTCGTCCTCCTGCTCGTCCGGGATGGCGACCCCCGCGTCGTCGAGTACCCCGTCACTGCCGTAGATCGGCGTGCCGGTGCGCAGCGCGAGCGCTATGGCGTCGGACGGACGGGCACTCACCTCGACGCCGCTGGCGAAGACCAGCTCCGCGTAGAAGACCCCTTCGCGCAGGTCGGTGATGCGCACTTCGGTCAGCTCCTGCCCAACAGCCTCCAGGACGTCCTTGAAAAGGTCGTGCGTCAGCGGCCTGGCAGGGGCCATCCCCTGCTGGGCAAACGCGATGGCGGTCGCCTCACCCGGTCCGATCCAGATGGGGAGGTAGCGGTCGCCTCCCACTTCGCGCAGGAGCACGATCGGCTGGTTGGAGGGCATTTCGACCCGGACACCTACGACGTCGAGCTCGTTCACACAGCAACCCTAGGACGTGCCCGGCGGGTTTGGGTAGTCGGGCTCCCTCTGGATCACTCCGGATCAGGGCAGACGTACTCCGAGAGCGGTCTGGAAGAGCGCCGAGTGCAGGCTCGTGGTGAGCTCGGCCAGCTCCTTGGTCCGCTCCTGGGCGTGGGCTCTGGTCTGCGGATTCCGGTGCAGGCGCAAGGGCGCGACGATCTGCTCGACCAGGGAAGCCTCCCGGTCGGCGGCGGCTTTCATGGCCCGCAGATGGCGCGGCTCGATTCCCGAGCGGCCCAGTTCGGCCACCAGAGCGGCGACGCGTACCGCCTGGGCGTCGTAGCCCCCCTCGGACAACGAGCCGATCAGCCCGTACGACTCCCATTCGGCGAGTTCCTCCTCGCCGACCTCGACCGCGGCCAGGAGCTCCGCACGGCCGATGCGGCGGACGGTGGGGGTGCCGGGTTCGGCGTCCCCGGCCTCGCGCTGCCGGCCGACGCCGGGGAGCGGATGCTCCTCACCACGCTCGACGGCGTCGAGGTGCTCCTTGATGACCTTGAGAGGGAGGTAGTGGTCGCGCTGCATGCGCAGGACCTGCGCGAGCCGCTCGATGTCCTGCGGGCTGAACTTGCGGTACCCCGACGGGGTCCGCTGCGGCTCGATGAGCCCCTCGGACTCCAGGAAACGGATCTTGGAGATGGTCACTTCGGGGAACTCGTCACGGAGCGTGCTGAGCACCGTGCCGATACTCACCGGCCGACTGTCCGCGGCGGCGGTGCCGTTTCCGGCACCGCCCCTCGCTGATTGACGCATAGACCTTCCTGACGGTCAGATGCCCCGCTGGCTGGCGTAGAAGACCAGCCGGTACTTGCCGATCTGCACCTCGTCGCCGTTGGCGAGCGCGACGGAGTCGATGCGCTCGCGGTTGACGTAGGTGCCGTTGAGGCTGCCCACGTCGGCGACGGTGAAGGCCCCGTCCTCCTGGCGGCGGAACTCGACATGGCGGCGCGAGACCGTCACGTCGTCCAGGAAGATGTCACCCTGCGGGTGGCGCCCCGCCGTCGTCAGGTCCCCGTCGAGCAGGAACCGGCTGCCGGCGTTGGGTCCGCGGCGCACCACCAGCAGCGCCGACCCGGCCGGGAGGGCGTCCACGGCGGCCTGGGCCTCCGGGGAGAGCGTCGGCGCCGGGTTCTGCCCGGTCACCTCCGCCTCGTACGCCTCCAGTCCGGAGATCGAGATCGTCGAGGTGGTCTCCGACGGACGCTCCTGGGCCGCGCGGGCGGTCAGGGGCGCTCCGCAGTTGGAACAGAAGCGGCTGGCCTCGGCGTTGCGGTGCCCGCACCTGCTGCACACCATGGACGGACCCTCCTGCCGCGGCTGCCCTGCGGGGGCTTCGGTTCCGTACGGGCCGGGACCGAAGTCTCCACCCGTACTTGAGGTTGATGGTTCACCGAAACCTATGCCGCCGGCACCGGAACGGTCAACGGACGACGCGCCCGAATTGTCACCACCGGCCACCTCGTCACGGAACAGGGGACGCTCGCCCTGCTCCTCTTCTCCCTGGCGCGGGGCGCGGTGCCGGGCGGCCTTGCCGCCATCCTCGCGCCCACTCTTGCCGAACAACTTCGCAAACAACTTCACGGGCGATTCCCCTTGACCGAAACAGACCCGCCCGTGGGGCAGGACGAACCCTGATTGCACACGACGGCCGATCCGGACGCCTTCACCGCGTCCGTCTCCACCGCACAGTTTCCACCACGCACCGCCTCCACCGTGCGCCGACCCCCCGCAACCTCATGCCCCGCTCGGGCACTGTGCATACGCTCGGGCCTCACTCGTTCGACGACCGAGCGTAGTCAGGCTGCTCCGCCGGCCGCAAGGCGTCCACCACGATCTTCTCCTCACGTGTCACCACCACCGTGGCCTGCTCCTTCTCCAGTGTCTGAACCACACCACCAGGGATGTTGAGGGCCGGTTCGAGGTCCTGCGGATTACCGATGACCTTGAAACGATAGGGACGGGTGATCTTGTTCCCGTCCACGTTGACGCCACCCGCCCCATCGCTCAGGTAGGTCCCCGCGACCACCCGTACGTCGTTCACCTGGATCGCCTCCGCGCCCGCCGCCCGCAGCTCCTGGACGGCGTCCAGGAGCATGTCGGCGCGAACAGTGCCGCCGGGGTCCTGGACGGTGACGGTGATGCCCGGGCCGGTCGCCGCGACGTTCCCCGCGAGGATGCCCAACTGACGCTCCTTCTCGACGGTCTGGCGGCGCGCCTCCTCCGCCTGGTCCGAGCTGTTCTCCAGTTCGGTCCGCTGCTCCTCCAGACGCTGCTTCTCGTCTTCCAGACGCTCGGTGCGGTCGTCGAGTTCATCGAGGATGCGGACGAGATCGTCCTGACGGGCGCCGCGCAGCGCCCCCGTGTCGTTGGTGGACCGCACCTGGATGGCCAGGCCGAGGCCGAGGACGAAGAGCAGCAGCGCGACGGTGAGCTGCGCGCGCGTCACGCGCGGAGGCCACAGGCCCTTCACCAGGCGCTGGCGCCCGGTCAGTTCGGCGGGGGGCTGCTCAGCCTCCGGGCGAAGCCCGGCGGCGGGCTCGGGGGCCGCCTCGGGCAGCGGCTGGCGCCGGGGCGGGCCGGAGGGACGGGGGGCACTGCCGGACTCGGGGCCCTCGGCGCCGGGCTCGTCGTCACTCATCGGCCTCACGCCCTGAACACGTGCCGGCGGATGGCCGCGGCGTTGGAGAAGATCCGGATGCCGAGGACCACGACGACGCCGGTGGAGAGCTGGGCCCCCACGCCGAGCTGGTCGCCCAGGAACACGATGAGGGCAGCGACGACGACGTTCGACAGGAACGACACGACGAAGACCTTGTCGTCGAAGATGCCGTCGAGCATGGCGCGCAGCCCGCCGAACACGGCGTCGAGCGCCGCCACCACCGCGATCGGCAGATATGGCTCGACGACGGCGGGTACCTCGGGCCGGACCAGCAGTCCGGCCACGACTCCCACGAGGAGCCCCAGTACGGCGATCAAGATGTGCCCTTTCCCGCGGTCGGCTCCGCGATTCGTACGCTCACGCTCGGTGCGGCGGGCAGGCGGACCTCGCCCTCCGCGGTGATCTTCGTGCGGATGCCGAAGTTCTCGCGCAGTGCCGCCAGGTACTGCCCGTCCGAGCTGCCTTGGAAGCGGTCGGCGAGGCGCTGCCCGTCGCCCACCGCGAGCACCGTGTACGGCGGGCCCAGCGGCTTGTTGTCGACCAGTATGGCGTCCCCCGCGGCTCTGATCGCCGAAAGGGCGGTGAGGCGCTGGCCGTTGATCGACACGGCCTCGGCGCCGGACTGCCAGAGCCCGTTGACGATGCGTTGCATGTCCCGGTCGCGCAGCCGCCCGGTGTCGGAGAATCCGGCGCTCTCCCGTGGTCCGCCGCCCCCGGTGTCGGAGCCCTTGGCGTCGTCCACCACCAGTTTGACTCCGGGTCCGTGGACAGCGGTGGCCCCGGCGACCAGGCCGACCAGCGCGCCCTGGTCGCCGCCGTGCTTCTGGAGGGCTTCGCGCTGGCGCATGCCGACCTCGGCCCGGAGCCTCTCGACGTCCTCCTCGAGACCGTCGGCGGTGGCCGAGCCGCTCTCGATCCGGTCGATGAGTTCCTCGCGCTCCTTGGCGACGACCGGTGCGTCCTCACGGGCCTGGGCGGCCCCCACAGTGACGACGAGGGCGGCGAGGACCAGCCCGGCCGCCAGCCCCAACTTCGCTTTGAGGGTGCGCGGGACGCCGGCGGTGCCGTCGGCGGCCCGGCGGGCCGCCGCCTCGGCGTAGCCGTCGTCCAGGCTGTGGTCCATCACGTTGGTGAGCAGCGACATGGAGGCGTCGGGGCGCGGGCGGCGCGGGACGGTGCTCCGTTCGGTGGGCTGCTGCGACATGCCGCTCATCGTCGCACGGCCGGGGCCCCACCTCCGAATGCGCTCGGGCGGCCGCGGGCGTACTGCCCGCGGCCGCCCGGTGCCGGTGGTCCGGTGTCAGCGCCCGGCGCTGTCCACCACGGCCGCCCACTCGTCCAGCAGGGCCTCGGCCGACTCGTCGTCCGGCCCCTCGGCCCACAGGTGGGTGACGGCCTCGGCCCGGTCGGGAAGGACCATCACCCAGCGCCCGTCGGCCTCGACGACCCGGACGCCGTCCGTGGTGTCCACGTAACGGTCGCCGGCCGCCTCGACCACCCGCCGCATCACCAGGCCCTTGACGGCCCACGGGGTGGCGAGGTCGCGCTTGAGGACGTGGGCGCGCGGGATGCGGGCGTCGATCTGGCTGAGGGTGAGCTGCGTCCTCGCCACCAGACCGATGAGCCGTACGAACGCCGCGGTGCCGTCGAAGACGCTGCTGAACTCGGGGACGATGAAGCCGCCCCGGCCGTCGCCGCCGAAGATCGTCGCCTCCTCGCGGCCGACCCGGGTGAGGTCGTCGGGCGAGGTCGTCGTCCACTCGACCTGCGTACCGTGGTACGCGGCGACCTGCTCGGCGATACGTGTGGTGGTGACGGGCAGCGCCACCCGCCCGCTGCGCCGGTCGGCCGCGACCAGGTCGAGCATGACCAGCAGGGCCCGGTCATCCTCCACGATCCGGCCCTGCTCGTCCACGAGCGAGAGGCGCTCGCCGACGGGATCGAACCGGACACCGAACGCCGCACGCGCGGAGGCCACTATCTCGCCGAGCCGCACCAGCCCGGCGCGGCGGGTCTCCGACGTCTCGGTCGGCCGGGACTCGTCCAGCCCCGGGTTGATGGTGAGCGCATCGACGCCGAGCCGTCCCAGCAGACTGGGCAGGACCAGACCCGCGCTGCCGTTGGAGGCGTCCACGACGACCTTGAGCCCGGAGTCGGCGATCCCCGTGGTGTCGACGTTGCGCAGCAGCGACCCGGTGTACGAGTCGAAGACGCTGGAGGGGAAGTGCAGATCGCCGATCTCCCCGGGGAAGGCACGCCGGTACTCCTGGCGGGCGTAGACCCGGTCGAGTTTGCGCTGGCTGCCCTGGGAGAGGTCACCGCCTCGCCCGTCGAAGAACATGATGTCGACGGAGTCGGGGACGCCCGGGGTGGTGCGGATCATGATGCCGCCGGCGCTGCCGCGCGCCGTCTGCTGGCGGGCGACGGGCAGGGGGACGTTCTCCAGGTCGCGTACGTCGATGGCACTGGCCTGGAGGGCCGAGATCACCGCGCGCTTGAGGGCACGGGCGCCCCGCGAGTGGTCCCGGGCCGTGGTGACCGTCGAGCCCTTCTTGAGGGTGGTGGCGTACGCGCCGGCCAGGCGGACGGCGAGTTCGGGGGTGATCTCGACGTTGAGGATGCCGGAGACACCGCGGGCGCCGAAGAGGTGCGCCTGCCCGCGCGACTCCCAGATGACCGAGGTGTTGACGAAGGCGCCGGCCTCGATGGTCTTGAAGGGGTAGACGCGGACGTTGCCCTGGATGATCGACTCTTCGCCGATGAAGCACTCGTCACCGATGACGGCGCCGTCCTCGATCCGGGCGGCCCGCATCACGTCGGTGTTCTTGCCGATCACGCAGCCGCGCAGGTTGCTCTGCTGCCCGATGTAGACGTTGTCGTGCACGACCGTCTTGTGGAGGAAGGAGCCAGTCTTGACGACGACGTTGGAGCCGACGACGGTGTGCTCGCGGATCTCGGCCCCGGCCTCGACCTTGGCGTAGTCGCCGATGTACAGCGGTCCGCGCAGCACCGCGTCCGGGTGGACGTCTGCGCCCTCGGCCACCCAGACACCGGGGGAGATCTCGAATCCGTCGAGCTCGACGTCGACCTTGCCCTCCAGGACGTCGGCCTGGGCCTTCACATAGCTCTCGTGGGTGCCGACGTCCTCCCAGTAGCCCTCGGCGACGTAGCCGTAGACGGGCTTGCCTTCCTTCATCAGCTGCGGGAAGACGTCGCCGGACCAGTCGACGGAGGTGTCGGCCTCGACGTAGTCGAAGACCTCCGGCTCCATGACGTAGATGCCCGTGTTGACCGTGTCGGAGAAGACCTGGCCCCAGGTCGGCTTCTCCAGGAAACGCTCCACCTTGCCGTCGTCGTCGACGATGGTGATGCCGAATTCCAGCGGGTTGGGGACGCGGGTCAGACAGACCGTGACCAGGGCGCCCTTCTCCTTGTGGAAGGCGATGAGGTCGGTGAGGTCGAAATCGGTGAGTGCGTCGCCGGAGATGACGAGGAAGGCGTCGTCCTTGAGGGCTTCCTCCGCGTTCTTGACGCTGCCGGCTGTCCCGAGTGGCTTCTCCTCATTGGCATAGGTGAGTTCCATCCCGAGTTCTTCGCCGTCACCGAAGTAGTTCCTGACGAGCGAGGCCAGGAACTGGACGGTGACCACGGTCTCGGAGAGCCCGTGCCGTTTGAGCAGCCTGAGCACGTGCTCCATGATGGGGCGGTTTACCACCGGCAGGAGCGGCTTGGGCATGCTTGAGGTCATGGGGCGCAGGCGCGTGCCTTCGCCTCCGGCCATTACGACGGCCTTCATGTCGGAAGCGTCCTCCTTGAAGAGACGACGGTCTTGCCGACTGCACCCGGCCGGTCCGGCCCGCGACTAGGTACGGCGCGGACCATCAGCCTTACGGCCGCCCATGGGCGGGGCTCAATCGGCCGTGGCGTCCGCCCTGACAAGCCGGCGGACCTGGACCACGTAGAGAATCCCTGCCCACCAGTAGAGGGTTGTACCCCATCCTGCGAACGCCCATCCGAAAACAGCTGCGAGGGACGCGAGCCAGCTGCCGCCCTCGCTGAGGAGCAGCAACGGAAACGCGTACATCAAGTTGAAGGTAGCCGCCTTCCCCAGAAAGTTCACCTGGGGAGGCGGATAACCGTGGCGTCGGAGGATGCCGACCATGACCAGCAGCATCAGTTCGCGGGCGAGGAGGAGGCCGGTGAGCCACCAGGGGAGGATCTCCCGCCAGGTGAGTCCGACCAGCGTCGACAGGATGTACAGCCGGTCCGCGGCCGGGTCCAGCAGCCGACCCAGGCGGCTGATCTGGTTCCAGCGCCTGGCCAGCTTGCCGTCCAGGTAGTCACTGACTCCGCTCAACGCGAGGACCAGCAGAGCCCAGCCATCACTGTTCGGACCGCCGAAGACGGGCCGGAGGATGAGCCACAGGAACAGCGGTACGCCGACCAGCCGGGCCATGCTGAGGATGTTGGGGATGGTGAGGACCCGGTCCGTCTGGACCCGAGTCTCCTGGACCTCCACCCGGGGGCCTCCTGTGATGTGACGCGCCAATGTTGCTCACCGAGCTTACCCTTCGGCCCGCTGCCCCTTCACAGAGGGGGCGCAAGTCCCCCTTTAACGACCTTAGGGGCCTCTGAACGCAAAAATGCCTCGGACCCCGGAAACCTGTTTTCACAAGATTTCCAGGGCCCGAGGCCACAAATAGTTCGGCGGCGTCCTACTCTCCCACAGGGTCCCCCCTGCAGTACCATCGGCGCTGTGAGGCTTAGCTTCCGGGTTCGGAATGTAACCGGGCGTTTCCCTCACGCTATGACCACCGAAACACTACGAAACACACCAGCAACCACACCCACCCAAACAGGGGGGCCTATGGTTGGTGTTCGTGGTTTCAGAACCAACACAGTGGACGCGAGCAACTGAGGACAAGCCCTCGGCCTATTAGTACCGGTCAACTCCACCCCTTACAGGGCTTCCATATCCGGCCTATCAACCCAGTCGTCTACTGGGAGCCTTACCCTCTCAAGGAGGTGGGAATACTCATCTCGAAGCAGGCTTCCCGCTTAGATGCTTTCAGCGGTTATCCCTCCCGAACGTAGCCAACCAGCCATGCCCTTGGCAGAACAACTGGCACACCAGAGGTTCGTCCGTCCCGGTCCTCTCGTACTAGGGACAGCCCTTCTCAATATTCCTACGCGCACAGCGGATAGGGACCGAACTGTCTCACGACGTTCTAAACCCAGCTCGCGTACCGCTTTAATGGGCGAACAGCCCAACCCTTGGGACCGACTCCAGCCCCAGGATGCGACGAGCCGACATCGAGGTGCCAAACCATCCCGTCGATATGGACTCTTGGGGAAGATCAGCCTGTTATCCCCGGGGTACCTTTTATCCGTTGAGCGACGGCGCTTCCACAAGCCACCGCCGGATCACTAGTCCCGACTTTCGTCCCTGCTCGACCCGTCGGTCTCACAGTCAAGCTCCCTTGTGCACTTACACTCAACACCTGATTACCAACCAGGCTGAGGGAACCTTTGGGCGCCTCCGTTACTCTTTAGGAGGCAACCGCCCCAGTTAAACTACCCATCAGACACTGTCCCTGATCCGGATCACGGACCCAGGTTAGACATCCAGCACGACCAGAGTGGTATTTCAACGACGACTCCACACACACTGGCGTGCATGCTTCACAGTCTCCCACCTATCCTACACAAGCCGAACCGAACACCAATATCAAACTGTAGTAAAGGTCCCGGGGTCTTTCCGTCCTGCTGCGCGAAACGAGCATCTTTACTCGTAATGCAATTTCACCGGGCCTATGGTTGAGACAGTCGAGAAGTCGTTACGCCATTCGTGCAGGTCGGAACTTACCCGACAAGGAATTTCGCTACCTTAGGATGGTTATAGTTACCACCGCCGTTTACTGGCGCTTAAGTTCTCAGCTTCGCCACACCGAAATGTGACTAACCGGTCCCCTTAACGTTCCAGCACCGGGCAGGCGTCAGTCCGTATACATCGCCTTACGGCTTCGCACGGACCTGTGTTTTTAGTAAACAGTCGCTTCTCGCTGGTCTCTGCGGCCACACCCAGCTCACCGAGAAAATCGGATCACCAGACATGGCCCCCCTTCTCCCGAAGTTACGGGGGCATTTTGCCGAGTTCCTTAACCATAGTTCACCCGAACGCCTCGGTATTCTCTACCTGACCACCTGAGTCGGTTTAGGGTACGGGCCGCCATGAAACTCGCTAGAGGCTTTTCTCGACAGCATAGGATCATCCACTTCACCACAATCGGCTCGGCATCAGGTCTCAGACACAAGCCAGGCGGATTTACCTACCTGACGTCCTACACCCTTACCCCGGGACAACCACCGCCCGGGATGGACTACCTTCCTGCGTCACCCCATCACTCACCTACTACCAGCTCGGGTCACCGGCTCCACCACTTTCCATCCCCCGAAGGGTCCGGAACGGCTTCACGGGCTTAGCATCACTGGATTCAATGTTTGACGCTTCACAGCGGGTACCGGAATATCAACCGGTTATCCATCGACTACGCCTGTCGGCCTCGCCTTAGGTCCCGACTTACCCTGGGCAGATCAGCTTGACCCAGGAACCCTTAGTCAATCGGCGCACACGTTTCTCACGTGTGAATCGCTACTCATGCCTGCATTCTCACTCGTGAACCGTCCACAACTCGCTTCCACGGCTGCTTCACCCGGCACACGACGCTCCCCTACCCATCACAGCCTCCGTTGGGAGTATTGCTGCAATGACACGACTTCGGCGGTACGCTTGAGCCCCGCTACATTGTCGGCGCGGAATCACTAGACCAGTGAGCTATTACGCACTCTTTCAAGGGTGGCTGCTTCTAAGCCAACCTCCTGGTTGTCTCTGCGACTCCACATCCTTTCCCACTTAGCGTACGCTTAGGGGCCTTAGTCGATGCTCTGGGCTGTTTCCCTCTCGACCATGGAGCTTATCCCCCACAGTCTCACTGCCGCGCTCTCACTTACCGGCATTCGGAGTTTGGCTAAGGTCAGTAACCCGGTAGGGCCCATCGCCTATCCAGTGCTCTACCTCCGGCAAGAAACACACGACGCTGCACCTAAATGCATTTCGGGGAGAACCAGCTATCACGGAGTTTGATTGGCCTTTCACCCCTAACCACAGGTCATCCCCCAGGTTTTCAACCCTGGTGGGTTCGGTCCTCCACGACCTCTTACAGCCGCTTCAACCTGCCCATGGCTAGATCACTCCGCTTCGGGTCTAGAGCGTGCAACTCAAACGCCCTATTCGGACTCGCTTTCGCTACGGCTTCCCCACACGGGTTAACCTCGCTACACACCGCTAACTCGCAGGCTCATTCTTCAAAAGGCACGCAGTCACGACGCACCGAGAAAACTCGATGCGCGACGCTCCCACGGCTTGTAGGCACACGGTTTCAGGTACTATTTCACTCCGCTCCCGCGGTACTTTTCACCATTCCCTCACGGTACTATCCGCTATCGGTCACCAGGGAATATTTAGGCTTAGCGGGTGGTCCCGCCAGATTCACACGGGATTTCTCGGGCCCCGTGCTACTTGGGTGTCTCTCAAACGAGCCGCTGATGTTTCGACTACGGGGGTCTTACCCTCTACGCCGGACCTTTCGCATGTCCTTCGCCTACATCAACGGTTTCTGACTCGTCCCACGGCCGGCAGACCGTAGAAGAGAGATCCCACAACCCCGCATGCGCAACCCCTGCCGGGTATCACACACATACGGTTTGGCCTCATCCAGTTTCGCTCGCCACTACTCCCGGAATCACGGTTGTTTTCTCTTCCTGCGGGTACTGAGATGTTTCACTTCCCCGCGTTCCCTCCACACTGCCTATGAGTTCAGCAGCGGGTGACAGCCCATGACGACTGCCGGGTTTCCCCATTCGGAAACCCCCGGATCAAAGCCTGGTTGACGACTCCCCGGGGACTATCGTGGCCTCCCACGTCCTTCATCGGTTCCTGGTGCCAAGGCATCCACCGTGCGCCCTTAAAAACTTGGCCACAGATGCTCGCGTCCACTGTGCAGTTCTCAAACAACGACCAACCACCCACCACCCCGAGACATACATCCCGAGTTCACTGGGGCCGGCACCGAAGAAACAGCCACAACATGGCCGCTCCCTCAGACACCCAACAGCGTGCCCGACACCCCCAACCCCAAGATCCGTTTTCCACGCCGAAGCAGTACTCACATCTCAAGCAGATTGACAGTGCCGAATAGTCAACGTTCCACCCATGAGCAACCAGCACCAGACATTCGCTGATGAACTGGCCTCTGACCAGGCAAACCTGGTAAGAAGTGCTCCTTAGAAAGGAGGTGATCCAGCCGCACCTTCCGGTACGGCTACCTTGTTACGACTTCGTCCCAATCGCCAGTCCCACCTTCGACAGCTCCCTCCCACAAGGGGTTGGGCCACCGGCTTCGGGTGTTACCGACTTTCGTGACGTGACGGGCGGTGTGTACAAGGCCCGGGAACGTATTCACCGCAGCAATGCTGATCTGCGATTACTAGCGACTCCGACTTCATGGGGTCGAGTTGCAGACCCCAATCCGAACTGAGACCGGCTTTTTGAGATTCGCTCCACCTCACGGTATCGCAGCTCATTGTACCGGCCATTGTAGCACGTGTGCAGCCCAAGACATAAGGGGCATGATGACTTGACGTCGTCCCCACCTTCCTCCGAGTTGACCCCGGCGGTCTCCCGTGAGTCCCCAGCACCACAAGGGCCTGCTGGCAACACGGGACAAGGGTTGCGCTCGTTGCGGGACTTAACCCAACATCTCACGACACGAGCTGACGACAGCCATGCACCACCTGTACACCGACCACAAGGGGGCGCCCATCTCTGGACGTTTCCGGTGTATGTCAAGCCTTGGTAAGGTTCTTCGCGTTGCGTCGAATTAAGCCACATGCTCCGCCGCTTGTGCGGGCCCCCGTCAATTCCTTTGAGTTTTAGCCTTGCGGCCGTACTCCCCAGGCGGGGCACTTAATGCGTTAGCTGCGGCACGGACAACGTGGAATGTTGCCCACACCTAGTGCCCACCGTTTACGGCGTGGACTACCAGGGTATCTAATCCTGTTCGCTCCCCACGCTTTCGCTCCTCAGCGTCAGTATCGGCCCAGAGATCCGCCTTCGCCACCGGTGTTCCTCCTGATATCTGCGCATTTCACCGCTACACCAGGAATTCCGATCTCCCCTACCGAACTCTAGCCTGCCCGTATCGACTGCAGACCCGGGGTTAAGCCCCGGGCTTTCACAACCGACGTGACAAGCCGCCTACGAGCTCTTTACGCCCAATAATTCCGGACAACGCTTGCGCCCTACGTATTACCGCGGCTGCTGGCACGTAGTTAGCCGGCGCTTCTTCTGCAGGTACCGTCACTTTCGCTTCTTCCCTGCTGAAAGAGGTTTACAACCCGAAGGCCGTCATCCCTCACGCGGCGTCGCTGCATCAGGCTTTCGCCCATTGTGCAATATTCCCCACTGCTGCCTCCCGTAGGAGTCTGGGCCGTGTCTCAGTCCCAGTGTGGCCGGTCGCCCTCTCAGGCCGGCTACCCGTCGTCGCCTTGGTGAGCCACTACCTCACCAACAAGCTGATAGGCCGCGGGCTCATCCTGCACCGCCGGAGCTTTACACCATCCAACATGCGTTGGACGGTCATATCCGGTATTAGACCCCGTTTCCAGGGCTTGTCCCAGAGTGCAGGGCAGATTGCCCACGTGTTACTCACCCGTTCGCCACTAATCCACCCCGAAGGGCTTCATCGTTCGACTTGCATGTGTTAAGCACGCCGCCAGCGTTCGTCCTGAGCCAGGATCAAACTCTCCGTGAATGTGTACCCGACTGCGTCCGGTTAAGGACTGCGGGTGCAACAGACACAAGAGCGGTACGACAAGGAGGAATAGTCCCTGTCGTACACAGCGTCCTCGCTGTTGCATTTCAAAGGAACCTCAACCTGCCAGAAACCTGGCCGGTCGGGGTATCAACATATCTGGCGTTGACTTTTAGCACGCTGTTGAGTTCTCAAGGAACGGACGCTTCCTTTGTACTCACCCTCTCGGGCTTTCCTCCGGGCGCTTCCCTTCGGCATTTCGTGTTCCAGACTCTATCAGTTCTTTTTCCTGCCTCCGACCACCGTCCGCAGGCATGCGGATATGCAGTGGATTCAGGGAATCTGCCGAGTTTGGTTCGCCCCGTCGCCACGCTCGAATGTCGTGCTCGGCGCTGGGCAGGAGTCGACTGTACCCAGGAGCCGAGCCGCGAGGCAAATCGCTTCTGCTCGCGATCGGCCCACGCCTCCAAGGGGACGTCTTGGGCGGAATCATGACTTCGTATGACTTACGCTACTCGGCAACGTGCCGTCCAGGTCCGCCCGGGGGTTCTCCCGCACTCCCGAAACCTGCTCAGCCTCTCGGAGGTTCCGCCATGACCGAAGTGATGTCCCCGCTGACCGGTAAGGCCATCGGGCTGGCCTCGGTGCCCGACCCGGTCTTCTCTGGCGCGATGGTGGGACCGGGTACCGCGATCGACCCCGTGCGCGAGCCCTCGGAGGCGCTCTCCCCGGTCGCCGGTGTCGTGGTCTCCCTGCACCCGCACGCGTTCGTCGTGGTGGACGAGGCGGGGCGCGCGGTCCTCACCCACCTCGGTATCGACACCGTGCAGCTCAACGGTGAGGGGTTCGAACTACTGGTGCGCAAGGGGGACACCGTGGCCCTGGGACAGCCCGTGGTGCGCTGGGATCCCTCGGCGGTCGAGACCGCCGGCAAGTCGCCCGCCTGTCCGGTGGTGGCGCTGGAGGCTGTCGCCGACCAGTTGTCCGGTGTTCGTGAGGATGGGGACGTGCGGGCAGGCCAGTCGCTGTTCAGCTGGCACTGAACGCTCCCGGCGCCCGTGTCCGGCGGGCTGCCACATCCAACGCGGCGGGCACGCCGCACGAGCGGAGACAGTCAGATGGAGACAACGCTGCGAGGCGTCGGCGTCAGTCACGGAGTGGCGATCGGCGAGGTACGGCACATGGGGACGGCGGTGCTGGAGCCGCCGGCCAAGCAGATCCCGGCCGAGGAGGCGGAGCACGAGCAGGCCAGGGCGCGGCGGGCCATGGAGGCGGTCGCCGCCGACCTGACGGCGCGCGGGAACCTCGCGGGCGGCGAGGCCCAAGGCGTGCTGGAGGCCCAGGCCATGATGGCGCAGGACCCGGAGTTGATCGCCGACGTGGAGCGGCGGATCGCGGTGGGCAGCACCGCCGAGCGTGCCGTCTACGACGCCCTCGCCTCGTACCGGGCGCTCCTGGCGGGGGCCGGTGAGTACCTGGCGGGCCGGGTCGCCGATCTGGACGACGTGCGGAACCGGATCGTGGCACGGCTGCTGGGCGTGCCGATGCCGGGGGTGCCGGACAGCGACGAGCCGTACATTCTGATCGCGCGGGACCTGGCGCCGGCGGACACCGCGCTGCTCGACCCGACACTCGTCCTGGGCTTCGTGACCGAGGAGGGCGGGCCGACCAGTCACAGCGCGATCCTGGCGCGGGCGCTCGGGGTCCCGGCGGTCGTCGCCCTGCCCGGGGCCGGGGAACTGGGCGAGGGCACCGAGATCGCGATCGACGGCAGTTCCGGCGAGGTCTTCGTGGACCCCAGTGCCGAGAAGCGGGCGGCTCTGGAGGCCGACGCGGCGGCGCGCAGGGCGGCGCTGTCGGCGTCGAGCGGCCCCGGTGCCACCTCGGACGGGCACACGGTGCCGCTGCTGGCCAACATCGGCGGGCCAGACGACGTGGCGGCGGCGGTCGAGGCGGGGGCGGAAGGGGTCGGGCTGTTCCGGACCGAGTTCCTCTTCCTGGACGACAGTGCCCGGGCGCCCTCCGAGGAGAAGCAGACGGCCGCGTACCGGCAGGTGCTGGAGGCGTTCCCGCAGGGGCGGGTCGTGGTGCGGGTGCTGGACGCAGGGGCGGACAAGCCACTGGACTTCCTCACGCCTGCCGAAGAGCCCAACCCGGCGCTCGGTGTGCGCGGACTGCGCAGCCTGCTGGACCACCCGGACGTGCTGCGGACCCAGCTGACCGCGCTGGCCCGGGCCGCGGAGGGGCTGCCGGTGCATCTGGAGGTCATGGCGCCGATGGTGGCCGATCGCGCGGACGCCAAGGCTTTCGCTGACGCCTGCCGGGCGGCGGGGCTGCACGCCAAGTTCGGGGCGATGGTGGAGATCCCCTCGGCGGCTCTGCGGGCGCGCTCGGTGCTCCAGGAGGTCGAGTTCCTGTCCCTGGGCACCAACGATCTGGCGCAGTACACCTTCGCCGCCGACCGGCAGGTGGGCGCGGTGTCGCGGCTCCAGGACCCGTGGCAGCCGGCGCTGCTGGACCTGGTCGCGCTGGCGGCCGAGGCGGGGCGGGCCGAGGGGAAGAGCTGCGGGGTGTGCGGCGAGGCGGCGGCAGATCCGCTGCTGGCCTGCGTGCTGACCGGTCTGGGGGTCACCTCCTTGTCGATGGGCGCGGCCTCGATCCCGTACGTGCGGGCGGCGCTGGCCAAGTACACGCTGGCGCAGTGTGAGCGGGCCGCAGCGGCGGCACGGGCCTCCGAGTCGGCGGACGAGGCGCGGGCAGCGGCGCGGGCGGTGCTGTCCGGGGAGTGATCCCGGCGGTCACCGGCCCCGCCGTCGCCTGTGGGGCGCCCTCCGCCGGGAGGACGCCCCTCTCGCGGTCAGTGGCAGGGGCTCGGGCCGTGGTCGTCGTCGACTGGGGTGCCCGCGCAGTACTCGACACCCGGTTCAGGGGCGACCGGATCGCCGGAGACGGGGTCGGTGCAGTAGGCGTCGAAGACCTCCGCGGCGGTCAGCGGCTGGGCGCGGCCCTCCCGCAGGCGCCAGCCTCGGACCTCCTCGGGCCGCCCCTCGACCCGGCTGCGCATGACGAGCCCGGCCGGAGCGGGCAGGGCGAGGGCACAGGCGAGCAGGGTGGTGAAGTCGGCCGATTCCCCGTGGTCGAGCAGGGCTTCGCCGGAGGTGCGGGTGTCGGCGTGCAGCGCGGCGAGCAGGGTGCGGCCGGCCGTGGTCAGGGAGCAGACGAGCTGGTGGTGGCCGGGGTCGGTGGTGTCGAGGGCGGCCCTCAGGAGGTGTCCCGCCCGGCGATGGGCGTGGTGGGCGAGCGGAACGGCGCAGCGCGCGCAGTCGCCGAGTTCTTCCAGGAGCTCGCTCGCGTACTCCCAGGTGGCCTGGCGGAGGGATTCCGCGACGAGGGTGCGGAGCAGCTCGGGCAGAGGTTCGCCCTCGTGCAGGACGCAGGGGCCGAGGGCCGCTGCCTCCGCTGTGTACCGCGTCCGGCTGTCGGTCGTGTCGGGGTCCAGGCCCTCCTGGGCGCAGAAGCGGGCGAACTCGGCCGGGTCGAAGAGGACGACGGAGGTGGTGCGGCCCTGGGCGGCGAGGGAGCGCAGCAGGGCCTCGGCCTGCTGGAGGTAGCTGTGGTGGTCGTCGAAGAGGAAGGTGCGGTAGCGGCGCATGGCCGCGAAGTCGGCGGCGGAGGCGAGCAGGCCGAGGGTGCCGGCGATCTCGCGGCGCAGCAGCTGGCGCGGGGTCGGGTGGGTGGTGGTCATACGTGTCCCCCTGGTGAGTGAGCAGAACCCAACTTGCTCACTCACCGTAATCATCATCACTGACAGTGACGCACTGTCGGGGGGTGGGGGTGCGGTCAGCGGCGGTCACGGGCCAGGTCGGCGTAGTGCTGGAGGAGGTCCAGGCGGTCGACGGAGCCGGGGTTGACCGCCTTCTCCAGCGGGGTGCCCTGCAGGAGGCGCTTGACGGGGACCTCGATGCGTTTGCCGGTGAGGGTGTGCGGGACGCCGGGGACCTCGATGACCTCGTCCGGGACGTGGCGCGGGGAGAGGCTGTGGCGGATCGCCTTCTTGATCGCCTCGCGCAGGGCGTCGTCGAGGACGGCGCCGTCGGCGAGGTGGACGAAGAGCGGCATCCAGTAGCCGCCGTCGGGCTGCTCGACGCCGATGACCAGGGATTCGCGGATCTCCGGGAGCCGCTCCACGACCTCGTAGATGTCGGCCGAACCCATGCGGACGCCCTGGCGGTTGAGGGTGGAGTCGGAGCGGCCGTGGATGACGACGGAGCCGCGGTCGGTGACGGTGATCCAGTCACCGTGCCGCCAGACGCCCTCGTAGGTGTCGAAGTAGCTGTCGTGGTAGCGGCTGCCGTCGGGGTCGTTCCAGAAGCTGACGGGCATGGACGGCATGGGGTCGGTGACGACCAGTTCGCCGACCTCCTCGGTCAGCGGCCGGCCGGCGGGGTCCCATGCCTGGAGGTCGGTGCCGAGGCAGGGGGCCTGGAGTTCGCCGATGTGCACGGGGAGGGTGGGGACGGCGCCGGCGAAGCAGCTGCACACGTCGGTGCCGCCGCTGACGGAGGCGATCCACAGGTCGGAGCCGGCCTCGGCGAACTCGTCGTGGAGCCAGCGGAATCCGTCGGGGGGCAGTGGGGAGCCGGTGGTGGCGACGCACTGGACACGGGAGAGGTCGTGGTCGCGGGCCGGGTGGACGCCCGCCTTCCGGCAGGCCATGACGTACGCGGCGGAGGTGCCGTAGAGGGTGGCGCCGGTGCGTTCGGCGACGCGCCACTGGGCGCCGGTGTCCGGGTAGCCGGGGCTGCCGTCGTAGAGGACGACGGTGGTGCCGGTGAGGAGGCCGGAGACGAGGAAGTTCCACATCATCCAGCCGGTGGAGGTGTACCAGAAGAAGCGGTCCTCGGGGCCCAGGTCGCAGTGGAGGCCGAGTTGCTTGAGGTGTTCGAGGAGGATGCCGCCCTGCGACTGGACGATGGCCTTGGGCAGGCCGGTCGTACCGGAGGAGTAGAGGACCCACAGCGGGTGGTCGAAGGGGACGGGGGTGAAGTCCGGCTCGGTGTCGGCGGCGACCAGGTCGGCCCAGTCGCGGGCGCCCCGGGGGGCGGGGGTGCCGAGCAGCGGGACGTGGACGACGGCGCGCAGGGAGGGCAGGGCCGCGCGGAGTTCGGCGACGGTGTCGCGCCGGTCGTGCTCCTTGCCGCCGTAGCGGTAGCCGTCGACGGTGAACAGGACCACGGGTTCGACCTGCTGGAAGCGGTCGAGGACGCTGCGGGCGCCGAAGTCGGGGGCGCAGGAGGTCCAGACGGCGCCCACGGCCGCGGAGGCGAGCAGGGCGACGACGGCCTGCGGGATGTTCGGCAGGTAGCCGCTGACCCGGTCGCCGGGGCGGACGCCGAGGGCGCGGAGTTCGGCGGCGAGCGAGCCGACCTGGCGGCGCAGCTCTGCCCAGGAGGTGGGGCCGACGGTGCCGGTCTCGTCGACGTGCAGGAGCGCGGGGGCGTCGGGCCGGTCGGCGGCAGCACGCAGGGCGTGTTCGGCGTAGTTCAGGGTGGCGCCCGGGAACCACTGGGCGCCCGGCATGGAGCGCTTCCCCAGGACCCGCTCGGCCGGGGTGTCGAAGCGGACGTCGAACCACTCGGTGACGGCCTGCCAGAAGGTGTCGAGCTCCTCGACGGACCAGCGGTGCAGCGCCGGGTAGCCGCCGTCGGCGGGGGCGCCGTGGTGCTCGGCCGCCCAGCTCTGGAAACGGGTCACCGCGGCGTGCGCGACGCGCTCCTCGGTGGGCTGCCAGAGCGGCTGGGGCTGCGGTTCGGCGGTCGTCATGGGGCGGCTCCCGTGCGGTGCGTACTCGGTGTCCGCGCCCGCGCCGCCGGGTGGGCGGCCGACGGAGCGCGGGGGCGGTGCGGTGGGGCCGACGATGCCATGTGATCGATACCGGCACCAGGGTGGCGGCCACACACCTGCTCGGCCGGCGGTGTGGCTGATCGCTGGATGAACGGCGTCTGAACGATGTCCACCTGGGCGTGCGCGGATGGCAGGCTGGCCGGCATGGACGGTCGTGGCCTCGTACGTTCGGTGGCATCGGTGGCAGGGCTCGGGCGGGTGCTCTCCCGGTGGCCCGGGCGCGGCGCCCCGGCAGCGGTGGAGCGGGCCCGGGTGCCCGGGCGCGTGCTGGGGGCCGAGCCCGGTCCTGGGGGCGGGGTGGTGCGGTTCGAGCGGTCGGCGCTGCGGGTGCTGGTGACGACGGCCGGTGCGGTGTTCTGCGGCTGGGACGGGGCGGAGCCGACGCCCTCTCCCCTGGTCCGCGCGGAGCTGGTCGAGCCGGACGCGCGGGCCCGCCTGGAACCGCACACGGCGGGCGGCTGGCGGCTGGTGTCCGAACGGCTGACGCTGGCCGTCTCCCCGACCGGGACGGTGGAGCTGTGCACGCCGGGCGGGGTGTTGCTCCGCCGGGACCTTCCCCCGCGCTGGTGGGAGCGGGACGGTGGCGGGGCCGCGCGGTGGGCGCGGCGCTCGGAGGTCGGGGCGGACGCACGCTTCTTCGGGCCGGGCGGGGACGGGACCGGGCTGCGGCTGGGCGAGGGGACGTATCCGGTACCGGGTGGGCCGGGGGTGGCCCCGGTGCAGTGGGTGCTCGCGGACGCGGGTACGCATCTGGTCGTCCTCGACGGGACCGAGTCGGGGACGGTGCGCCTGTCGGAGGGGGCCGAGGGTGCCGGGTCGGGGCACGACCGCCCGGGGCGGGCCGAGTTGCGTGGGGCCGGTGGGCCGCCGCGCCACTGGATGGCGGTGGGGGCGCCGGCGCGGGCGCTCGCCTCGTGGGCGGCGGTGGCGGGGACGCCGAGGCCGCGGCGGTCTCCGTGACCGGAGCGGGCGGGAGCGGCGATGGATCGGGCCGCGCGGTCGTGTGCGCGGGTGCCTCGGCAGGGGGCGGCGGCCGATGACGGCTGTTCGGCGCTGCGGGCGGCGCCGGCCCGGGTCGGGCGCTCGGTGTGTGTGGCGCCGACCGGGGCCGGATCTGCCGGAGTTCCGTAAGGCGCGGGGCCCGAGGGGTGGAGGCGCCTCCCGGTTCGGCGGAACCGGCTCGGGCCGCGTCATGGGCTCACTGCCGGCAGCCGGGGCGGCTCGGGCAAGCGGGTTTCGGCGCGGGGGCGGTGGAACTCACCCGTACAGTCCGGCGAACCAGTTCGCCGCCGCCCGGGTGTGCAGGGGGAAGCCGAGTTCGACGGGGGCGCGCAGGAGGCGGGTGGCGGTGGTCTCGGCGGTGGGCGTGAAGGCGGGCAGGGCGGCGGCGGGGCGTTCGGGGAGGAGGCCGAAGAGGAGGAGGTGCCCGTCGCCGGAGCTCATGGCGTCGGCGAGGGTGACCTCGGCGGGGGCGGCGACGACGCCGGTCTCCTCGCCCAGTTCGCGGACGACGGCGTGGCGCCAGCCCTCGGCACCGTCGATGAAGCCGCCGGGCAGAGCGGCCGTACCGCGCGCCGGTGCGATGGCGCGGACGACGGTGAGCAGCGCCGGGCCCCGCTCGTCGCGTACGGGCAGGAGGGCGACGGCGACCGGCAGCGGGTTGCGGTAGGCGGTCGTCCCGCAGGCGGGGCAGACGCGGCGGTCGGCCCGGGGGGCGGGGTAGGGGGCGCCGCAGGCCGAGCAGTACGAGCCGGGGACGGGCGGCTGGGAGGTCGGGACGGGGGTGGGCGTGGGGCTGGGCGTGGTGTCGGGCACGCGGGGACAGTAGCGGAGGGAGCGGGGCACGCGGTGGTGAAGCGGGGTGCGGGCCCGGCGGGTTGCCCTTCCCTCGGGGCGGGCGGGACTGATAGATGAAGGGCGCATGACAGGAACACATTCTTCCGCCCGTCCCTCCTCGGCCTCCTCGCGGTTCTCCTCCCGTACGGTGCGCGCGCTCGGCGCGGGGCTGGCGGCCGCCGCTCTGGCGCTGACCGCCGGCGTCACCGCCTCCCCCGCCACCGCGGCGCCCGCCGCGGACGCCGCGCGCTCCGGCGGCCCCAAGGCCCCGCGCGGCTTCGTGGCCCTCTCCGACGTGGCGCCGACG
Source organism: Streptomyces sp. BBFR102 (assembly GCF_051397025.1). Taxonomy (NCBI): domain Bacteria; kingdom Bacillati; phylum Actinomycetota; class Actinomycetes; order Kitasatosporales; family Streptomycetaceae; genus Streptomyces; species Streptomyces sp. BBFR102. The sequence continues at coordinate 437,433 of NZ_CP195757.1, forward strand.
ATTCTCCAGGAGATCCGCTACACTACGCCGCACAACTTCGTCGGCGAGCCGGTCGACGGCTACCGGGCGCCGATGTGCGTGGTCACCAGGCCGACGGCCGAGGCCCTGAAGCGGGCGCAGCGCGCGCTGCTGCGCCAGGGCTACTCCCTCAAGGTCTACGACTGCTACCGGCCGCAGCGGGCCGTCGACCACTTCGTGCGGTGGGCCGAGGACGTGGCGGACGAGCGGATGAAGGCGGAGTTCTACCCCCGGGTGGACAAGTCGCGCCTCTTCGAGGACGGCTACATCGCGGAGAAGTCCGGCCACAGCCGCGGCTCGACGGTGGACCTGACGCTGGTGAAGCTGCCGGCGAAGCCGACCCGGCCGTACGTCCCCGGCGAGCCGCTGGAGCCCTGCCACGCCCCGCGCGACCAGCGGTTCCCGGACAACTCGGTGGACATGGGCACCGGGTTCGACTGCTTCGACACGCTCTCGCACACCGACGACCCCCGGATCACCGGTGCCCAGCGGGCCCACCGCGACCTGCTGCGGTCGGCGCTGGCCGCGGAGGGGTTCACCAATCTGCCCGAGGAGTGGTGGCACTTCACCCACAAGCCGGAACTCTTCCCCGACACCTCCTTCGACTTCCCCGTGGAGCGCCGCTCGCTGCCTGGCGGCCACCGCCGCTGAGGCGGGCCGCCGCGCCGCCCGGCCCGGTCGCGGGCCTGGTCCGGGCGGCACGGCGGCGGCTACGGTGCCCGCATGGAGCGACGGACCTTTGACTCGTACGAGGAGTTCTGGCCCTACTACGTGGCGATGCACTCCAAGGCTGCGACGCGCTGGGTCCACCTGACCGGGACGCTGACCGGGCTGGCGATCAGCGTCTACGGGCTGGCACGGGGGCGTCAGCGGTACCTGGCGGCGCTGCCGCTGATCGGGTACGGGACGGCCTGGCCCGCGCACTTCCTCGTGGAGAAGAACAACCCGGCCACCTTCGGGCACCCCGCCTGGTCGCTGCGGGGCGACGCGCGGATGATCCGGATGATGCTGGCGGGGCGGGACCACGAGCTGGCCGAGACCGCGCGGAAGTGGCTCGCGGAGAACAGCTGACCGGCGCCCTGGTGAAACGGGGCCCCTCAGTGCCCCTGACGGTTCGCCGGGGCCGGAGACCACTCGCCCGGCACGCGGCCCGCACCCCGGTCAGCGCGAGGTGCTCTCTCGGGGTGCGGCGGCGCGGGCCATGGCGTGTTCGACGAGCTCGATGAGGACCTCCTTGGCGGAGGCGCGCTCGCGGGCGTCGCACAGGACCACCGGTACGCCCGGGTCCAGGTCGAGGGCGGTGCGGATGTCCTCGGGCGGATGGTGGTCGGCGTCGTCGAAGCGGTTGACGCCGACCACGAAGGGAATGCCGCGGCGCTCGAAGTAGTCGACGGCGGCGAAGCAGTCCTCCAGGCGGCGGGTGTCGGCCAGGACCACGGCGCCGAGGGCGCCCTGGGCCAGTTCGTCCCAGAGGAACCAGAACCGGTCCTGGCCGGGGGTGCCGAAGAGATAGAGGACGAGGTCCTCGCGGAGCGTGATGCGACCGAAGTCCATGGCGACGGTGGTGGTGTGCTTGGCCTCCACGCCGCCGGTGTCGTCCACGGGGCGGCCGGCCTCGCTCAGGGTCTCCTCGGTCCTGAGCGGTTTGATCTCACTGACCGCGGCCACCAGCGTGGTCTTGCCGACGCCGAACCCCCCGGCCACCAGGATCTTCAGGGTGACCGGCTCGACGGGGGCCTGCTCCCGCGATGGGCGCCCGAACTTCATGGAGTCTCGTCTCCTGCTTCGCTGGTCTCTCAAAGGGGATGCCGACGGGTGGTCAGAGGGCGCGCAGCCCGCTGATCACCTCGCGCAGAATGCTTTCGTCGGGCAGCTCCGCCGGCGGCACCGGACGGTTGACGTGCACGAACTCCTCCTCCACGAGGTCGCCCACCAGGACCCGGACGACCCCGACCGGCAGGTCCAGCTCGGCGGCGAGCTCCGCCACCGACTGGGGTGCCTCGCGGCAGAGCGCGACGATGTCGACGTGCTCGGGCGCGAGCGTGTGGTCCTCCTCCGGATCGTCGGCGCGCCGCTCGGCGACGACGACCGCGATGAGGTCCAGGCGGTGCTGACCCGCGCCGGTGGTCCGGCCCCGCGTCATGGCGTACGGGCGGACCACCGGTCCGGCGTCGTCGTCGAACCAGCGCTGCGCCCCGTTCCCGTCTTCGCTCATGCCTGGTTCACTACCCGCCCGCGGGCAGATCCGTGCGCGGCGCGCTGCCCAGATGCGCACCGACCCGCTTGACCAGCAGCGTCATCTCGTACGCCACGAGGCCCACGTCGGAGTCGGAGTCGGCGAGGACGGCGAGGCAGCTGCCGTCGCCGGCGGCGGTGACGAAGAGGAACGCCTCGTCCAGCTCGACGACCGTCTGCCGGACGCGGCCGGCGTCGAAGTGGCGGCCGACGCCCTTGGCGAGGCTGTGGAAGCCGGAGGCCACGGCCGCCAGGTGTTCGCCGTCCTCGCGGGTGAGGTCCTCGGAGACCCCGGTGGGCAGCCCGTCGCCGGACAGGACCAGGACCTTGCGGATGCCGGCGACCCTGTTGACGAGGTCGTCGAGGAGCCAGTTCAGCTCCACGGAACCGGTGGTGTGCGTGGCGGTCTTCGATGCGGTCATCGACCGTCTCCCTCGGGTGTCGTTCGTGGTGCCGTGGTGCCCGCGTTCTCGTCGCGGCCACGCTGCCAGCCCCGCTGGAGCGAGGCCATACGGCTGCGGACCTCGTCGGCGTCGCGGTCGGTGTCGTGGACGGTGTCCTGGTCGCGGTCGTCCGGAGCGCCCCGGCGGGCGGCCTTCAACTGCGGGGCGAGGCTGGCCTGCCGGACCCTGCGCGGCAGGGCGGCGGACCCGGTCGCGGGCGCCGGGGAGGCGGCCCCTTCGTGGCCGTTCGGGTCCTCCTGGTCCCCGGCCGGCTCGTCGGGCCTGCTGTGGGCGACGGTGCGGCCGTGCGAGCTGACGAGCTTGGGGGTGCGGCGGCGGGGCAGCGGCGCCGGGCCCTGGCCGCCGGCAGGTGACGGCTCGCCGGGCCTGGCTCCGGCGGCAGGGTCGTCGTGGGCCTGCTGGTGCTGGTCTCGGGGAGCGGCTGCCGGGGCCAGCGGCCGCCTGGGCCGGAGAACGACGCCCGGCTCGCCGTCGTCGTCGGCCAGGGCGCCGGGGAAGGCGGCGTCGTCCAGGCCGGGTGTGCCCGGCGGTGCCTCCAGCTCTACCGGCCCGTCGGGCAGGGGCGGGCTCATGGGCGTACGGGAGGTCGGGATGCGGGTCAGGGCGGGGCGGCCGGGGCCCCGTGCGCCGCTGCCGTCGAGGGTCAGGCCGCGGCCGTTGGTGGAGCCGGTGGGCTCGTCGGACTCGATGAGCAGGGCGTCCGGGATGAAGACGACCGCCGTGGTGCCTCCGTACGGTGACTTCTGCAGGGAGACCCGGATGTTCTGGCGCTGCGCGAGGCGGCTCACCACGAACAGGCCGAGCCGGTCGGTGTCGGAGAGTTCGAAGTCGGGCGTCTCGGCGAGGCGGAGGTTGGCGTCGAGGAGGACGTCGGGGGCCATGCCCAGGCCCCGGTCGTGGATCTCCAGGGTGAAGCCGTTGGCGACCGCCTCGCCGTGCACCTGGACGGCGGTGTGCGGAGGCGAGAAGACCGTGGCGTTCTCCAGGAGTTCCGCCGTGAGGTGGGTGAGGTCGGCGACGGCGGGGCCGGTCACCGCGAGCCTCGGCAGTCGGCGGACCTCGATCCGCTCGTAGTCCTCCACCTCGGCGACCGAGGCGCGGACCACGTCCATGAGCTGCACCGGGCGCCGCCACTGCCGGGAGGGTGCGGCGCCGGAGAGGATCACCAGGCCCTCGGCGTGGCGGCGCATACGGGTCGTGAGGTGGTCCAGGCGGAAGAGGTCGGCCAGTTCCTCGGAGTCCTCGGTGCGCCGCTCCATGGTGTCCAGGAGGGTGAGCTGCTTGTGCAGGAGGACCTGGCTGCGGCGGGCGAGGTTGACGAAGACCTCCGAGACCCCGCGCCGCATCTGGGCCTGTTTGACGGCGCCTTCGACGGCGGCCCGTTGCAGGGTGTTGAGGGCCTGGCCGACCTGGCCGATCTCGTTCTTCGCGTACTCCAGCCGGGGAGCCTCGGTGTCCACGTCCACCTGTTCGCCCGCGGCCAGGCGGCGCTGGACCGACGGCAGGCGTATGCCGGACGCCTCGTGGGCCTGTTGGCGCAGCCGGGAGAGGTCGCGGATGAGGCTCCGGCCGATCCGCACCGAGAGGTAGAGCGAGAGGAGGAGGGCGGCGAAGCCGAGGACGCCGGTGACGCCGGCGCGGACCAGGATGCCGACGGCGACGGGCCGGACGCGTTCCTGGTAGCGGTCGGCGGCGGCGTCGCCGCGCTCGTCGAGGCTGTCGAGGACCTTGACCGCGGCCGTGTCCCAGCTCTTGGCGGTGACGCCGCGCGGCCGTCCCGGCGGGGAGGCGGCGACCGAGGTCTCCAGGTCGCGCAGCGGCGCGGTCTCGGGGCCCTGCCAGTACCGCTCGTAGCGGGCGCGCTCGTCGTCGGGCAGGAGCGGGAGGTTGGTCTCGTGGAGGAGGGTGCGCTGGGCCAGGAGGTCGGAGACCTGGCGGAGGTCTGCCTTGTCGAGGCGTTCGCCGACGAGTGCGGAGGCGACCAGGGCGTCCTCGCGGGAGAGCAGGTCGCGGGCGCGGGCGATGGAGACGAGGGCGCGGTTCTGCTTGTCGAGTTCGACGTCCTTGAGGGCGTGCAGATGGGTCAGGAAGACGAAGCAGGGGTCGACGAGGCGGTTGTACAGGTCGAGGGCGGCGGTGCGGGTGACCGTGTTCTCCTCGACGGAGCGGCGCAGGGTGGCGATCCCCTCGAAGGATTCGAGGAGCGCGGTGAGCCGCCGCCGGGAGTCGGCGCCGAGCCCTTCGGTGGCGTCGGGGTCCCCGGCGCCGGCCCGGACGCGGGCCAGCGCCCGGTCGGTGGCGGTCCGGGCGCGGCGCAGTTCGCCGAGGGCGGCCGAGGCGCGCGGGTCGGCGAGGTGGACGAGGGTGCTGCGCCGTTCGTCCTGGAGGACCCGGGCCGCTTCCTCGACGGGCCGGCCGACCTGGTCGTTGGCCTCGCTGATCTCCAGGATCTCGGCGGCCTCACGCCCTGTCAGTACGGTGGCGAAGCCCCAGATCGCGGTGAGGGAGACCAGCGGCACGAGCAGCAACGCCACGATCTTCCGCCGGATCGTCCTGCCGCGAAAGCGCATGGCCTCCCCCAGTCCGTCCCCCGATGGTGTCCGGGGTGCACATCCGTGCGTCAATAAACGGCGCGAGCCTACTACTGACACAAGGTCGGCCGAAGAGACGTCCGGAAGGTTTTCGGCCCGGAGCGGGACACCGGAGGCCGGTTCCCGCCGTTCCGCGACGATCGCGTGACCGGCGGGGCGGCCCCGTGGTTCTCCCTCGGGCGGGGCGGCCCCGGCCCGGACCGGCCGAATCCGGACATCTCCCCGGCCGGTCCCGGCATCTCGCCCGCCCGGACGGGAATCATCCGGGGGCTCCGCGCGTCCTTCTGTACAAGTCGTGTACGAGGTGTGCGGAGTTGGTACGGGAGGGGTGCGCCGGCGTGGACCGGCGACCGCCGGATCTCGACGGGGGCGGCGTAAAGCGGACGAAGGCGGGCAGCCAGACTGGAGACGGTGCCGGTTCCACACGGCACCGGTCGGCTGACGGCAAGGCGGTGGGGAGTGACGGACTGATGGCGACGGCGGAGCGGCGGAAGACCTCGGCGGAGCGGGGCGAGCCGGGCGGGCGGGTGCCCGGCCCGCGCCGGGCGGAGTGGAGCGGGGAGCCGGAACGGGCACCGCTGTGGGTGGAGGAGCCCGCGGCGCGTCCCCGGATGCCTGATCCGGTGCGGACGGCGGCGGTGCGGGCGGTGCTGATCGTGGCGCTGACGCTGATACAGGCGATGGTCGCCTTCCTGGCGACGCTGGCGGAGTCCTGGCTGGCCTTCCCGATGGTGCTCAGCAGCGTGGCGAGCACCATCGCGGCCACCTGGGCGGTGCTGGACGTCTGGGTCACCCGGCAGGTGTGGAACCAGCGGCACGGCGTGGTCTCGACCCCGGGCAGCACCGCCCGGGAGCGCCGCCGCGAACGCCGCCGGGCGCGTCGCACCGCCCGGCGGGCGGCCAAGGCCGGAGTGCGGATATCCGACCCGTCGGGCGGGGCGCCGGCCACCGCCTCCGACGGGGGAGGGAAGGCGCGGGCGACCGGCACGGCGCCCGGTGGCGACGCCACCCCGGAGGTCGGCCCGAAGGGGAGCGGCTCCGGCGTACGGCCCGCCTGGCGCGACCGGTCCGGTTCCGAGCCGTCCGGGGTGAAGGCCCCGGAGCGGGAGTTGACCCACTCGTCCTGAACGGGCGGTGGTACGGCGGCTCCGTCAGGTTCGCCGTACCGCCGCCGGACCGACGGATCCGCCCTCAGTGCCGGACCAGGCAGAACGGGTGCCCGGCCGGGTCGGCGAGGACACACCAGCTCCGTTCACCGGAACCGTCGTCCAGCACGGTCGCTCCCGAGGCCAGCGCCTGTTCCCGGGCCTGGGCCGGGTCAGGCACACCGAAGTCGAGGTGGAACTGCTGGGGCCGGGACGGGCCGGGCCACCGGGGCGGCTGGTAGGGCGTCACACGCTGGAAGGCGAGTACGAGCCCGGACGGAGTGTGCAGCGTCGCCCAGTCCTCGCCGACCGCCCAGCGCCGGTCCTCCTGGTTCACGGCCCCACCGAGCAGGGACCGGTAGAACCCGGCGAGTTCCAGCGGCTCGGCACAGTCCAGCACCACGCACTGCAGTTCGGCGGTCATGAGCCGATCGTAGGCCGGGGCCTCGTTCTGCCGGGTCGGAGTCGGCGGACGCCAGGGTGCCGGTCGGCATGACTCTTGGACCCCTCACCAGGAGGAACCGGTGTCGTACCCGTCGCAGCCCACCCCGAACAGAAGCACGCCGACGCGAACAGGCGGTCGAGTCTCCCGCTCATCGTCGTGATCTGCGGTCCACCCGCTTCATGACGGAGATGAACGAGACTGGTCTGCGGGAGACCACGGCCGGAAGGACCGTCGTCGTCGACCCGGGCCTGCGACATGAAGTCGCCGCACGCCCTCTGGGCCGATCCCGTCGAGGCCGAGGCGCTGAAGGCTCGGCTCGACGATCTGCACCGGGCGAAGGTCCGGCCCGTCGCATGGGCACCGCCGTCCGGCGTCCGCGGCGGTCAGGTCGTCCGATCGCATCGCCGGCGTCCGCGAGTGTGGTCCGGGCGCAGTGGTCGACGCCGGGCCTCAGGCGGTCGGCAGTGCTGGTGAGGGTGATCGTCCGCCCGCTGTCCGTGGCAAAGCCGGTGCTCACCCTGCTCCTGTCGCGCACCGAGAGCTGGCTCGGACAACCATCGGAGTGGTCTGGCGACCACCACAGCGGATGTCCGAATCTGTGGGGTATGTGTCCCTGTGGACATGGCCGCCCGCCGAGAGGGCGGGAAGACTGGGACCCGCCCGTCACGGCGGCACGGTCCGCGAAGAGAGAACAGGTGAGCATCATGACGACAGACTCGAACAACAGGGGCGCCGTGCGCGTGCCGGACACCAGGCTGGCGCGCGAGGCGACCGAGTTGGTCCGGGAGACCGTCGGCGAACTGGTCTACCACCACTCCCGGCGGGTGTACTTCTTCGGCAGCCTCCAGGGACGCAATCGCGACCTCAGCTTCGACCCTGAACTGCTCTACATCGGCGCGATGTTCCACGACCTCGGGTTGAGCGAGCGGTTCCACGCGAGCGGGCGCCGCTTCGAGATCGACAGCGCTGACGAGGCACGCCGCTTCCTGCAGGCGCACAGCGTGCCCGAGGACAGTGTGCGCCGGGTATGGACGGCCATCGCCCTGCACACCACACCGGGAATTCCCGAATTCATGGAGCCGGAGGTCGCCCTGGTGACCGCCGGCGTGGAATACGACGTGCTGGGCATCGGCTACGCGGACATCCCCTCCGCCGAGCGCGAGAAGATCGTGGCCCTGCATCCGCGCCCCGACTTCAAGAAGCGCATCCTCGCGGCGTTCACCGACGGGATCCGGCACAAGCCGGAGACGACCTTCGGCAACGTCAAGGCTGACGTGCTGCAGCACTACGTGCCGGGATTCAAGCGGGGAGACTTTGTACGCACCATCCTGGACTCGCCATGGGCGGAGTAGCCGCCTCTGCCCCCGGTGGCAGCAGGGTCATCGCGATCGTGGCCTTCGACCAGGTCCAGTTGCTGGACGTGAGCGGGCCGCTGGAGGTGTTCACCACGGCCAATCGCTACGGTGCCCGCTACGAGGTACACGTGGTGTCTCCCGACGGTCTCGACGTGCTGACCTCGTGCGGGTTGCGCATGGGGGTGGACGCCCGCCTGGAGGAGATACCGCAGTACCTGAACACGCTGCTGGTCCCCGGCCGCAGGGACTGGCGGCAAGCAGTCGCCGACGATGCGCTGGTCGCACTCGTGGAAGGTCTCGCGGCACGGGCGCGGCGGGTGACTTCGGTCTGCGCCGGCGCGTTCGTCCTGGCCCAGGCCGGAATCCTCGACCGACGGAGCGCGACGACCCACTGGGAACTGGCCCCGCAACTCGCTGCCGCCTACCCGCAGGTATGCGTGGCAGCGGACCCGGTGTTCGTACGCGACGGCCATGTCGTCACCTCTGCGGGAGTCACCGCGGGAATCGACCTTGCCCTCGCGCTGGTCGAGGAAGATCACGGGGCGGATCTGGCCAGGGAGACGGCTCGCCAGCTCGTTGTCTTCATGGCACGACCCGGGGGCCAGTCCCAGTTCAGTGTCCGCTTGGCCCCGCAGCCGCCGCAGCACCCACTCGTACGTCAGGCAATGGATGAGATCACCGCTGATCCCTCCCTCCCACGCGGCATCGAGGCGTTCAGCGGACTGCTCGGGATCAGCACCAGGCACCTGACACGCCTGTTCCGCCAGGAGATCGGCATGACGCCCGGGCAGTATGCCGACGCGGTCCGCGTGGAGGCAGCTCAGGCGCTGTTGTCCTCCAGCACGGCCTCGGTCGAGGAGGTCGCGCAACGGGCGGGCTTCGGGTCCTCGGAGACCATGCGGCGCGTGCTCCAGCAGACCCTCGGTGTCTCCCCCACCGTCTACCGGGCCCGTTTCCGTACCACCACCCCTCTGGCAACCTCTCCAGTTGGGCTTCCTCCGCCGAGTTCGCCCTGAGGCTTTCCGCACGCGTTCTCCCTGAACGGCGCTCCTTCCTGACCAGGAGGACGAGCAAAGGGCGCCGAGGGGCCTTGACCCCTGATGTTGAACACACGAGACACTGGATCCTGAGGATCTGAGAACGGGCATCTCGTGGCGATGAAGAACTATCCGCCGCAGTTCAGGGCGGACGCGGTCGCACTGTACGAGTCGCGGCCCAACGCGACGATCAGGTCGGTCGCCGCCGATCTGGGGATCAACCCGGAGACCCTGCGGAACTGGGTCCGGGCAGCCGGGGTGAGCCGTCCCCGGGGACGGCGGGCATAGGAACCGTCTCCGCCGCCGGCGCCGCTGGAGGCGGAGAACGCCGCCTTGCGGCAGAAGGTCCGCGAGCGGCCGAGGCCCCGGACCTGACCGGCCGCGACTTCCCGCGGACAAGCCGAACACGAAGTACGTCGGCGTCATCACCCACCTGCCCATCGAGGCCGGGACGTTCTGCTGTCTGGCGACCGTCATCGACCTCGCCTCGCGCCGTCTGGCCGGCTGGGCGATCGCCGACCACATGCGCGCGGAGCTGGTGACCGACGCCCTGGCCGACTCCCTGGTGGGCTTGGAGAACGCCTACGTCTCGTTGCGGCTCACCGCTGCGGCCCGGCCCCCGTCCCGCCCACTGCCGGCGCTCACCCCTCGTCCTCCCGCGGCTTGACGTACATCCGGGTCGCCGTGATCTCCCCGTGGACCGTCTCCTCCTGCGGGTCCTGCTGGGGCAGGCCCGGGCGCAGGTGTTCCTCGACGCTGATGTACTTCAGGCCGGCGCGGAGGTCGGCGTCGTTGCGCAGGCGGATGACGAGGGGGAACTCGGCGAGCGCCGTGGTGTCGAAGAGGCCGGTGGTGTAGAGGAGTTGGACACCCAGGGCGTCGGCGACGGCCCGCTGGAGCTCCAGCAGGTAGGTGGCGTTGGCGCGGCCGATGGGGTTGTCGAGGAAGAGCGTTCCGGCGTGGCGGTGCTTGTCCCGGCCCCGGTCGTTGCTGCGGAGGGCGGCCATCGTGCAGTAGAGCGCGATGGCGGCGGTGAGGAGCTGGCCGCCGGAGAAGACGTCGCCCATCTGGCCGACGGGGACGCGCTCGGCGCGCAGCACGGCGTCCGGCTTGAGGATCTCCACCGAGACGCCGCGCGGCTGGAGAGCGGCGTGCACGCCGCGCAGCAGCAGGGACATGCCGTCGCGGCGCAGGTCGGCGTTCTTGCGGACGGCAGTGCTGGTGGCCTCGTCGATGACCTCGCCGAGTCGCTCGACCAGAGTGGTCTGGTCGGGCTCCTCGAAGCGGATGCGCAGGAACTCCTGGCCCGACCACTCCCCCAGTCCCTCGGGCAGCCGGGAGAGCCGCTGGGCGGAGCGGAGGGTGGCGAGGGAGGACTCGACCAGGCCGCGCAGCCGGTCCACGATCGAGTCGCGGTTGCGTTCCAGCTGGTCGAGTTCGTCGGTGAGGACGCGCAGCCTCGGCGCGAACGCCTCGGCCCACTTGGCGGCGTGTTCGGGCAGCGCGGCGGCGGGGAGTTCGCGGATCTGGGCGCGGGCAGGGGTGCGGACCTGCTCGTACCGGCTGGAGTTGGCGTGCCGGACCAGGATGTCGCTGGTCTCGCGCAGCGCCGACTCGGCGGCGGAGAGGTCCGCGGCGCAGCCGCGCAGCGAACGGCGGGCCTCGGCGGCGGCGCGGCGGGCCTCCTCCAGGCTGCCCGTGTACTGCTCCGGGTTCTGGACGCCGCCGTCCTCGTCGGTGTCGCGGGCGTCCAGCGGGTCGCGGAGCAGGTCGCGCAGGAGGGAGGCGGTCTCCTCGAAACCGGCGGTGGCCTCCTCGGCGGCGCGGTGGGCGTGCAGAAGTTCGCCGTGTGCCTCGCGGGCGGCGGCCAGTTGGTGGGTGCGCTCGGCGAGTTCGGCGGTGGCGGCGCGCAGCAGCCGCTGGGCGGCCTCGACGTCGGCCGGTACCTGCTCGGGTGGCAGTTCGGTGTGGGCCTCGCCCTCCTCGGGGGCGTGCCTCTCGGCCTCGCCCCGCAGCCGGCCCAGCTGTTCGCTGGCGGCGGCCGAGCGGGTCTCCAGCATCTGGACGAGGGCCTCGGCGCGGGCGGCGGCGGCCTGGCGGGAGGGGCCGTCGGCGCCGTCGGGGTCCTCCAGGAGCTGGGCTGCGCGGTTGCGGACCTTGTTGCTGAGCCGGTCGAGTTCGGCGCGGGCCGCCGACTCGTCGCTCTCCGCGCGCGCCTGCTCGGCCCGGAGGTCGGCGCCGACGCCGACCTTCTCGTACAGCTGGGAGGCGGAGCGGTACGCCTCGCGCAGTGCGGGCAGCGAGACGCGCGGGGTGTCGGGGGAGGCGGGGAGTTCGGCGTCGTCGGGAACGCCGGCGATCTCGGCGCGCTCGGCGCGCAGGGCGCGGGCGGTACGGCGGGCGTCGTCGGCGGCGCGCTGGGCGGCGCGGCGGTCCTCGTCGGCGGCGCGGGCCCCCTCCAGGCAGGTCTGGGCGCGCTCCTCGCTGGTGGCGGCGGTCTCGGCCAGTTCGCGCAGGGCGGCCTGCCAGCGGGGGCGCTCACGCAGGCGGTGGGCGAGGCCGGCGAGAGCGTCGGCGGCGCGACGGGCACGCTGGGCGCGTTCCTGGCTGTCGTCGCGGACCCGGGCGGCCTCGGTGGCGGTCTCGTCTGCCCCGGCGCGGGCGGTGCGGGCCTGCTGGAGGGTGTGGGCGGCGGTGTCGGCGTGCTCCTGGGCCTGGTCGGCGGTGGTGCGGAGCTGGGCGAGGTGGCCCGCCGGGCAGCCGGCGCGCCAGGAGGTGAGCCGGGCGGCCAGTTCGCGGTCCTTGGCGAGGCGGGCGGCGAGCGCGCGGATCTCCTCGTCGCGGGCGGCGACGCGGGCGCGCAGGGCTTGGCGTTCCTCGTCGGCGGCGTACTCGTCGTGCATGGCCGGGTTCGGCGGGACGAGGAAGACGTTCTGCTCCTCGGCACCGGAGCCGGCCGTACGCGCGGGGGCGAGCAGGGCGGCGGAGGTGCCGACGGCGACGGCGGAGCGGGGCAGCAGGGCTGCGTCGGCGAGGACGGCGCGGGCCCGGCTGTGGGTGTCGGGGTCGGTGATGACGACGCCGTCGACCAGTTCGGGCCGGGCGGCGAGGACGGCTGCGTGCTCGGCCGGGTCGACGGCCTGGGCGAGGTAGCGCCAGCCGGGCAGGGCGGGGATGCCCTGTTCGCCGAGGTACTCGACGGTGGCCAGGACGTCGGGGCCGGGCGGCAGCAGGCCGCCGTCGCCGAGGGCGCCGAGGATGCGGGTGTCGTCGGCGGCGGCGGTCCTGAGGTCGAAGAGCCGGCGTTCGGCGGCGGTGACGCCCTCCTCCAGGAGGGCGGCGAGGCGGCCGGCGGAGCGGTCGAGTTCGTCGGCGGTGAGCGGGCCCTCGTCGCCGTCGGGCGCGGGCAGGCCGAGCAGTTCGGCGAGCCGGGGTTCGGCGGCGAGGGTGGCGGCGGTGCGCTGCTCGGCGTCGTGGGCGCGGACCGCGGCGTCGGCGGCGTCGTGGGCGCGGGCGGCGGCGAGGTCGGCGCGGGCCTCGTCGGCGGCGCACTCCTTGGCGTGGTCGGCGGCGCGGTGGGCGCGTTCGCGGGCACTGTCCCAGGCGGCCGTCGCCTCCTGCTCGGCGTCGGTGGCGGCGAGGGCGGCCCGCGCGGGGTCGGCGTCGGCGGCGCCGGCCTCCAGCCAGCCGGCCCGTACGGCCTCCTCGGTCTCCTGCTCGACTTCGGCGAGGCGCTGGCGCAGGTGGCCGGTCTCGCTGCGGGCGCGCTGGGCCTCGGTGGCGGCGGCGGTGGCGTCGCGGTGGGCGGCCTCGCCCTCGTCCTGGAGGTGGGTGGCGCGCTCCTCCAGTTCAGTGGCGACCCTCTCGCCGTCGCGGGCGGCGGCGTCGAGGGCGCGGACCAGGGCGGTGGCGGCCTGGGAGCGGGCGGCGAGGGCGGGGGCGGCGTCGCGTTCGGCCTCGCGGATGGCGTCGGCGACGCGGGTGGAGCGGTCGGCGGCGGCGCGGTGGCGCAGGACGGCCTCGGCCGCCTGCCAGGCGGAGTGCAGGGTGCGGGCGTCGGCGAGTTCGCGGCGCTGGGCGGCGGCGGCCTTCTCGGCGACGGTGAGGGCGAGCGAGGCGTGCCGGTAGGCGAGTTCGGCGGCGATCAGGGCGCGGTGGGAGCGGGCGTCCTCGGCCTCGGTGACGTGGTGGGCGGCGGTGGTGACCTGCTGGGCGAGGTCGCCGGTGCGGGCGCGTTCGTGGCGGGCTCGCAGGGAGAGGCTGCGGGCGAGAGCGCGGGTACGTCGTTCGGCGGCGGCGTGGATGTCGCGGCTGCGGTCGCGTTCGCCGGCGGTCTCGACGATGCGGCCGAGGAGGTCCACGGAGCCGGCGGTGAAGTCGCGTTCGGCGATGAGTTCGGCGCGGCGGCCGAGCTTGTGGCCGAAGCCGTGGACGAGGTCGGCGAGTCCGTCGGTGTCGCGGGTGTCGGTGACGGCGCGCAGCAGCAGGTCGGTGAAGTCGGAGTCCTTCTTGACCGCGAAGAGGCCGGCGGCCTCGCCCTCGTCGGCGTTCATCTCCCGCTGGTAGCGGAAGAGTTCGGGGTCGAGTCCGAGTTCGCCGAGGTGCTCGGTCCAGCGTTCGTGGGTCTCCTCCCAGTGCACGTCGAGGTGGAGGTAGAACTTCCCGGCGTCGGTGAGGGCGTCGCGGAACCCCTTCATGGTGCGGCGCCTGCCGCGTGCCCCGGAGGCGCCCTCGACGGGTGCGGGGACGGTGGTGGACTCGGCGACGGGCAGTGAGTCGAGGCTGAGGCCGGGCCCGGGGCGGAAGGAGTACCACGCCTCGGCGAACTTGCGTGGGTCGTTGGAGACCTGGCGGCCGCGCCATTCGCTGACCTTGCCGACGACGACGGTCTCGCCGGTGAGGGTGTGCTGCCACTCCAGGGCCACGTGGCCGCAGTCGTCGGCGAGCAGGAACTTGCGGAGCACGCCGGAACTGGCGCCGCCGAGCGTGTTGCGGTGGCCGGGCAGCATCACCGAGAAGATCAGCTTGAGCAGGACGGACTTGCCGCCGCCGTTCTCCAGGAAGAGGACACCGGCGGGGGCGGGCCTGCGGGGCGGGCCGGCCGGCTCCTCCTCGAAGAACTCCGCCTGCGCGGGGGCGGGCTTGGGCACGGGCCTGCCGACTCCGCGCAGGTCCAGGACGGTGTCGGCGTACCGGGCGCCTGCGGGTCCGATGGAGTAGAGGCGGACCCGGGACAGCTCGTACATGGCGGCGGACTCTCGTTGCGATCGGTTGCGGTCCGGCGGCGGCCGGAGGGCGGGGGAATGCGGTGGGGCGGCGGGCGGCCGGTCAGGAGAAGGGCAGTCCGGCGTCGGCGACCAGGTCGAGGTCGTCGCCCTCGTCGGGCGGCAGCAGGGTGGCGGTGCCGTCGCTGACGGGGACGATGCCGAGGGCGAGGAGTTCACTCATGGCGGCGCCGCCCGCGAGGTCGCGGACCTGGAGCTGGTAGCGGGGGGTGGTGCGGTACGTCCCGCCGGCCTCGTCGCCGGTGCGCTGGAGGAAGCCGGACTCGGTGAGGAAGGCGGCGGCCTTGCCGACGATGCCGGTGGTGGAACCGGCCAGCCGGCGGGCGTCCTTGGTGGCGCCGGTGGAACTGCGCCGGGCCCAGACGCGCCAGGCGGCCTCCAGGCCGGGGGCGTCGGAGGCGGGATCGGTGTTGTCGCCCTGCTCCTCGGCGCGCTCCTCCAGTCTGCGGCACGCCTGGCGGACGAAGGCGTCCACGCCGTTGACGGTGACGCGGCCGATGTAGGCGTCGTCGGCGAGGTCCTCGGGGCGGGGGAACGCCATGGCGGCCAGCGCGAGATGGGCCAGTCCGTGCAGGAAGCGGTCGGCGGAGTCGGTGGCGGCGCGCCGGGCGTAGTCGCCCATGCGGACGGCGAAGACGGAGTCCTCGGCGGCGGTGACGGCCATCCCGGCCCGGTCGGAGACCTCCAGGACGATCAGCCCGAGGCCGGTGGCGACGGCGTCGGCGAGCCGGGCGAAGGGCGGGTCCTCGCGGTAGCGGCGCAGGAGTTCGCCGTACTCGGCGTCCCGGGCGGGCTGGAGCCGGGGCTGGAGGCCGAAGGAGACCAGCCGGGCGGCGTCGGCGGTGTCGGCCGGGGTGACGACCGGGATGTGCGGCGCCGGGGCGGTGCCGGTCTCCCGTACGGGCTCGGTGCTCTGCTCGGTCACGGGTGGTGCTCCTGGTGGTGGGACGTGCCCGGGCCGCGGTGCGGGGCGGGGATGCGGGGAGTCGGGGTGCGGCCGGCCGTCACGCGGACTCCGTGCGGTCGGCGGCCATGCCCTCGGCGTCGAGCAGGGCGCTGCCGACGATCAGGTCGGCGCCGCCGAAGTGGGGGTCGTCGAGTTCGGTGCCGTCGTCCACGGCGAACAGCAGGCGCCGCTCGCCCTGGCGGTAGGCGGTGCCGACCGGCGGGGAGGCGGCGTGCACGGCGATGAGGGCCAGCAGGTACGGCAGGCCGTACGGGTCGTCGTCGCGGCGGCGGGCCTCGGCGAGCAGGCCGGAGAGGCGGCGGGGCGCGTCCCACTCGAGGTCGAGGAGGTCGCGGGCGGCGGCGAGCTGCTCCTCACTGAAGCGGCTGTCGTCGGGGGTGGCGATCAGGTCGGGCTCGGGCATCTCGGCGCCGAGGTGGGCGCGTTCGACGGGCGGGGTGAGCAGCAGGTCGACCAGGTCGCCGACGCGGACCGAGGTCGGGGTGCGCACTCCGGTGCCCTGGGCGAACCAGGCGTCGGTGGCGCGCAGCGCCTGCTCGACGGGGAGCGGCAGCAGGGGGGCGAGGAGCTGGCCGTAGAGGTCGACACCGGTCCGGGCGGCGGGGGCGGCGAACGCCTGGCGGTCCTGCTCGGCGCGGAAGAGCGGGCCCGCCTCCAGCAGCCTGGCCTGGAGCTGGGTGTGGCGGCGGATGCAGTCCTTGACGATGTCGACCAGTTCGGCGGCGCGCCGCTTCTGCTCGGGGTCCTCGGACTCGTCGCGGGCCTTGCGGATGTTGGTGAGAATGGCGTTCTCGTGGCGGTAGCGGTCGGCCACGTGGTCGAGCGCCTCGGCGATCATGTCGGGGACGGCGCCGAGCCAGTCGACGGCGCGGACGTTGCGCCGGGTGGCGTCGAGGGCGCGCCGCAGCGTCTCGGAGTACTGGACGGTGCGGTACCGGGCCTGTTCTGCGGCGAGCTGGGCGTCGGCGAGGCGGCCACGGTTGATGAGCACCTCCAGCTTGACCTCGGCGGCGATCTGGGCGCTGGTGACGTCCGTGTCGAGGGCGCCGACCAGGACGTTGACCGCCTCGTCGGTGGTGCGGAGGTAGACGCTGCCGCCGCGGCCGGGCACCTCCTCGATCAGCTTGAAGTCGTAGTCGCGGCGGACGTAACTCCCGTCGGGCGCGAAGGTGCCGTAGACGGCGCGGAAGCCGCGGTCGACGCTGCCGACGTTGATGAGGTTCTCCAGGACCCAGCGGGCGACGCGCTCGTGCTCGGCGGCGGGGCGGCCGGGGGCCTGGGCGGCGACGCGGGGCAGCAGTCTGGCCACTATCTGCTCGTGGTCCGCGCCGGTGTCGAAGTCCATGTGGAGCGTGATGAGGTCGATGGCGGCCAGGGCCACCTCGGCCATCGCGTATCCCGCGTACTCCCCCGCCAGATTGGCCTTGCGGGTGTCCAGGTCGTGGAGCGGCGCGGTGCAGGCCAGGGCCCGCAGCCGCCGCGCCAGGCCCTCGTCGGCGGCCGGGCCCGGCGCCGGGCGCGGCCCCGCGCTGAGCTGGGGCGGAGCGGGTTCCGTGGAGGCGGGCGAAGTCACGGGGGACAGCCTAGATCCTCGCTCCGACATCGGGCGAAACGCACCGAGGGGGAAGTGGGCGGCCCGGGCCGCCGGGACCGGGGTGGACCGCGCCTGTCGGCTCCGGTACGGCGGGGGCGGCGGGCTGGACGAGGCGCGGTCCGGGCGGGTGCGGCGTGACGGCGTCGCACGTCATGCCGCAGCGTTCCCGTGCGGGCAGGGGGCAACTGGCGTCCCCGCGCAGGCGCTTGCCGAGCCGGACCATCCCGTGGCCCGGGGCCGTACGCCCCTCCCCGGTGACGTCCAGGACGGACGCGGCGGGCGGCGGAGCCGGGACAGGTACCGCGTTCCGGGCGAGCCCGCGAGCGTCGAGGGACCGGAGCCGGCCGTCCGGTCCCTCGACGCTCGCGGGCCCGCCCTGTGGCTCCGCTTCCGGCTGGGGCGCACCACGGCGGGCGTCGGGCCCTCCGGTCCGCTCCCCGTCAGATCGCCGCCGTGTCCGGCCCGATGCGGCTGCGGACCGCCGTCTGGACCTCGGCCTCCTCGGCCGGGTCGGCGGCGAGGCGGCGGAGGCGGCCGACGACGCGCTGGTCGCCGGTGGCGGCGTGGCGCGCACCGACCTCGCGGGTGGTCTCCTCGCAGTCCCAGAGGCATTCGACGGCGAAGCCGCTGGCGAAGGCGGCGTCGGTGGCGGCAAGGGCCTGGGCGGTGCGGCCGCGCAGGTGGGAGGAGGCCGTCTCGCGGTAGAGGTGGCGCAGGACGGGTGCGGCCTGCGTGATGCCGAGGCGTCCCGCGCCGTCCACCAGACTCCACAGGGCTGCCCCGTCGGGGCCGTTGCCGCGCACCGTCTCGCGGAGGGCGGCGAGGACCAGGGGGCCGTCGTCGGCCGAGCCCCGGCAGGCGAGCAGTTGCCCGGCGGCGGCGCCCAGGGCGTCGGGGCGGTGGACCCAGCGGCGGGCGCGGGCGAGGACGGTGGCGCCCGCCATCCGCCCCAGCGACTCGACGGCCGCCTCGCGGACCACGGGCACGCCGTCGGCGACCGCCGCCTCGACGAGGTCGAGCGCCGCCGGGTCGCCGGTGCGGGCGAGGTGGCTGAGTGCGGCGGCCCGGGCGCCGTCCAGGCCGCCGCGGGCGGCGGCCAGCAGCGCCGGGCGGTCGGCGGCGGTGGCGACGGAGGCCAGGCACCGGCCGGCCGGCGCATGGCGGTCCTTGCCCCGGTCGTGGCCCTCCTGGGCCCAGGTCAGGACCCCCTCCACGCTCCACTGGGGGCGGTCGGGGGGAGTGAGTTGGCGCTCCCACAGGCCGAAGGAGGTCCGCTCCAGGGCTGCCCTGACACGCGGGCCGATCGCCGGGTCCCGGTCCTCGGCCCACAAGTGCCAGGGCCTCGGTTCGTAGCTGCCGGCGGCTGCGGCGGCGAGTTCCGCCTCTCCCTCCGGGGTGGCGGCGAACCGGGCGAGGACGGGGAGGGCCAGCGCGGCGAGCGCCGCGTCGTCGTCGCGTACGGCCAGTTCGTCCAGGGCCCAGGGCCAGTTGGCCCCGCGCGCGGCGTACCGGCGCAGCAGCGCCAGGGCGTCGTCGCGCCCGTAGGAGGCGAGGTGGCCGAGGACGCTGACGGCCAGGCCGGTGCGTTCCTCGCCGGGGGCGGTGTGGTCCTCGGGCGCGAAGAGGTGCGCCTCGACGGCTTCCAGGGAGCCGTCCAGGTCGAGGTAGAGCCGGGCGTAGTAGAGGGAGCGGTTCTCCACCTGCCAGTCGTGGCGCGGGTCGCGCAGGACGCACTGGTCGAGGGCGGCGAGCGCCTCGGAACGAGGGGCGGTCAGGGCGTGCAGCGTGCCGTCTCCCCTGCCCCGCTGGAGCAGGCCGAGGAGAGTACCGCTGGGCGCTATGACCGGATCGACGGAATCACACATGGAAGAGCCTCACATCAAGCTGTCGACGCAACCGGGGATGGCGCACTACCTGGCCGCGCGGCAACAGGTCTTGACGTTCTTCACGCTCGTCCGCTGTCGGGTGCTGATGTCCATCGTCTCTGCCTCTCGTCCGTGGCCCCAAGGGTGCCCCCGGGCCACGGGGCGCGGGGAGGGCCGGTTCACGGTGCGCGCGATGATGCGGCTCCTGCCCAGCTCGCGCGCTCGTGAATCACGACGTCATGATGGCTCAGCGGCTCGCGGCGCCGCGACCAGATTTAACGGGCGTCCCCGGTCGGCGCGGTTCAGGCCGCGCCAGGACCGTCCTGGACGGCGGTGAACCGGGCGAGCAGGTCGTCCTTGCCGAACATGCGGGCCGTGTCCAGCGCGGAGGGGGTTCCGGCGGCCGGGTCGGCGCCGCCGTCGAGGAGGGCGGTGACGACCTCGTCCTCACCCTTGAAGACGGCTCCGGCGAGCGGGGTCTGGCCCCGGTCGTTGGCGCGGTCGGGGTCGGCGCCGCGTTCCAGCAGGGCGCGGACGGCGTCGGCGTGGCCGTGGTAGGCGGCGAGCATGACGAGGGTGTGGCCCTGGTCGTTGGTGAGGTTGACCGGCACCCCGGCGTCGACGTAGGCGGCCAGTCGGGCGACCTGCCCCTCACGCGCCAGGTCGAAGATCTTGGTGGCCAGCTCGACGACCTCGGGGTCGGGTGCCTCACTCATCGGCGGTACGCCCTTTGCGTTCTCGTGGGGGGACTGAGCGGACCGGGCGGGCGCCCGGCCGGCGGGACGGCAGTGGGGCCGTCCGGGTGAATCGCCAGGGTACTGCCCCCGCCGGGGCGGGTGGGCGCACCCCGGGAGCGGGGGCGGGGCTGGGCGGGCGCACCGGACAGAGGCTGCCGCTGGCCGGGGCCTCCCGGGACGTACCAGCCGGGTGAAAACATCACCACTTACCCCGTTTGCACCTTTTGTCGTACAGATACATGCTGTGAGCCTGGAACAACTGATGGTGATTGTCCCCACCCACCAGGAGAACTCTCATGATCCTGTCCATGTCCGGCGTCGTCCTCCTCGGCATCATCGTCTTCCTGTTCTTCCGGAAGGACGGCCTGAAGGCGTCCCACGCCGTGGTCTGCGCGCTCTTCGGCTTCTACCTGGCGGGCACCGCCATCGCCCCGAGCATCACGGCGGGCGGCGCGAGCCTCGCCGGGCTGCTCGGCGGGATCAAGTTCTGACCGTCCGCACCCCGCACCCCCAGGAGCAAGACGTGGCCCGGCGCCCACTCCCCAGCATTCTGCGCGGCGGCACCGCCCCGATCGCCCGGAGCCGTGAGCTGGCCCGGTCGGCGGCGGACAACGCCACGGACGTCCTCCATCCGCTGCTCACGATCGGCCGCGGCCTGCGCCGCCTGGCAGCCGCCGGACGGCGCAAGTGGACCGACACCCCCAAGGACCGGCGCGGCCCCCTGCTCTTCCTGGTCGCCGCCGTCCTGCTGGTCCTCTCCCTGGTCCGGTACGGCCTGCCGCTGGCGCTGGCCGCCCTGCTCGCGGTGGCCGCCTGGACGGGCCGGGACCGCAGACCCGCCCCGCCGAAGGGCCGGGACGACACCCGGACCCAGCGGCTCACCTCGCTCTACGAGTCGCTCGTCCCCTACTTCTCGGTCCCGGACGACCCCGCGCCCCTCTACACCTACGGCGGCGACTGGGAGAAGGCGGTCGCCACGCACAGCTTCGACGAGAGCGGCCACCCCGACCGCCTGGTGCTGCGCTACCCCGGCTACTTCACCGACGCCGAACCCGAGTCCCGGCTCCGCGTCGAGCAGGTCCTGGCCGCCAGACTCGGACGCGTCCGCGAGCACCGCTTCGACTGGGACGAGCAGGCCAACGAGCTGACCGTCACCGCCGTCGCCCCGCTCCCCTGCGACCTCACCGCGCAACCGTTCGCCACCACTCCCGGCGAGCACCTGCTCGGCTTCACCGACGCCGCCGACACCGCCCGCACCCTGCCGGTCACCGGTCCCGACGGCGACCCGAGGGACGAGCCCCCCGTCCTGTGGCGCACCGGCGCCCGCGCCACCGAGCCGCATCTGCTGGCCGTCGGCCACCCCGGCAGCGGCACCACCTCGCTGCTGCGCTCCCTCGCCCTGCAGGCGCTGCGCCACGGCGACGTCCTGGTGGTCGACGGCGGCGGCACCGGGGAGTACGCGTGCCTGGCCGGCCGCGAGGGCGTCCTCGCCGTCGAGTGCGACCTCGACGGCGCGCTCACCGGTCTGGAGTGGGCCTGCCACGAGACCGAGCGCCGCCTCATCGCGGCGGGCCGCGCCCGCCAGGAAGGCCATCCGCCGCCCCCGGACACCCGGCGCCCGCTGTGGATTCTGCTCGACCGCCCGGCCGCCCTCGCCCACCTGGCCGAGGCCGAGGGCAGACCCGACCCGCAGAGCCTGCTCCAGGCCCCGCTGCGGCACGGGCGAGCCGCCCAGGTCACCGTGGTGGTGGCCGAGCAGTTCGATTCCACCGAGGCCCTGATCGAGCCGGTACGCCGCCACACCCGGGCCCGCGTCGTGCTGGGCCGCGCCTCCGCCGCCCAGGTCGCCCTGGTCCTCGGTGCCCCGCCGAACACCTCCACCCCCGTCGCGGCCCCGCCCGGCCGGGGTTGGGTGCGGCTCGGCGACGGCCCCGTCCAACGCCTCCAGGTGCCGGCCGCGCCCGACCCGTACGACGAGGGGACGGCCGAGGCCGACCGGCGCGCCGTGCTGGAGCTGCTCCCGCCGCGCCCCCAGCCGCTCACGGTCCCCGCCGCCCCCACGGAGCCGCCCGTGGTCCCGGCCGGCGCCGACCTCTGATCCCCGCGCCCCGCGAGCCCAGCCGGGTCGTGGGGTGGGCCCGCGTCTCAAGCGACGACGCTGCGCGGGGACTCCGCGCCGCCACGGGCCCCGTCCCGGACCAGCCGGGCCGCCGCCGCGAGCCGAACCGCCGCCTCGTCGGCCACCGCTCCCCCGACGGTGAACGGCAGCCGTACGTACCCCTCGAAGGCGCCGTCGACGCCGAAGCGCGGGCCGGAGGGCACGCGGATGCCGACCTGTTCGCCGAGGGCGGCGATCCGCGAGCCGGAGAGACCACCGGTGCGCACCCAGAGGGTGAGCCCGCCACGCGGGACCTCGAAACTCCAGTCGGGCAGTTCCCGGCGGACGGCGGCGACCAGGGCGTCGCGGTTCTCGCGCGCCTGGTCGCGGCGGAGCCGCACCGCCTCCTCCCAGCCGCCGCCGGAGAGCAGCCAGTGCACGGCGAGCTGTTCCAGGACGGGAGTGCCGAGGTCGGCGTAGGCACGGGCGGAGACCAGGCGGCGGATGACGTCCGGGGCGGCCCGGACCCAGCCGATCCGCATCCCGGCCCAGAACGCCTTGCTGGCGGAGCCGACGGTGATCACGGTCGAGCCCGCCGGGTCGAAGGCGCACACCCGGCGGGGCAGTGCGGAGGTGCCGTCGGAGGCGGGGGCCAGCTCCGGGTCGAGGCCCAGTTCGGTCATGGTCTCGTCGACGACCAGCACGGTCCCCGCCGACCGGGCCGACTCCACCAGCGCGCGGCGCTGCTCCTCGTCGGCGAGGGCGCCGGTCGGGTTGTGGAAGTCGGCGACGACGTAGGCGAGCCGGGGCGCGGCGTCCCGCAGCACCTGGCGCCAGCGGTCCAGGTCCCAGCCGCGCAGCCGGTCCGCCATGGCGACCGGGACCAGCCGGGCGCCGGCCTCCCGCATGAGCTGGAGGATGTTGGCGTAGCTGGGCGACTCGACCGCGATGCGCTCGCCCTGCGGGGCGAAGAGGTGGCAGATCGCGTCGATGGCGCCCATCGCCCCGGTGGTCACCATGATCTGCTCGGGCATGGTCGGCACGCCCAGCCGCGTGTACCGCTCGGCGAGCGTGGCCCGCAGGTCGGGCAGGCCCGCCGGGTAGTCCCCGTGGGTCATGGCGTACGGCGGCAGGCACTCCAGGGCGCCGGTGACAGCGCGGGTCAGCCACGGTTCGGGGGCGGGCAGCGAGGCGCAGCCGAGGTCGATCAGGGCGCCGAGGGCTTCGGGGGGCAGGGGTTCGAGGCCGCGGGCGGGCAGCGGGTCGCCGGCCGGTACGGCGGTCCAGCTGCCGGCGCCGCGCCGGGAGGCGAGGAACCCCTCACCGCGCAGCGCCTCGTAGGCGGCGGCGACGGTGGTGCGGCTGACGGCGAGGGCGAGGGCCAGCTCGCGTTCGGCGGGAAGGCGGGCGGCGACGGGGACGCGGCCCTCCAGGACGAGCAGGCGGACGCCGTCGGCGAGGGCACGGTAGGCGGGCGGGCGGCGTCCGCCGGGGCCGGTGCGGGTCTGCCAGGACTGCGAGGCGAGCAGACGGGCGAGTTGAGCCGCACCGGTCACCGAGGTCCACTGGGTCATGAAGTCAGTCCACCTTCCCCGAATTGGCCCTGTCAGGCCATGGCGAGCACGCCACAGAGTGGCACGCAGCAGTCCACTGTCACCACCCTGGAGGTTGTGGTGTTCCTCGCCCCGCGCCCGCACGGCCGCCGGCTCCCCCGCCGCCTCGGCCAGTTGCTCACCGGCCTCGCGCTGTACGGGGTGAGCGTCGCCCTGCTGGTGCGGGGCGGGCTCGGCCTGGAGCCCTGGGGGGTGTTCCAGCAGGGCCTGTCGGAGCTGACCGGGCTGTCGCTGGGCGCGGTGTCGATCGTGGTGGGTGCGGCCGTGCTGCTGCTGTGGATACCGCTGCGCCAGCGCCCGGGCCTCGGCACGGTCTGCAACGTCTTCCTGGTCGGCCTCGCGCTGGACGCGACCCTGGCCGTGCTGCCCGCCCCCGAACCGATGCCCGCCAGGGTCGCGCTGATGCTCGCGGGCGTCGTCCTGAACGGCGCCGCGACGGGCCTGTACATCGCCGCCCGGTTCGGCCCGGGGCCGCGCGACGGCCTGATGACGGGCCTGCACCAGATCACCGGCCGTTCGGTGCGGCTGGTCCGCACCGGCATCGAGATCCTGGTGGTGGCGAGCGGGTTCCTGCTCGGCGGCACCTTCGGCGCCGGCACGGTGGTGTACGCGCTGGCCATCGGACCGCTCACCCAGTGGTTCCTGCGGCTCTTCGCGGTCCCGGCCACCCCCGCCCCGCCCCCGCCGCCCGCCTCCGACGCCGCCATACTGCGTCCGTGACCGCTTCCACGCCTCCGGCCCACCACCCGTACCTGGACCATCCCGGTCCGCTGCCCTTCGCCCACCGGGGCGGGGCCGCGGGCGGCCGCGAGAACACGGCGGCCGCCTTCGCGGAGGCCGTCGCGGCCGGCTACCGGTACCTGGAGACCGATGTCCACCTCACCGCCGACGGGGTGCTCGCCGCCTTCCACGACCCGACTCTGGACCGGGTGACCGACCGCGCGGGCCGCATCGCCGACCTGCCGTGGCGCGAGGTGGCCCGGGCCCGGGTGTCCGGCAGCGAGCCGGTGCCGTGCTTCGGCGACCTGCTGGAACGCTTCCCCGAGGCCCGCTGGAACGTCGACGTGAAGGCGGAGCCCGCCCTCGTCCCACTGCTGGAGCTGATCGACCGCGCCGGCGCCTGGGACCGCGTCTGCGTCGGCTCCTTCTCGGAGAGCCGGGTGGCTCGCGCCCAGCGGCTCGGCGGCCCCCGCCTCGCCACCTCGTACGGCGTCCGGGGCGTGCTCGGCCTGCGGCTGCGCTCCTGGGGTCTGCCGGTCCCGGTGCGCGGCTCGGCGGTCTGCGTGCAGGTCCCCGAGGCCCAGTACGGCGTCCCTGTGGTGGACCGCCGCTTCCTGCGCACGGCCCACGCGCGCGGCCTCCAGGTGCACGTCTGGACGGTCAACGATCCCCGGCGGATGGCGGCGCTCCTGGACCTCGGCGTCGATGGCATCATGACCGATCACATCGGCACACTGCGCGATGTGCTGCGCGACCGGGGGCAGTGGGCCTGACCCCCGCCCGGCCCACGCGGCGGCCAGGAGCGAGGGGGAGACGATGAGCAGCGGGACCGTACCTGCCGAGGCGTCCGGGCGGACCGACGCCGCACGCCGCGAGCAGCGCGGCTGGTACGTCTACGACTGGGCGTGCTCGGTCTACTCCACCAGCGTCCTCACCGTCTTCCTCGGCCCCTACCTCACCACCGTGGCCAAGTCGGCCGCCGACGCCCAGGGGTACGTGCACCCGCTCGGCGTCCCGGTCGCCGCGGGCTCCTTCTTCGCCTACGCGGTCTCGGTCTCGGTGATCGTGGCGATCGTGGTGATGCCGGTCGCGGGCGCCGCCGCCGACCGCACCGGACGCAAGAAGCCGCTGCTGGCCCTCTCCGCCTACCTGGGCGCCGCCGCCACGGCGGGCATGTTCTTCCTCGACGGCGACCGCTACCTCCTCGGCGGCCTGCTGCTGGTGGTCGCCAACGTCTCGCTCGCCGTCTCGATGGTCCTCTACAACTCCTATCTGCCGCAGATCGCCGGACCCGAGGAACGCGACGCCGTCTCCTCCCGGGGCTGGGCGTTCGGCTACGCGGCCGGCTCCCTGGTCCTGGTGGCCAACCTGGTGCTGTACACCGCGCACGACTCCTTCGGGCTGAGCGAGGCGATGGCGGTACGGATCTGCCTCGCCTCGGCAGGCGTCTGGTGGGGCGCCTTCACCCTGGTCCCACTGCGCCGGCTGCGCGACCGACGGCTGCCCGCCGAGGCGGTGGCGGCCCGGCGCGGCGGCGGCTGGGGCCGGCTGGCGGCGACCGTCAAGGACATGCGACGCCATCCGCTGACCCTGGGGTTCCTGCTGGCGTACCTGATGTACAACGACGGCGTGCAGACGGTGATAAGCCAGGCGTCGGTCTTCGGCTCCGAGGAGCTGGGCCTGGACCAGTCGACGCTGATCGTGGCGGTGCTGCTGGTACAGGTCCTCGCGGTGGCCGGGGCGCTCGGCATGGGCCGGCTCGCCGGGCGGTACGGCGCGCAGCGCACGATCCTGGGCTCGCTGGTGGTCTGGACGCTGATCCTGGCGGCGGGGTACTTCCTGCCCGCCGGGTCACCGGTCTGGTTCTTCGTGCTGGCGGCCTTCATCGGCACGGTGCTGGGCGGCACCCAGGCCCTGTCGCGCTCCCTCTTCTCCCACCTGGTGCCCGAGGGGAAGGAGGCGGAGTACTTCTCGGCCTTCGAGATGAGCGACCGGGGCATGAGCTGGCTGGGCCCCCTGCTGTTCGGCCTGACCTACCAGTTCACCGGCAGCTACCGGGACGCGATCCTCTCGCTGATCCTCTTCTTCCTGATCGGTTTCGCCCTGCTGGCTCGGGTACCCGTACGCCGGGCCGTCCTGGACGCGGGCAATCCCGTACCGGGTC
This sequence comes from Streptomyces sp. BBFR102, assembly GCF_051397025.1. Taxonomy (NCBI): domain Bacteria; kingdom Bacillati; phylum Actinomycetota; class Actinomycetes; order Kitasatosporales; family Streptomycetaceae; genus Streptomyces; species Streptomyces sp. BBFR102. The sequence continues at coordinate 463,766 of NZ_CP195757.1, forward strand.
GGATTTAGCGCGGACGGCAAAACGGCGGTAGTGTACGCGTTTGGCTCGCCAGGCGTACCGTTACTGCGCGTGAAAAACGCGTGGTGAGGTCGCACACCCCCTGTCAGATGTGACAAACCGGGCGATGGTGGGTAAAACAAGGGGCGGCTACGACGGCGACGCATGACCCTGAACGGGAATCTTTACCGCCGACCGGACGTTGACCGGATGACGACGACAGCGACACCTGTCCTGTGGGCGACAAGCCCGGGAGGCACGATTCATGAGTGAGCGAGCTCTTCGCGGCACGCGCCTCGTGGTGACGAGCTACGAGACCGACCGCGGCATCGACCTGGCCCCGCGCCAGGCCGTGGAGTACGCATGCCAGAACGGACATCGATTCGAGATGCCGTTCTCGGTTGAGGCCGAGATTCCGCCGGAGTGGGAGTGCAAGGTCTGCGGCGCCCAGGCACTTCTGGTGGACGGCGACGGACCCGAGGAGAAGAAGGGCAAGCCCGCGCGTACGCACTGGGACATGCTGATGGAGCGGCGCACGCGGGAGGAGCTGGAGGAGGTGCTGGCCGAGCGGCTGGCCGTCCTTCGTTCCGGCGCCATGAACATCGCGGTGCACCCGCGGGACAGCCGGAAGTCCGCCTGAGGCGCTTCCGGTGTGCCTGACGCACCGTTCTCGGCCCGTGGGCCGTGCCACCCCTCACCGGGTGGCACGGCCCACGGGCCTTTTCGGCGTCCTCAGGGGGTGAGCGGCGGCTTGGGGCCGTCGTCGCGGCCGGAGCGCCGGGGTGGCTCGTCGTCATCGCGGACGACCTCTCCCGGGACGACCTTGCCGTCGGGAGCGCGCATCCGCGCCTGCTGGAAGGCGCCGCCGAAGGTGCCGGGCCCGGCCGCCGCCATCCGCCGTTCCAGTGAACGTTCGGCACGGCGGGCCAGGGCGGTCCGGACCGGGGGCAGCAGCAGGACCAGGCCGAAGAGGTCGGAGACCAGCCCCGGCAGGATCAGCAGCAGCCCGGCGATCAGCAGGAAGGCGTTGCCGCCGCTGCGGTCGGTCTCGGGGGTGATGCCCCGCTGCTGCTGGGCGACGGTCTCCTGGAACTTCCGCAGAGCGCGCCGACCGGCCCGCTTGATCAGCGCGGAGCCGGCCACGACGCCGGCCAGGAGCAGCAGGAACACGATGAACCCGCTCGTCGCCTCGGCGACCCGGGTGAGTAGCCAGACCTCCAGGATCAGCCACACCACGAGAGCGAGCGGCAGGAAGGTTCTCAGGCGGGAGCGCGGAGCGTTGCGGGAGGGAGGCGGTGCGCCAGTCGTCATGCCTCCAGTGTGCCTGCCCGGCGCCCCGGACGTGGAGGCGGGATGATCACCGGGCGGGCCCCGGCGCACGGCCGGGGGCCTGGCCCGCGCGGATCAGCCGGGCGTACGCCCGAGGGCCTTGCTGACGCGGCCGCCGACGCCCCAGGCGGTGACGCGCCAGAGGGCTTCCACGACGATGTCGCGGCTCATCTTGCTGTCGCCGTGTTCGCGCTCCACGAAGGTGATGGGGACCTCCACCACCGTGCAGCCGGCCTGGACGGCGCGGCGGGCCAGGTCGACCTGGAAGCAGTACCCCTGCGAGGCGACCTCGGTCAGACCGAGCTTCTCCAGGGTCTCGCGGCGGAACGCGCGGTAGCCGCCGGTGATGTCGCGCAGCGGAACGTCCAGCAGCAGGCGCGAGTACGTGCTGCCGCCGCGGGAGAGGAGCTGGCGGCCACGCGGCCAGTTCACCACCCGGCCGCCGGGCACCCAGCGGGAGCCGAGGACCAGGTCGGCGCTCTTCAGGGCGGTGAGCAGGCGGGGCAGTTCCTCGGGCTGGTGGGAGCCGTCGGCGTCCATCTCGACGAGGACGCCGAAGTCGCGTTCCAGTCCCCAGCGGAACCCGGCGAGGTAGGCGGCGCCGAGCCCTTCCTTGCCGGCCCGGTGCAGGACGTGCACCTGCTCGTCGTCGGCGGCGAGTTCGTCGGCGATCTTCCCGGTGCCGTCGGGGCTGTTGTCGTCGGCGACGAGTACGTGGGCCTTCGGAACGGCTTCGCGGACCCGGGCGACGACGGGCGCGATGTTGCCGGCCTCGTTGTACGTCGGAATGATCACCAGAGTGGTTCCGAGCGGACCGTACTCCCCGCACGGGGCCTCTGAAGCCCTGTCACCGCCGTCGTTCACCTTTGCCCCTTACCTGTCCGTGCACAGGCCACCACCATAATGCTCACGGTGCCGGGGGCCGAGCCGATCGGGCGCCGGGAGTGCCGCGCGGGCGGTTCGCGCGCCGCCCGGTGCCGGGAACGGCGCGGAATGGGGGCCCGGCGTCCTTCGGGCCGGCCCGGGACCCGCTGGCTGCGAGTCGACCGAGAACCGTTGTCTACTGAACCTCCGGGCCCCACCCGGGTCGCACCCGCCGGCCGGCCGGAACGTCCCTCGTCCCCGACGCGGGCGCTGGGCCTGGCTCCCAGTGGCGGTGCGCCTGGTGGCGTACCGCCCCTGACCCAGTGGCGTACGGCGACGGTTCGGGGGTTCCCCGGTCGGGCGTCCAGTGGTGGACCCGGCCGAACCTACCCGTCCGCCTCGCGGTTCTGTCAACACCCGTGCCACCTGGGGCGGCTTCGGGAATGTCCAGGTCAGGGGCGGGGCCCCCGCGGAGGGGCCGGGCGGGGGCGGGACCGGGCCGCCGAAGCGCCGCGCCGCCGGATCACTCGGGTGGGCGCACGTACACGGTCTCGCCGCCGACCACGGTCTCCAGGCAGACCGGAAGGTCCGCGCCGGGGGTGAGGTCGGGCAGCCCCGGGGTGCCGGAGCGCGGGTCGGTCGACCAGCGGGCGACCCGGTCGTCCGGGGCCTGGACCAGGAGTTCCTCGGTGCGCCACAGTGCGTAGTCGGCGGGGGCGCCGGGGACGAGGACGCCGGCGTCGTCGCGGCCGATCGCCCGCCAGCCGCCCCGGGTGTGGGCGGTGAAGGCGGCGCGGACCGAGACGCGGTGCTCGGGGGTGCGGTGGAAGGCGGCGGCGCGGACGGCTTCCCAGGGAGCGACCGGGGTGACGGGGCTGTCCGAGCCGAAGGCCAGCGGGATGCCGCCGCGGAGCATGGCCGCGAACGGGTTGAGGGTGCGGGCGCGAGGGGCGCCGAGCCGCTGGGCGTACATGCCGTCCTCGCCGCCCCACAGGGCGTCGAAGGCGGGCTGCACGGAGGCGGTCATACCCAGTTCGGCAAGGGCGGCGAGGGTCTCCTCGGTGAGCATCTCGGCGTGCTCGACACGGTGCCGGGCGGCCCGCACCCGGGCGAGGCCGGTCCTCTCGGCGGCGGCGCGGACGCCCGCGACGACCGTGGTCAGCGCGGCGTCCCCGATGGCGTGGAACCCGGCCTGGAGGCCGGCCTCGGTGCAGGCGGCGACGTGCGCGGCGACGGCGGCGGCGTCGAGGTGGGCGGTACCGGTGTGGCCGGCGTCCGCGTAGGGGGCGTGCAGGCAGGCGGTGTGGGAGCCGAGGGCGCCGTCCACGAAGAGGTCCCCGGCGGCTCCGTGGGCGCCGAGGTCGCGGATGCGGTCGATGTCCGAGGGGCCGGTGACCCGTTCGCCCCAGTAGCCGGTGACGCGCGGTCCCGGCTCCTCAGCGGCGAGCCGCAGCAGGCCGGTGAGGTCGTCCTCGCTGCTGATCTCGGGGCCCGCGCACTCGTGGAGGGAGCCGACGCCCAGCGAGACGGCCTCCCGCAGGGCGGCGCGCTGGGCCTCGGCCCGCTGAACGGGCGTCACGGCGCCGAGCGCGGCGGCGCGTACGGCGTGGTGGGCGTCGCCGGTGAGGGGGGCGTCCGGGCGGTATCCGGCGCGCTCGGTGACCCCGGGCACCAGGTCCAGGAGGGCGCTGCTGACGACCGCCGAGTGGACGTCGATCCGGGAGAGGTACAGCGGGCGTCCGCCCGCCGCCTCGTCGAGCTGGGCGCGGCCGGGCGGGAACTGGCCGGGCCAGCGGGCGGCGTCCCAGCCGTGGCCGAGCAGCACCCGGTCGTGCGGGCGGGCCTCGGCGTGGGCGCGGACCAGGTCGAGGGCCTGCTCGACGGTGCGGGTGCCGGAGAGGTCGAGGCCGGTGCGGGCCAGGCCGGTGCTGGTGAGGTGGACGTGGGCGTCGGTGAAGGCGGGGGTGACCAGGGCCCCGTCCAGGTGCACGACCTCGTCCACCCCGTCGGCGAAGGCGTCGGCGGCGCCCTCCGAGCCCACCCAGGCGACCTGGCCGCGCTCGACGACCATCGCGGTGGCGAACGGGTCCGCGGGGCTGTGCACCTCGCCGCCGCGCAGCAGTACGGTGCGGTTGACGGAGGGCTCGGTGCGGGGCGGGGCGGGGCTGTCACTCATGGGGAACAGTCTCGCCCCTCGGGACGCGGGGGCGGCGCGCGGGGGCGCCTCCCGCGCGCCGTGGTGCGCCAGGCGCGCGTGAGGCGGCCTCCGCGCGCCGTGGTGCGCCAGGCGCGCGTGAGGCGGCCTCCGCGCGGACGGTGCGGATCGAGGCGGCGAGTGGTGCGCCAGGGCGCGGAAGGCGGCTGCCGGAGCGGTCAGAGCTGCGGCGGGCGCGCCTCGTAAGGGGTGGAGAGGACGACGGTGGTGCGGGTCGAGACGCCGGCCAGGGAGCGGACCCTGGAGAGCAGGTCCTCCAGGGCGACGGGAGCGGTGACACGGACCTTGAGGATGTAGTTCTCATCGCCGGCGACGCTGTGGCACGCCTCGATCTCCGGGACGCCGGCGAGGCGTTCGGCGATGTCGTCGGGGGCGCTGGGGTCGAAGGGTTTGACCGAGATGAAGGCGGTCAGCGGCAGTCCCACCGCCTCGGGGTCGACCACGGCGGCATAGCCGCGGATCACCCCGCGCTGCTCCAGCCTGCGCACCCGCTGGTGCACGGCGGAGGTGGACAGGCCGGTGGCCTTGCCCAGGTCGGTGTAGCTCATCCGCCCGTCAGCGACGAGCAACTGCACGATCTGACGGTCCAGGTCCTCCATGGCGCAAGAACCTACAGGGCGCCCGCACCGGACCGCAGCCGAGACCGGTGGACGGGCCGTCCGTTGCCGGGGCCCGGAGCCGCAGCGTCCCGGCGCGCGACGGGGGCTCGCGCGCGGACAGGGGCGCGAACGTTACGCCGTTCGCGGCAAAGTACGCCGGTCATGTGACCAAGGCCACATCCATGCGGCCGTGTCCCCGCCTGCGAAGTGATTACCCGTCGATCTCCCAGGGAAGTGCTTGCTGTGGCCGAGGCCGCAGTCGCCTTGTCGGCCCACCCGAGGGGGAGAATCCCATGCAGAGTGCCAAGCGTTCCCATCGCGCTGCCCGCAGCAGGCAGCAGCCCGCCGTCGAGCTGGTGCCCGACCCGGTCGAGGAGTCCGAGGAGGAGCTCGACGCGTACGAGACCTTCGGGCTGGTCCGTGTCGTGTGCCCCGACTGCGCGCAGCCCATCGCCCTCCTCGCCGACGAGGAGACACTGCCCCAGCACGCCCTGTGCGCCACCCCGTGGGACCCGTTCGGGCTCACCGTCTGCTCCGGCACCGGCCGCCCGGCCGACGAGGCGCTGCCGGCCGGCGAGGAGACGGACCGCCACACCCAGGACGCCGCCGTGCTGCTGACGCTGCCGCAGACGCTGGACTGGCGGACGCAGCCGTTCTCCCACGTGGGCGGCCCCGGCTCGCGGCCGATCGGCCTCCATCGGATGCGCGGCGAGGCCGCCTGAGCCCCCGGGGCTCCCGCGCCGGCGGCGTACGCGCCGCCAGTCGGCGAGGAGACCCGGGCCCCGAACGGCGACTCACCCGTGGCCCCCTGGCGGTGCACGGCGTTCGCCTGGCGTGACCTCTTCACCCTCCGCGAACAGACGGCTCCGGCACGGGCTCTCCGCGCTGCCGCCCGGCCGGGAAGAGTCGGCGCTCCCGGTGGCCGATCCGCCCGTCCGCCGGGCGCCGTTCCGGCAGTGGGCCCACCACGGACGGACCTTGCCGGGCCGCCGCGACCCCGCGTGGTCCCGGCTGGCGGCGGCCCCGGTCTTCCGGTTCAGCGGCTCTCCGGCCCGGCCAGGTGACGGGCGATGACCATGCGCTGAATCTGGTTGGTGCCCTCCACGATCTGGAGCACCTTCGCCTCGCGCATCAGCCGCTCGACCGGGAAGTCGGCCGTGTATCCGTACCCGCCGAGGACCTGGACGGCGTCGGTGGTGACCTTCATGGCCGCGTCCGTGCAGAAGAGCTTGGCCATGGCGGCCTGCCGGGAGAAGGGGAGCCCGGCGTCGCGCAGCCGCGCCGCCGCGAGGTACAGCGCCCGCCCGGCCTCGACCTGCGTGGCCATGTCGGCGAGGAGGAACCGCAGCCCCTGGAAGTCGGCGATCGGCCGGCCGAACTGCCGTCGGCCCGAGGCGTACTCCAGGGCGGCGTCCAGCGCGGCCTGCGCCACCCCGGTCGCGCAGGCGGCGATCCCCAGGCGCCCGGAGTCGAGGGCGGCCAGGGCAACGGCGAAGCCCTGCCCCTCCGCACCGAGGCGGCGGTCGTCACCGACCCGGACGCCGTCCAGGTGTATCTGGGCGGTGGGCGAGCCGTTCATGCCCATCTTCCGCTCGGGCGCGGCAGCACTGAGGCCGGGGGCGTCGCCCGGGACGAGGAAGGCGGTGATGCCGCGCGGGCCCTCCTCGCCGGTGCGGGCCATCACGGTGTAGAAGTCGGCGATCCCCCCGTGGGTGATCCACGCCTTGGTGCCGTCGAGCACCCAGTCGTCCCCGTCGCGGCGGGCCCGGGTGCGCAGCGAGGCCGCGTCGGAGCCGGCGGCCGGCTCGGAGAGGCCGTACGCACCCAGCAGGCCGCCGCCGGTCATCGCGGGCAGGTGGGCGGCGCGCTGCTCGTCGGTGCCGAAGGCGGTGAGGGCGTGGCAGGCGAGGGTGTGCACGCTGACGCCGAGGCCGACGGTGAGCCGGGCGGCGGCGAGCTCCTCCAGCACGTGGAGGTAGACCTCGTAGGGCTGGCCCCCTCCGCCGTACTCGACGGGGTAGGGCAGTCCGAGCAGTCCGGCCTCGGAGAGCCGGGTGAAGGTCTCGCGGGGGAAGCGGCCGGCCTCCTCCTCTTCCGCGGTGGCCGGTGCGATGTCGCGGCGGACGATCTCGCGGACGAGCGAGATCAGGTCCCGGGCCTCGTCGGTGGGCAGCTGACGGTCCACCGCCTGCGGGGCGCGGTCGTTCATGCGGGCGCTCTCCTCCGTGTCAGGGCATGCCGGCGTCCGCGCACGGGGTGTGGCGCCATCGCCGGTCTCGCTGCCGCAGCCGGCCGGCGGTCCGGGTCGCGGACCGTCGGCCCCTGTCTCGCCGCCTAGGGGCGTACACCGGGCCTGACCAGCGGCTGTGGCGCGTCGAGTATGCCCGATCGGGGCCCTCGCGTCACGGGTTGGCGACCGGGACCCTCCTTGAGGACGACCCCGCGCATTGGTACGAACCATTGACCAACTGGTCTAGTCCTCCTAAGGTTCCGGCAACGGCGGGCGAGGCGCCTCGCCCCGCCGCCCGTCCGCCTCCCCCACGAGGAGACACGATGCCCAGAACCCGTCCACGCTCCCGCCTGGCGGCCCTGCTGGCGGCCGCCACCTCCGCCGTCCTCGGTGCCGGGCTCCTGGCCGGCACCGCAACCGCCTCCGCCGGGCCCGCGCCCTCCCCCGCCTCCGGGGCGTCCGCCGCGACCGGGGCCCAGGCAGGCTCCAAGGTGATCGGCTACTTCACCGAGTGGGGGGTGTACGACCGGAACTACCACGTCAAGAACATCGAGACGTCGGGGTCCGCCGACAGACTCACCCACATCAACTACTCCTTCGGCGACGTCCAGGGCGGCGAGTGCGCCCTGGGCGACGGCTTCGCCGCGACCGAGAAGGCGTACTCCGCCGAGGAGTCGGTCGACGGTGAGGCCGACGCCTGGGACCAGCCGCTGCGCGGCAACTTCAACCAGTTGCTGAAGCTCAAGAAGCGCCACCCCGACCTCAAGGTCCTCTGGTCGTTCGGCGGCTGGAGCTGGTCCGGCGGGTTCACCGAGGCGGCCAAGGACCCGGCCGCCTTCGCCGAGTCCTGCCACGACCTGGTCGAGGACCCGCGCTGGGCCGATGTCTTCGACGGTATCGACGTCGACTGGGAGTACCCGAACGCCTGCGGGCTCACCTGCGACGAGAGCGGCCCCGAGGCGTTCGGCGAGGTGGTCTCCGCGCTGCGCGCCGAGTTCGGCGAGGACTACCTGGTCACCGCCGCGATCCCGGCCGACGCCTCCGAGGGCGGCAAGCTGGACGCCGCGGACTACGCCGGAGCCGCGCAGTACGTCGACTGGTACAACCCGATGACCTACGACTACTACGGCGCGTGGGACGCCCAGGGCCCGACCGCCCCGCACTCGCCGCTGACGGCGTACGACGGCATCCCGGACGCCTCGTTCACCACCGAGGCGACCATCGCCAAGCTGAAGGGGGCCGGCGTCCCGGCGTCCAAGCTGCTGCTGGGCCTCGGCTTCTACGGTCGCGGCTGGACCGGGGTCACCGGCGAGGCGCCGGGCGGCAGCGCGAGTGGCCCCGCCTCCGGCGAGTACGAGCAGGGCATCGAGGACTACAAGGTGCTCAAGGAGCGCTGCCCGGCGTCCGGGGAGGCCGGCGGGACGGCGTACGCGCTCTGCGGCGGTGAGTGGTGGAGCTACGACACACCCGCGACCATCGCCGGGAAGATGGCCTTCAAGGAGCGCGAGGGCCTGGCGGGCACCTTCTTCTGGGAACTGAGCGGGGACACCGCCGACGGTGAGCTGATCCGCGCGATCGACTGACCGCCGCACGGGGGCACCGAGGGGGCGCGGGCCTGCTGGCCCGCGCCCCCTGCGGCGTACCGCCCCGCGTCAGCGGATACCCACGGCGGCGAGTGCGGCACGCTGGGCGGCGCTCGGCTCGGCGGGGAAGTACAGGTAGCAGACGCCGCCGGTGCCGGAGAGGACCCGGCCGTCGGCGGCGTGGCGCTTGGTGCGGAGCCAGATGTTCGCCGTCTGAATGCAGTGACAAGCGCACCCGGGCGGCAGCCATCCGGTAGAGCGTAGACGCTTCCCGCCTGCACATATTCAATCGCCGCGATTGAGATGGGGAGGCATTGAGCAAGGCGAGGCGCACTCCCCAGCCACTCCCCGGCAGCACGCACTCCCCAGACGCTCCCCGGGAGGCGATGTTCATGGCAGGCCAAGCCGACCCGGCTCGCGCGGATCGCCCGCGCCCTGGACATCCCGCTCGCCAAGCTGGTCGGCTGAGGGCGTACCCGAGCGGCTCACTCCGCTCAAGCGCGCCCGGTCACCAGAAGTGTGCCGACGCGCCGGTCCCCTTCGGGCGCGGCAAGGACCTGAGCGAACACCTCGGAGAACCCTGCGGCCTCCACCTTCTCGACCCATGTCTGCGGGGTGTAGTCCCAGCGCTTCACGACGAGCGGGTCCTCGTCGGCGCCACGCGGGATGTACGACGCCTGGCAGCCGTAGCAGCCCTCGACCGGCGGCCGGTGGGAGAAGGCGAACACCCCTCCGGCGGTGAGCCGAGAGCGGACGGCAGGGAGCAGACGGGCGGGATCGCTGAACCAGGCAACGCCGAACACCGAGTAGATGGCGTCGAACATCCCGCAGTCGTCGGCCAGATAGTCGAGGGCGTCCGTCTGGTGCAGGGCAAGTCGTGGCAGGTGGCCCCAGCGCTGACGCGCGGCCGCAAGCTGGGCTGGGGAGATGTCGACGCCGACCGTGTGGGCCCCTGCTGCGGCGAGGTGGGCAGCGTTGCCGCCTTTGCCGCAGCCGATGTCCAGGACGCGGCCGCCGGCGGGCAGGTGCAGCAGTTCATCTCCCGGGCCGTGGTCCTGATGCTGCGTCCAGTTGAACCAGGTGGCTTCGCCGCGGCCGTTGACAGGGCGGCGGCTGGGGCGCTGCTGCGAGTAGGTGTCCCAGGCGAGAGCGGTCGTCATGGTGGCTCCGTTCGTAGGCCAGCCGCCCGGCGAGGGCCGGGCGGCTGGAGTCTTGCGCGGGTCAGGTCACTTCTTGCCGGTGTTGGGGCTGTCGGAGCATCCGGCATGGCACGGGCTGCACTCGGCGGAGGCCTCGGGCCACAGCTCGTGGTCGATGCTGTAGCCGGCCATGGTGATGGCAGCTAGGGTGCGGGCGCGTGTCTCGGCAGGCCCACCGGGGAGCGTGGCTTCATCGTCGGTGGGGACGTGGTGAATGAACCGGCCGACGATGCGCTCGCAGAACGCGGCGTAGTCCACCGTGTGAAGGATGAACGTGTGCCAGGCGATGTCCACGAGCGGACTTGGCGCGAGGGCCTGGCCGGGTGCCCGGCCCGAGGCGGCGATGAACGCTGCGGCCTGGACGACGGCTCGGCGGGCCAGGGGTGTGCCGATGTCGGGGTGGTCGGTGGTGATGCGCTGTGCGAGTCGGTCGAGGAGCTGGGAGGTGAGGAGGTGGGACGTGCCGGTTGTGCCGGCGTGCTCCAACGCGATGGTCACGGTGTCCTCTTCGCTGGTGGTGCCCCATGGCTGGGGCGTGGCCCCCGCCGGCGCCCGGCGGGGGGTCTCAGGAGGTGCGGCGCCCGGGGCAGGCCAGGTGCCGAACCACGTCCGGCTTGCCGACGGACCCGGCGTCCGGGGTCAGCCGCTCGTACTCCTCGTCGGGTGTGATCGTCTTGTCGCAGCGGGCGCAGATCATCGGGGCACCTCCATGAGGGTGGGGCGGGTGGGGTCGAGGCGGAGCACGCAGGCGCGGTGGGCGGCGGCGGTGGCCGGGGTGCACGGCTCGCCGCACCGGTCGCAGACGCCGCGCACCTCCTGCGAGCAGCAGGGGCAGGGGCAGGCGCAGCGACCCCGGACCGCTGGCGCGCCGAAGCCGCCGATGTACACGTCGTAGTTCCCCGCGCAGAAGCCGTGCTCGGTGACGCGGCACGGCGCGCACAGGCCGCTCACGACCGGGCCTCCGCGCAGGCAGGGCAGGCGCGGGGGTACCAGCGGACACCCGAGTAAGCGGGGTCCGGGCGGGCGCCGAGGTCCACAGCCATCGCGGTGTCGAGCCGCTCGCCGCACCAGACGCACGCGGCCCCGCGCAGCTGCTCGTTGGCCAGGGTGGTGGGCTGCGGTAACTCCTGCGCTGTCGTCGTCACATTCATCCCCTGCTGTCTGATCGAGATCAGCAGGTTGGCGCGCAACCGGGACCGGAACGCTCACAGATCTGTGAGCGTTACACCCCCGCCCAGGCGGCGAAGCGCGTCAGTCGCTCGGACGGCCGGCGGGTGGTGTGCAGCAGGCCGCGCACCGTCTCCCGCGTCCGAGGAAGGTAGCGGGTCTGCTCCGGGGCGACCGCCCGCGCCTCGACCAGATGCTTCAGCGACGTGTCGCCGAGGCCCGTCTCCATCTCTGCCATGGCCCGGTCGACGAGGAAGCGGGCTCGGCGCGACGTCATCGCCGACGGCGGGATGCGCAGAGCCCTGGCCTGCTGGAGGGCGTCGTCGTACTGGCGCATGGTGATCGCCGCACCCATCGCGTGAAGGTCGACGTTGAGCGCGCCGAAACCGAGCCAGTGGATCGACTGGGCCGGGCCGGTACGGTCGGCCAGTTCGCGGGCCGCCTCGATGTGCCGCGCGACGCCCGCCCGGTCCCGGGCCCGCGCGGCGACCGCCGACGCCCCGAGGTGCAGCTGCCCGGCGACAGCCAGGGCCTCGCGGGACGACTGCCCGTCCAGGGTGGCGTGGCCGGCTTGGACGAGGCGGAGCCCCAGCTCGGAGTCCTGCCAGGACAGGGCGCGCTTGTACTGGCGGATCGCCGCGAGGCACGGGTCGGAGGCCCGCTCCGCGGCCCACCCCATCCTCTCCAGCGCAAGAGCGGCGAGATCCCGGTGCTCCAGCTTCAGGGCCACGTCGTGCGCGGACCGGTAGGCGGAAGCGAGCGCCCGCCACCCTTCCGTGGACGGAGAGATCAGCGCCACGTGGGTCAAGTCGGCGATGAGGTCCGGCAGCACGCTCGCGGCAGTGCGCAGGCGGGTCGCCCGCACCTGCTGGCACACCCGGTCGGCGGCCTCCGCCATGGCCGCCACCGGGCGGGTTGGGCGCTCTGCGTCCGGTGCGAGGTCGTACAGGTCGAGGGCCTCACGGATCGGGCACACGATGTCGGTCCGCTGGCCGGGAAGTTGATCGGTCACGGCAGATCCTGTGAGCAGGGAGACGTCGATGCGCAGGGCTGCGGCGACCGCCGCAACCAGCTCCGCCGACGCTGCGCGCGCTCCACACTCCACCTGATTCAGGAGGCTGTAAGAGAACGGCAGGCGATCCGCGAGCTGGCGTTGGCTGAGTCGTGCCCGGCGCCGCTCTCTGCGGATGCGGCCACCTGTGCTGTCATCGTCCGGTGTGGGCATACTGGTCCCCTTGTTCCTGACTCGTCATCTGGAACATACCCGCGCCGCCCGGCGGGGGGACCTCAACCGCCTCCGGTCGTCCACCGATCGGGGGCGGTTGCGTCTGTCGTGGTCGGCGCGATGGGATGTGCCGATGACGACTCTGTACCTCTTCGGTTCAGCTGCCCCTCCGGTCCTCGGCGTCGGGGCGGTGATCGAGGACGCACAGCAGCGCGGCTTCGATGTGTGCCTCGGCCTCACCCCGACAGCCGCCCACTGGCTGGAGCCGCAGGCGGCCGAGCTGGAGCGTCTGACCGGGCACCCGGTCCGGTCCGAGTACAAGACGCCCGGGACCGCCGACGCCTGGCCGCAGGCGGACGCCGTGCTGTTCGCGCCCGCCACCTTCAACAGCATCAACTCGTGGGCCCTCGGCATCACCAGCTCCTTCGTCGTCGGGGTGTGCGCCGAGGGCATCGGCAAGGGCATCCCCCTGGTGACCATGCCGTGTGTGAACGCCGCCTACGCCCAACACCGAGCGCTCGACAGGAGCGTCACGGAGCTGCGCGGCATGGGCGTGAGCGTGCTGTACGGGGAGGGCGGGTTCCAGCCGAATCCGCCTGGCGAAGGCCGCGAGTTCCCGTGGCGCCACGCTCTCGGCGAGGTCGAGCGCGCTGTCAGCGCGCGGCGCTAACCTGCCCCCATGCCCTCCGTGCCCGCGGCCCGGCCGCGCCCTGCCGCCACGGTGAACGATGGTCCCCGCACGCGCGGGGTGGCCCCTCGGCAGACCAAGTCGGCCAGGGCGGTCTCGCTATGCCGAAGCGCCCCCGCTCCCTGCATCAGCAGGGGGCGGGGGCATTGTCAGTCCTCGTTCTGGTTGGGCCCGGACCACGAACCGTTGGTTTAGACCGGCTCGCGGAACGGGGCGACGGCCGGAACGGGTACGGGGTCGGCGAGGCCTCGGGCGGCCGTCGCGGCGCCGTCTCCACCAATCAGGTCGATGCGGCCTTCGGCTGGACAAGGGTCAGATGCTGGCACGCTGGCCTCTCTCGGGGTGCTGGGCGCAGATCATCATCATGGCGCGCTGTGTGAAGCGTCGTTCCTCGCGTCGCTGCCGAAGGGCGCTGGCCGTCTCCGAGACGGCCGCTCTCCGGGCCTCGGCTTCCTCGCGATCAGCGCGGGCCCGGAGGAGCGCCTGCTCGGCCGCTTCCAGGCCGGGGCTTCGGGTGTGACGCCGCCGTGGCCACTTCACTCGGTACCCGCCTCCTCGATGGTGGCCTCGCGTAGGCCGGCGAGTGCGTGGGTGCCGGTGCGTCCCAGCTCCAGCAGTTCGCGGGTCTGCGCGCGCTCCACCGCGCGCGCCTCCTCCGAGACGGTGTGCGCGGACCGCCAGGTGTCCCGCTCCTCGCGCAGGTCGTCGTAGGTCCGGCGGGGTACGAGGCGCCCGGTGAGGACTATGAGGACCACGAGCGCGAGGAGTGTGACCGCGCCGAGGTCGGCGATCTTCACGCCGAAGAGGTCACCCATCAGCGCCTCCCGGAGGTCAGGTGGCAGGTGGGAGATCCAGGCGGCGCGGGGTGTGCTTCGCGACCCAGCCGCCGACGAACGTGATCGCCATGGGGATGAGCGCGAGGACGAACGGTGCGAGGCCGTCCGGCATCCACTCCACCAGCCGGGCGTCGCCCTGCGCAGTAGTGAGGATCGCCAGCAGGCCGGTGCTCGCCGGGTAGGCGGCGACCGACGAGGCGGTGACCTTCTTCTCTACGGGTGAGGCCATGGTCAGGCCCCCCTTCTGCTGGTCGCGGATGTCGCGGACCAGGTCGCGGATCTCCCAGGCGAGGTCGAAGATCTCGCGCAGGAAGTTGATCGGCTTCCAGGTCGGATTCTTCTCGCGCGTCGGGGACTTCGCGGGGGCGGGCGCCTTGTCCTGCTCCCGCGTCTCCTTGTAGGACACGGGCTTCTCCTTCTCGGGGGTGGGGGCCTTGCCGGGCGGGGCGGAGAGGCGGCGCTCGATCCGGTCGCGCATCGACGACATGGCGAAGCCGCGCGGGTCGACCTTGCCGGGCTGCCACTCCAGGTGGCCGATGACCGAGGCGGCGCCCCAGCCGTGCACGTGGCAGATGGCGGCCGACACGCGCTCGATCGCGTCGAGCTGGGCGGCGGGCCAGGGTCCTTGCCGTCGCCGAGGTTCTCGCACTCGAAGCCGTAGAAGCGCGCGTTGCCGTCGGTGTTGGCCTCGTTCGCGGCTGGTCCTTCTCCGCGATGACTGCGGCGAGGACGTCGTCGTCGCCGAGCCCGGCGTGGTTGGCCCGGCCGTAGCCGACGAGGTGGACCCGGCCGTCCTTCGTGATGACGCCGTGGCAGAGGGGACCGGGCAGGCCGAGTAGCCGTTGCGGCAGATGTCGACGGTTCGTGCGGAGCCGGAGGTGACGGTGTGGTGGATCATCACGCCGTTCACAGGGCCCCAGGCGCCCTTGCTGTTGCGGTTGCGGGTTCTCCTAGCTGCCCACCTCCACGACGGTGGCTCCCTCGGCCTTGAGGCGGAGGCGCCGCCGCCGAGCGGGGCGGGAACGCGCCCCTCGCACATACGACCTTCTGGTCACCTCCCCGTCCGGCCTTGCGATGCGCAGAACCTCTTTCAACCAGCGAGTCTGGAAGCCCGCGCTCGTGGAGGCCGGCATCCTCCCGGCCCCGGACTCGAAGGTCGTGACGCGCGCCAACGGTAAGAGGCGGACTGTCCTGCGGCACGCAGGGTCCCGCGACGACGGGTTCCACGCTCTACGCCACGCGTTCGCCTCGGTACAGCTGGACGCCAGGGAGTCCGTCGTTTCCGTATCCTCGTGGATGGGGCACAAGGATGCGTCGATCACGCTGAGGATCTATGCGCACTTCATGCCCGAGGCGGACGGGCGAGGGCGAGCAGTGATGCAGCAGTGGCTCGCCGAGGGAGTTTCGGAAAGACCTCCCCCTTCACTCCCCAGCCTTGACAGCTCAGCCCTAAGACCCCCTTGAACTGACGCTCAAGGGGGCTTCGCTACGTCGACCTACCGGACACCGACAGAAGCCAGCGCAGCCCTCTGAGTTGGGGAAAGCTCGGCGGGGAAGTACAGGTAGCAGACGCCGCCGGTGCCGGAGAGGACCCGGCCGTCGGCGGCGTGGCGCTTGGTGCGGAGCCAGATGTTCGCCCACTGGGTGCGGTCGTAGATCCGGCGGACGGCCTCGTTGCTCGGCGAGGCGGGGTCGTTGGCGACGATGTCGCCGTTCTCGGTGAAGCCGACGACGGTCATCAGGTGGCCCGAGGTGCCGTAGCCGGCGCCGGTCAGCTCCTCGGCGAGGAAGGACTGCGAGGTGATGACCGGGATGCCGGCGGTGACCAGCCGGTGCAGGTCGGCCAGCGAGCCGAGCCGGGTGACGACGGCGCGCAGGTCGTCGTAGGTGGCGGCGTAGGCGGCGTTGAAGGGCCAGTTGCCGCATCCCTCGTACTGGTGGTCGTAGGTGAAGCGGGCCGCGTGGCACACCTGGGGGTCGTCGTAGTCGGGGTTGACCCAGGACAGGTCCTCGGCGGTGGGACGGCGGCCCCAGTACTCGATGATCATCTGCGAGGAGGTGGGGCTGCACCACGCCTCGCCCCCGTTGTCGTACTCCGGGTACTGGCCGATGTGGGTGTTCTGCGAGTAGCGGGGCACGTCCAGTTCGTGGGCGCGGCCCGGCCTGCTCGCGGGGACGGTGAAGCGGTCGGGGACGTCGGAGGTCATCGCCCCGGCCCGCCAGACGGTGGGTGTGGCACCGCTGCCCGGGGTGCGGTAGAGCGTCAGGCGCAGGCGGAACGCGACAATCCGGGTGCCGGAGGCGGCGTCGTCCACCGAGACGGTGTCGGTCCAGACGCTGCTGCGGTCGTCGCCCTGGCCGTCGACCGAGGTCCGCCGGATGTCCTGGTCGCCCGAGGCCCACCGGCCCAGTACGTACCAGGGGGTGCGGACACCGTCCGCGTAGACGCCCTCCGCCTCGACCTGGAGCCAGGTCCCGGCCGGGGTACGGGCGTTCCAGGAGGCGATCAGCTCGGTGGCGGGGACCTTGCTGCGGTGCAGCGGGGAGGTCCAGGTGGCGTACTCCCAGGCGGCGGTGGTGCCGGTGTGCGGGTCGGCGTACTCGGCGACGCCCGCCGGAGCGGCGATGCGGATGCCGGGGCGGGACCCGGCGACGACGCGGATGCCGCTGCCCCGGCCCCCGAGCCAGTCCGAGGCGGTGCTCCAGAAGTGGTTGTCGACGGTTGCGGGCTCCCGCCGCTCGCCGGCCGGGGGACGCGGCAGCGGGCCCGAGGCGGCGGCGGGGCCGGCGGCCGCGGTGGCGGCGACGGCGGCCGCGGCCGTCAGCAGGGCCCTGCGGGGGAGTTCGGATCGGGTCATGGGAGGTCCCCCAGTCGACGTCGGATCAGCACGAGAGGCACGCCAGGTGCACGACAAGTGCCCACTATGGCCGGTGCCCCAGCCCTTCTGCCAGGGTTCCCGGCTGCCAGGGGTGGACCAATATTGGCCTGAACCACTGGCACCCCGGCCGCGCCGCGCGGGACCCGCGACCACACCCACCCGGGCGGCGGCGCACCGCGCCCCCGTACGCTGGCGCCGTGCGACAGGACCCCACCGGCCGAACCGGCCCGCCCGGCCCCCTTCCCCGCCTCGCCGCCGAGATCCGGGAAGCCCGGCCCTCCCTCGGCCCGGTCCGGCTCGTCGCCGTGGACGGGCACGCCGGATCGGGCAAGACCACCTTCGCCGGGCGGCTGGCCGAGGCCCTCGGCGGGGCACCCGTCCTCCACCTGGACGACCTGGCCACCCATGACGAGCCGTTCGCCTGGACGGCGCGGCTGCGCCGGCAGGTGCTCGCACCGCTCAGCAGGGGCGAGGAGGCCCACTACCGGCCCTACGACTGGAACCGCCGCGCCTTCGGTCCGCCCACGCCCCTGCCGGCGGCCCCGGTGGTCCTGATCGAAGGGGTGGGCGCGGGCCGGCGCGCGGTGCGGCCGGTGCTGGCCCGGCTGTTGTGGGTGGACGTCGACGTACGGACCGCCCGCCGGCGCGGCGAGGAGCGGGACGGGCCGCGGCTCGCCGCCTTCTGGCGCGGCTGGGCCCGGGCCGAGCGGCGGCACTTCGCCGGGGACCCGTCGCGGCCCTTCGCCGACACACTGGTACGGCCCGGTGCGACGGGTGAACCGGCACTTCTTTCAGGCCCTCGGCGAATCACTCCCAACCCCCTTGCCGGTGACGGTGGGTGACGCACCATCGGCACTCCGCCGATCTCCGCCGAAAGCCCGTCAGCGGGGGCTCGCAGCCGCTTGACCGGGGCCCGCCGCAGGTCATACGTTCTGCGGGAGCGGTCCGAGCGGGGCCGCTCCCGCAGACGCGAAGCCCCCGGTTGTTCCCCCGTGACCGGGGGCTTCGTTCTGCCCGCAGCGCCATTTCGCACCGCTTTGCGCACCCGCCCGTTCACTCAACGTCACCACGCACCCCGCGCCCCACCCGCCGCCGCACGTCCGCGGTGCGGCCGCATCCCCTTCGGCCACCCCCCTCCCACAGGTACGATGCCCCTCGGTGCGACCTCGGACGGCTCGCCGTTCCGGCGGGCAACGGCCGTGCGCGGGAGGGTGGTTGGCTGGAGAGCAGTCGTCCGTCGGCGCCCGGCGGGACACCAGGGGGCAGTTTGTGGGGGACGTGATGGACTTCGGCACGCAGGGCTCTCGGGCCCCGGCCGACCTCGCCTGGCTGCGAGGGGTCGACGCCTACACGATGGGCGCGTATCCGCAGGCCGAGGAGGAGTTCCGGGAAGCGGTCCGGCTGGACCCCCGGATGGCGGACGGCTGGCTCGGGCTGCACGCCCTGCGCATCGACACCACCACCGCGCTGCTGCACATGTACGAGCACCGCGACCGCTTCGGCGAGCAGCGCGCCCGACACCGCCGCACCCTCAACTCCTGGTACTGGCTCGGCTGGTGGGTGCAGCCCGTGCTGGAGAGCAGCCGGGACCTACTGCTCGCGCACGCCTCGCACTGGCTCGACGGGCGCCACGTGCCGGAGCTGGACCGGGCCCTCGCGGGCCTGCCGCCGGTCGAGGCCGATCCCCAGGTGCGCTTCCTGCACGCCTGCCGGGCCTATCTGGTCAAGGACTGGGAGCAGTTGGTCCGCCACACCGACCCGCTGCGCGACGATCCGCTGCTGGGTATCGAGGCCGGGCTCTTCGGCGGTATGGCACGAGTGCGGCTGGAGATGTTCGGGCACGCCGAACCGCTGCTCTCCGCGGCACTGATGCGCTGCCGCAGCGAGCAGCCGCAGCGCAAGGAGCTGCGGTACTGGCTGGCCCGCGCCCACGAGGGCACCGGCCGGTCGGCGGCGGCGCTGCCGCTGTACCGGGCGGTGCACCGGGTGGACCCCGCGTTCATGGACACCGCGGCACGGCTGGCGGCGATCACCGAGGGGGACGGATACGCCGACCTGGCCGACGCGGTGGACCTCTCCTCGGTGGCGGTGGCGCAGAACGCGGAGGCTCCCGAGCAGGCGGAGCCCGCCTACGGCACCGATCCGGGCGGGCGTGACCTGCGGACGGAGGCCGTCCCCGACCCGGTGGCCGTGCCTGTACCACCGGACGCCGCCCGCGAGAAGGCGGCTTCGGCCCGGTCGGCCGACGGGTGGCTGCCGGCCGGGTCGGCCGACCCGGTGGCACTGGAGCGGGCGCTCGCCGAACTGGAGCGGATGGTGGGGCTGGAGCCGGTCAAGCGGCAGGTGAAAGCCTTGTCGGCGCAGCTCAACATGGCGCGGCTGCGAGCCGGCCAGGGACTGCCCGTGCGACCGCCGAAGCGGCATTTCGTCTTCTCCGGCCCCTCCGGCACCGGCAAGACCACGGTGGCCCGCATCCTGGGCCGGGTCTTCTACGCGCTGGGGCTGCTCGGCGGCGACCACCTGGTGGAGGCGCAGCGCTCGGACCTGGTCGGTGAGTACCTGGGCCAGACCGCGGTGAAGGCCAACGAGCTGATCGACTCGGCGCTGGGCGGCGTGCTCTTCCTCGACGAGGCGTACAGCCTCGCGGGCGGCGCCTACGGGCGCGGGGACGCCTACGGCGACGAGGCGCTCCAGGTGCTGCTGAAGCGGGCCGAGGACAACCGGGACCGCCTGGTGGTGATCCTGGCCGGCTATCCGGAGGGCATGGACCAACTGCTGACCGCCAACCCGGGCCTGGGCTCGCGCTTCACCACCCGGGTCGACTTCCCTTCGTACCGGCCCGCCGAGCTGACCGCGATCGGCGGGGTGCTGGCGGCGGAGAACGGCGACGGCTGGGACGAGGAGGCGATGGAGGAGCTGCGGTCCATCAGCGGGCACGTCGTCGAGCAGGGGTGGATCGACGAACTGGGCAACGGCCGCTTCCTGCGCACCCTGTACGAGAAGAGCTGCGCCTACCGGGACCTGCGGCTGACCGCGTTCCCGCACACCCCGGGCCGGGAGGACCTGGCCACACTTCGACTGCCGGACCTGATGCAGGCGTACGGCGAGGTGCTCTCGGGGCGTGGACCGCAGAACCCGCCGCCGCTGTAGGGGCGACGGCGGGTCCGGCGTACGGCGGGAGGCGCTGGTCAGCCGCTGGAGGGCAGCCGGCTGGAGTGGTGCTCGGCCAGAGTCCGCAGGGCGCGGGCGTCGCGGACGGCGGCTGCGCGGCCGTTGCCGGGCTGGATGCCGAGGACCGGCATGCTGGTGCCGTCGCTCAGGTCCAGGAAGACCCAGGCGTCGCCGGCGCGCAGGTTGACCCGGACGATCTCCGCCCAGGCCAGGTGCCGGACCCGGGTGATGTTGACGACGGTGACCCCGTCCTCGTCGGCCCGCACCCGGGGCCTGGCCAGCAGGAGCAGGACGCCCGCGAGCAGGGCGGCGGTGAAGACGAAGCTGCTCTTCTCGGCCGGACTGAGGCTGTCCAGGAGCAGCGCGACGGCGCTCACCACGACGAACAGGGCGACCGCGGCGGCGACGAGCACCGCCCGGGTCTTCGCCGGCCGGAAGACGACGGGCAGTGCGGGGAGTTCGGGGGTGCCGTGCTCGGTGCTCATGGCTGGCTCCGGGGGTCCGTCGTGCCGGGGGCTGCTCAGAGCCGGCAGGCGTGGATGGCGGTGGTGAGGATGGCGCGGGCGCCCAGGGCGTAGAGGTCGTCCATGATGCGCTGGGCGTCCTTGGCGGGGACCATGGCGCGGACCGCGACCCAGCCCTCGTTGTGCAGCGGGGAGACGGTGGGCGACTCCAGGCCGGGGGTGAGGGCGACGGCCCGCTCCAGGTGCTCGGCGCGGCAGTCGTAGTCCATCATCACGTAGGCCCGGGCGACCAGGACGCCGTGGAGGCGGCGGAGGAACTGCTGCACCTTGGGCTCGGCGGCGTCCTCGGAGCCGGCTCCGGTGCGGCGGATGACGACGGCCTCGGAGTGCATGATCGGCTCGCCGAAGACCTCCAGGCCCGCGTTGCGCAGGGAGGTGCCGGTCTCCACCACGTCGGCGATGACCTGGGCCACGCCGAGTTCGATGGCGGTCTCCACCGCCCCGTCGAGGTGGACGACGGAGGCGTCGACCCCGTGCTCCGCCAGGTGGCGGCCGACGATGCCCTCGTAGGAGGTGGCGATGGTACGGCCCTTGAGGTCGTCCGCGGACTCGGCGGTGCCGGGCCGGGCGGCGAAGCGGAAGGTGGAGCGGGCGAAGCCGAGCGGGAGGATCTCCTCCGCGTCGGCGCCGGAGTCCACCAGCAGGTCGCGGCCGGTGATGCCGATGTCGAGGCGGCCGGTGGCCACGTAGATGGCGATGTCGCGCGGGCGCAGGTAGAAGAACTCGACCTCGTTGACCGGGTCGACCAGGACGAGTTCCTTGGACTCCTTGCGCTGCTGGTATCCGGCCTCATGGAGGATCGCCGACGCAGGTCCGGAGAGAGAACCCTTGTTGGGGACGGCGATGCGCAGCATGAGGTCGGACCCTTCGTGCGGGAGAGAGTGCGGTGCGGAGGAACGAGCGGGGAAGGCGCGGGTGGGCGCTCAGAGATGGGCGTACACGTCGTCGAGGGAGATGCCGCGGGCGACCATCATCACCTGTACGTGGTACAAGAGCTGGGAGATCTCCTCGGCGGCGGCCTCCTTGCCCTCGTACTCGGCGGCCATCCACACCTCGGCGGCCTCTTCGACGACCTTCTTGCCGATGGCATGCACTCCCTTGTCCACCAGTTCGGCGGTGCGGGAGGTGCTGGGGTCGCCGTGCGCGGCCTTCTGCTGGAGCTCGGTGAAGAGCTCCTCGAACGTCTTCTTGGACATGGTGTCCCCCACCCTACGCGCTTCCCGTCACCGGTCAGCGCCAGGGTTCGGCGACGGTCCGCAGCGCGGCGGCGGTGGCCACGGCGGCGGTGACCGCTTCGTGCCCCTTGTCCTCGCGGGAGCCCTCGATGCCGGCCCGGTCGAGCGCCTGCTCCTCGGTGTCGCAGGTGAGGACGCCGAAGCCGACGGGGACGCCGGTGTCCACCGAGACCTGGGTGAGGCCCTGGGTGACCCCCTGGCACACGTACTCGAAGTGGGGCGTACCGCCGCGGATGACGACGCCGAGGGCGACGATCGCGTCGTACCCGCGGGAGGCCAGCACCTTGGCGACGACGGGGAGTTCGAAACTGCCCGGGACCCGCAGCAGGGTGGGCTCGCTGATCCCCAGTTCGCCCAGGGCGCGCAGGGCGCCGTCGACCAGGCCGTCCATGACCTGCTCGTGCCACTGCGCGGCGATCACCGCGACCCGCAGGTCCTGGCAGTTCTTCACACTCAGTTCGGGGGCGCCCTTGCCGCTCACTCGCTTCTCCTCGCGTTCGCAGTCGATGGATCGTGGTGGGTGTCTGGGGGTACGTCCGGGTGCCGCCGGCGGTTACCGGCTGCCGCAGGGGCCGGTGGGGGCCGGTGGGCGGCCCTCCAGCCAGGGCAGGTCGTGGCCCATGCGGTCGCGCTTGGTGCGCAGGTAGCGCAGGTTGTGCTCGCCCGCCTGGACCGGCAGCGGTTCGCGGCCGGTGACCCGCAGGCCGTGCCGGGTCAGGGCGGCGGACTTGTCGGGGTTGTTGGTGAGCAGACGCAGGCTGCGGATGCCGAGGTCGGCGAGGATCTGCGCACCGGCCGCGTAGTCCCGGGCGTCGGCGGGCAGGCCCAGCTCGGTGTTGGCGTCCAGGGTGTCGCGGCCGAGCTCCTGGAGTTCGTAGGCGCGGAGCTTGGAGAGCAGGCCGATGCCGCGCCCCTCGTGGCCGCGGAGGTAGACGACGACGCCCCGGCCGTCCTCGACCACGCGGTCCATGGACTTCTGGAGCTGGGGGCCGCAGTCGCAGCGCAGCGAGTGGAAGACGTCGCCGGTCAGGCACTCGGAGTGGAGCCGGACCAGGACGTCCTCGCCGTCGCCGAGGTCACCGTGGACGAGGGCGACGTGCTCGACACCGTCGACGGTCGAGCGGTAGCCGTAGGCGGTGAAGTCGCCCGAGGCGGTGGGCAGGCGGACGGTGGCCTCGCGGCGGACGGTCGGCTCGCTGCCGCGGCGGTAGGCGATCAGGTCTTCGATGGAGATGATCGACAGGCCGTGCTTGCGGGCGAAGAGGACCAGCTCGGGCAGGCGCAGCATGGCACCGTCCTCGCCCGCGATCTCCACGATGGCCCCGGCGGGACGCAGCCCGGCGAGCCGGGCGAGGTCGACGGCGGCCTCGGTGTGGCCGGGCCGGACCAGGACGCCGCCGGGCTTGGCGCGCAGCGGGAAGACGTGGCCCGGGCGGACCAGGTCGCCTGCGGTGGTGCCGGCGTGGGCGAGCAGCCGCAGGGTGGTGGCGCGGTCGGCGGCACAGATGCCGGTGGTGACGCCGTGGGCGGCGCCGCCGTCGACCGAGACGGTGAAGGCCGTCCGCATGGACTCGGTGTTGGTGGCGACCATCTGGGGCAGGTCGAGCCGGTCCAGGTCCGGGCCCTCCAGGGGGGCGCAGATCAGTCCGCGGCACTCGCTCATCATGAAGGCGACGACCTCGGGGGTGGCTTTCTCGGCGGCGAGGACGAGGTCGCCCTCGTTCTCGCGGTCCTCGTCGTCCACCACGACGACGGGCCGGCCGGCGGCGATGTCGGCGACGGCCTGCCCGACCGGGTCGAGGACGGGCCGCTCCCCGGTCGCGTCGGGGCGGTAGCTGTCGTGGCCAGCACTCATGCCGGTGCTCCTTCCAGCGCGGCGGCGGTGGCGCGGGAGCGCAGCCACCAGTCGCGCATGCCCCACAGGACGAGGGCGAGGTAGATCACGTAGACCAGGCCGGAGAAGGCCAGGCCGCTGTTGAAGGCGAGGGGGACGCCGACGAGGTCGACGAGGAGCCAGGCGAACCAGAACTCGACCAGTCCGCGGGCCTGCGCGACCATCGCGGCGAGGGTGCCGACGAAGATGTACGCGTCCGGCCAGGGGTTCCAGGAGAGGGCCGGAACGGCGGCGAACAGGAGGCCGACCGCGAGGGTCCCGGCGGCCGTCCCGGCGAGCAGCAGGCCGCGCTCGCGCCACGTGGCGAAGCGGACCGCGATGGACCCGTCCTGGGCGTGCTGCCTGCCGCGGGTCCACTGCCGCCAGCCCCACAGGGCGACGCCGATGACCAGGAGCTGCTTGCCGACGCCACCGCTGAGCTGGGCCGAGGCGTAGGCGCCGACCAGGATCAGGCCGGAGAGGAACTGGGCGGGCCAGGTCCATATGGAGCGCCGCCAGCCGAGGGCCAGGGCGGCCAGGCCGACGGTGTTGCCGACCATGTCGGACCAGATCACGTGCTGGCCGAAGGCGGTGAACGCCTCGGTGTTGAGCCAGTCGAAGGCGCTCATCGGCCCTCCTCCCCCGCGGTGGCGGGAGCCACGCGGTGGCCGAGCATCCGCTCGACGTACTTGGCGACCACGTCGACCTCCAGGTTGACCGGGTCGCCCGGCTGCTTGTGGCCGAGGGTGGTCAGGGCGAGGGTGGTCGGGATGAGGCTGATCGTGAAGTGCTCCTCGCCCGCCTCGACCACGGTCAGGCTGACGCCGTCCACAGTGATGGAGCCCTTCTCCACGACGTACCGCGCGAGGTGGGCGGGGAGGGAGACGGTGACCAGTTCCCAGTGCTCGGAGGGCTCGCGGGCGGTGAGGGTGCCGACGCCGTCCACGTGGCCCTGGACGAGGTGGCCGCCGAGGCGGCCTCCGACGGCGGTGGGGCGTTCGAGGTTGACGCGGGAGCCGGGGGCGAGCGCGCCGAGGCTGGAGCGGGTGAGGGTCTCGGCCATGACGTCGGCGGTGAAGGAGTCGGTGTCGTGGTCGACCACGGTCAGGCAGACGCCGTTGACGGCGATGGAGTCGCCGTGCCGGGCGCCTTCGGTGACGACCGGGCCGCGCAGCCGGAAGCGAGCGGCGTCACCGAGGTCTTCGACGGCGGTGACTTCCCCGAGTTCTTCGACGATTCCGGTGAACACTCAGTGCTCCTTGGTGAGGGGGGTGGCGGGGACGGCGGTGATCCGCAGGTCGGGTCCGATGCGGCGGGCGTCGGTGATGTCGAGTCGCAACGCGTCGGCGAGGGTGGAGATTCCGCCGCCGCTCAGCGCCTGGGGCCCGGCACCGAGCAGCGCGGGTGCCAGGTAGCCGACGACGCGGTCGACGGCTCCGGCGGCGACGAAGGCCCCGGCCAGGTGCGCCCCGCCCTCCAGCAGGACGGAACGCACGGAACGGGCGTGGAGGGCGGCGAGGAGCGCGACGAGGTCCAGCCCGCCGGCGGTACGCGGCAGGCGCAGCACCTCGGCGTGCGGGTGGGCTTCGAGGTGCCGGGCGTCGGCGTCCACGGCCACCGCGACCAGGGTGGGCGCGGCGTCGTCGAGGACGCGGGCGCCGGGGCGTACGGCGGTGGCATCGCTGTCCAGGACGATCCGCAGGGGCTGCACGGGCGCGGGGGCGTCCGGCGCGGCGGCGGGGAGCCGGGCGGCGAGGTGCGGGTCGTCGGCGCGGGCGGTGCCGGCGCCGACCAGGACCGCGTCGGCCTCGGCGCGCAGGCGGTGCACGTCGGCGCGGGCCTCGGCGGAGGTGATCCAGCGGCTGGTGGAGTCGGCGGCGGCGGTACGGCCGTCGAGGGTGGCCGCGTACTTCCAGGTGACGTGCGGCCGACCGCGCCGCACCGAGGTGAGCCAGGCGGCGTTGACCTGCTCGGCCTCCTCGGCGAGGAGCCCCGAGGCGGTCTCGGCGCCCGCGGCGCGCAGGGTGGCGGCGCCGCCTCCGGCCCGCGGG
This sequence comes from Streptomyces sp. BBFR102, assembly GCF_051397025.1. NCBI lineage: Bacteria > Bacillati > Actinomycetota > Actinomycetes > Kitasatosporales > Streptomycetaceae > Streptomyces > Streptomyces sp. BBFR102. The sequence goes on from NZ_CP195757.1 coordinate 489,431, forward strand.
TCCGGGTCGGCGACGGCGTACAGGACGCGGCGCACGCCGGCGCCGAGGAGGGCCTGGGCGCAGGGACCGGTGCGTCCGGTGTGGTTGCAGGGCTCCAGGGTGACGACGGCGGTGCCGCCGCGGGCCCGGTCGCCCGCCTCGCGCAGGGCGTGGATCTCGGCGTGCGGGCCGCCGGCCCGCCGGTGCCAGCCCTCGCCGGCCTGCTCGCCGTGGGCGTCGAGGACGACGCAGCCCACGACGGGGTTGGGGCTGGTGGTGCCGAGACCGCGTGCGGCGAGTTCCAGGGCGCGGCGCATCGCGGCGCGTTCCCGCTCGTTCGCCTGGGGGGTGGCCACCCGGGTCCTCCTGCCTCTTCGGGCACGGACTCCGGGGCCTGTCATGAACGACAGCGACACGGACGACGGTACGCGCGACGCCGGAAGGAACCGTCTCCCGGGAGTTCTCCCGTGAAACGGCCTACGGCGGCACGTCCTCGCCCGCCGCGCACTGCCTCCCATCCGGACTTTCACCGTCGGTCCAGGAGTTCCACCTGGTCAACCGCCCACTGGATGCGGACGGGTCGCGGACTGTTACCGCCGGTTCGGAATTACACCGACCCCGGAGTGCGCTGCTTGACTACTCCCGTCAGTGTGCCACGCCGGTCAAGGGCCGTCGTCCGCCTGTGGCCCGACTCACAGGCCGCCCGACCGGCGCGCGAGCCCGCCCCGGGGGTGCCAGGCTGACGCCCATGACGACGATTCTGGTCACGGGCGGGACGGGACGGCTGGGGCGGCCGCTGGTGGCGCGGCTGCGCGAGGAAGGACAGGACGTACGGGTGCTGAGCCGCCGTGATCCGCACCATCCGGTCGATCTGCGCCGGGGCCAGGGGCTGGACGCGGCGCTGGCCGGGGTGGGGACGGTGGTGCACTGCGCCTCCTCGCCGGCGGGCGGCGACGCGCAGGCGGCCGGGAACCTGCTGGCCGCCGCGGACCGGGCCGGGGTGGAGCACCTGGTGTACATCTCGATCGTCGGGGTGGACCAAGTGCCGTACCCGTACTACCGGGTGAAGCATCAGGTCGAACGGATGGTCGAGGAGTCCGGCCTCGGGTGGACGGTGCTGCGGGCCACCCAGTTCCACGATCTGGTGCGTTCCGTGCTGCGGGCGCTGGGGCGGCCGCCGGTCATGCTGCTGCCGAAGGGGCTCCAGGACCAGCCGGTGGCCGTCGAGGAGGTGGCCGGGCGCCTCGCCGGGCTGGCGCTCGGGGCTCCCGCCGGACGGGTCAGGGACCTGGGCGGGCCCGAGGTGCGGGATCTGGAGTCGCTGGCCGATGCCTGGGCCGGGGCCTCCGGCCGGGGGCGGAGAAGGGTCGGGGTGCCCCTGGCGGGACGTACCTACCGGGCGTTCCGGGACGGGAAGCACCTGGCTCCTGACGGGGACAAGGGGTCGGTGACCTTCGAGGAGTTCCTGGCGGAGCGGGGGGCCTGAGGGCTCTCCCCCCGGGCCCGGCCGGGGACCCGTCGGCCGGCGGTGGGCGCCACGACCGGTCTCGGTGTCGGCCGGACCGGGGCGGCGTCCAGGGCCTGTCCGGCGGATCTTCGTGGGCCTGCGACGCCTGGCACGCACTCTCGCCGTACTCCCGGATCACCCGAGTACGTCCCGTACGAGGGGAGCACGCACCGGGCGCCGCAGGCTGTTCCACGAAGATCCGCCGGACAAGCCCTGCGCGCGACGGCCGCAGCCGCCTTGTGCGCCGCCTCACGGCACCTCGCAGACGGCCTGAACGCGGGCCGGACTGAGCGTCAGGCCGAGAAGACCGCTTCCCTCGCCTCTTCCTGGGCCGTGAGGAGGGCCCCGGCGAGGACGGCTGCGCCGCCGAGGCGGGTGGGGCGGACGTCGGTGCGGAGGGGGGAGAGGGTGGCCAGGCGTTTGCCGACGCGGGCGGCGAGGGCCTCGCCGCCCGCCTCGCCGGTCTCGCCGGCGAGGACTACGCAGCCGGGGTCCAGGACGGCGGCGACGGCGGCGGCGCCGAGGGCGACCCGGTCGGCCAGCTCGTCCAGGAAGAGCTCTCCGGCCGTGCCCGCGTCGAGCGCGGTCCGGACGGCGGTCGCGGAGGCGGGCTCCGCGGGGCCGTCGCCGCCCTCGCGGGCGCCGTCCACGGGCAGGCCGTGGCGGCGGGCCAGCTCGTGGACGGCGGCGGCTCCGGCCAGGGAGTGGAAGCCTCCGCCGCAGTCGGTGGCGGAGGGCAGCGAGGAGGTCAGCGGGACGGGCAGGAAGCCGATCTCGCCCGCCCCTCCCCCGGCACCGCGCCGCAGCGCACCGTCGAGGACGACGGCCGCGCCGACGCCGTGGCCGAGCCAGAGCAGCACGAAGGTGTCGTGGTCCTGGGCCGCGCCGTGGCGGCGTTCGGCGACGGCGGCCAGGTTGGTCTCGTTCTCGACCAGGACGCGGGCGAAGTGGTGGCCCTGGAGGGCGCGGACCAGCCGCCGGTGCCAGCCCGGCAGCCCTGTGGAGTCGCGCAGTTCGCCGGTGGCGGGGTCGACCAGGCCGGGCGCGCCGACGCAGATGCTGTGCAGCTCGTCCACGCCCGCCTCGGCCAGGGCGGCGTCGAGCAGGCTGACGGCCCGCTCCGCGGCGGGCACGGTCCCGAGGCCGCCGTCGATGGGCAGCCGCGCCTCGGCGAGCGGAGCGCCCAGGAGATCGGTGACGACGAGGGCGAGGCCGCTGGTGCGCACGTCGAGGGCGGCGAGGTGGGCCCGCTCGGCGACCAGTCCGTAGAGCCGGGCGTTGGGCCCGCGCCGGTCGGCGCCGCTCTCCCCCACCACCCGGATCAGCCCGGCGCCGGTGAGCCGGTCGAGCAGATCCGCCACGGTGGGCCGGGAGAGGCCGGTCAGTTCCTTGAGGCGGGCCGCGGTGAGCGGCCCCTCGCGCAAGAGGTGGTCGAGGGCCAGCCGGTCGTTGATGACCCGGGCGGTACGCGGTGAGGCGGGCATGCCGCGATCCTTCCAGAAACCGCACATCTATCAGGCAGGGTTCCTGATAGTTTACCGCCCGGCATGGCGGCCGGTCCGCCCGGGGCAGGTCCGTGCCGAGGTCGGCGCTGCCCGCCCCGCCCCCGAAGCGGCGGAGGACGGGTCCCGGTGGCCGGTGGTGTTTCCAGGAGGGGGACCGATGGCAGCGGACGCGGAACTTCCGGTGAGGGACGGCAGCGAGGTGCGGCGGGCCCGGTACGCCGTGGCCGCCGTCTTCTGCGCGCACGGCACGGTGACGGGGAGCTTCGCGACCCGGGTGCCGTGGATTCAGGAGCACGCGCAGATCAGCGCCGGCCAACTGGGCCTGGCGCTCGCCTTTCCCGCCGTCGGCGCGGCGCTGGCGATGCCGCTGGCCGGGTCGCTGAGCCACCGGTTCGGCTCCCGGGCGGCACTGCGCGGCCTGGTCGCGCTGTGGACGCTCGCGCTGGCGCTGCCCTCCCTCGCCCCCGGCCTGCTCACGCTCTGCCTGGCGCTCTTCGTCTACGGGGCGAGCGCGGGGATGTCGGACGTGACGATGAACGCGCTGGGCGTGGAGGTCGAGAACCAGATCGGCCGGTCGGTGATGTCGAGCCTGCACGGCATGTGGAGCGTGGGGGCGCTGCTGGGCTCGGCCGCCGGTACCGTCGCCGCCCATCTGCACGTCGACGCCCGGCTGCACCACGCCGGGGCCGCGCTGGTGCTGACGGTGATCGCGGTCGCGGTCTGCCGGGGCGTCCCGGACGTGCGCGGCGAGCCCGGCGAGACGCCTCCGCCCCGGTTCGCGCCGCCGCCGAGGTCGGCGCTGCTGATCGGCGCGGTCGGCTTCTGCGCGGTCTTCGCGGAGGGCGCGGCGATGGACTGGTCCGGGGTCTACCTGCGTGACGTACTCGCCGGCTCGCCCGGTGTCGCGGCGGCCTCGACCACGGCCTTCGCGCTGACCATGGCGGTGGCGCGGCTCTGCGGGGACCGCATCGTGGACCGGTTCGGAGCGGTCGGGACGGTACGGGCGGGCGGCGCCCTGGCCACCGTGGGCGGGCTCCTGGTGGTGACCGCGGCCGACACCGGGACCGCGCTGGCCGGGTTCGGGCTGATCGGCCTGGGCGTGGCCGTCGTGGTGCCGCTCGCCTTCGCGGCGGCGGCCCGCAGCGGTCCGCGCCCGGCGCAGGCCATCGCGGGCGTCGCCACCATCACGTACACCTCGGGGCTGATCGCGCCGTCGGCGATCGGCGGGGTCGCCGACCTCTCCTCGCTGGTCGCCTCCTTCGTGCTGGTGACGGTGCTCGCCTTCGGCCTGGTGGTGGGCGCGGGGGTGCTGCGGGCCGGGCCGAGGACGGCTGCGGGCGAGAGCGTGACCACGCCTGCGGCAGCGGACGCGCCGCGTCCGTGAACGCCTCGGTCCGCGGCGCCGGGCGCATCGGTGTGCGTGGCGGTGCCGCCGACGGAGCAGAGCCGCAGGCCGTGGATGAGGCCGGGCGGCCCGGGCTCTCCGGCCGGAGGTGGACGGCACGGGCCCCGGTCCGGGTGCCGGGGCCTCGCAGGTGAGGGGGACTCTTCACCGCGTCGCGGTCGACGCCCACGGCGTGCCGGTCCCCGGCGCGGGTGTGGCCGCGCTCGGCCCAGGGGTCGCCCGGGCAGGCTCGAAGCGGAGCGGGTGGCGGGCGTCCGCGTCGTCGACCTGGACCTCGACGGGGCGAGGGGGCCGGGAGCCTCGGAGGCGGGCGGGGGCGGTCTCCTGGAGACCGGAACGGGTGGGGCAACGCCCCGGCACGCGGGCGGGCCGGTCGGCCCGGTGCGGGCGGAGCCGCCCTCGCCTGCCCGTCCGTCGGCCGGCGGGGGTCAGAGTTCGTCGAGGGGCTCGTCGAGGACGCCCTGGCTGGCGATGATGTAGCCGAGGTGGCCACGGCTGCGGCTGCCGAGGAGTTCGCTGGCCTTCTGGATGTGGCTGAAGACGGTGCGGGTGCTCATGCCGAGGCGGGAGGCGATGGCCTCGTCGGTGTAGCCGTTGACCATCAGGCGCAGCACGTTCTGGCGGGTGCGGGAGGTCAGCAGCTGGGGGCGGTGGCGGCCGTGCTGGTAGGTGACGGGCTCGGCGTGCTCCCACATCAGCTCGAAGACCTTGCGCAGGTACTCGACCAGCGGTGGATGCTGGATCAGTATCGCCGCGGCCTCGCGGTCGGCGCCTGCCGGGATGAAGGCGGAGGAGCGGTCGCAGATGATGACCCGGTCGAAGACCTCGTTGAGGGTGCGCACCTGGGCGCCCTGGGCGATGACCTGCTCGATGTAGGCGAGCGTGGGCCCGTGCGCGCGCACGGTGTGCTGGTAGAGGGTGCGCTGGCGCACACCGCGGCTGATCAGGGCGAGGTCGCGCGGGAGCGCTTCGGCCAGTTGCTCGGGCCCACGGCCGCCGCCCGGCTGTGCGGTGAGCAGTTCCTCGGTGCAGTCGGAGACGGCCTTCTCCAGTGCGGGGTTGATCTCCTCCCCGGTCAGCAGCCGGATCGGCAGCTCGGCCTGCCGCATGACGTCGCGGTAGGCGTGCTCGGCGGCGTGGAAGGAGGTGCGCAGTGCGGCGAGCCGCTCCTGGTGGGCCAGCACGGCCAGTTCCAGCGGCCAGGCCAACCCGGTGACGGCGATGTCGGGCGGGACGGGGGCGAGCCGTTCACCGGTGCCGGGCAGCGGGCGCAGCAGGCCCATCGCGAGCAGGCACTCGGGGGCCTCGCCGCTGACCTCCCCCTCGGCCAGCGCGGTGCGGTAGAACTCGATGCCCCAGTCGCAGAGCTGGGGCGTTCCCGTTTCCGCGCAGTCGTCCTGGGTTGGACACATCTGGGCATCCTTCCGGCTTCCGCATTGCGACTTCACGAATGCCCGTACCGGTTACCGCCAGACATCCGAACCGGCAAGATGGACGGTGACAGCCGTTCGGAAGCCGCCCCCCGGGCTCCGACAGCCGCGAGTGTACGCCCAAAGGGCGCGGAAATCATCGGCTCACGGTAGTCAGGCGCGCACGCGAGCGGGGTCCGAAGACGGCGGTCACGACCGCACCCGGCGGCGGCGCCCAAGAGATCGCGGAACGGCCCTCGGACGGAAGGCCCGCCGGTCGCGGGCTGATCGCGACCCGGCGGCACGCCCCCGCCCTCGACGGCCTGGCGGACCGGCACCGGGTACGGCAGCTGGCGGGGCCGCCGCCGCGAGGGCCGGCTCCAGCACGCTCCGGCTGCTGGACGGCGGCGGGATTCTCAGGCTTTCGCCAAGCAACCGACCGAGGGCGCCCAGGAGCACCCGCGGGTGTCCGGCGACGTTTTCCGGTTCCGGCGCTGCCGCCGGCCGCGCGGGGCACGTTGAAGCGGTCGCACGCCCAGGCCGCACCGGGCCGCGCGGGCAGCGGGGCGGGGGGCCGCCTCGGGATCGGAGTTCCGACCACCGGTCCGACGGCGCCCGGTGGGATTTGGATCATGACTGTCTGTCTTTGGCACGATCTGCCCGCGCTTCCGGTTCCCGCATTGCGTGTTCACGTCACGCGAAAGCTTCCAAGTGCATTTGAGACTTCGGCAGGATGCGTTTCAGAGCCGAGAGGGCAGACCGCCCTTCTTAGGAAGAAGAACTCGCGATGCCAAGCCTTGCCGTCCGCGTCCACAAGACGCTCGGGACCCTCGCCCTCCTGCTGGCCGCCTTCGTGGGCCTCCAACTCCACTCCCAGCCGCAGGTGTCCGTGGTCGCCCTCACCGCCCACGGCGCCTCGCCCGCGGACTCCGGCTGGGGTCCGTGAGCCCCGGATTCCGTTCCACCGCCCCGCTGGGACCACCCCGCGCCTCCCTTTCTCGCACCGCTCCGCACGGCAACGACTCTGAGAGGAACCGACGATGGCGAACCCGTTCGAGGACGCCGAGGCCAGCTACCTCGTCCTGGTGAACGACGAGGGGCAGCACTCGCTGTGGCCCGCCTTCAGCCCGGTGCCCGCCGGCTGGCAGCAGGTGTTCGGTGTCGCCGGCCGGCAGGAGTGCCTGGACTACGTCGAGCAGAACTGGCAGGACCTGCGCCCGAAGAGCCTGGTCGCGCACCTGTCCGAGAGCTGATCCCGGGGCGCCGGCCCCACCCGTCGCCCCCTCGCCCCCTCGCCCGCCGGACCACCGAGCAGCACCCGGCCCTGGACGGGCCCCGTCGAGCGGGCCACTCAGCCGGCCGCCCCTTTCCACGGCGGGCGCGGAGCGACCACCCGCGCGAAGTGCCCGCCGCTCACCCGGCACGGCCGGGCCCCCGCACCGGACCGCCCGCCAGGTCGCCGCCGCACCGCACCACCGGAGCCCGCCGACCCCTCCCCCGGCACCGCCGGAACGCGCCTTGCGCCGCACCGCCGCACCGCCGCACCGCCGCACCGCCGCACCGCCGCACCGCCGCACCGCCGCACCGCCGCACCGCCGCACCGCCGCACCGCCGCACCGCCGCACCGCCGCACCGCCGCACCGCCGCACCGCCGCACCGCCGCACCGCCGCACCGCCGCACCGCCGCACCGCCGCACCGCCGCACCGCCGCACCGCCGCACCGCCGCACCAGCGCATACCTGCACACCGCGCCGCCACACAAACGGCATCCGAGCACGCCCCAGCACCGCGACAGGACCGCAGCATCGCTCCGCCGGCTCCCCGGCCGACCGCCCGGGAGCCAACCCAGCTCGCCGCTCCCGCCACCGCGGGGGCCAGCCGCACGAGGGAGAGAGTCACATGTCCGGGGTCCAGCAGACGCACAGATCCGAGCAGCGGCCGAAAGCGGCCGAGATCCTGTGCCGACTGTTCGCGGAGGTGCTCGGCCGGGAGTCGGTCGACCCCGCGGCGGGCTTCTACGACCTGGGCGGCGACCGGCCCGCCACCGAGCGGCTACTGGCCCTCGTACACGCCGAGTTCGGGGTCCGCCTCGCCCCGCCCGTCCTGGCGCAGGCCCCCACCCCCACCGCGCTGGCCGCCCGGCTGGCCGCCGCCGGACCCGCCGCCCCGACCCTCACCGAGCTGGTCGACGCCCAGGTCGCCCGCACCCCGGACGCCCCCGCGCTGTACGCCGAGGGCACCACGCTCAGCTACGCCGGACTCGACGCCCGCGCCAACCGGCTGGCCCGGGTGCTGGCCGCCCGCGGCCTGGGTGCCGAGGACGTCGTCGCGCTGGCCCTGCCCAAGTCCCCCGAGGCGGTCGCCGCGATCCTCGCCGTCGCCAAGACCGGCGCCGCCTGGCTGCCCGCCGACCCGGACTACCCGGCCGAGCTGCTGCGCCACATGCTCACCGACTCCCGCGCCGCCCTGGTACTCACCACCGCCGAGGTTTCCGGGCAGCTGCCCGCGACCGGCGCCCCGCACCTGCTGCTGGACTCCGCCGAGCACCTGGCCGGCCTCGCGGCCCGCTCCGCCGCCCCGTTCACCGCCGCCGAAAGGGTGCGGCCGGTGAGCGCCCTGAACACCGCGTACGTCATCTACACCTCCGGCTCCACCGGCGTGCCCAAGGGCGTGGCCGTCACCCACACCGGGCTGCCCAGCATGATCGGCACCCAGGTCGCCGCGACCGGCGTCGGCCCCGGCAGCCGGGTGCTCCAGGCGTCCTCGCTCAGTTTCGACGTCTCGGTCTCCGACCTGTCCGTGGCGCTCACCACCGGCGCCGCCCTGGTGCTGCCGCGCGAGCAGAGCGAGTTGGTCGGCGAGTCGCTGGCGGCGCTGATCGACCGGTTCGGCGTCACCCACGCCGACGTCGCCACCGCGATGATCTCCACCCTGCCCGAGCTGCCGATGCCCTCGCTGCGCACCCTGATCGGCGGCGGCGAGGCCGTCTCCCGCGAACTGGCCGCCCGCTGTGGCCGCGGCCGGCTGATGCTCAACAGCTACGGCCCCACCGAGGCCACCGTCATCGTCTCCATGAGCGAGCCGCTCACCGGCGAGGAGCGGCCCCCGATCGGTCGCCCCTGCCAGGACGTGCGCGTCCACGTGCTGGACGAGCGGCTGCGGCAGGTCGAGCCGGGCACCGTGGGCGAGCTGTACCTGGCCGGTCCGCACCTGGCCCGCGGCTACCTGAACCGCCCGGGCCTGACCGCCGAGCGCTTCGTGGCCGACCCGTACGGGGCGCCCGGCGAGCGGATGTACCGCACCGGCGACCTCGGCAGCTACCGCCCGGACGGCCAGCTGGACTTCCTCGGCCGGGCCGACGACCAGGTGAAGATCCGCGGCTTCCGGATCGAACCCGGCGGGATCGAGCAGACCCTTTCCGCACACCCCGGGGTGCGCCAGGCCGTGGCGCTGGTCCGCGAGGACCGCCCGGGCGAGCGGCGGCTGGTCGCCTACACGGCCGGCACCGCGGACCCGGCCGAGCTGCGGGCGTACTGCGCCGAGCGGCTGCCCGACCACATGGTGCCCACCGTGGTGGTGCTCGACCGGCTGCCGCTCACCGCCAACGGCAAGGTGGACAAGCGCGCCCTGCCGGCGCCGGTGTTCGGCATCGGCGAGGAGGACGGCCGCGCTCCGGCCGGCGAGCTGGAGCACACCCTGGTCCGGTTGTTCGGGGAGGTACTGGGCCTGCCGAGGGTCGGCGTCACCAACTCCTTCTTCGAGCTGGGCGGCGACTCCATCGTGGCCATCCAGCTGGTCTCCCGGGCACGGCACGCCGGCCTCCAGTTCACCCCGCGCGAGCTGTTCCTCGCCCCGACCGTCGAGGCGCTGGCCCGGATCGCCCGGCCGCTGGAGGGGCCGGCCGTCGTCGAGCCTGCCGGGGCCGGTCTCGGCGAGGTGCCCCCGACGCCCATCGTGCACTGGCTGGCCGCGCAGCACGGCGCGGTCGAGAGCTTCTACCAGTCCACCCTGCTCAGCCTGCCCGCCGGCACCAGCCCGGAGCACCTGGCGACGGCTCTCCAGGCCCTGCTCGACCACCACGACCTGTTCCGCGCCCACACCTCCCCGCTCGCCGAGCGCCCCTGGACGCTGCACGTGCCCGAGCCCGGCGCCGTGGCCGTCGCCGCGGTGCTGCGCCGGGTGGCGGGCCCGGCCGACGCCGGGGCGCTGCGCGTCCAGACCGAGGCCGCCCGCGAGCGGCTGTCCCCCGAGGACGGCCGGATGGTCCAGGCCGTGTGCTTCGACGCCGGCCCGCAGCAGGCCCCGCAACTGCTGCTGGTGATCCACCACCTGGTGGTGGACGGCGTCACCTGGCGCATCGTCGAGGAGGACCTCCTCGCGGCGCTGGAAGCGCTCCGCGAGGACCGCGCCGTCGAGCTCGCCCCGGTGCCCACCTCCTTCCGCCGCTGGGCCCAGCGGCTCACCGCCGAGGCCAACACCCCCCGTCGGTCCGCCGAACTACCGCTCTGGCAAGCCATGTTGGACGCCCCCGACCCGCTGCTCGGCGAGCGCCCGCTGGACTCGGCGCGGGACACCTACGCCACCGAGGGCCGGCTGCGGCTGGTGCTGCCCGCCGCGACCACCCGGGCGCTGCTGACCAAGGTCACCGCCGCCTACCACGCCCAGGTCAACGACGTGCTGTTGACCGGGCTGGCGCTGGCCCTGGGCCACTGGCGCGGCCGGGACACCACCGGGCCGGACGGCGCCGTGCTGGTCACCGTCGAGGGCCACGGCCGCGAGGAGGTCGTCGACGGCGTCGACCTGCACCGCACCGCCGGCTGGTTCACCTCCGTCCACCCCGTCCGGCTCGCCCCCGGAGCGCTGGACTGGTCCGAGGTCACCGCCGCCGGCCCCGCGCTCGGGCGCGCCCTGGGCCGGGTGAAGGAGCAGCTGCGCGCCGTCCCGGACAACGGCATCGGCTTCGGCCTGCTGCGCCACCTCAACCCGGAGACCGCCGCCGTCCTCGCGAGCCGTGCCGACCCGCAGATCGAGTTCAACTACCTGGGCCGCTTCGCCCCCGAGGGCGTCACCGCGGAAGACGTGCTGGCCGGAGCCGAGGCGATGTCCGAGGGCGCCGCCGCCGGCCTGGCCCTCGGCCGGGTACTCGGCCTGGACGCCACCACCGTGGACACCCCGCAGGGCCCGCTGCTGGTCGCCCAGTGGTCCTACGCCACCGGGCTGCTCTCCGAGGAGCGGGTGCGGGCCTTCGCCGAGGCGTGGTTCACCGCGCTGGCCGCGCTCGCCGAGCACGCCGAGCGGCCGGACGCGGGCGGGCACACCCCCGGCGACTTCCCGCTGGTCGACCTCACCCAGGAGGAGCTGGACGGCCTCGCCGCCCACCACGCCCCGGCCCGCCTGGTGGACGTCTGGCCCACCTCGCCGCTCCAGCAGGGCATGGCCTTCCACTCCGCGTACGACACCGAGGGCGCGGACGTCTACACCTCGGTGGTGACCTTCGACCTCACCGGTCCGGTGGACGCCGGCCGGCTGCGCGCCGCAGCAGAGGCTCTGCTGATACGGCAGCCGAACCTCCGGGCCGCCTTCCACCAGCGGCACGACGGCCCGCCCGTCCAGGTCGTCCCGGACGGCGTCGAGCTGCCCTTCACCGTCCTCGACCTGAGCGCCCACGCCGAACCGGCGGCCGAGGCCGCCCGGATCGCCGCCGACGAGTACGGCCGCCGCTTCGACCTCGACCGCCCGCCGCTGCTGCGCTGCACCCTGCTGCGGCTGCCCGCCGAGCGCCACCAGCTGATCGTCTCCGCGCACCACATCCTGCTGGACGGCTGGTCCACACCGCTGTTCGCCGAGGAGCTGTGGGCGCTGTACTTCGAGCAGCCGATGGCTCCGGCGGCCCCGTACCGCGAGTACCTGCGCTGGATCACCCGGCGCGACGGCGAGGCCGCCCGCGCCGCCTGGGCGCAGGCCCTGGCCGGCGTCGACGAGCCCACCCTGCTCGCCCCCGGCCGCTCGGCCGCCGTCCCGCGGCTGCCGCTGCGCCTGCGCACCGGGCTCACCCCGGAGGCCACCGAGGCGCTCGCCCGCACCGCCCGGCGCTACGGCGTCACCCTCAACACCCTGGTCCAGGCGGCCTGGGGCGTGCTGCTGGCCCGGCTCACCGGGCGCGAGGACGTGCTGTTCGGCACCACCGTCTCCGGCCGGCCGCACGACCTGCCGGGCGTGGAGCGGATGATGGGCCTGCTCATCAACACCGTCCCGGTACGGGTGCGCCTGGACCAGGCGGAGAGCTGGGGCCAGCTGTTGCTGCGCCTCCAGCACGAGCAGTCCGCGCTGCTGGACCACCAGCACCTCAGCCTCACCGAGATCCAGCAACTCGCCGGGATGGGAAGCCTGTTCGACACCGTCACGGTGTACGGCAACTACCCGGACCCGGCCGCGCAGGACGACGCGGACCCGAGCGGCGCCACCCGCGTCACCCTGGTGGAGGACGTCGACAGCGCCCACTACCCGCTGGTGCTGGCCCTCACCCCCGGCGACGGCCTCCAGCTGCGCCTGGACCACCAGCCGGACGCCTTCACCGCCGGGGAGGCCCGTGCCCTGCTGGACCGCTTCCTCGCCCTGCTCGACCGGATCGTCGCCGACCCGTCCGAACTCGTCGGTACCGTCGAGGTGCTGACCACCGCCGAGCGGTCCCGACTGGTCACCGACTGGAGCGGCACCAGCGCACCGGTACCGGAGGGCTCGCTGCCCGAACTGTTCGAGGCCCGGGCCGCCGCGACCCCGGACGCCGTCGCGCTCACCGCCGAGGACGCCGAGCTGACCTACGCGCGGCTCAACGCCCGGGCCAACGGCCTGGCCCGGCGGCTGGTCGAGGCCGGCGTCGGCCGGGAGACGCCGGTGGCGCTGATGATCGACCGCTCGGCCGCCCAGGTGGTCGCGATCCTGGCCGTGCTCAAGGCCGGCGGTTTCTACGTGCCACTGGACGACGCCCAGCCGACGGACCGGCTGCGGAGGGTCCTGGCGGATTCCGGTGCCGCGCTGGTGCTGGTCGACGCCGGGCACCGCGGGCACCCCGCGCTGGCCGGGCTGACGGTGCTCGACCCGCACGCCGAGGAACACCCCGAGAACTGCGGACTTCCGCAACACGCCGACCAGTTGGCGTACGTGATGCACACCTCCGGCTCGACCGGCGGGCCCAAGGGCGTGGCCGTCACCCACCGCGGCGTGGTGGACCTCGCGCTCGGTGGCCGGTTCGCCGGTGGGGGCCACGAGCGGCTGCCGGTGCACTCGCCCTCCGCCTTCGACGCCTCCACCTACGAGATCTGGACCCCGCTGCTCTCCGGCGGCCAGCTGGTGATCGCCCCGGCCGGCCGGCTGGGCGTCGCCGAGTTGGCGACGGTGATCGGCCACGAGCGGACCACCTCCGCGTGGATCAGCGCCGGCCTGTTCAACGTACTGGCCGCCGAGGCCCCTGAGGCATTCGCCGGGCTGCAAGAGGTGTGGACGGGCGGGGACACGGCCTCACCGGTCGCCATGCGGCGGGTGCTGGACACCTGCCCCGGGCTCCGGCTGGTCAACGGCTACGGTCCGACCGAGACCACCACCTTCGCGACCCACTTCGCGATGACCTCGGCCGCCGAGGTGCCGGACGTCGTGCCCATCGGCCGGCCGCTGCCCAACAACCGGCTGTACGTACTGGACCGCGGGCTGCGCCCGGTGCCGGCCGGTGTGGCCGGCGAGCTGTACATCGGCGGTTCCGGCCTGGCCCGCGGCTACGTCCGCCGCCCCGGCCTGACCTCCGAGCGGTTCGTGGCCTGCCCGTTCGGCGAGCCCGGCGGCCGGATGTACCGCACCGGCGACGTGGTCCGCTGGACGCCCACCGGTGAACTGGAGTTCGTCGGTCGCGTGGACGACCAGATCAAGCTGCGCGGCTTCCGGATCGAACTCGGCGAGGTGGAGTCCGCGTTCACCGCCCATCCGGAGGTCGGCCAGGTCTGCGTGGCGGTCCGCCAGGACCAGCCGGGCGACAAGCGCCTGGTCGCGTACGCCACCGGCCCGGTGCGCTCGGAGGACCTGCGCGACTTCGTCGCCGGACGCCTGCCCGGCTACATGCTCCCGGCCGCGATCGTCGTCCTCGACGCGTTGCCGGTGAACCCCAACGGCAAGGTGGACCGCAAGGCGCTGCCCACGCCCGACTACAGCGGCGCCGAGGGCGGGCGCGAGCCGCGAACCGCCGCCGAGCAGGACCTGCGCACGCTGTTCGCCGAGGTGCTCGGGCTGGACCGGATCAGCATCGACGACGACTTCTTCGACCGCGGCGGCCACTCACTGCTCGCCACCAAGCTGATCAGCCGCGTCAGGTCCGGCCTCGGCGCCGAACTGCCGATCCGCGCGCTCTTCGACAACCCGACGGTGGCCCTGCTGGCCGCCGCGCTGCCGGACTCCGCGCCGACCCGCGCAGCCCTGCGCCCGGCCCAGCGGCCGGAGCGGGTACCGCTCTCCTCCGCCCAGCAACGCCTGTGGTTCATCGACCAGTTCGAGGGCCCGAGCGCGCTCTACAACACCCCGGTCGCGGTCCGTCTCACCGGCACTGTCGACCTGCCCGCCCTGGAGCGGGCCGTCCGGGACGTCGCGCGGCGGCACGAGGTGCTGCGCACCCTCTTCCCGACCGTCGACGGCCGACCCCACCAACTGGTCACCGAGGCAGACGAGTTGCCGCTGCACCGGATACGCGTGGCCGACGAGGGGCAACTGCGGGCGGCGCTCGTCGCGGCCGGCGCGGAGGTCTTCGACCTCGCCCACGACCTGCCGGTGCGCGCCACCCTGGTCTCGCTGCCGCACGACGAGCACGTCCTGCTCGTGCAGATGCACCACATCGCCGGCGACGGCTGGTCGGTGGGGCCGCTCTTCCGCGACCTCGCCGACGCCTACGGCGCCCGGCTGGCCGGCACCGCGCCGCAGTGGGAACCGCTGCCGGTGCAGTACGCCGACTACACCCTCTGGCAGCGCGAACTGCTCGGCACCGACGCGTGCCCCAGCGCTCTGCTCACCGACCAGCTCACCCACTGGCAGCAGGCCCTGGCCGACGTCCCGGAGGAGCTGGCCCTGCCCTACGACCGTCCCCGTCCGGCCCGGTCGGGCCACCGGGGCGGTCTGGTGGAGGTCCGCGTAGACGCCCACCTGCACGCGGCGCTGGCCGAGTTGGCGGCCGGCCGGCAGGCCAGCCTGTTCATGGCACTGCACGCCGCGGTCGCCACCCTGTACACCCGCCTGGGCGCCGGCACCGACCTGCCGATCGGCACCCCGGTGGCCGGACGCACCGACGAGGCCCTCGACGACCTGGTCGGCTTCTTCGTCAACACCCTGGTCCTGCGCACCGACACCAGCGGCGACCCCACCTTCCGGGAGCTACTCGACCGCGTCCGCCGCACCGACCTCGACGCCTACGACCACCAGGACATCCCCTTCGAGCGCCTGGTCGAACACCTCAACCCCACCCGCACCCCCACCCGCCACCCCCTCTTCCAGACCCTGGTGGCCCTGGAGAGCCGGGTCAGCGTGCCGGCCGCCTTCGGCGACCTGGGCTGCGCCGAGCACCCCTTCGAACTGGACGTGGCCAAGTTCGACCTGTCCTTCCGCTTCACCGAGCAGGACCCGCGGGCGGGCCTGACGGTCGCGGTCGAGTACGCGGCCGACCTGTTCGACCACGCCACCGCCGTCTCCCTCGCCGAGCGGCTGCTCCGCGTCCTTCGCGCCGCAGTGGCCGCCCCGGACGCACCGATCACCACCATCGACATCCTCGACCCCGCCGAGCGCGCACACCTACTCACCCACGCCAACGGCCCGACCACCCCCGTCCCGGACACGACCCTGCCCGAACTGTTCGAGGCCCAAGCCGCCGCCACCCCCGACGCACCGGCCGTGATCAGCGAGAACGGCACCCTCAGCTACGCCGAGCTGGACTCCCGGGCCGAGCACCTGGGGGCCCACCTGGCCGCCGCCGGGGTCGGCGCCGAGACGCCGGTGGCCCTGCTGCTGGACCGCTCCGCCGAGCTACTGGTGGCGCTCCTCGCGGTGGTCAAGGCGGGCGGCACCTACGTCCCGCTGGACGACCGGCACCCGGCCGAGCGGCTGCGGCGGATCACCGCCGAGACAGCCCCGGCGCTCCTCCTGGTCGACGAGGCGCACCGCGACCACCCGCTGGCCGCCGACGCCCCCTGCCCCGTCCTGCCGCTCACCACGGACCGGTTCGACGGCCCGCGCGAGCGGCGCGTCCACCGCACCGCGCCCCACCCGGAGCAGCTCGCGTACGTGATGTTCACCTCCGGCTCCACCGGGGAGCCCAAGGGCATCGCGATCAGCCACCGGGACGTGGTGCAGCTCGCCACCGACCCGTGCTGGCACCACGACGAGGGCCTGCGCGTGCTGTTCCACGCGCCGCACGCCTTCGACGCCTCGACCTACGAGATCTGGGCGCCGCTGCTCTCCGGCGGCCAGGTGGTCGTCGCGCCGCGGGGGGACCTGGACGCGACCGCCATCCGCGACCTGGTGCGGGCCCACGCGCTCACCCACGTGCACGTCACCGCCGGGCTGTTCCGGGTCGTCGCGGAGGAGGACCCGGGCGTCTTCGCCGGTGTGCGCGAGGTACTGACCGGCGGTGACGTGGTCTCCGCCCCGGCCGTGCGCCGCGTGCTGGAGGCCGTCCCCGGTATCGCGGTGCGGACGCTCTACGGGCCGACCGAGACCACCCTGTGCGCCACCCACCACCCGATGCCGGACACCTCCGCGGTCCCCGGCACGGTGCCGATCGGGCGTCCGCTGAACAACACCCACGCGTACGTGCTCGACACCGCACTGCAACCGGTCCCCACCGGCGTGGCCGGCGAACTGTACCTCGCCGGAGCCGGCCTGGCCCGAGGCTACGTCGCCCGCCCCACACAGACCGCCGAACGCTTCGTGGCCTGCCCGTTCGGCGAACCCGGCACCCGGATGTACCGCACCGGCGACCTCGCCCGCCGCAAGACCGACGGAACCCTGGAATTCCTCGGCCGCACCGACGACCAAGTCAAGATCCGCGGCTTCCGCATCGAACTCGGCGAAATCGAAACCGCTTTCACCGCCCACGAGAACGTCGGCCAAGCACTGGCCATGGTCCGCGAGGACCAACCCGGCGACAAACGCCTCGTCGTCTACACCACCGGCAAAACCACCAGCACCGAACTCCACACCTTCGCCACCCACCACCTCCCCACCTACATGCTCCCCGCCGCCATCGTCATCCTCGACAACCTCCCCGTCACCACCAACGGCAAAGTCGACCGCAAAGCCCTCCCCACACCCCAATACACCCGCACCCCCCAAGGCCGCACACCACGCACCCCACACGAACACGAACTCTGCACCCTCTTCGCCGACACCCTCGGCCTCGACCAGATCAGCATCGACGACAACTTCTTCGACCTCGGCGGCCACTCCCTACTCGCCACCAAACTGATCAGCCGCATCCGCACCACCCTCGGGGCGGAAGTGCCGATCCGCACCCTGTTCGACGCCCCCACGGTCGCCGCCCTCGCCGCCACCCTGCCCGGGGGCGAGGCGGCGCCCGCGCCGAAGAAGGCCCGCCCGGCCCTGCGGCCGATGCGTCGCCCGCCGGCCTGACCGCGCGCCCGGCCAGCCGCACCCACCACAGCCACAGCCACAGCCACAGCCACAGCAAGCCGTACGTCGCCAGTCGGAGGCAGACCTTGATCCCGTTGTCGTTCGCCCAGCAGCGGCTCTGGTTCATCGACCAGTTCGAGGGGCCGAGCGCGCTCTACAACACGCCGTTCGCCCTCCGGCTGACCGGCGCGCTCGACGCCGCCGCCCTGGAGGGCGCGCTCGGCGACGTGGTGGACCGGCACGAGGTGCTGCGCACCGTCTTCCCGACCGTCGACGGCCAGCCCCACCAACACGTCCTGGCCGAGGGGCGTCCGGTGCTGCACCGGGTGGAGGCCGCCGACGAGACCGAGCTGCGCGCGCTGACGCACGAGGCCGCCGGGCAGGTCTTCGACCTCGCCGCCGACCTGCCCCTCCGGGCCTGGCTGTACGCCCTGCCCGCACCCGGCGAGCACGTCCTGCTGCTGCTCACCCACCACATCGCCGGCGACGGCTGGTCGGTCGCCCCGCTCTTCCGCGACCTCTCCGAGGCGTACCGGGCCCGGCTGGCCGGCACCGCGCCGCAGTGGGAACCGCTGCCGGTGCAGTACGCCGACTACACCCTCTGGCAGCGCGAACTGCTCGGCGAGGAGGACGACCCGGAGAGCGTCGTCTCCCTGCAACTCGCCCACTGGCGCGAGGAGCTGGCCTCTCTGCCGCAGGAGCTGGCGCTCCCCTACGACTGCCCCCGCCCGGCCCGGCCGAGCCGCCGCGGCGGCGCCGCCGAGTTCGAGCTCGACGCCCACCTGCACGCGGCGCTGGCCGAGTTGGCGGCCGGCCGGCAGGCCAGCCTGTTCATGGCACTGCACGCCGCCGTCGCCACCCTGTACACCCGCCTGGGCGCCGGCACCGACCTGCCGATCGGCACCCCGGTGGCCGGACGCACCGACGAGGCCCTCGACGACCTGGTCGGCTTCTTCGTCAACACCCTGGTCCTGCGCACCGACACCAGCGGCGACCCCACCTTCCGGGAGCTACTCGACCGCGTCCGCCGCACCGACCTCGACGCCTACGACCACCAGGACATCCCCTTCGAGCGCCTGGTCGAACACCTCAACCCCACCCGCACCCCCACCCGCCACCCCCTCTTCCAGACCGTCGTCACGCTCAACGCGGAGCCGGCCGGCGACCTCGCCTTCGGCGCCGCCGTGGGCACTCCGGTCGAGGTCGGCGAGGCGCAGGCCCAGTTCGACCTCAACTTCAACTTCGTCGAGCGGCTCGCGGCCGACGGCACCCGCCTGGGCGTGCGCGGCGCCGTCGACTACGCGGCCGACCTGTTCGACCACGCCACCGCCGTCTCCCTCGCCGAGCGGCTGCTCCGCGTCCTTCGCGCCGCAGTGGCCGCCCCGGACGCACCGATCACCACCATCGACATCCTCGACCCCGCCGAGCGCGCACACCTACTCACCCACGCCAACGGCCCGACCACCCCCGTCCCGGACACGACCCTGCCCGAACTGTTCGAGGCCCAAGCCGCCGCCACCCCCGACGCACCGGCCGTGATCAGCGAGGACGGCACCCTCAGCTACGCCGAGCTGAACGACCGCGCCAACCGGCTCACCGCGCTGCTGCTGGAGCGCGGCCTGACCACCGAGCAGCCGGTCGCGGTGCTGATGGAGCGCTCCACCGGGCTGCTCACCGCCGTCCTCGCGATCGCCAAGGCGGGCGGCACCTACGTCCCGCTGGACGACCGCTACCCGCTGGACCGGCTCCGCCACATCCTCGCCGACACCCGCACCGGCCTGCTGCTCACCGACCCGGCCCACCGGGGCCACCCGGTGCTCGCCACCGAGGGCTTCGCCACCGTCGAGGTCACCCCGGAACTGATCGCCGAGGCCCCTGTGGCCGACGACCCGACCGTGCCCGTACGGCCCGGCCATCTGGTCTACGTGATGTACACCTCGGGCTCCACCGGCGTCCCCAAGGGCGTCGCCGTCACCCACCGCAACGTGGTGG
The DNA here is from genome assembly GCF_051397025.1 of Streptomyces sp. BBFR102. Taxonomy (NCBI): domain Bacteria; kingdom Bacillati; phylum Actinomycetota; class Actinomycetes; order Kitasatosporales; family Streptomycetaceae; genus Streptomyces; species Streptomyces sp. BBFR102. The sequence continues at coordinate 508,883 of NZ_CP195757.1, forward strand.
ACCTGCTGGGCAACCCGCACTTCCGGGCCGGCCACCACGAACGCGTGCTGCTGCACTCACCCACCGCCTTCGACGCCTCCACCACCGAGATCTGGGCACCGCTGGTCGCCGGCGGTGCGATCGTGCTGGCCGAGCCCGGCGAACTGGACATCCGCCGCCTCGCCGAGACCATCGCCACCCACCGGGTGACGCTGGTCCAGGCCCCGTCCGGCCTGCTGCGGCTGATGGCCGACGAGGACCCGGCCGCCTTCCGGCACGTCCGGCAGGTGTGGACCGGCGGCGACGTCGTCCCGCCGGAGTCCGTCCGCCGGCTCCACCGGGCCTGCCCGGAGACCGACGTGGTCTCGGTGTACGCGCCCACTGAGACCACCGCGATCAGGACCACCTTCACCATGGCCCCGGGCGAGCCCGTCCCCGGCACGGTGCCGATCGGGCGTCCGCTGAACAACACCCACGCGTACGTGCTCGACACCGAACTGCAACCGGTCCCCACCGGCGTGGCCGGCGAACTGTACCTCGCCGGAGCCGGCCTGGCCCGAGGCTACGTCGCCCGCCCCACACAGACCGCCGAACGCTTCGTGGCCTGCCCGTTCGGCGAACCCGGCACCCGGATGTACCGCACCGGCGACCTCGCCCGCCGCAAGACCGACGGAACCCTGGAATTCCTCGGCCGCACCGACGACCAAGTCAAGATCCGCGGCTTCCGCATCGAACTCGGCGAAATCGAAACCGCTTTCACCGCCCACGAGAACGTCGGCCAAGCACTGGCCATGGTCCGCGAGGACCAACCCGGCGACAAACGCCTCGTCGTCTACACCACCGGCAAAACCACCAGCACCGAACTCCACACCTTCGCCACCCACCACCTCCCCACCTACATGCTCCCCGCCGCCATCGTCATCCTCGACAACCTCCCCGTCACCACCAACGGCAAAGTCGACCGCAAAGCCCTCCCCACACCCCAATACACCCGCACCCCCCAAGGCCGCACACCACGCACCCCACACGAACACGAACTCTGCACCCTCTTCGCCGACACCCTCGGCCTCGACCAGATCAGCATCGACGACAACTTCTTCGACCTCGGCGGCCACTCCCTACTCGCCACCAAACTGATCAGCCGCATCCGCACCACCCTCGGCATCGAGTTGCCCGTCCGCACCCTGTTCGACGCCCCCACGGTCGCCGCCCTCGCCGCCACCCTGCCCGCCCCGGGCGCCGACCGCCCGAGCGCCCGCCCGGCCCTGCGGCCGGCCGAGCGGCCCGAGCGCGTCCCGCTCTCCCCCGCCCAGCAACGCCTCTGGTTCATCGACCAGTTCGAGGGGCCGAGCACGCTCTACAACACCCCGTGCGCCCTCCGGCTGACCGGCGCGCTCGACGCCGCCGCCCTGGAGGGCGCGCTCGGCGACGTGGTGAACCGGCACGAGGTGCTGCGCACCGTCTACCCGACCACCACCGACGGCCGACCCCACCAGCTGGTCCTGACGGCGCCCGGACTGCCACTGCGCACCGCGGCGGTGGCCGACGAGCAGGAGCTCGCCGCAGCCCTGGCCGAGGCCGGGTCGCAGGTCTTCGACCTCGCCGCCGACCTGCCGGTGCGCGCCACCCTGTTCTCGCTGCCCGGCGGCGAGGAACACGTCCTGCTGCTGCTCACCCACCACATCGCCACCGACGGCTGGTCCGTCGCCCCGCTGCTGGGCGACCTCGCCGAGGCGTACCGGGCCCGGCTGGCCGGCACCGCGCCGCAGTGGGAACCGCTGCCGGTGCAATACGCCGACTACGCCCTCTGGCAGCACGAGCTGCTCGGCGCCGAAGAGCGCCCCAGCGCCCTGCTCGCCGACCAACTCGCCTACTGGCAACGCACCCTGGCCGATCTCCCGGAGGAGCTGACGCTCCCCTTCGACCGCCGCCGCCCGGCCGTCGCGAGCCGCCGCGGCGCCGGCGTGGAGCTCCGGATGGACGCCGGCCTGCACGCCGCCCTGGCCGACCTGGCGCAGCGGAGCAGGGCCAGTGTCTTCATGGTGATGCAGGCCGCGCTGGCGACCACGCTGAGCCGGATCGGCGCCGGCACGGACCTGCCGATCGGCACCGTGGTGGCCGGACGCACCGACGAGGCCCTGGACAACCTGGTCGGCTTCTTCGTCAACACCCTGGTCCTGCGCACCGACACCAGCGGCGACCCCACCTTCCGGGAGCTGGTGGAGCGGGTACGGGTCACCACCCTGGACGCCTTCGAGCACCAGGACGTGCCCTTCGAGCGGCTGGTCGAACTACTCAACCCGGTCCGCTCGACCGCCCGCCACCCGCTCTGCCAGGTGATGCTCACCTCCGGCGGCGAGGCCGACGCGCTCAGCCTCGGCGGCCTGCCCGGCCGGGTCGAGCAACTGGAAGCGGACCTCGCCAAGTTCGACCTGACCTTCGCGTTCAGCGAGAGCTTCGACGAGGCCGGCGCGCCCGCCGGACTGGGCCTTTCCGTCGAGTACGCCGTCGACCTGTTCGACCGGGCCACCGCCCAGGCGACGGCTGCCCGCTTCGAGCGCGCCCTGCGGGCGGTGCTGGCCGACCCCGACCAGCCTGTCGGCCGGGTCGACGTACTGGCTCCCGGGGAGCGCGCGCAGCTGCTCGACGGCTGGAACGACACCCGGGAGGACCTTTCGCCCGACACCTTCCCGGCGCTCTTCGAAGCGCAGGCCGCCGCCCGCCCCCAGGCCGTCGCGCTCGCGTTCGGCGCCGAGCGGGTCACCTACCGCGAGCTGAACGAGCGCGCCAACCGCCTCGCCCGGCTGCTGGTGGAGCACGGCGCGGGCCCCGAGCGCTTCGTCGCGATCGCCCTGGAACGCTCGATCGAGCTGATCGTCGCCCAGCTCGCCGTGCTCAAGGCCGGCGCGGTCTTCCAGCCGCTGGACCCGCGCCACCCGGCCGACCGGATCGCCTACACGCTGGAGGACGCGAAGCCCGCGCTCATCCTCACCAGCCGGGCGCTGGCCGACGGCCCGCTCTCCGGCAGCACCGTCCCGCGGCTGCTGATCGAGGACCTGGACGCCTGCGACCGGCCGGCACACGACCTCACCGGCGTCGCCATCACCCCGCGTTCGGCCGCGTACGTCATCTACACTTCCGGCTCCACCGGGCACCCCAAGGGCGTGGTCGTCACCCACACCGGCCTCGCCGCCATGGTCGAGGGCCAGCGCCGGAACCTGACCGTCACCCCGGAAAGCCGGGTGCTGCTCTTCGCCTCGCCGTCCTTCGACGCGGCCGTCTCGGAGCTGGGCATGGCGCTGCTCACCGGCGCCCGGGCCGTCCTCGGCGACGCCGACCAACTGCTGCCCGGCCCCGCGCTGGCCGCGCTCGTCGCCGAGCAGGGCGTCACCCACCTGACGCTGCCGCCGACCGCCCTGGCCGTGCTGGCCCCGGACGCGCTCCCGGAGGGCGCCACCCTGGTGGTCGCCGGCGAGGCGTGCCCGCCCGACCTGGTCGAGCGCTGGTCGGCCCGGCTGCGGATGGTCAACGCCTACGGGCCGACCGAGTCCACCGTCTGCGCCAGCATGAGCGGCCCGCTCGCCGGCCGGACCACCCCGCCGATGGGCCGGCCCGTGCCGGACACTCGGCTGTACGTCCTGGACGCCGTGCTCCAGCCCGTGCCGGCCGGGGTCGAGGGAGAGCTGTACATCGCGGGCGCCGGCCTGGCCCGCGGCTACCTCAACCGGCCGGGCCAGAGCGCCGAGCGCTTCGTCGCCGACCCGTACGGCGCCCCCGGCAGCCGGATGTACCGCTCGGGGGACCTGGTCCGCCGGGCGGCCGACGGCGCCCTGGAGTACCGGGGCCGCACCGACCACCAGGTGAAGGTCCGCGGCTTCCGGATCGAGCCCGGCGAGGTCGAGGCCGCGCTGGCCGGGCACCCGTCCCTGGCCCAGGCGTTCGTACTGGTCCGGGAGGACCGGCCGGGCGACCGCCGGCTGGTCGGCTACGCCGTCGCCCGCCCCGGGCACACCGTCGACCAGGCCGCGCTGCGGGCCCACGTCGGCGCCATCCTGCCGGACTACATGGTGCCCTCGGCGGTCGTCGCGCTGGACGCCCTTCCGCTGACCGCCAACGGCAAGGTCGACCGCGGGGCCCTGCCCGCCCCGGACACCACCTGGCTCGGCGCCGGGCGGGCGCCCTCGACGCCCCGGGAGGAACTGCTCTGCGGCCTGTTCGCGGATCTGCTCGGGCTGGAGAAGGTGGGTGTGGACGACAACTTCTTCGAGCTGGGCGGGCACTCGCTGCTGGCCAGCCGGCTGGTCGCGGGCCTGCGCGACCTGGTCGGCGGGGGCGGGGAGGTCGGTGTGCGCACCGTGTTCGAGGCACCCACGGTGGCCCGGCTGGCCGAGCGGCTCGACCGGGGCCCGGCTACCGAGAGCTTCCCCGTCCTGCTGCCCATCCGCACCCGCGGCTCACGCCCGCCGCTGTTCTGCGTCCACCCGGCCGCCGGCATCAGCTGGGTCTACACCGGCCTGCTGCGCCACCTCGACGCCGAGCAGCCCGTCTACGGCCTCCAGGCCCCGGGCCTGGCCGACCCGCACGCGCAGCCCGCCTCGGTCGAGGAGTTGGCCCGCACCTACCTGGAGCGGGTCCGCGCCGTCCGCCCCGAGGGCCCCTACGCCCTGCTCGGCTGGTCGTTCGGCGGCAGCGTCGCCCACGCGATCGCCGCGCTCCTGCGCGAACAGGGCGAGGAGGTGCGGCTGCTGGCCCTGCTGGACGCCTACCCGGGCACCGGCGAGCCGGAGCCCGGGCACGGGCGGGACGACCCCGAGCAGCTCGCGGCGATCCTCGACTCGCTCGGCCACCCGGCCGGGGGGGTCACCGCTTGGCCCGCCGACGAGGACGGCTACGCCGCGCTGGTCCGGGACGGCGAGGGTCCGCTGGCCGGGCTCAGCGGCGCCGGGGTGGCCCGGGTGGTCTCCGTCTTCCGGTCCCACGCCGGACTGTCCCAGCAGCTCCCGCTGCCCGGTTACGACGGCGACGCGCTCTTCTTCACCGCCGCCAAGGACCGGCCTGCCGAAGCCCCCGACCCGGAGAGCTGGCGCCCGTACCTGGGCGGCCGGCTCGACGTCCACGAGGTGCCGAGCACCCACGGCGCGATGACGAGCGCCGAGGCGCTCGCCGTCATCGGCCCGGTGCTCGCTGCCCGCCTGACCTCCTGACCGACCCGACCGACCGACCGACCGAGAAACGGACATCACCATGAGCCCTGCGGCCATCCCCGACACCTGGCGTGGCATCACCCCGGCGCCGATCACCTCGACCGACGCCTTCAACGGCTTCATCGCCGCCAACGTGGTCTTCGCCCTGGACCGGATCGGCCTGCTGGAGTCGATCGGGCGCGGCGAGCCGCTCTCGGCCTCCGAGGCCACCGCGGGGTCCGGCGACACCGCCCGTACCGAGGCCGTGCTGCGCGCCGCCGCCGACTACGGCTACCTCAAGGCCGACGGCGACGCCTACCTGCCCACCGAGGCGGGCCGGGAGATCGCCGCCGCGCGCGGCTACTTCACCTGGGCCGTAGGCGGCTACCACGACGTGTTCGGCCGCGCCGGCCACCTGAGCGCCGGCACCCACCGCTACGACGAGGACGTCTTCCGCGACGAGGCGATGGTCGCCCTCGGCTCCGCCCAGTGCGACCAGTCGCTGTTCGCCGCGCAGCTGACCGACGTGCTGAACGGGATCGACTTCCGCACCATCGCCGACCTGGGCTCCGGCACCTCCGCCCGGGTGCGCCGCGTGGTCTCGCAGCGCGAGGGCGCCCGGGGCCTGGGCATCGACATCAGCCGCCCGGCCACCGACATCGCCCGCCACGACATCATCGAGGCCGGCATGCAGGACCGGGTCACCGCCGTCCGCGCGGACGTGCTGGGCCTGCTCGGCACCCAGATCGACAACGACGCGGAGGCCGCCGAGGTGGCCGAGGTCGACACCGTGATGAGCTTCTTCCTGCTGCACGACCTGCTGGCCGACCCGAGCACCCGTTCGTCGATCTTCACCCGGATGCGGGAGGCGTTCCCGAAGGCCCGCACCTTCGTCCTCGGCGACACCATGCTGCGCGACCCGGGCACCTCCGACGGAGCCCAGCCGGTCTTCTCGGTCGGCTTCGAGCTGGCGCACGCGATGATGGGCGTCCCGCTGCACACCAAGGCCACCTACGAGGAGCTGTTCACCGACGCCGGCCTGCGGATCGACCGCGTCGAGGCGCTCGCCACCCCGCACTCCTGGCTCTACGTCCTCCGGGCGGACTGATGGCCGCGCCGTCGACCGCCAGATTCCTGCTGGCGCAGAACGAGCACCCGTACCCGCCGCCGCCGTCGGTCCTGGCCGCGCTGGCCGAGGCCGGCACGGACCTGCACCGCTACCCGGACTTCCGTCCGCAACGGTTCGCCGGGATCGTCGCCGGCTGGCAAGCCGTCCCGGCCGGCCAGGTCGTGGTCGGCCACGGCTCGGCGGGCGTGGCGCTGGACCTCTTCCACACCGTGGTCGAGCCCGGCGACAACGTGGTGCACTCGGCGCCCTGCTTCGACGCGTACCCGCTGTTCTGCGAGATCGTCCGGGCCGAGGCGCGGCCGGTCCCGCTCGGCCCCGACGCCCGGCACGACCTGGCGGCGATGGCCGGGCGGATGGACGGGCGCACCCGGATCGTCGTGCTGTGCAACCCGCACAACCCGACCGGCACGGTCTACTCCTGGGCCGAGCTGACGGAGTTCTTCCGCCGGGTACCGTCCACCGCCCTCATCCTGCTCGACGAGGCGTACATCGACTTCGCCCGGGGCTGGCAGGGCCCGGACGTGCCGGCCCGGATCGCCGAGTGGCCGAACCTGGTGGTGCTGCGCACTCTGTCCAAGTCGCACGGCATCGCCGCATTGCGGATCGGGTACGCGCTGGCCGAGGAGTCCCTCGCCCAGCGGGTGCGGGACCACCAGGTGCCGTACGCGCTGGGCCGCCTCCAGGAGGCGGGCCTGCTGGCCGCCGTCGCCGCCGGGGACGAGATGGCGCGCCGGATCGAGGAGATCACCGCGGAGCGCGAGCGCACCGGGGCCGAACTGCGGCGGCTCGGCTGGAGGGTGGCACCCAGCGTCACCAACTTCCTGTGGGTCGACGTCCCCGGCGACCAGCGCCCGCTCCGTGCGGAGCTGGAACGCCGGGGCGTGGCCGTGCGCTACTACCCCGGCGGTGGCGCTCGGGTCGCCGTCGGCGAGAAGGACGCCAACGACGCGGTGATCGAGGGCTTCGGCGCCGTCGCCCCGCCCGCACCCTGACCGCACCGCGCCCTGGGCCCCGCCGGTCGGTCAGGGCGCGCCACGGGCCTCCCTACCCCTGCGCACCGCCCCGCCCCGCCGCACCCGCCCGCACCCCCCGAAGCGCCATCGGCGCAGCGAAGGAGCCACCATGCACCCCCTGTTGGCCCGCCCGGAGTTCCGGCGCTACATCGTCGGGCAGACCCTGTCCGTCCTCGGTGACAGCGCCCTCTCCATCGCCCTCGGCATCTGGGCCAAGGTGCTGACCGGCAGCGACTCCGCCGCCGGTCTGGTGCTGTTCTGCTTCTTCGCGCCCCTCCTGCTGCTGCCGCTCGGCGGTCTGCTCGCCGACCGGGTGCGGCGCAAGCCGCTGCTGGTCGGCGTCAACCTGGTGGTGGCGGCCTCGTTGCTGCCGCTGCTGCTGGTCGACGGCCCGGACACGGTCTGGATCATCTACTGCACCGCCACGGTATGCGGGCTGGGCGGGGCCGTCCTGGCCCCGGCGCAGAGCGCGCTGCTGCGCACCATCCTGGCGGATCGTCAGGACTTCGGCGCGGCGGCCGGGATGACCCAGAGCGCCCGGGCCGGCACCACCCTGGTGGCGCCGCTGCTCGGCGCCGGCCTCTACGGCTGGTTCGGCGGGCACGTGGTGGCCGTGGCCGACCTCTGCATACTGCTGCTGGCCGTGCTGAGCTTCCTCACCCTGAAGGTGAAGGAGGTCAGGCCGGAGCCCTCGGGCCTGCGCTGGCGCACCGAGGTGCTGGCCGGCTTCGTGCACCTGCGCGCCTCGGTCGGGCTGCGGCCGCTGGTGGTGGCAGCAGCCGTCTCCGCCTTCGTGCTGAGCCTGCTCCAGCCGGTGCTGTTCGCGCTGACCCAGCACGGGCTGCACCGCCCGCCGCAGTTCCTCGGCGTGCTGGAGTCCACCGAGGCAGTCGGTGCGCTGGCCGGCTCGGTGGCCGGCGGCCTGCTGATCGGTCGGCTCGGGCCGCGTCGGACGATCATGGCCGGCGCGGCGGTGTTCGGCCTCGGGACCGCCCTGCTGCTCGCCCCGTCGCTCTACGCGGTGCTGGCCGGCCTGGTGATCGCCGGCGCGGGCATCCCGGCCGCCCTGGTCGGGCTCGCCACCGCCGCCCAGGCGTCCACCCCGCCACAGCTGATGGGGCGTGCCCAGGCGGCCGTCAACCTCTCGCTCACCGCACCGCAGGCGCTGGCCGTCGGCGTCGGCTCCGGCCTGCTGGCGGCCCTGGACTTCCGGGTGGTGCTGGGCGTGATGGTGGTCGGCGCGCTGCTCGCCGCGGTCCACCTGGTCGGCAAGCCGGAGGTCCCGATGGAGCCGCCGGCGCCCGAGGGCGGGGCCGAGGACGACGGCCCGGCCGAGGCGCAGGGCGCCAAGGACCTCCAGTCCAGCTGACCGCACCGCCCCGTACGACCGTTCACCCCTCAGCACCTCCCACCCGCCTCACGAGAGAGCTCCTCAGATGACCGACCGTGCTTCTCCCTCCGTCACCCCGATCCCCGTCGAGCTGGACCACGTCGAGTTCTACGTGGCCGACCTGGGCGCCGAGACCGCCAAGCTGACCCAGGAGTACGGCTTCGAGCTGCTCGTCCCGCCCGCCGAGCGCGGCGAGGACACCGAGCGCTGCCGGTCCGCGCTGGTGGGCCAGGCCGGCATCCGGCTGCTGATCACCCAGCCGCTGGCCGCCGGCCACCCGGCCACCGGCTACCTGGAGCGCCACGGCGACGGCGTGGGCGCGCTGGGCCTGCGGGTACCGGACGCCGCCGACGCGTTCCGCGTCCTGACCGCCCGCGGCGCCGTCTCGCTGCGCGAGCCGCAGGCAGCGGACGGCTGCGTGACCGCGGTGGTGGACGCCTTCGGCGACGTGGTGCACACCCTGGTCGAGCGCGGCCCCGAGGCCCCGGCCGGCCGTATCCCCGGCCTGCCGGACCCGGCCCCGCTGACCGGGGAGGGAGAGGTCGGGCTGCGCTCCGTCGACCACTTCGCGGTCCTCGTCCCGTTCGGCGAGCTGCGCAAGACCGAACACCGCTACCGCGAGGTCTTCGGCTTCCGGACGATCTTCGAGGAGCGGGTCGAGGTCGGCACGCTCGGCATGGACTCGGCCGTCGTGCAGAGTGCCGACCGCAGCGTCACCCTCACCCTGATCGAGCCGCTCACCGCGGACGCGGGCGGCCAGATCGTCTCCTTCCTGAACGACCACGGCGGCGCCGGGGTGCAGCACGTCGCCTTCGCCGCCGAGGACGCGGTGCACTCCGTCAGCACCATGGCCGAGCGCGGCGTGCCGTTCCTGCACACCCCGCAGACCTACTACGACGCGTTGCCCGGCCGCCTCACCCCGCTGCGGCACTCCGTCGAGCAGCTGCGCGCACTGGACCTGCTGGTCGACCAGGACCACGACGGCCAGCTGTTCCAGATCTTCACCCGCTCCCAGCACCCCCGGAACACCTATTTCTTCGAGGTGATCGAGCGCATCCGCGCCCGCAACTTCGGCAGCAACAACATCCGCGCCCTCTACGAGGCCGTGGAGCTCCAGCGCGACGCCGGCGAAGTGGCCGGATGAGCGCGTCCGTCCGGAGCGTCCCGCCGGCCGACCAGGCCGGCGGGCGTCCCGCGCTGTCCGTCGCGGAGTACGCCGACCGGGCGCGGGCCGCGCTCACGCCCGAGGTCTGGGAGTGGCTGGAGGGCGGCGCCGAGCGCGAACTGACCCTCGCCGCCAACCGCGCCGCCTTCGACGGGGTGGCGCTCGTGCCCCGGATACTGGCCGACGTCACCACCCGGGACACCACCGCCACCCTGGTGCGCAGCCGGGCCGCCCTGCCGGTGGCGGTGGCGCCCGTCGCCTACCACCGGCTGTTCCACCCCGAGGGCGAGCTGGCCTCGGCCCGCGCCGCGGCCGCCGCGGGCGTGCCGTTCACCGTCGGCACGCTCAGCAGCGTCGGCTTCGAGGAACTGGCGGCGACCGGCGCCACCCTCTGGTTCCAGCTGTACTGGCTGCGCGACCGCGACCGCCTGCTCGGCCTGGTCCGGGCGGCCGAGGAGGCCGGCAGCGAGGCCCTGGTGGTCACGGTCGACGTGCCGTACATGGGTCGGCGGCTGCGGGACGCCAGGAACGCCTTCGCGCTGCCCGCGGATGTCCGTGCGGCGCTGCTGGAGGGCGGCGCCGCCGGGCGGGCGCACCAGTCCACCGCCGCCGTCTCGGCGGTGTCCGCGCACACCGCCGAGCTGCTCTCCCCCAAGGTCACCTGGGCCGACCTCGCGTGGCTGCGGGGACGGACCGGGCTGCCGATCGTGGTCAAGGGCGTGCTCGACCCGGCCGACGCCCGGCGGGCCGCCGACACCGGCGCCGCTGCCGTGGTGGTCTCCAACCACGGCGGCCGCCAGCTCGACCGGGCCGTGCCCGCGCTGGCGGTCCTGCCGGCCGTCGTCGACGCGCTGGCCGGCGAGGACTGCCAGGTGCTGATGGACAGCGGGGTGCGCGGCGGCTCGGACGTGCTCATCGCGCTGGCCCTGGGCGCCCGCGGGGTGCTGCTGGGACGCCCGCTGATCTGGGGCCTGGCGGCCGGCGGCGAGGCGGGGTGCACCGAGGTGCTCGACCTGCTCGCCGCCGAACTGCGGCACGCGCTCGGCCTCGCCGGCTGCGCCGACCTGGGGGCCGCCGCCGCGCTGCGCACCACCACCCTGCCCCGCACCACCTGGAGCCGTCCGTGACCACCCTTGCCGCACCGCACGGCCTGCCGCTGACGGGCCTGCACCCTTCCCTCGCCGACCCGGCGATGACCTCCATGAACCTGCTCAACGAGATCTCCATCCGCTACCCGCAGGCGGTCTCCTTCGCGGCCGGGCGGCCGGCCGAGCAGTTCTTCGAGCTGGACGCCGTCCATCGCCATCTGGACCGCTACCTCGACCACCTGCGCACCGAGCGCGGACTGACCGAGGAGCAGGCCCGCCGGCAGGTGCTCCAGTACGGGCGGACCAAGGGGATCATCCACGACCTGGTCGCGGCCCACCTCGCGAAGGACGAGGGCATCGAGGTGCCCGCCGAGTCCGTCGTGGTGACGGTGGGCTGCCAGGAGGCGATGTTCCTGGTGCTGCGGGCGCTGCGCCGAGGCCCCGAGGACGTGGTGCTGGCCGTCTCGCCCACCTACGTGGGACTGACCGGCGCGGCCCTGCTGGCCGACCTGCCGGTGCGGGCGGTGGCCGACGGCCCGGACGGCGTGGACCTCGCCGACCTGCGCCGGCAGCTGGCCGCCGCCCGGGCCGAGGGGCTGCGCCCGCGGGCGCTCTACCTGGTGCCGGACGTGGCCAACCCGAGCGGGGCCAGCCTGCCGCAGGCGCTGCGCCGGGAACTGCTGGCGCTGGCGGCCGAGGAGGACTTCCTGCTGCTGGAGGACAATCCGTACCGCCTCTTCGCGGGCGAGGAGCGGCTGCCCTCGCTCAAGTCCCTGGACACCGACCGCCGGGTGGTCCACCTCGGCTCCTTCGCCAAGACGGCCCTGCCGGGCGCCCGGGTCGGCTATGTGGTGGCGGACCAACTGGTGGCCGACGGGCAGGGCGGCACCGCGCTCTTCGCCGACCTGCTCGGCATGATCAAAAGCATGACCACGGTGAACACCTCGCCGATCGCCCAGGCGGTGATCGGCGGCACGCTGCTGGAGCACGACTACAGCCTGCGGGCCGCCAACGCCGAGGTCGCCGCGCTCTACCGGCGCAACCTCTCGCTGGTGCTGGAGGGCCTGGCCCGGCGCTTCCCGCCCGGGAGCGGGGTGACCTGGAACGAGCCGCGCGGCGGATTCTTCCTGGTGCTCACCGTGGCGTGCGTGGTGGACGACGCGCTGCTGGAGCGCTCGGCCTCGAAGTACGGGGTGATCTGGACGCCGATGGCGCACTTCTACCCGGGGGCCGGCGGGGAGCACCAGTTGCGGCTGTCCGTCAGCCAGGTCGACCCGGCCACCGTCGACCGGGGGCTGGACGGACTGGCCGCGCTGCTCGCCGCGGGTGCCTGACCGGCCCGGAGGACAAGGCCGTCCCGCGGCCCCCCGCGAGACGGCCGCCGGCACGCTGGTGAACGTCGGCCGCGGCCCGCTGGAGCGCCGCGCCGACACCCCTGCGTGGAGGGCGTGCTCCACGACCGCGCCCGCGCCCTGGCCCGGGCGTGCTCCAAACGACCGCGCCCGCGCCCTGGCCGGGCGCCGGCTGGAGGCCACGTCCTCCTGGTGCTGTCTCAGGACGGCAACCTCCGGACGCGAGCGCGGAAGCCGAGCCGGGCGCGGACGGCGCCTGAATCAGCCCCGTCCTCGCCCGGCCGGCTTCGTCAGGGCGTTCCCCGCCTACGCCGGGGAGTCGTCGTTCCTCGTCGTACCGGCGTCCGGCGTCATCGCCTGCGGCGCGCCCGTGGCCTTGGAGAGCCAACGGAGGCAGTGGTAGCCGGTGAGCACCAGGAGGGTGCCGAGGGCGATGCCGTTGAGTTCGAAGTTGTCGGTGATCTTCAGGCTGACCCCGCCGATACCGACGATGAGGCCGGCGGCGGCCGGAACCAGGTTGAGCGGCTGGCCGAAGTCGACCTTGTTGCGAATCCAGATCTGGGCGCCGAGCAGGCCGATCATGCCGTAGAGGATGACGGTGATGCCGCCCAGCACGCCGCCCGGGATCGCTACGACGAATGCGCCGAACTTCGGGCACAGGCCGAAGAGAAGCGCGAAGAGGGCGGCACACAGGTAGGCGGCGGTCGAGTAGACGCGGGTGGCGGCCATGACGCCGATGTTCTCGGCGTACGTGGTCGTGGCCGGGCCACCGGCAACCGTGGAGACCATGGTAGCCGCGCCGTCCGCGGCGATCGCCGTGCCGAGCTGGTCGTCGAGGGAGTCCCCGGTCATTTCGCCGACCGCCTTGATGTGGCCGGTGTTCTCGGCGACCAGCGCGATCAGCACGGGGAGTGCGACGATGATCGCCGACATGCTGAACGAGGGCGCGTGCATGTCGGGGAAACCGACCCAGGCGGCTTCCTTGACCGAGGTCAGGTCGAGACGCCAGTGGTCCACGACCTTGCCGCTGCCGTCGGCGGAGTGGATCTTCCCCAGCGCGAGGTCGAGGAACCAGGAGAGTACGTAACCGAAGCCCAGGCCCAGGAAAATGGCGATACGCGACCAGAATCCGCGCAGGACGACGAGCGCGAGGCCGGTGAACAGCATCGTGGCGAGCGCCGTCCACTGGTCCTGCGGCCAGTAGGTTCCCGCAGCCACCGGAGCGAGGTTGAAGCCGATCAGCATGACGACGGCGCCCGTCACCGCCGGCGGCAGCACCGCGTGGACGACCCGGGCGCCGAGGCGCTGGACCACGACTCCGACCACGGCCAGTGCGAGGCCCACGACGAACAACGCGCCGGTGAGTTCCGCCGGCCCGCCGCCCTGGCTGCCGATCACGGCGGCGACACCGACGAAGGAGAGTGACGATCCCAGGTAGCTGGGGACTCGGCCGCGCGTGATGACCAGGAACATCAGGGTCGCGACACCGGAGGCCATGAGGCCGAGGCTCGGGTTGAGCCCCATGAGTACCGGGGCGACGAAACAGGCGCCGATCATCGAGACGACGTGCTGGGCACCCAGCCCGATCGTCCGTGTCCAGGTGAGCCGCTCGTTCGGCTTGACGACCTCACCTGGTTTCAGATGCCGACCGTCACCATGCAGCTTCCACCCGAAACCCGACATTCAGCACTCTCCGTTCGTGTACTTACCGAACGGGAAGTACAAGCTCAGTGGTCATTCGTTCGCACCGACCCGATGCGGGCCCCGGCCGGACTGCCATCCGCGTGACCTGGCCTGTTCCGCCGGGGACCTACCGGGTTCCAGTCGACAATGGTACGGCTGCTCGTTCGCACACCCAATTCAGTGATGTAAACAGGTTGCGACATTCGTGGCACCGTCCTGATAGGGCTCGACCCCTCCCTCTCGATCACGGTTCGGGCGTCGCCACCAGGCTCTTCCCGCCCCGCCGTACGCGCCGAGCCGGACGCCTCCCCCGCAGGCGCCGGGCCCCGGACGCGTTCAGCGCGCGGGCAGCGGCTCCGGGCACTCCCCCGCGCCCCCGGCCGGCGCCTTCGGCCCGGCACCCGCGCCCCATCGGGTGAGGACCACCCCGCCCAGCACCACGGCCATCCCCGCGACCACCCGCCAGCCGACGCGCTCGCCGAGGACCAGGGCGCCCAGCAGCACCGACACCACCGGCAGCAGGTAGCCGACGGCCGCCGCCTGGGTCGGCCCCTCCGCGAGGATCGTCCGGTAGGTCAGATGGAAGGTGACGCCGGTGGCGAAGACCCCGAGCACCAGCAGTGCCAGGACGGGAACCACGCCCGGCGCCTGCGGCGGCGGCCCGCCCCACGGCAGCAGCAGCGCGGCGAGCACCGTGGCCACCGTGAGCTGCGCCGCCGACAGGCCGATGGCCGGCACCCCCTGCCCGGCCGGGGCCCGGCCCATCCAGGCGAAGGCGAGGGCGTAGCTGGCGGCCGCGCCCAACAGGGCCAGGGCTCCCCAGCCGGCGAGGGCGCCCGGCTGCCACGGGGCGAAGATCAGGACCGTACCGGCGAATCCGGCGGCCAGCCCGGCGAGGCGGCGGGCACCCGGGCCCCGCCGGTCCCCCGCCGCCAGTCCGACCAGCAGGGACCAGAGCGGTGTGGTGGCGTTGAGGACGCCCGCGACGCCGGAGTCCACGGACTGCTGGCCGAGGCTGAACAGGGCGAACGGCAGGGTGTTGCAGAGGAAGGCGGCGACCAGCAGGCGCCCTGCCGCCCGGCGGCCGCGCGGCAGGCGCACCCCTGCCCGCCGGGCCAGCACCAGCAGCAGGGCGGCGCCGAGAGCGCAGCGGACGAAGGTGATCTGGACGGGACTGAACCCCTCCAGCGCGAGGTCGATCCAGAGGAAGGTCGACCCCCAGAGCAGCGCGAGCACCGCCACCCGGCCCCCTGCCCGCACGCCGCCACCGCTTCCGTCCCGCACCACGCCTGCCCCTTTCGCCGGGGCGCGATCCGCGCCCTCCGTCCGGTCGCTCCCCACGGTTCCGCACCTGATCCGACAGGACAAGCGAAAGGTTTTGCACCCACCGTTAAGCTGCACTACATGCTGGATGTGCGGAGGATGCAGGTGCTGCGTGCCGTGGTGGCCACCGGCTCGGTGACGGCGGCCGCCCAGCGGCTGGGCTACACCCCGTCGGCGGTGAGCCAGCAGGTGGCGGCCCTGGAGGCGCAGGCGGGCGCCCCCCTGCTGGAACGAGTGGGGCGTGGCGTGCGGCCGACCGCGGCCGGAACCCTGCTGGCCGAGCACGCGGGGCTGATCAGCGATCAGGTCGCCCTCGCCGAGGCGGCGCTCGCCGATCTGCGGGCAGGGCGGACCGGACGGCTCACCGTGCGGTACTTCGCCACCGCCGGGCCGGGGCTGCTGGCGCCTGCGCTGGCCCGCTTCCGCCAGGAACACCCGGGCATCGGCGTGGAGTTGCTCCTCAGCGAACCAGACGATCCGCTGGCGGAGGTGGCCGGGGGCCTAGCCGACCTCGGCCTCGTGGTGCGGCCCGAGGCGCCCCCGCCTCCCGGCGTCGACCTGGCCCACCTCCTCGACGACCCGTACCGGGTGGCGCTCCCTGCGGACCACCCGCTGGCCGGGCGGGAGGTGGTCGAGCTGGCCGACCTCGCGAAGGAGCCCTGGATCGGCAGCGAGCCGCCCGGACCCTGCCTCCACGCGGTCCTGCGGGGCTGCGCCGCTGCCGGGTTCACTCCCGAGGTGGCGGTGGAGTGCCAGGACTACACGACGGCCCAGGGTTTCGTCGCCGCCGGCCTCGGCGTGGCGCTCCTGCCGCTGCTGGGCCTGGCCGTGCCCCACCCCGGCGTGGTGGTCCGCCCGGTCCGGGGCCCGGAACCGGCCCGCGCCATCCGCGCCGCGACCCGCTCCGGCGCCCCGCGCACCCCTGCCCTGACGGGCCTGCTCACCGCGCTGCGCGAGGCGGCGCGGTCGGGGGGCGGACCCCGGCCCACTGCTCCGCGCCGTACTCCTGGTACCGCCTGACCTCGGTGAACCCGAGTCTAACCGCGAGGCGCAGGGCGCGGTCGTTGGCGGTGCGGGTACGAAGCGCGACGGGCTCGCCGGGGCAGGCGCCGGCGAACCAGGCGAGGGCCGCTTCGCGCGCCTCGGCGGCGTAACCGTGTCCCCACGCGTGGGGCAGGAAGAGGTAGCCGAGTTCGGCCCGGCCGGCGGGCTCCCCGGCGGGCCGGTCGAGCGTGACGATCCCGATCATCGCTCCGTCGAGGGCGGCCACGAAGAGCCCCGGACGCCGCCCGGGCACCTCGGGGACCGCGCGCTCCAGCGTGTCGCGCGGCTGGGCGCCGCCGATGAAGGCGCCCACCTCCGGCGAGGAGAACAGTTCGATGAACGCGGCGCGGTCCCGGGCCTCGGCCGCGCGGAGTCGCAGCCGCGCGGTGGTGGTCGGGGCGGGCGGCCAGGAGACGGGTCCGGGTCCGGTCATGGCGGGCAACTTAGCGCACGTCCGTACGGGAGTTGAAGCGCGCGGCGGTCCGCCGTGCCGCGCGGTCGCTCGTTCCGGGGACCTTGCGGGGCGCGCCGCCCGCGGGTGCGCGCCCGGGCTGGCACGCTGCCTGTCATGAATGGGACGAGCGGGACGGCCGGTGATGTGGACACCGTGGACGCGACGGTGGCGCGGATGCGCGAGATCGGCGCCGGCTGCCCGCCGAGGGACGGTGTCGGGGTGTTCAACTCGGTCTACCTGACGGTCACCGAGGAGCTGGCCCGGCGGATCGGCGCCGGGCAGTTCCCCGACGTACGGGCAGCGTCGACTCTCACCGCGCTCTTCGCCGGGCGCTATCTCGACGCGGTGGCGGCGGACGCGGCGGGTGAGCGCGTACCGGCGTGCTGGCGGCCCCTCTTCGTCCAGCGGCGCCACCCCGGAGTGCGTCCGCTCCAGTTCGCGCTGGCCGGCATCCAGGCGCACGTGGGGCACGACCTGCCGCTGGCGGTGGTGGACTCCTGCCGTGCGCTGGGCTGCCGTCCGGCGGCGCTGGAGGACGAGTTCGACGCGGTCGGCGAGGTGCTGCGCTCGCTGGAGGAACGGGTCAGGGAGGAGCTGATGCCCGGCCCCGACCTGCTGGAGCTGGCCGACCCGCTCACCCACCTGGCCGGTGCCTGGAGCCTGGACAGGGCCCGGGACGCGGCGTGGGCGGCGGCCCGGACCCTGTGGGCGGTGCGCGGGGTGGAGGAACTGGGCGGGGAGTTCGTCCGCCGCCTGGACACCTCGGTGGGGCTGGTGGCGCGCATGCTGCTGACGCCGCTGCGCGCCTGAGCCCCACCGGCGGGTCTCAGTCCTCGGGCAGCTGGACCGGGGCGAGTTCGTCGAACCGGTCGCCCGGGCCCGGATTGGACGGGTCGGTGGCGCCTCCGAAGTGGTGCATGACGCCCCAGACGGCGTTGAGGGCGGTCTGCACGGCGCCCTCGGCCCACCCCGCCGTCCAGGAGATGTCGTCCCCGGCGAGGAAGATGCCCCGTCGGCCGGCGGGCAGCCGGTCCTGCATGAAGTGGGTGAACAGCCGCCGCTGGTACCGGTAGTGGCCGGGCAGGTTGGCCTTGAACGCGCCCATGAACCAGGGCTCGTTCTCCCAGGAGACGGTGACGGGGCTGCCGATGATGTGGCGGCGGATGTCGACGTCCGGGTAGATCTCGCCGAGGGAGGCGAGCATGACCTCCATGCGCTCCGCCGGGGAGAGCGGCAGCCACTTGAGGCTGTCGTCGCACCAGGTGTAGGAGAGGCAGATGACGGCCGGTCTGTCCGGGCCGTCGTCCAGCAGGTAGGTGCCGCGGGTCATACGGTCGGTCAGCGTCATCGACATCCGGTCGCGGCCGGTGGCGGGGTCCTTGTCGAGCCAGAACGGACGGTCGACGGGGACGAAGAGCTTGCTCGACTCCATGTAGTGGGTGCGCTCCAGGGCCGTCCAGTGGTCCATGGGGAAGAGCGTCTCGTCGCAGGCGATCTTGGAGAGCAACAGCCAGGACTGGCCGGTGAAGACGGCGGCCGGGTAGGTGCGGATGGCGCCGGAGGCGTCGGTGACGGTGATGCCGCCACCCGCCGTCCGGTGCAGCCGGGTCACCGCGCCGCGCGGGGCGCCGCCCTCGTGCAGCGAGGCGAGCGAGGTGCCCTGGGCCCAGTGGACGAGCTTGCCCGGGGCGCGCTCCCAGAGCCGCAGCGGAAGCTGCTGGCTGCCGCCGACGATGCCGCGGTGGTGGTCGTCGGCCTCGGTGTAGACGACCCGGAGGATCTCCAGGATGGAGTTGGGGAAGTCGGTGTCCCAGCCGCCGGTGCCGAAGCCGACCTGCCCGAAGATCTCCCGGTGACCGAAGGAGCGGAACGCCTCGGAGCCGGCGAGGAAGCCGTAGAAGGTCTGGTCGTCGAGGCGCTCCACCAGCCGGGCCCAGATCTCCCGGATACGGGGGATGTCGCGGTGGCGCAGCGCCTGGTTCATCTCGCCGAACTCGGCGCCCTCCTCCAGGCACCGCCGCCAGGCGTCGGCGACGTCGCGGTAGACCTGCGGCAGGTCCTCCAGGGTGCGGGCGTAGTGGCTCTCGCCCTTCAGGTCGACCACAGTGGACGGGGTCGCCGGGGAGAGCGGGTTGGGGAACGGCCTGGTCTCCAGGCCGACCAGGTCGATGTAGTGCTGGAGCGAGGTGGAGGAGGGCGGGAAGCGCATCGCGCCCATCTCGGCGCGCAGCCCCGGGTCGCACCCGTCGAAGCCGACGGTCCGCAGCCGCCCGCCGATCCGGTCGGCCTCGTGGACGACCGGCTTGAGCCCCATCTTCATCAGCTCGTACGCGGTGACGAGGCCGGAGAGGCCGCCGCCGATCACGGCCACCTCGGTGCCGTGGGCGGTGGCCGGGACCTGGCCGAGCCCGGCGGCGTGGCCGAGGTAGTCGTCGTACGGGAAGGGGAAGTCGGGGCCGACCATGGTGATCGGCGGCGGTTGGGCGGGGCGGCCTGCGGGGGGCACCGTGGACGTCATGGGGTGCGGGCTCCTTGCGGGAAGGGCGTCAGGGGTGGCGCGGGGCGGCTCAGCCGTACAGCTCGGGACGGCGGTCGCGCAGGTACGGGCTGTCGGCGCGGGAGGCGGCCAGCAGCGCGGGGTCGGCGTCGGCGAACAGCAGCGCCTCGCCGCGCCCGCCGCGTACCGGCACGGTGCCGTCGGGGGCGGCGAGGCAGCTGCGCCCGGCGAAGGTGAACGGGCCCTCGGTGCCGGTGCGGTTGGCGTACGCCACGTAGAGCTGGCTCTCCACGGCGCGGGCGGGCACGAGGGTGTCGGGGACGACGGTGAAGGGTTCGGCGAGGGCGGTGGGGACGCAGAGCAGGTCGGTGCCGGCCAGCGCGTGGGCGCGGACCGTCTCGGGGAACTCGACGTCGTAGCAGACCAGCAGGCCGAGGGTGAGGCCGTCGAGGCGGGCCTGGACGACGGGCTCGTCGCCGGGGGTGAACCAGCCTCGCTCGTGGTCACCGTAGAGATGGGTCTTGCGGTAGTGGGCGAGGCGGCTGCCGTCCGGGCCGGTGAGGGCGGCGGCGTTGTGGAGGCGGCCGTCCGCGCCGCGTTCGGCATAGCTGTGGACGACGGCTATGCGGTGGCGGGCGGCGAGGGCTGCGACGGCGCGGGCCGAGGGGCCTTCTGCGGGTTCGGCGAGGGCGTCGAACCCGGCCTCGGGGGTGTAGCCGGTGAGGTACAGCTCCGGGGTCACCAGCAGCCGGGCGCCGTCGGCCGCGGCGCGCCGGGCGGCTTCGTCGAGGCGTTCCAGGGCGTCGGCGGGGGCCGGGGCGCTCTGGAGCAGGGCGGTACGCAACGACGGCATGGCTGACCTCGGGCGGTGGTGCGACGGGGAACGGATCGACCGTACGCGGGCGCGCCCAGCGGTCACAAGGCGCGTTCCTTGCGCATCGGACGGTGATTCGTTGCGTGGGGGCGGGCTCTGGCGGCGATCTGTTGCGCATCGCCCGCCGTCGTCTGCCGAGGGTGCGTTCTCGCTGGTCAGGAGGTGGCCGGGGTCACCCGACGGTGCTGGTGACAGTGGTGCGGCGCAGCAGTGGGGAGAGGACCAGGACCGACTTGGTGCGCTCGACGTAGGGCTCGCCCGCGATGCGTTCGAGGACGTCCTCGAAGTGGCGCATGTCGGCGGCGAAGATCTGCGCGAGGGCGTCGGCCGCGCCGGTGACGGTGGAGGCGGCGACCACCTCGGGATAGCGCTCCAGGCCGCGCCGGATGTCGTCGGGGGAGGTGTGCGGGCGGCAGTAGATCTCGATGTACCCCTCGGTGCGCCAGCCGAGGGCGGCCGGGTCGACGCGGACGGTGAACCCGGTGATGGCTCCCTCGGCGCGGAGGCGGTCGACGCGGCGTTTGACGGCGGGGGCGGAGAGGCCGACGAGGGTGCCGATGTCGGCGTAGGACCGGCGGGCGTCGTCGGCGAGGGCGTGGACGATGCGTTCGTCGAGGTCGTTCAGTCGCACATCGTGCAGTAGACCACGGCGGCGCGTCGGCGGAGTACGCCCACGGGCCGGGCCCCGGGGTGAGGGCCCGGCCCGCGCGCCCGGCGGTGCCGAGGTCAGTTCCAGCTGGCGTGCAGCGGCTTGCCCTCGGCGTAGCCGGCGGCGCTCTGGACGCCGACGACGGCCCGCTCGGCGAACTCGGCGAGGCTGGCGGCACCGGCGTAGGTGCAGGAGGAGCGGACGCCCGCGATGATCGAGTCGATCAGGTCCTCGACGCCGGGACGCTGCGGGTCGAGGAACATCCGGGAGGTGGAGATGCCCTCCTCGAAGAGCGCCTTGCGGGCCCGGTCGTAGGCCGACTCCTCGCTGGTGCGGTTGCGCACGGCGCGTGCCGAGGCCATGCCGTACGACTCCTTGTAGAGACGGCCGTCGGCGGACTGCTGGAGGTCGCCGGGCGACTCGTAGGTCCCGGCGAACCAGGAGCCGATCATGACGTTGGAGGCGCCGGCGGCCACCGCCATCGCCACGTCGCGCGGGTGGCGGACGCCGCCGTCGGCCCAGACGTGCTTGCCGTGGGCCCGGGCCTCGGCGGCGCACTCCAGGACGGCGGAGAACTGGGGACGGCCGACGCCGGTCATCATGCGGGTGGTGCACATGGCACCGGGACCGACGCCGACCTTGATGATGTCGGCCCCGGCCTCGACGAGGTCGCGGACGCCTTCGGCGGCGACGATGTTGCCCGCCACGATCGGCACCCGCGGGTCGAGGGCGCGGACCGCGCGGACCGCCTTGATCATCGACTCCTGGTGGCCGTGGGCGGTGTCCACGACGAGGGTGTCGACCCCCGCGTCCAGCAGTTGGCGGGCCTTGCCGGCCACGTCGCCGTTGATGCCGACGGCGGCGGCGATGCGCAGCCGGCCGTGGGCGTCGACGTTGGGCTGGTAGAGCGTGGCGCGCAGAGCGCCGGTACGGGTGAGGATGCCGACCAGTCGGCCGTCGGCGCTGACGGCGGGGGCGTAGCGGCGGTTGGCGCCGTCGAGGGTGTCGAAGGCGTCGCCGGGGGCGATGTCGGCGTCGAGCAGGAGGAGGTCGCGGGACATCACGTCGGCGAGCTGGGTGAAGCGGTCGACGTCGGTCAGGTCCTCGTCGGTGACGACGCCGACGGGCCGGTGGTTCTCGTCCACGACGACACCGGCGTTGTGGGCACGCTTGGGCAGCAGCGACAGGGCGTCCCCGACGGTCTGGGTGGGGGCGAGCACGATGGGCGTGTCCAGCACGAGGTGACGCTGCTTCACCCACCGGGTGACCTCGGTGACGACCTCGATCGGGATGTCCTGCGGGATGACGGTGAGGCCGCCGCGCCGGGCGGTGGTCTCGGCCATGCGGCGCCCGGCGATGGCCGTCATGTTGGCGACCACGAGCGGGATGGTGGTCCCCGTCCCGTCGGGTGAGGAGAGGTCGACGGCCTGGCGGGAACCGACGGCGGAGCGACGCGGCACCATGAAGACGTCGTCATAGGTCAGGTCGTAGGCGACCGGGGGTATCGAGGTGTGGCGACCGGTACCGGGCTCAAGAAAACGCATGAGTCTCACATTCCCACGCAAACCGGAGCAGGTCACTCCGACAAAGGCACAGCGAAACGCCCCCGCGCTCGTGTCTTTCTCCCAAGCGCCCCGGGGCGTCGTGTGCGGGCGGGCGACCCGCCTTGCTCGGCCACTTTACCCGCCACCACGCTCCCCGGCCCGTCCGCACGCCCCGCGGCGACCTGGGGCGCTCGTCAGGTTCCGGTGGACTCCCGGTGCGCCCGGGTCCGAGCACCTATGCTCCGCCTCATCCGGCTCGCGGACCGCCCCCTGGAGGCACGGATGACGTATCGGATGACGGACGAGCAGCGGCGGGCGCGGCTCGGGGCGCGGCACGCTCTCGCGCCGTCCGCGCGGGCCGAGGACCCGGCCGGGGCGGCGCGCGCGGTGGTGGCGCTGCACTCCACCGACCCCTCCTCGGTGCACGTCGCCGCCTGGGCCCGCACCCGGGACGAGCGGGCGGACACCGCGTCGGTGGAGCGCGCCCTGTACGAGGACCGCTCGCTGATCCGGCTCCTGGCGATGCGCAGAACCGTCTTCGTGGCGCCGGTGGAGACGGCCGCCGTCCTCCAGAGCGCCTGTTCCCGCGACGTGGCGGCCCGGGAGCGCCGCAAGCTGGAGGGGTTCGTCGCCGGCTCGAAGCTGGCCGCCGACCCCGCCGCCTGGCTGGCCGGGGCCGAGGAGGCGGCGCTCGCCGCGCTGGCGTCCCGGGGTGAGGCGACCGCCGCCGACCTGGCCACCGACGATCCCCGGCTCGCCGCCCAGGTGAAGGTCGGCGGGGCCTCCCGGAACGCGCGCGGCCAGAGCGTCGCGGCCCGCCTGCTGCTCCTGCTCGCCGCCGAGGGCAAGGCGGTACGCGGCCGGCCGCGCGGCTCGTGGACCTCGCACCAGTACCGCTGGTCCCCGCTGTCCACCTGGCTGCCGGACGGGCTCGCCCCCTGGGAGACGGAGCGCGCCCGAACCGAGCTGGCCCGGCTGTGGCTGCGAGCGTACGGGCCGGGCACGGCGGAGGATCTGCGCTGGTGGACCGGGTGGACGAAGACACAGACCGAGCGGGCGCTGGGCGAGGTGGCTCCGGCCGAGGTGGAGCTGGCGGACGGCACGACGGGGCTGGTCCTCGCCGACGACCTCGACCCCGTGCCGGACCCCGGACCGTGGGCGGCGCTGCTACCGGCGCTCGACCCGACGCCGATGGGGTGGCAGTCGCGCGGTTGGTACCTGGGGCCGCACCGGGACCACCTGTACGACCGGGACGGCAACATCGGCCCCTCCGTGTGGTGGTGCGGGCGGGTCGTCGGCGGCTGGGCACAGGACCGGGACGGCGGACTGGTCTGCCGCTACCTGGAGGATGTCGGCGCGGACGCCCGCGCGGCGGTCGACGCCGAGGCCGGGCGGCTCGCGGCACGGCTGGGCGACGTCCGGCTGACGGCCCGTACCCGGGGCCGCACCTGGTTGGAGGAGGAACTGGCGGCCGGCTCCGGCTGAGGCGGGCGGGCCGGTCAGCCCCCGGCCTCCAGCACCAGCAGCGCGGTGACCCCCCGGCCGGTGTCGCGCGCACCGGCCGCGCTGTCCTCCAGGACGGCGCGCGCCGTCCCCCAGTCGCCGGGGCTGGCCGCGGCCAGCTGCCGCCAGCCGCGGACGACCAGCACCCCCCCGTCGGCCAGCGGAAGGCTGCCGGGGTCGCCGAGGAGGTCGGCCAGCGCGTCCCAGTTCCGGCCGAACCAGACGGGCAGGCCGAGCTGTTCGGCGCAGGCGTCCAGGAAGCCGGCCTTCTCGCCGACGCCGGTGAGGTCGAGGACGGCGCAGGGCTGCCCGGCCTCCCGGGCGGCGGCCACGGCACGGGTCACCGGGTCGGCGGGGCGTGCGGACGGGGCGGTGCGGGCGTCGTCGGTCACGGTCGTACGGTCCTCTTCTCGGCCGCTGCCCGCCGAGCGGCGCTCATCGCAGCACCGCGCGGAAGGAGGCGTAGTGGTCCTCGGTCCAGTAGATCTCGTCCTCACGCCCGGTCACCAGGCGACGGGCGCCCCGGTCGCGCGAACCGGGGGTCGGCACGGTGTACTCGCGGTAGTGGCCCCGCTCGCGCTCCGGCAGCAGCCGTTCGTAGTTGCCGAAGACGGAGCCGTCCTTGGCGTACGGGTAAGGGCCGCCCCGGTCGATCAGCCGCAGGGTGTCGCGGGCCTCGGCGGGCAGCCGCTCCTCGCGGACCGTGGCCATCCCCTCGGCCCAGGCGGGAGTCGGCCCGCCGCCGGAGGAGGGCGTGCCCGACTGCGCCGAACAGCCCGCCAGCAGGGCGAGCAGGGCGCAGAGCAGGGCCGTCAGCCAGACGCGGAGAGCCGCCCGGGGGCGGGGACGCACAGACATGGGGTGATGCTGTCACACCGCCGCGGGGCCTCCTGGCAGCCCGACCGAGCGGGCCAGCGCGCGCAGGCTGTGGGTGAAGAACCGCTCCCGGTCCCCCACCACGCGGTGGAAGTGGCCGAAGAGTTCGAAGGAGATCAGCCCGAAAAGCTGGGCCCAGGCGGCGACGAGGGCGGCGACCACGGCGGGCGGGAGGTCACCGGTGAGGCCGGCCAGACCGTCCGCCAGCCGGCCGGCCTCCACCACCGCCTCGTCGCCGAGCGGCGGCGGCGTCACGGCGCCCGCCCGGTGCGCGTCCCGGACGATCCCGATCAGCACGGAGGCGACCCGGGCGGCCGGGGGCACGGTGTCGCCGGGGGCGGTGTAACCGGGCACCGGGGAACCGTAGATCAGGGCGTACTCATGGGGGTGTGCCAGCGCCCAGGCGCGGACGGCTGAGGCGGTCTCGACCCAGCGGCCGGTCCAGTCCGCCTCCTGACCGGTCCGTGCCGCGGCCCGCTCGGCGGCCTCGCCGACCGCGTCGTAGGCGTCGACGATGAGCGCCGTCAGCAGGTCGTCCCGGCTCGGGAAGTAGCGGTAGAGGGCGGAGGAGACCATGCCCAGTTCGCGGGCGACCGCGCGCAGCGAGAGCCGGGCGGCGCCCTCGGTGGCGAGCTGGCGCCGCGCCTCCTCCTTGATGGCGGCGGTGACTTCGGCGCGGGCGCGCTCCCTGGCCCCTCGAACAGTGCTCATGGCGGGCAGTCTGCCAGACGGCGAGTGCGGCGCTCAACAAAGAGAGCACTGCTCTTGCCTTGACGCACCTCTCCCCTGCACACTGCTCTCGAACGAGAGCACCGCTCTCCCGACTTGGGGAGTCCCCATGCCCACTCCGTACTACCTCAAAGCCACGCCCCTCGCCGCCCGCCTGAACTCACTCGTCGGCAGGCTCGCCCGGTACGGCGTCAGCTTCCTCGGCTCGGCCGAGCTGACGGTCGTCGGCCGCCGCAGCGGCGACCCGCAGCGCATCCCGGTCAACCCGCACACCCACGAGGGCGCCGAGTACCTCGTCTCGGCACGCGGCCACTCCCAGTGGGTGCGGAACATGCGCGCGGCGGGTGGCGGCGAACTGCGCCTGGGCCGCCGCACCCGGAGCTTCCTGGCGGAGGAGCTCCCCGACGGCACCCACAAGGCGGCGGTCCTGCGCACCTACCTCTCCCGCTGGGGCTGGGAGGTCAACCAGTACTTCCAGGGCGTCACCGCCGACTCGACCGACAGCGAACTCCTGGCCGCCTGCCCTGACCACCCCGTCTTCCGCATCACCGGCGCGGAGGCCGGCCCGGCTTGATCCCGGCGCGGCCGTCCGAGGCCTTCCGCAGCGCGGCGGCGACCAGCCCGTCGAGCGCCTCGCGCCGCACCTCACCGCCGTTGACCAACCGGTCGAAGACGAGCCCGTCGACGCAGGTCAGCAGAGTGTCGGTGCGGCTCCGGGCGTCGGCCACGCCGGACTTGACGAGGAACTGCAGCACGGCCTCACGGGCGCCGTTCTCGCGGGGCGCGAGGATCTCGCGCAGTTCGCCGTCACGCACGCTCTCGACGGCGCAGGCATGGCGGGCGAGCGAGCGCCGGCGCCCCTCGCCGGTGAGCCGCCGCCGGGCGAGCGCCACCAGGCCGTCCACCAGCTCCCCGACGGTACGCAGGGGGGACAGCCCGTCGGCCGCCGCCTGGAGTTCCGCCTGGTCGAGCTGGACCAGGCGGGCGACGAGTCCGGTCAGCAGCGCGGCGCGGGTACGGAAGTAGGCCGAGGTGGTGCCGGGCGGCACGGCCGCCCTGCGGTCGACCGCACGGTGGGTCAGGCCGCGCATCCCTTCATCCGCGAGGACGTCGAGAGCCGCGTCTGCGAGGAAGGTACGCCGAACCGAAGCCATGCCTCCTTTCTACACCCGTAGAAGCCCGGGATAGAGTCCTCCTTCTACAGGTGTAGAAGGAGGGGGTCGGGACATGGGCGGCACGGCAGTGGTGGTCGGAGGAGGCATAGGCGGGCTGGCCGCCGCGATCGGCTTGCACCGCATCGGATGGGGAGTGCGGATCCTCGAGCGCGCGTCCGCACTCGAAGACGCGGGGGCAGGCATCTCGCTGGCCGCCAACGGACTGCGGGCACTGGACGAACTCGGCGTCGGCGGGGCGGTCCGAAACGCTTCGCGGGGCCAGTACAGCGGCGGCACCCGGACGCCCCGGGGGGCGTGGTTGACCCGGCTGGACGGCTCGGCGCTGGAGAAGGCGGTGGGCGCGCCGATCATGGGCATCCGCCGTTCCGCCTTGCACCGGCTACTGCGCGCGGGCCTGCCCGCCGGGTCACTGGCCATCGGCTCCGAGGTGGCGACGGTCGAGCAGGCCGGGCCGCGAAAGGTTCACGTCGGCTGCGCTGACACGGTCCTGGAGGCCGATCTGGTGGTGGCGGCCGACGGCGTCGCCAGCTCGGTGCGCCGTCACCTCTTCCCGGACCACCCCGGCCCGGTCCACAGCGGCTCGACGGTGCTGCGCGCGATCACCGGGCACGCCGTCGGTCTGCGTAGCGACTTCGAGCTGACCTGGGGCCGGGGCGCGGAGTTCGGGCACATCGCGCTCCTGGACGGGACGGCCGAATGGCACGCCGTCCTCAGCCTCCCGGCCGGTACACGGTTCACCGAACCGCTGGCCGAGCTGCTCCGGCGCTTCCACACCTGGCACGACCCGGTCCCCGCTCTGCTCCACGCGACCCGGCCAGAGGCCGTGCTCCAGCACGACGTGCGCGAACTGCGCACGCCTCTCCCCTCCTACGCGGTCGGCCGGGTCGCGCTGCTCGGCGACGCGGCCCACGCGATGACCCCCAACCTCGGACAGGGTGCCTGCCAGGCTCTGGAGGACGCGGTCACTCTGGCCGCCGCTCTGCGTTCCGAGGCCACCGTGGAGGCCGCGCTCGCTCGCTACGACGCCGAACGCCGACCGCGGAGCCAAGCTGTCGCAGGGGCTGCCCGGCAGGCCGGGAGGATGGGCCGGCAACTGTCCCACCCCCTGGCCGTCGCCCTGCGGAACTCGGCGATGCGGCTGACACCCTCCCGCGTCGCCACACGCATGCTCCTGCGTCACCACGCCTGGGCCCCACCGTCACTGAACTGACCGGCTCGCGCACGCCACCGAGCCAGGCACCTTCTCGGCCACGCCGAACTGCGGTCCCGCGCGTGGCAGTCGCGCCGAGCGGCAGGCGCCGGGGGCCCTGCCCCGGGCCGTCTGAGCCCTGGAGACAGGGCTCAGGCGTCCCCGGGCTCATCCGGGTCGGCCCGGTCCAGGGCGGGCCGGGGCGGAGCCGCGGCCGCCAGAAGCTGATCGGCGGCGGCGGTGTCGGTGACCAGACTGGTCACCAGCCCGGACCGCAGCACCGCGTCGATCGCCGGCGCCTTCCGCCCGCCCCCCGCGATGGCCACCACCTCGGGAATCCGCCGCAGCCGGTCCGCCTCGACGGTGATACACCGCTCCCCCAGGTCGCGCCCGACCCGCCGCCCCTCGGCGTCGAAGAGGTGCGCCGACATCTCGGCGGCGACCCCGAGCGAGGCGTAGTGGGCCCGCTCCTCCTCGCTGAGCATGTCGTGCACGGTCGAGATGCCCGTTTCCCAGGAGCCGATGGAGACGGCCGCGACCGTCACCTTGTCGAAGTGCTCGAAGGCCCGGGCGATCCCGGTCTGGTTGCGCAGCGCCGCGGCGGTGGCCGGGTCGGGCAGCAGCATCGGCGCGTAGATCGGGTGCGCCTCGCCGCCCGCGACCTGGGCCGCCCGCCGGACCGCCTCGACCGATCCGCGCTCGGCGGTGCCCGCGTCGTACACCCCGGTCAGCTGCACCACGGTGCACGGCGGCAGCTTGTCGAGGGCCGCGGCCATGTGGATGGTGGAGCGGCCCCAGGCGAGGCCGAGTACGTCGCCCTCGTTGACGAGTTCCCCGAGCAGGTCCGCGGCGACCTCGCCGAGGTTCTCGGGGTCGGGCGACTCCTCCTCCTCGGCGGGCGACTCCACGACCACGGCGTGCCGCAGCCCGAAGCGGGACCGCAGGGCGTCTGAGCGTTCCGCGTCGAGTTCCGCCGGGACGCGGATCTCGATGCGGACGAGGTCACGTTCGAGAGCGGTCTCCAGGACCCGGGCCACCTTGAAGCGGCTGACGCCGAACTCCTCGGCGATCTGGATCTTGGACTTGCCCTCCAGATAGAAACGGCGGGCCATCGCGGCCGCCTGCACCAGCTCCGCGGGTCCCATCCGCAGGGCAGGACGACCCGCCGACATGCCGGACACGGCAATCTCCTCACTGCTGTTCACAAGTGGCTCCGCCGTTCATCCTCGCAGATCCGGCGGTGCCCCATCGGCCTTCGGGGCGGTCGTTCGACGAGCGGTGCCCCGGGCTCGGCCCGGGGTGCCGCGTAAGGGTGCCTTCAGTGGCCGCACGCCCAGGGGGCCGAGGCGGTGGCCTCGCGGGCGCTGTCGCGCAGCGAGCGGACGGCCTCGGCCGGGTCCTCGGCGCCGTAGACCGCCGAGCCGGCCACGAAGACGTCGGCCCCGGCCTCGGCGCACCGCTCGATGGTGCGGGCCGAGACGCCGCCGTCCACCTGGAGCCAGAGGTCCAGGCCGTGCCGACCGATCAGTTCCCGGGTACGGCGGATCTTCGGCAGCGTGAGATCGAGGAACGACTGCCCGCCGAAGCCCGGCTCGACCGTCATGATCAGCACCATGTCCAGCTCGGGCAGCAGGTCCTCGTACGGCTCGATCGCCGTGGCGGGCTTGAGCGCCATGGCGGCGCGGGCACCCTTGGCACGGATCTCCCGGGCCAGGCGCACCGGCGCGGCGGCCGCCTCCACGTGGAAGGTGACCGACCCGGCGCCCGCCTCGACGTACTGCGGCGCCCAGCGGTCCGGGTCCTCGATCATCAGGTGGCAGTCCAGCGGGGTCCTGGTGGCCCGGGCCAGCGACTCGACCACGGGTACGCCGAGCGTCAGGTTGGGCACGAAGTGGTTGTCCATGACGTCGACATGGAGCCAGTCGGCCCCCTCGACGGCGCGGGCCTCGTCGGCGAGGCGGGCGAAGTCGGCGGAGAGGATGCTGGGGTTGATCTGCGCTGCCATGCCCCAAGACTGCCATGCCCGTGGCCGGTTCCGGCCTCCGGAGGGCGGAACCCCTGCTTCCGCCGCTCTCCTACCGTCCGGCCCGCGGGCCGGTCACTGTCCGACCCGTCCGTCGATCCGCTCGCGGAGGAAGTCGGCGTGCCCGTTGTGGCGCGCGTACTCCTCGACGAGGTGGACCAGGACGTCGCGCAGCGAGACCGCCTCACCGTGCACCTCGCCGGTGATGTCGAGGGAGGAGGCCCGCGCCACGAACCCGTCCGTGAACTCCTGCTCGGCGCGGAGCAGCCGCCACGCCTCCTCGACCAGGGCGGGGTCGGGCCGCGCGCCGTCCCAGTCGCCGTCGGGGTCCTCGGGCAGCCGGAAGTACGGGGGCGCCTGGAGCCGCGCCATCCGCACCCGGAACCAGACGCGCTCGACGTCGGCCATGTGCCGCACCAGCCCGAGCAGGGACATGGTGGACGGTTCGACGGAGCGCCGGGCGAGCTGTTCGGCGTCGAGCCCCGCGCACTTCAGTTCCAGGGTGAGCCGCTGGCAGCGCAGGTACTCCATGAGCGTGGCGACCTCGTCGCCGCGGGTCGGCCCGTTCTCGCGGGGATCCTCCTCGGCGGGGACGAACATGTCGGCGCGCTTGCGGGGTGTCGCGGTCATGCCACCGATCTTGGCATCAGGAGGCCCCGCCCCGCCAGCGTTCTGGCGACGGTACGCGGTCGGGGCCGCCCGCTCCCGCCTCCCCGGAGGAGGCCGGGCCGCGTACCCCCTTCCCGTGGCACCGGCGCCCACACGCCCCGCTCTCGGGCGCAAGCGTGCCACCGGCCGACGCCGGCCCCGGGAGCACCGACAGGCTTACGGCTGCGGCGAGTCGGCCCCCGCGCCATGGCGTACGCGCGGGGGCGGAGGCCTCAGGCGGTGCGCCGCAGCAGCGCCAGGTACATCGCGTCGGTGCCGTGCAAGTGCGGCCAGAGCTGCACGTCGGGGCCCTCGCCCAGGGCGGGGACGCCGGGCATCAGGGGGCGGGCGTCCAGGAGTTCGGCGCCGCCGTCGCGCTTGAGGACGTCGTCGACGACGGCACGCGTCTCGGCCAGGTGCGGCGAGCAGGTCGCGTACGCCACGACACCGCCGACGCGCACCGACTCCAGGGCGGTCCGCAGCAGGGCCCGCTGGAGCGGCGCGAACCCGTCGAGGTCCGCGGGGCGGCGGCGCCAGCGCGCCTCGGGGCGGCGGCGGAGCGCGCCGAGCCCGGTGCAGGGCACGTCGACCAGGACCCGGTCGAAGGAGCCGGGACGCCACGGCGGACGCGTCCCGTCGGCGGCGATGACCTGGTACGGGCCGGGGTTGCCGGCCAGCGCCTTGGCGACCAGCCCGGCGCGGTGCGGCTGCTTCTCGGAGGCGAGCAGGGTCGCGCCCCGCTGCGCGGCCAGCCCGGCGAGCAGCGCCGCCTTGCCGCCGGGGCCGGCGCAGGCGTCGAGCCAGCGGCTGTCCGAGCCCTCCAGCGGGGCGCCGGCGAGGGCGAGCGCCACCAGTTGGCTGCCCTCGTCCTGCACCCCGGCGTCACCCTCGCGGACGGCGTCGATGGCCCCGGGCTCGCCGCCCTCGGTGAGCCGCACGGCATACGGCGACCAGCGGCCCGGCAGGGCGCGGTCCGGGCCGAGGCCGTCGAGCAGGGAGTCGGCGGTGGCGCGGCCCGGGCGGGCGACGAGGGTGACCTCGGGCCGCTCGTTGTCGGCCTCCAGCAGGTCCTCGATGCCGGCGCGGGGGCCGCCGAGGGAGTCCCACAGCGCGGAGACGACCCAGCGCGGATGGGAGTGGACGACGGCGAGGTGGTCCTCGGGGTCCTGGTCGTAGGGCGGCGCGACCCGCTCCAGCCAGCCGTCGAGGTCGTCGGCGGTGACGCGGCGCAGCACGGCGTTGACGAACTTGGCGCGGCCGTCGCCGAGGACGACGCGGGCCAGCTCCACGGTGGCGGAGACCGCGGCGTGGCTCGGGATGCGGGTGCCGAGGAGTTGGTGGGCACCGAGTGAGAGGACGTCGAGGACCGGCGGGTCGACCTCGCGCAGCGGCCGGTCGACGCAGGCCGCGATGATCGCGTCGTAGGTGCCCTGGCGGCGCAGAGTGCCGTAGACGAGTTCGGTGGCGAGGGCGGCGTCCCGGGCCTCGAAGGTGTCGGGGTGGTCCTCACGCGCCTTGCGGAGCAGGGCGGGCAGCACCAGGTTGGCGTAGGCGTCCCGTTCGTCGACGGCGCGCAGCGCCTCGAAGGCGAGGATGCGCACCGGGTCCTTCTTGGGTCGGCGGTAGGGCTTGCCGGTCTTACGGGGACGCCGGGACGGCTGGTCGGTCAAAGGTGCTCCGCTGTCGCATGGTCACTGGTTCACCGCTCCGCCGCACGGACCGGCACGCCGCCGCGCCCGGCGGTGCCTGTCCGCCTGTCCGGCGGGGGCGCCACGGGCGCGGTCCTGTCCCCCTCAGCGTACGTCGGCCGCGCCGAGGCGCTCACCCGGGGCGATCCGGACGCCACGCGCCCAGTCGGCGGCCCGCATCGGCTTCTTGCCCTGCGGCTGGACCCACAGGAGTTCGACGGCGTGCGAACCGGTACCGGCGTGCACGTGGTTCTTGCCCACGGCCAGGCCGCCCGGGGCGAGGCCGTCCTCGCCGGGCAGCGGGCGGACCGCGACGAGCTTGAGCCGTTCCCCCCGGAAGACGGTCCACGCGCCGGGAGCGGGGGTGCAGCCGCGCACCACCCGGTCGACGCGGAGCGCGGGCGCGGCCCAGTCGACCTGGGCGTCCTCGACGGTGAGCTTGGGAGCGAGGCTGACTCCGTCGGCGGGCTGCGGTGCGGCCTGCAACGTGCCGTCCTCGATACCGTCCATGGTCGCCGCGAGCAGACCCGACCCGGCGAAGGCCAGGCGGGTGAGCAGGTCGCCGCTGGTGTCGGTGGGCCGGACCTCCTCGGTGACGGTGCCGTAGACGGGGCCGGAGTCCAGACCCTCCTCGATGAGGAAGGTGGAGGCGCCGGTGATCTCGTCCCCGGCCAGGACCGCGTGCTGCACGGGGGCCGCGCCGCGCCAGGCGGGGAGCAGTGAGAAGTGCAGGTTGACCCAGCCGCGGGCCGGGATGTCCAGGGCCACCTTGGGCAGCAGCGCGCCGTAGGCGACGACCGGGCAGCAGTCGGGGCTGATCTCCCGCAGCCGGGCCAGGAACTCCTCGTCCCTCGGCCGGTTCGGCTTCAGCACCTCGATGCCGGCCTCCTCGGCGCGCTCCGCGACCGGGCTGGCGACCAGCCGCCGGCCGCGCCCGGCCGGGGCGTCGGGCCGGGTGACGACGGCGACCACCTCGTGCCGCTCCGAGGCGATCAGGGCGTCCAGAGCGGGAACGGCGACCTCGGGGGTGCCGGCGAAGACGAGCCTCACGGTGGGGATACCTCGCTATGTCGTACGGGCGGAGCCACGGCGCCCCTCCCGGCGGGCACGCCTGGCGGGGAGCCGCGCCAGTCTAGGCCGCACGGCGCCGGCGACGCTTGCCCGGGGCGCACCGCCGGGCCCCGTACCACCAGGTGTGCCCGTCCTCCCCGATCTCCGCGCCCTCTCCCGGACACGCGCACAACTCCCCTGCCCCTCGGGGGCGTACGCGGCCTCGTGCGCCCCGCGTCTCGACACATACGCCCTGGGGCGTGACCACTCAGGGCGCCGGGCGTTGGTCAAGGCGAGTTGACTTCCACGGGCCTTCGCCAGTGGCCCGTCTCCCTCCATCCCACCGCCCGTTCGAGAGGCTTGTTCATGGCCGACCACGCAACCCACGACGCACAGGCACGGGCCAGCCTGCACCTGCTGGTGCGGGACATCGAGCGGGTCCGCCGCCAGGTGGACGCGCTCCGCACCCTCACCGCCCAGCTGGGCAACGTCTACCGCCCCCGCCGCACCGGCCCCGCCACCGGCTTCGTCGTCTACGGCCGGGCCCCCGCACCCACCGTGCGCCTGGCCCAGGAGCTGCGGGACAGCGTCGAGACCCTGGTCACCGCCGCCGTGGACTTCGACCGCTCCCTCGGCTTCTCCTGGGACGCGGTCGGCTCCGCCCTCGGGGTGACCAAGCAGGCGGTCCACCGCCGCTACGGCGCCCGCCGCGCCACCGTCCAGGCCGCCGCCGAGGCGGAGCGCGCCGGCGAGACCTCCACCTCCACCCGCCCGGTCCCCCTCAACACCGGCCTCCCCACGATCCCGGCGGCCCGCTCCATGCCCACCCAGCCCACCGCCGCCCCCACGGTCCGCCCCAACGCCCTCCCCGGGCCCCGCCACGGCTGACCGGCCACTGACTCGCTGCCCCCGTCCCGACAGGCGGGGGCAGCGGTGTGTGTAGGGGCGGGCCGGGCACGGGCCCCGCCCGGCCCGGCCCGGTCGCGTGCGCCCGGAACCCGCCGCCACGCGTCCGTCATCCCGACAGCCGACCCGGGCCCCTCCGTGCCGAACCGGGGCCGAGCGACCTGGGCCGTCCGCCCACGCGTCATCCGTCTCGTCCTCGCGGAAGGGGAGCGCGGGTCCAGCGGCGCACCGGTCGTCGGCCAGGCGCGGGGCGCACCCCCGGGACAGGCTGGAGCAGCCTCCCTGCCCCGCACTTCCCCCCTCGGCAAGTCCCCGCACCGATCCGGTTCCACGGCACCGGCGGCCCCTCACGCACCAGCCCTCACCCGATATCCGGTGGATCAACCCGCACCCGCACCGGTGCCCTTCCTCCACGAGCCATCCGCGCCGCCTGCGCCGTCTTCAGCGCCTGCGCCAGCGCCATACCGCTCCCGGGCGGCACCCGTACCAGCGCACGCACCTGCGGCCCCTCCGCCACACGCCCACGCCCCGGCTCAGCGGACTCGTGCAGCGGGACCGGGCCCAGGATCTCCGCGTCCGGCGGGAGGCCGACGGCACCGAGGAACTCCGCCACCGCCGCCTGCGGCCCGGCCACCGCCGCCATCCGGGAGACGGGCGGGAAGCCCAGCTCGGACCGGTCGGCGTACTCGCGCAGGGCATAGCCGACCGGGTCCCAGCGGACCAGGGCCTGTACGGGGGCGAGCGTCGGCTCCGCGACGATCACCACGGTGCCGCCCGCCGACTGGCCGCGCACCAGCGCCGAGGCAGACATCCAGCGCCACAGGGCCGTCTCGCCGGCCCGCAGGTCGGGGCGGTTGAGCAGAGCCCAGCCGTCGAGCAGGACCGCCGCCGCGTAACCGCCCTCGGCGACCGGTTCGGCGCCCGGGGTGGAGACGACCAGGGCGGGGGCGGCGTCCACGGTGTCCAGCACCTGTTCGCGGCCGGAGGTGCGCACCGGGACGGACGGGAAGGCCCGGCCCAGTTCCTCCGCGGTCCGCCGCGCCCCGGTGACCTGGGCGCGCAGCCGGAACCCGCCACACTCCTCGCAGTGCCAGTCGGCCTCCGGGCGCCCGCACCAGGCGCAGTGCAGCAGGGAGGACTCGGCCGCCTGGAGCGGGCCCGCGCAGTACCGGCAGCGGGCGGGCTCCCGGCACCGCTCGCAGGCCAGCCGAGGCACGTAACCGCGCCGGGGCACCTGGACGAGAACCGGGCCCGCGCGCAGCCCGTCGCGCAGCGCCTGCCAGGCGAGGGAGGGCAGCCGGGCGGTGCGGGCCGCCGCGTCGCGGGCGAGGTCGTGGTCGGCGATGGTCCTCACCCGGGGGGCGGCGGCCCGGGTGACCGCGCGGTCGGCGGCGACGGGCACCGCCCAGCCGCTGTCGACGAGCTGGGCCGCTTCGACGGTGCAGCTCACCGAGCCGAGCAGCACGGCGCAGTTCTCGTGGGCGGCCCGCAGCATCAGCACGTCCCGGGCGTGCGGCTGGGGGGCGTGCTGTTCGCTGTGGTTCTCGTTGCCGTCGTCCCAGAGGGCGACCAGGCCGAGGTCGCGGACGGGCGCGAACATGGCGGCGCGGGTCCCGACCACGGCCCGTACCGAGCCGCGGTGCACGGAGAGCCACTGGCGGTACCGCTTCTGGGGGCCGGCGTCGGCCGTCAGCAGCGTGTGGTGGCCCTTGCCGAGCAGCGCCGTGAGCGCCGCGTCCACCCGCGCGGCGTGCCGCCCGTCGGGCAGGACCACGAGGGCTCCGCGGCCCGAGGCCAGCGTCGCGGCCACGGCTCTGGCCAGCTCCTCGGCCCACTGCGGGCCGGGCAGCGCGGTCCACACCGCCCTCGGCGCCCCGCCCCGGGCCAGCTCGGCGAGGAGCCCGGGCCCGGCCGGTCCGTACCGCTCCCAGCTCCCCGCCTCCGGTGCGGTCGGCGGGGGCAGGGGTTCCGGGGACGCCGCCGCCTCGGCCTTGGCGTTCCTCGGCGGCACCGCGAGCTGCAGGACGTCGGCGAGGCTGCCCGCGTACCGGTCGGCCACGGCGCGGGCGAGGCCCAGCAGCTCCGGGGTGAGCACCGGTTCGGGCGAGACCACCTGGGCGAGCGCGGCCAGCGGCCCGTCGTAGTCCGACTCGGCCAGCCGGTCCACGATGAAGCCGCTGATCAGCCCGCCGCCCTCGCGCCGCCCCGCGTGCACCCGGCCGGCCCCGGCGGAGAACCGCACGCGCACCCGCACCCCCGGCTGCGCCTCGGCGTCCAGCTCCTTGGGCACCGCGTAGTCGAAGTAGCGGTCGAGGTGCAGCACGCCCTTGTCCACCACGACGCGCGCCACCGGCAGATGCTCCGCGACATCGGCACCGCGCCAGGTCCGCGGCTTCGCCTTCGGCGCCTTGGCCTGCCGCGCCATCTCCCGGACCAGCGCCAACTGCTCCGGCTCCCTCCCGGACCGCTCCCCGGCCCCCGCATCCTCGCTGCTCACGCCTGCATTCCTACCAGACGGCCCGGACATCGCCCGGGGGCCTGGGCGGGCACCCCTGGCTCACACGCCGCCGGGGCATGGCCGAGGCCCGGCCCCCCGAAGGGAGCCGGGCCTCGGTCACATCACCAGGTGCGGGTCAGACTCCCGCGGCCTTCCGCAGGGCCTCCACGCGGCTCGGCTGCTCCCAGGTGAACTCGGGCAGGGCGCGGCCGAAGTGGCCGTAGGCGGCCGTCTTCGCGTAGATGGGGCGGAGGAGGTCGAGGTCGCGGATGATCGCGGCCGGGCGGAGGTCGAAGACCTCGCTGATGGCGCTCTCGATCTTCTCGGGGTCGACGGTGGCGGTGCCGAAGGTCTCCACGAAGAGGCCGACCGGCTCGGCCTTGCCGATGGCGTAGGCGACCTGGACCTCGCAGCGCGAGGCCAGACCGGCGGCGACGACGTTCTTGGCGACCCAGCGCATGGCGTAGGCGGCCGAGCGGTCGACCTTGGACGGGTCCTTGCCCGAGAAGGCACCGCCGCCGTGGCGGGCCATGCCGCCGTAGGTGTCGATGATGATCTTGCGGCCGGTGAGGCCGGCGTCGCCCATCGGGCCGCCGATCTCGAAGCGGCCGGTCGGGTTGACCAGCAGGCGGTAGCCCTCGGTGTCGAGCTTGATGCCGTCGTCCAGGAGCGCCTTCAGCTCCGGCTCCACGACGAACTCGCGGATGTCGGGTGCCAGCAGCGAGTCGAGGTCGATGTCGGAGGCGTGCTGCGAGGAGACGACGACCGTGTCGAGGCGGGCGGCCTTGTCACCGTCGTACTCGATGGTGACCTGGGTCTTTCCGTCCGGGCGCAGGTACGGGATGGTGCCGTTCTTGCGGACCTCGGAGAGGCGGCGCGAGAGCCGGTGCGCCAGGTGGATCGGCAGCGGCATCAGCTCGGGCGTCTCGTCGCAGGCGTAGCCGAACATCAGGCCCTGGTCGCCCGCGCCCTGCCGGTCCAGCTCGTCCTCGTCACCCTCGACCCGCTGCTCGTACGCGGTGTCGACGCCCTGCGCGATGTCGGGCGACTGGGAGCCGATGGAGACGGAGACACCGCAGGAGGCGCCGTCGAAGCCCTTCTTGGAGGAGTCGTAGCCGATCTCCAGGATCTTCTCGCGCACGAGCTGCGCGATCGGCGCGTACGCCTTGGTCGTGACCTCACCGGCGACGTGCACGAGGCCGGTGGTGATCAACGTCTCCACGGCGACGCGGGAGGAGGGGTCCTCCCGCAGCAGCGCGTCGAGGATCGTGTCGCTGATCTGGTCAGCGATCTTGTCGGGGTGACCCTCGGTCACGGACTCCGAGGTGAAGAGACGGCGGGACACATCGCTCCCTGTGGTTGCAGCGGCTGCTGGCTGATCATGGCCGGACCGTCCGGGAGCTGCGCCCGGCACGGTCCGACGGCAGTTTATCGGTCACAGCGCGCCGACGGGCCAGTTGTCTCGCCTCTTGGGAGCTCTGTGACCAGCGGCACGGCCTTGATCGATACGGAATACCCTCCTCACGGTCGGCCATTCGTACCGTTTGCGCCAGGTTCGGCAGACCCGGTGGGGGGATCTTGGCACTCACCTCAGGCGGTTGGCCACCAGGTCCCACACCGTGTCGGCGAGGTTCTCCTTACGGCCGTACGGAACGGGCGTCTCACCGCCGTCCGCGGCGAGCACCACGGCCTCGCTCTCCTCGGCCCCGAAGGTCTTGTTCTCGCCGACCTCGTTGACCACCAGCAGATCGCAGCCCTTGCGGCGGAGCTTGGCCCGGCCGTTGGCGAGGACGTCGTCGGTCTCGGCCGCGAAGCCGACGATCAGTTGGCCGGGGCGGGCCCGGTCGGCGGCCAGCTCGGCGAGGATGTCCGGATTACGGACGAGCGCGACCGGCTCGGGCTCCTTGCCGTCCTGCTTCTTGATCTTCCCGGCGGCGTACGCGGCGGGCCGGAAGTCGGCCACGGCCGCCGCCATCACGACGGCGTCGGCGTGGGTGGCGGCCTGCCGGACGGCGTCGCGCAGCTCCATCGCGGTGGTGACGTGGACGACGTCGACCCCGGCAGGGTCGGGCAGGGCGGCGTTGGCCGCGAGCAGCGTCACCCGGGCGCCCCGGGCGGCGGCGGTGCGGGCCAGGGCGTACCCCTGCTTGCCGGAGGAGCGGTTGCCTAGGAAGCGGACCGGGTCGAGCGGCTCGCGGGTGCCGCCGGCGCTGACGACGACGTGCCGCCCGGCCAGGTCGCGGTCGGCGGCGCCGCGCTCGCCCACCCGCAGGCAGAGCTCGTAGATCTCGCCGGGGTCGGGCAGCCGCCCCTTGCCGCTGTCGGCCCCGGTGAGGCGGCCGACGGCCGGTTCGATGACGACGGCCCCGCGGCGGCGCAGGGTGGCGACGTTCTCCCGGGTCGCGGGGTGCTCCCACATCTCGGTGTGCATCGCGGGGGCGAAGACCACCGGGCAGCGGGCGGTCAGCAGGGTGTTGGTGAGGAGGTCGTCGGCGAGGCCGTGGGCGGCCTTGGCGAGGACGTCGGCGGTGGCCGGCGCGACGACGACGAGGTCGGCCCGCTGGCCGATGCGGACGTGCGGGACCTCGTGCACCTCGTCCCACACCTCGGTGGAGACGGGCTGCCCGGAGAGGGCCGACCAGGTCGGGGCGCCGACGAAACGGAGCGCGGACGCGGTGGGCACCACCCGGACGGTGTGGCCGGCCTCGGTGAACCTGCGCAACAGCTCGCACGCCTTGTAGGCGGCGATGCCGCCGGTGACCCCGAGGACGACCCGCAGTCCGCCCTTGCCGCCGTCCCGCGTCCCGCCCGCTGCCGCCACGTCGTCCGCCACCACGTCTCCTCGCCTGTCGGTCTCGGCTCCGGGTGCCGTGTCCCCGGCACCGGGCCCGGGCCCCGGGTGCGGGGCCGCCTGGCACCCTATGACACACCACGGGCCCGGCAGCGGTGCTGCCGGGCCCGTGGTGGTGTGCGTGTGCGGTGGTACTGCCGACGGGTGTTACTGGGCGGGGCCCTCGACGGCCTCGGAGGTCAGCAGGCCCGCGTTGATCTCGCGGAGCGCGATCGACAGGGGCTTCTCGTGCACGTGGGTGTCCACCAGCGGACCGACGTACTCCAGCAGGCCCTCGCCGAGCTGCGAGTAGTAGGCGTTGATCTGACGGGCGCGCTTGGCCGCGTAGATCACGAGGCTGTACTTGGAGTCCGTGGCCTCAAGCAGCTCGTCGATCGGCGGGTTGATGATGCCCTCGGGCGTGGTGATGGGAGAGGACACTCTCTAGCCTTCCGAAGAAACTTCTGGGGGACTGCCCCCGTCGCGGTCCGGTCTCCGGCGTCGCCCGCCGGGGCGGGGCGTCGGGGTCAGGTGCCGCACGGACGGTGGGGCAGCGGATCACCATGAATCATGCGATGGATCAGGCAATCTCCATCAAGGCTAGCAGCTCGACGGCCACCGTCTCGACGGAGGTGTTGACCAGGGTGGTGTCGAACTCCGCCTCGGCGGCCAGTTCGATCCTGGCGGCCGCCAGACGGCGCTCGATCACCTCGGCCGACTCGGTACCGCGCCCGGTGAGGCGGCGGACCAGCTCTTCCCAGCTCGGCGGGGCGAGGAAGACCAGCTGCGCGTCGGCCATGGACTCCTTGACCTGCCGGGCGCCCTGGAGGTCGATCTCCAGCAGGACCGGCTCACCGGCCTCCAGGCGGTCGAGCACGGCGCGCCGGGGGGTGCCGTAGCGGTTCCCGGCGAACTCGGCCCATTCGAGCAGTTCGCCGTTGGCGATGAGCTTGTCGAACTCCTCGTCGGAGACGAAGAAGTACTGGACTCCGTGCTCCTCGCCCGGTCGGGGCTTGCGCGTGGTGGCGGAGACCGAGAGCCAGACCTCGGGGTGCTCCTTGCGCATATGGGCGACGACCGTGCTCTTGCCGACCCCGGAGGGGCCGGAGAGCACGGTCAGTCGCGGACGTGCGTCCGGGGGTACGGGGGCGGTCCCCCGGGGTGTTGCAGCCATGAGGCGATTATTCCAGCTTCCCGGCCGGGACCGGAAAGCAGGCTCGCGTCAGGCCGGGGAGCCCCCGAACTCCCGCTCCAGGGAGGCGATCTGGTTGGAGCCGAGGCCGCGCACGCGGCGGCTCTCGGAGATACCGAGCCGCTCCATGATCTGCCGGGCCCGGACCTTGCCCACGCCCGGGAGCGATTCGAGGAGGGCGGAGACCTTCATCTTGCCGATGACGTCGTTCTCCTGGCCCTGCTTGATGACCTCGTGCAGCGAGGCGCCGGAGTGCTTGAGTCGATTCTTGACCTCGGCCCGCTCCCGGCGAGCCGCGGCGGCCTTTTCGAGCGCGGCTGCGCGCTGTTCGGGGGTAAGGGGCGGAAGAGCCACGCCTACGTCACCTCGGATGTCGAACTGTCGGATACGAATCCGGCGCAGGACCGATCGGTCCCCCACCGGGGCTGAACGGAGCAACGCGCTTGCTCCGTCGCTCTCGGTGGAGACTAGCGGCCATGGCGTCCCGAGTCAGCGAGAACAGTCGAAAAGTCCTGGTCAGGATCGTCAAGCGGTCCCAGGTATGCGACATTCGCGACATAAGGGCCGAGAATTTCGGGGTGACGGGCGCCGTGTCGCGTCGACAACGCGTCAACGGGGCGTCGGCGAACAGCCTCCCGGCGATGCGGAATCGCCGTCAGGGGTCTTCCCATCGCGTTTTTTGGTTGAACTTTGCAGTTGCGGGGCGCGGACCGGGCGGACCGGCCATCCCATCCGGACGCCGGGGCACCCCCGTGGGACCGCCGGCGGCCGGCCCCACGGGGTGCCGGTCACCCCACTGCGGCCCGGATCTCGCCGGCGAACCGCTCGGCGGCCCCGCGCAGCGCGGCGGCGTCGGGCCCGTGGCGCAGGACGCCGCGGCTGACGTTGGGCACGACGAGGCGGGCGGCCGGGCCGAAGACCTTCGGCAGATCGGCCGGCGTCGCCCCCTGCGCCCCGATGCCGGGGGCCAGCAGGGGCCCGCCGATCTCCAGGTCGTACGAGGAGAGGTCGCCCAGGGTCGCGCCGACCACCGCGCCGAAGGAGCCCATCGGGGCGCCGCCCTGGTTGTCGCGGGAGAGGTGGGCCAGGATCGTGGCGCCCACGGTGCGGCCGTCGGGGCGCACCGCGTGCTGGACCTCGGCGCCCTCCGGGTTGGAGGTGAGGGCGAGCACGAACAAGCCGCTGCCGGACTCGCGGGCCAGTTCCACGGCGGGGGCGAGGGAGCCGTAGCCGAGGTAGGGCGAGACGGTGAGGGCGTCGCTGAAGAGGGGGGCGCCGGGGCTCAGGTAGGTCTGGGCGTAGGCGGTCATGGTGGAGCCGATGTCGCCGCGCTTGGCATCCATGATCACCAGGGTCCCCGCGTCCCGCAGTTCGGCGACGGCGCCTTCGAGGACGGCCAGGCCCCGCGAGCCGAACCGCTCGAAGAAGGCGCTCTGCGGCTTCACCGAGGCGACGTGCCCGGCGAGCGCGTCGACGCTGGCCCGGGTGAACGCGGCCAGCCCCGCGACATCGTCCCCGAGCCCCCAGTCGGCGAGGAGCGAGGGGTGCGGGTCGATGCCGACGCAGAGCGGCCCGTACGTGTCCATGGCGCGGCGCAGCCGGGTGCCGAAGGGGACGGGGACGGCGGGCGGGGTCGTCGTCATGCGGCGTCCTTCCGGGTGTCGGCGCCGACGGCTTCGGCGAGGGTGGCGTGGGGGCTGGCTGCCAGGAGCCGGGCCAGGCCCCGGTGGACGGCGCGGGCGTAGCCGGGGCCGGTGTAGATGAAGGCGCTGTAGCCCTGGACCAGGGTGGCGCCGGCGAGGATGCGCTGCCAGGCGTCCTCGGCCGTCTCCACGCCCCCGACGCCGACCAGGGTGAGGCGGTCGCCGACGCGGGCGTACAGGCGGCGCAGCACCTGGAGGGAGCGGGCCTTGAGGGGCGCGCCGGAGAGGCCGCCGGTCTCCGCGACCAGGGCGGGGCCGGCGGTGAGGCCCAGGCCCTCGCGGGCGATGGTGGTGTTGGTGGCGATGATGCCGTCCAGGCCGAGTTCGACGGCGAGGTCGGCGACGGCGTCGACGTCCTCGTCGGCGAGGTCGGGGGCGATCTTGACCAGCAGCGGGACGCGGCGGCCGGGGACCGAGCGGTCGGCGGCCTCGCGGACGGCGGTGAGCAGCGGGCGCAGGTGGCCGACGGCCTGGAGGTCGCGCAGGCCGGGGGTGTTGGGCGAGGAGACGTTGACGACGAGGTAGTCGGCGTGGGCGGCGAGCCGCTCGGTGGAGGTGACGTAGTCGGCGACGGCCTCGTCCTCGGGGACGGCCTTGGTCTTGCCGATGTTGACGCCGACGGTGGTGCGGAAGACGGGGCGGCGTCCGCTGAGGCGGGCGGCGACGGCCGCGGAGCCCTCGTTGTTGAAGCCCATGCGGTTGATCAGGGCGCGGTCCTCGACCAGGCGGAAGAGGCGCT
Source organism: Streptomyces sp. BBFR102 (assembly GCF_051397025.1). NCBI lineage: Bacteria > Bacillati > Actinomycetota > Actinomycetes > Kitasatosporales > Streptomycetaceae > Streptomyces > Streptomyces sp. BBFR102. The sequence continues at coordinate 551,998 of NZ_CP195757.1, forward strand.
TCGGCGGGTTGCCCGGCTGGGCCTGCCCGGTGACGGTGCCGATCTCGACGTGGTCGAAGCCGAGCATGGCCATGCCGTCGACGCCGACCGCGTTCTTGTCGAAGCCGGCGGCGAGGCCGAAGGGGCCGTGCATACGCAGGCCGAGCGCCTCGGTCCGCAGCTCCTGGTGGCGGGGCGCGAAATAGGCGGCGGCGAAGGTCCGCAGCACCGGGACGCGGGCGGCGAGCCGGATCCAGCGGAAGGCGAGGTGGTGGGCGCGCTCGGCGTCCAGGCGCCGGAAGAACAGGCGGAAGAAGAGCGGGTACATGCGGGAGTGTCCTCGTCAGGGGCGGGGCCGGGCCTCATGAAGAGGGGGACACCGTTTCCGGTGTCCCCCTCGGGGCGGTCAGCGGGCGGCGGTGAGCCGCTCGGCGTGTTCCTGGAGGGAACAGACGCCGACGTCGCCGTGGTGCAGCGCGTCGATGCCCTGGACGGCGGCGGCCAGCGCCTGGACCGTGGTCAGGCACGGCACCGCCCGGGCGACGGCCGCGGTGCGGATGTCGTAGCCGTCGAGCCGGCCGCCGGTGCCGTACGGGGTGTTGACGATGAGGTCGACCTCGCCGGCGTGGATCAGCTGGACGATGGTCTTCTCGCCGTTCGGTCCCTCGCCCTCGGAGTGCTTGCGGACCACGGTGGCCTTGATGCCGTTACGGCCGAGCACCTCGGCGGTGCCGGAGGTGGCGAGCAGTTCGAAGCCGTGGGCGACCAGTTCCCGGGCGGGGAAGATCATCGACCGCTTGTCCCGGTTGGCGACCGAGATGAAGGCGCGCCCCTTGGTGGGCAGCGGGCCGTACGCCCCGGCCTGGGACTTGGCGTAGGCGGTGCCGAAGACCGCGTCGATGCCCATGACCTCGCCGGTGGAGCGCATCTCCGGGCCGAGGACGGTGTCCACGCCCCGGCCGTGGATGTCGCGGAAGCGGCTCCACGGCAGGACGGCCTCCTTGACGGAGATCGGCGCCTCGGCCGGCAGGGTGCCGCCGTCGCCGGTCGCCGGGAGCAGGCCCTCGGCGCGCAGCTCGGCGACGGTGGCGCCGAGCGAGATGCGGGCCGCGGCCTTGGCGAGCGGCACCGCGGTGGCCTTCGAGGTGAAGGGCACGGTCCGCGAGGCGCGCGGGTTGGCCTCCAGGACGTAGAGGATGTCGCCGGAGAGGGCGAACTGGATGTTGATCAGTCCGCGGACGCCGACGCCCTTGGCGATGGCCTCGGTGGAGGCGCGCAGCCGCTTGATGTCGTAGCCGCCGAGGGTGATCGGGGGCAGGGCGCACGCCGAGTCGCCGGAGTGGATGCCGGCCTCCTCGATGTGCTCCATGACGCCGCCGAGGTACAGCTCGGTGCCGTCGTAGAGGGCGTCCACGTCGATCTCGATGGCGTCGTCGAGGAAGCGGTCGACCAGGACCGGCCGCGAGGGGCTGATCTCGGTGGACTCCTCGATGTACGCGGCGAGCCGGGCCTCGTCGTAGACGATCTCCATGCCGCGGCCGCCCAGGACGTAGCTCGGGCGGACCAGGACCGGATAGCCGATCTCGTCGGCGATGGCCTTGGCCTCGCCGAAGGTGGTGGCGGTGCCGTGCTTGGGGGCGGGCAGCCCGGCCTCGTCGAGGACCCGGCCGAAGGCGCCGCGGTCCTCGGCGGCATGGATCGCCTCGGGCGGGGTGCCGACGACGGGCACGCCGTTGTCCTTGAGGGCCTGGGCGAGGCCGAGCGGGGTCTGGCCGCCGAGCTGGACGATGACGCCCGCGACGGGTCCGGCCTGCTGCTCGGCGTGGACGATCTCCAGGACGTCCTCCAGGGTGAGCGGCTCGAAGTAGAGCCGGTCGGAGGTGTCGTAGTCGGTGGAGACGGTCTCCGGGTTGCAGTTGACCATGACGGTCTCGTACCCGGCGTCGGAGAGCGCGAAGGAGGCGTGGACGCAGGAGTAGTCGAACTCGATGCCCTGGCCGATGCGGTTCGGGCCGGAGCCGAGGATGATCACGGCCGGCTTCTCGCGGGGCGCGACCTCGCTCTCCTCGTCGTAGGAGGAGTAGAAGTACGGCGTCTTCGCGGCGAACTCGGCGGCGCAGGTGTCGACCGTCTTGTAGACCGGGCGGACGCCGAGGGCGTGCCGGACCTCGCGGACGACGTCCTCGCGCAGGCCGCGCAGGGCGGCGATCTGGCTGTCGGAGAAGCCGTGGCGCTTGGCGTGGGCGAGCAGCTCGGGGGTGAGCTCGCGGGCCTCGGCCAGTTCGTCGGCGGTCTCCTTGATGAGGAAGAGCTGGTCGGTGAACCAGGGGTCGATCTTCGTCGCGTCGAAGACCTCCTCCTGGGTGGCGCCGGCCCGGATGGCCTCCATGACGCTGTTGATGCGGCCGTCGGTGGGGCGGACCGCCTCGCGCAGGAGCGCGTGCTTGTCGCCGGTGGGGCCGGTGAAGGCGAACTGGCTGCCCTTCTTCTCCAGTGAGCGGAGCGCCTTCTGGAGCGCCTCGGTGAAGTTCCGGCCGATGGCCATGGCCTCGCCCACCGACTTCATGGTGGTGGTGAGGGTGGCGTCGGCGGAGGGGAACTTCTCGAAGGCGAAGCGGGGGGCCTTGACGACGACGTAGTCGAGCGTCGGCTCGAAGGAGGCCGGGGTCTGCTCGGTGATGTCGTTGGGGATCTCGTCGAGGGTGTAGCCGACGGCGAGCTTGGCGGCGATCTTGGCGATCGGGAATCCGGTCGCCTTGGAGGCGAGCGCCGAGGAGCGGGAGACGCGCGGGTTCATCTCGATGACGATGATCCGGCCGTCCTCGGGGTTCACCGCGAACTGGATGTTGCAGCCGCCGGTGTCGACGCCGACCTCGCGGATGATCGCGATGCCGATGTCGCGCAGCCGCTGGTACTCGCGGTCGGTGAGGGTCATGGCGGGGGCGACGGTGATGGAGTCGCCGGTGTGCACGCCCATCGGGTCGAAGTTCTCGATGGAGCAGACGACCACGACGTTGTCGTTGCGGTCGCGCATCAGCTCCAGCTCGTACTCCTTCCACCCGAGGATCGATTCTTCGAGGAGCACCTCGGTGGTGGGCGAGAGGGTCAGGCCCTGCCCGGCGATGCGGCGCAGCTCCTCCTCGTCGTGGGCGAAGCCGGAGCCGGCGCCGCCCATGGTGAAGGAGGGGCGGACGACGACCGGGTAGCCGCCCAGTTCCTCGACGCCGGCGAGGACGTCGTCCATGGAGTGGCAGATGACCGAGCGGGCGGACTCGCCGTGGCCGATCTTCCCGCGGACGGCCTCGACCACGTCCTTGAAGAGTTCGCGGTCCTCGCCCTTGTTGATCGCCTCGACGTTGGCGCCGATCAGCTCGACGCCGTACGTGTCGAGGACCCCGGCGCCGTGCAGGGAGATCGCGGTGTTGAGCGCGGTCTGGCCGCCGAGGGTGGGCAGGAGGGCGTCGGGGCGCTCCTTGGCGATGATCTTCTCGACGTACTCGGGGGTGATCGGCTCGACGTAGGTGGCGTCGGCGATCTCCGGGTCGGTCATGATCGTCGCCGGGTTGGAGTTCACCAGGATGACGCGCAGGCCCTCGGCCTTGAGCACGCGGCACGCCTGGGTTCCGGAGTAGTCGAACTCGGCTGCCTGGCCGATGACGATCGGGCCTGAGCCGATGACCAGGACGGACTGGATATCGGAGCGCTTAGGCACGCTGGCCCTCCATCAGGGTGACGAAACGGTCGAAGAGGTAGGCGGCGTCGTGCGGGCCGGCCGCTGCTTCGGGGTGGTACTGGACGGAGAAGGCGGGCCGGTCGAGCAGGCGCAGGCCCTCCACCACGTTGTCGTTGAGGCAGACGTGGGAGACCTCGGCGCGGCCGTAGGGGGTCTCGGAGACCTTGTCGAGAGGCGCATCGACGGCGAAGCCGTGGTTGTGCGCGGTGACCTCGACCTTGCCGGTGGCGCGGTCCTGGACGGGCTGGTTGATGCCCCGGTGGCCGTACTTCAGCTTGAAGGTGCCGAAGCCGAGGGCGCGGCCGAGGATCTGGTTGCCGAAGCAGATGCCGAAGAGCGGCGTGGAGCGCTCCAGGACGGCGCGCATCAGCGCGACCGGGTGGTCGGCGGTGGCCGGGTCGCCGGGGCCGTTGGAGAAGAAGACGCCGTCGGGGTCGACGGCCCAGATGTCCTCGGCGGTGGCGGTGGCGGGCAGCACGTGCACCTCGATGCCGCGCTCGGCCATCCGGCGCGGGGTCATGCCCTTGATGCCGAGGTCGACGGCGGCGACGGTGTACTTCTTCTCGCCGATCGCCGGGACCACGTACGCCTGCTCGGTGGCGACCTCGGCGGCGAGGTCGGCGCCCTTCATCTGGGGGGCCTCGCGGACCCGCTCCAGCAGGGCGGCCTCGTCGGCGAGCTGCTCGCCGGAGAAGATGCCGACGCGCATGGCACCGCGCTCGCGCAGGTGGCGGGTGAGGGCGCGGGTGTCGATGCCGCAGATGCCGACGACGCCCTGGCGCTCCAGCTCCTCGTCGAGGGAGCGCTGGGAGCGCCAGTTGGAGGCGCGGCGGGCGGGGTCGCGGACGACGTAGCCGGAGACCCAGATCTTGCGGGACTCGGGGTCCTCGTCGTTGACGCCGGTGTTGCCGACGTGCGGGGCCGTCATGACGACGACCTGGCGGTGGTAGGAGGGGTCGGTCAGAGTCTCCTGGTAGCCGGTCATGCCGGTGGAGAACACCGCCTCACCGAAGGTCTCCCCCACGGCCCCGTAGGCGCGGCCGCGGAAGGCGCGGCCGTCCTCCAGGACGAGTACGGCGGGAGCCTGGCCGGCTCCCCGGGTGGAGGTCGTCATCGTGCGATGCCTTCCGTCGTGCGGTCATGGTGCGGGTGGGGGGCTGTGGACGCGGCGGCGGCGTCCTCGGCCTCCAGGGTGCCGAGGGCCTTGACCCAGGCGGGGTGCTCGGCGGCGCGGTCGGAGCGGAAGCCGGAGTCGAGCACCTGGTCCCCGTGGGCCCAGGTGACGACCAGCAGGCCGCCCTCGGGCAGGACCTTGCCGGCGATGCCCTTGTCGAGGCGGGCGCCGAGGATGGACTCGGCGGGGACGAAGAAGTCCGCGGCGCCGGGGCGGACCACGTCGAGCCCCTCGGGGTGCAGGGTCAGCTCGGCGCGGCTGCGGGTGCCCAGGCCCCGGGCGACGATGCGGTCCAGCCACTGCCCCGCGGTGGTGGAGCCGTGGTAGCGGCCGGTCAGGGTGAGGGTGGCCGGAGCGAGGTCCTCGGGCGTGGTGCGCAGCTCGGGCAGGCCGGACTGGAGGGTGCCGCGCCACTTCCAGCCTTCGCGCATCAGCCAGTAGACGAGGGCGACGAAGAGGGCGAGGCCGACGAGCCAGCCGATGCGCGCGGCCCAGTCCGTCACCTCCGCCGACTTCTGTTCGGCGGCCAGAGTCATCAGTGCAGGTGTCACGCCAGCTTCCCGTCCACTACCGTTGCCCGGCCCCGCAGGAAGGTGTGGGTGACGCGTCCCGGCAGCTCACGGCCCTCGTAGGGGGTGTTGCGGCTGCGGGAGGCGAAGCCCGCGGGGTCCACATCTCCACGGTAAGCCGGATCGACCAGGGTGAGGTTGGCGGGCTCCCCCTCGGCGACCGGCCGGCCCTGCCCGGCGAGGCGGGAGATGGCTGCCGGACGGAAGGACATCCGGTCGGCGACGCCGGCCCAGTCGAGCAGCCCGGTGTCGACCATCGTCTGCTGGACCACGGAGAGGGCGGTCTCCAGGCCGACCATGCCCATGGCCGCGGCGGGCCACTCGCAGTCCTTGTCCTCGTGGGGGTGCGGGGCGTGGTCGGTGGCGACGCAGTCGATGGCGCCGTCGGCCAGCGCGGCGCGCAGGGCCAGCACGTCGGCCTCGGTGCGCAGCGGCGGGTTGACCTTGTAGACCGGGTTGTAGGTGCGCACCAGTTCGTCGGTGAGGAGCAGGTGGTGGGGGGTGACCTCGGCGGTGACGTTCCACCCCTTGGACTTGGCCCAGCGGACGATCTCCACCGAGCCGGCGGTGGAGAGGTGGCAGATGTGCACGCGCGAGTCGACGTGGGCGGCGAGCAGCACGTCGCGGGCGATGATCGACTCCTCGGCGACCGCCGGCCAGCCGCCGAGGCCGAGTTCGGCGGAGACGGCGCCCTCGTTCATCTGGGCGCCCTCGGTGAGCCGGGGCTCCTGGGCGTGCTGGGCGATGACGCCGTCGAACGCCTTCACGTACTCCAGGGCGCGGCGCATGATCACCGCGTCGTGGACGCACTTGCCGTCGTCGGAGAAGACCCGGACGCCGGCGGCCGAGTCGTGCATGGCGCCCAGTTCGGCCAGGTGCTTGCCCTCCAGGCCGACGGTGACGGCGCCGACCGGCTGCACGTCGCAGTAGCCGGACTCCTTGCCGAGCCGCCAGACCTGCTCGACCACGCCGGCGGTGTCGGCGACGGGGAAGGTGTTGGCCATGGCGTGCACGGCGGTGTAGCCGCCGGCGGCGGCGGCGCGGGTGCCGGTGAGGACGGTCTCGGAGTCCTCACGGCCGGGTTCGCGCAGGTGGGTGTGGAGGTCGACCAGGCCGGGGAGGAGGACCAGGCCCTCGGCCTCGACGACCTGGGCGCCCTCGGCGTCGAGGCCGCTCCCGACGGCGGCGATGGTCTCACCGTCGATCAGGACGTCCTGGGGTGCGCCGCCGAGCAGGCGCGCCCCGCGGATGAGCGTCTTGGTGCGGGCGGTCATGATGCGGGGTTCTCCTCGGTGGCGGGGGCGGGGCGGTTCTGGGCGATGGCGGGCTCGTTCCCGCCCAGCAGCAGGTAGAGCACGGCCATCCGCACGGAGACGCCGTTGGTGACCTGCTCGACGGCGGTGCAGCGCGGTGAGTCGGCGACCTCGGCGGTGATCTCCATGCCGCGGACCATCGGGCCGGGGTGCATGACGACGGCCTCGGCGGGCATCTTCGCCATCCGCTCCCCGTCGAGCCCGTACCGGCGGGCGTACTCGCGCTCGGTCGGGAAGTACGCGGCGTTCATCCGTTCACGCTGCACCCGCAGCATCATCACGGCGTCGGACCGGTCGAGCACCTTGTCGAGGCTGTACGAGACCTCGCAGGGCCAGCTCTCGACGCCGACCGGCAGCAGGGTGGGCGGGGCGACGAGGGTGACGTGGGCGCCGAGGGTGTGCAGCAGGTCGACGTTGGAGCGGGCGACGCGGCTGTGCAGGATGTCGCCGACGATGGTGACCCGGCACCCGGCCAGGTCCTGGCCGAGGCCGGTGTCGGGCCCGACCAGGCGGCGGCGCAGGGTGAAGGCGTCCAGCAGGGCCTGGGTGGGGTGCTGGTGGGTGCCGTCGCCGGCGTTGACGACGGCGGCGTCGATCCAGCCGGAGGTGGCGAGCCGGAAGGGCGCGCCGGAGGCGCCGTGCCGGATGACGACGGCGTCGACGCCCATCGCTTCCAGGGTCTGGGCGGTGTCCTTGAGCGACTCGCCCTTGGAGACCGAGGACCCCTTGGCGGTGAAGTTGATGACGTCGGCGGAGAGGCGCTTCTCGGCGGCCTCGAAGGAGATCCTGGTCCGCGTCGAGTCCTCGAAGAAGAGGTTGACGACGGTCCGGCCGCGCAGGGTGGGCAGTTTCTTGATCGGCCGGTCGGCTACCCGGGCCATCTCCTCGGCGGTGTCGAGGATCAGGACGGCGTCGTCGCGGGTGAGGTCGGCGGCCGAGATGAGGTGGCGCATCATCGGTGGGCTCCGTGCGTTCGGGAGGTTTCGGGCATGCGGGGACACCCTGGTCCGGCTGCCGTCCCGCGCGCGGGCGCGTGCGGCGGCGGGGACCGCGGTGGGGTGCTAGTTGCCGCCTGCCGGGGCGGGGGCGGAGGGTCCGGCACCGAGCAGGACCGCGTCGCGGCCGTCCTCCTCGGCGAGCTGGACCTTGACCGTCTCCCGCAGCGACGTGGGGAGGTTCTTGCCGACGTAGTCGGCGCGGATCGGCAGCTCGCGGTGGCCGCGGTCGACGAGGACGGCGAGCTGCACGGCACGGGGCCGGCCGATGTCGCCGAGGGCGTCGAGGGCGGCACGGATGGTGCGGCCGGAGAAGAGCACGTCGTCGACGAGGACGACCAGGCGCCCGTCGATCCCGTCGGCGGGGATCTCGGTGCGGCCGATGGCCCGGGCGGGCTTCAGCCGCAGGTCGTCGCGGTACATGGTGATGTCCAGCGAGCCGGCCGGTACGGGGCGCGAGGTGATCTCGGCGAGCTTGTCCGCCAGCCGCTCGGCGAGATGGACGCCGCGGGTGGGGATGCCGAGCAGGACCACGTCGTCGGCGCCTTTGGCGCGTTCGACGATCTCGTGGGCGATGCGGGTCAGGACCCGGCCGATGTCGGGGCCTTCGAGAACGGGGCGGGCCTCGTGCGGCCCGGGGTTCTTGGGGGTGGTGGCGTTCACAGGGAACGGACCTCCTTCTCCGCCTCACAGGACGGTTCTTAAAGGACGTCGGGAAGTGCGTCGTCCACGGTACCAGCGGCCGGAACGCGCCTGGTCACCACCCCGGCCCAACGCGGACGGCCGGGTCCGGGAGACCCTGGGGTCCCCGTCCCACTACGGGCCGGAAGGCCCCGAGACCCGCCCTCGGAGCCCTCGGCACCACCGTTCGGCTTGACGCAGCCAAGTAACGCTGCGTAACCTCACAGTGAGTTACCAGTCTTCGTCCGGGGAGCCACATGTCCAGCGAATACGCAAAACAGCTCGGGGCCAAGCTCCGCGCCATCCGCACGCAGCAGGGCCTTTCCCTCCACGGCGTCGAGGAGAAGTCCCAGGGCCGCTGGAAGGCGGTCGTGGTCGGTTCGTACGAGCGCGGGGACCGCGCCGTCACCGTGCAGCGGCTCGCCGAGCTCGCGGACTTCTACGGCGTCCCCGTGCAGGAACTGCTGCCGGGCACGACCCCCGGCGGCGCGGCCGAGCCCCCGCCGAAGCTCGTCCTCCAGCTGGAGCGCCTGGCCAACGTCCCGCCGGAGAAGGCGGGCCCCCTCCAGCGGTACGCGGCGACCATCCAGTCGCAGCGCGGGGACTACAACGGCAAGGTCCTCTCCATCCGCCAGGACGACCTGCGCACCCTCGCGGTGATCTACGACCAGTCCCCCTCGGTCCTCACCGAGCAGCTGATCAGCTGGGGCGTCCTCGACTCCGACGCCCGCCGCGCGGTCGCCCACGAGGACAGCTGACCGCACCGCGGCAGTGAGGTCATACGCCTGAGGGCGGCTCCGGGAGTTCCCGGAGCCGCCCTCAGGCGCGTTCTGGCCGCGGTGTGCGGCTCCCGGACGGCGGGAGCCCGCGGCCGTGACGGCTGCGGGCTCTCGCGGTGTGCGGGGGGGGGATCAGCCGCGGCGCAGGCCCGGCTTCAGCTCCTTGAAGCGGGCGAGCAGGCCGTTGACGAAGGCCGGGGAGTCGTCCGTGGAGAACTCCTTGGCCAACTGGACGGCCTCGTCCAGCACGACGGCGTCGGGGGTGGTGTCGACCCAGATCAGTTCGTAGGCGCCGAGCCGCAGGATGTTGCGGTCGACGACGGGCATCCGGTCGAGGGTCCAGTCGACGGCGTACTGCGAGATGAGTTCGTCGATGCGCCGCTCGTGCTCGGCGTACCCCTCGACGAGTTCCATCGTGTACTCGCTGACCGGCGGCTGCCGGGTGTCGGAGCGTGCGTGCCGAATCCAGTCCGCGAGGACGGTCAGCACGTCGGTGGAGCGCTGATCGGCCTCGAAGAGGATCTGGAAGGCGCGCTTGCGGGCCGTATTGCGAGCAGCCACGGTTAGCTGTTCACCCGGCCGAGGTAGTCGCTGGAGCGGGTGTCGACCTTGATCTTCTCACCGGTGGTGATGAAGAGCGGGACGTTGATCTGGTAGCCCGTCTCCAGGATCGCCGGCTTGGTGCCGCCGGTGGAGCGGTCGCCCTGGACGCCCGGCTCGGTCTCCTTGATGACCAGCTCGACGGCGGCCGGCAGCTCCACGAAGAGCACCTCGCCCTCGTGCTGGGCGACGGTCGCCTCGAAGCCCTCGATGAGGAAGTTGGCGGCGTCGCCGACGGCCTTGCGGTCGACGTGCAGCTGGTCGTAGGTCTCCATGTCCATGAAGACGAAGTAGTCGCCGTCCATGTACGAGAACTGCATGTCGCGCTTGTCGACGGTGGCCGTCTCGACCTTGACGCCGGCGTTGAAGGTCTTGTCGACGGTCTTTCCGGACAGCACGTTCTTCAGCTTGGTGCGCACGAAGGCAGGGCCCTTGCCGGGCTTGACGTGCTGGAACTCGACTACGGACCAGAGCTGGCCCCCGTCGAGCTTGAGCACCATGCCGTTCTTGAGGTCGTTCGTGGAAGCCACGTTTGCGGTATCTCCTGGACGAATGGGTGTCTCCCCCCTGACCTGTCGGTCAGCGGGGAGCTGGTGGGACCTCGGGTGCACGCACAGGCCGGGGCTAGAGCGCGAGCAGCTCCTTGGTCGTGATCGTGAGTAGCTCAGGTCCGCCGTCCGCCTCGGGGCGCACGACGAGCGTGTCGTCGATCCGGACTCCGCCCCGGCCCGGGAGGTGGACTCCCGGTTCGACGGTGACCGGCACACGAGCGTCCAGTTTACCCATGGCCGCAGGGGCGATCTGCGGGTCCTCCACGTTTTCCAGGCCGACGCCGTGCCCGGTGACGGGGGCGAGCCCCTCGGTGTACCCCGCGCCGGTGAGCACCTGGCGGGCGGCCCGGTCGACGTCGCGGCAGGCCGCGCCGGGTGCGAGGGCCTCCCGGCCGGCCCGCTGGGCGGCGAAGACCAGGTCGTACAGCTCCACCTGCCAGTCCGCCGGGGTGGTGCCGATGACGAAGGTCCGGCCGATCGCGCAGCGGTAGCCGCGGTAGACCGCGCCGAGGCCCACGGTGAGGAAGTCGCCCTCCTCGACCCGGCGGTCGGTGGGCCGGTGGCGGGCCAGGCCCGCGTTGGGCCCGGCCCCCACCGAGCTGGCGAAGGCCGGCCCGTCGGCGCCGTGGTCGATGAGGCGGCGCTCCAGCTCCAGGGCGAGGTGGCGCTCGGTGCGGCCGACCAGGATGGACTCCAGGAGTTCACCGAGGGCCTGGTCGGTGATCTCGGCGGCGATCCGCAGGCAGGAGATCTCCTCCTCGTCCTTGACGTACCGCAGTTGCTCGACGGCCCCGCCCAGGTCGGTGAGGACGATACCGGGGGCGGCGGAGGCCATCGTCCGGTGCCGGGCCACCGTCAGGTCGTGCTCCTCGACCGCCACGGGACGGTCGCCCCGGCGCAGCGCGAGGGTGGCGGCGGCCACCGCCGGGTCGGCGCCGGGTCCGTCCAGGAGCTGGAGCCTGAGCGCCTCGTCGGGCCTGCCCTCCTCGGGCCGCACGCCGGGCTGGACGGCGCACAGCAGCACGTCGGCGCCGGGTTCGTGGGCGCCGAGCAGCAGGGCGGCCCGTTCGGGGGCGGTGCCGGTCAGGTAGCGGATGTTGGCCGGGCGGGAGACCACGGCGGCGGCGTCACCGGCCGCCGCGCAGCGCTCCCGCAGCCGCTGCCTGCGGGCTTGGTACACGTCGTACGCATGCGGAGCCTCGGACATGTTCCGAGCCTACGAGCGGCTCGGCGCACCGGCCGGTTCAGCGCGTCCGACCGGGCACCGGGGCGCCTGGGGCGGGGGCGCTCACCACTGGGGCGGGCTGGCGATGGCGCGGGCGAGGACGTCGTCGAGGGCCCGGGCGGTCTGTGCGGCGTCCAGGTGCGAGTTGTCGATGATCGGCAGCCCGGAGCCGTACCAGCCGGCCATCCGTCCGTGTATCCGGGCCACCTCCTCGTCGGAGAGGCGGCGGTTGCCGTGCCGCTGGGAATTGCGCTCCAGGACGATCTCCAGCCCGGGAAGCAGGACCACGGGGAGGAGGCCGGGGCCGACGTGGCGCTTCCAGCCGCCGAGTCCGATCACCGGCCGGTCGGGGAAGACGGCGTCGTCGAGGATGCAGGAGATGCCGTTGGCAAGGAAGTTGCGGGCGGAGAAGCCGCAGGTGCGGCGGGCGAGGCGGTACTGGGCCTCGGAGTGGTCGTTCCACCCTGCCTGGGGGTCGGCGAAGCCGGATCGGACCCATTCGCGGACGTCGTCCAGGCTGATGTGGGCGGTGGGCACGCGGCGTTGTTCGGCCCAGAGCCGGGCGACGGTGGTCTTCCCCGCTCCGGCCGGGCCTATGAGCAGCACCGCGAGGGTGGTGCTGCCGGTGTCCGCCTGGCCGGCGCCGGGCGGCGGGCTCGGCATCGCCACGGGGCCGCCGGGCGGCAGCTGCACGTGGCCGGTGCCCTCGGGCGGGACCGAGGCCGGGGGGACGGGCCGGGCCGGGCCGCCCTGCCCGGGGTGCGGGGTGCGCCCGGAGGGCACGCTCCCGACGAAGCCCGGGGGCTGCGCGGGCGGCGGGGGCGGCGGCGCGGGGTGCGGGGGCTGGGCGGGCGGCGGGCCCTGGGGCCAGTCGGCGCTCGCCATGGCCTGCTGGTGGTAAGGCGGCAGCGGAGGCCCCCCTGCGTGCTGCATCCGGTGCCACTCCGTCTCATCAGGCAACTGGCGTGGGGCGCACGGCGCTTCCGGGAAGTCCCCGGCCGCCGACGCGCTAGCGAACGGTACCGTCCCCGGCCGGTGTTGTGTGAACGACCGGGCAGGTCAAGGCGGGCCCGGCGGCGGACGGAGGGCTCCGTCCGCCGCCGGGCCCGCGGGGTCAGTCCGCGACCTCGCCGTAGGCGCCGAGCATGACGGCCGGGTCGGGGCCCTCCAGGACGGTGGGGCGGGCCAGGCCGTCGAGGACGATGAAGCGCAGCGTGTCGCCGCGGGACTTCTTGTCCACCTTCATGTTCTCGACCAGCTTGGGCCACTGGTCGTAGCGGTAGGTCAGGGGCAGGCCGACCGCCTCCAGGACGGTGCGGTGCCGGTCGGCGGTGGCGTCGTCGAGCCGTCCGGCGAGGCGGCCCAGCTCGGCGGCGTAGAGCATCCCGACGGCGACGGCGGCGCCGTGCCGCCACTCGTACCGCTCGTTCTTCTCGATGGCGTGGCCCAGGGTGTGGCCGTAGTTGAGGATCTCGCGGCGGCCGGACTCCTTGAGGTCCTCGGAGACCACCTCGGCCTTGACCCGGATGGAGCGCTCGATGAGTTCGGCGGTGTGCGGCCCGGCGGGGGTCCGGGCGGCGGCCGGGTCGGCCTCGATGAGGTCGAGGATGACCGGGTCGGCGAGGAAACCGGCCTTGATGATCTCGGCGAGGCCGCTGACGTAGTCGTGGACCGGCAGCGACTCCAGCGCGGCCAGGTCGCAGAGGACCCCGGCCGGCGGGTGGAAGGCGCCGACGAGGTTCTTGCCCTCGGCCGTGTTGATGCCGGTCTTGCCGCCGACGGCCGCGTCGACCATGGCCAGCACGGTGGTGGGGACGGCGACCCAGCGCACCCCGCGCAGCCAGCTCGCCGCGACGAACCCGGCGAGGTCGGTGGTGGCGCCGCCGCCGACCCCGACGATGACGTCGGTGCGGGTGAAGCCGGACTGCCCGAGCGCCTTCCAGCAGTAGGCGGCGACCTCGGCGGTCTTGGCCTCCTCGGCGTTGGGCACCTGGACGGCGATGGCCTCGTACCCCTGGTCGGCGAGGTCGGCGCGGAGCGCCTCGCCAGTCTCGGCCAGCGCCTCGGGGTGGATGACGGCGACCCGGCGGGCCTGCTCGCCGATGAGGCCGGGCAGCTCGCCGAGGAGCTGGTGGCCGATCAGTACCTCGTACGGTTCGGTGCCTGCGGTGGCGCCGACGGGGATACGCAGGGTCATGCGTGCTTCAACTCCATTGCGTCGAGGACCGCTTCGGCGACCTCTTCGGGGGTGCGGTGGTCGGTGGCGACCTCGGCGCGGGCGACCTCGGTGTACAGGTGGCGGCGGGCCTCCATCAGCTCGCGCCACTGCCGGCGCGGGTTGACGGCGAGCAGCGGCCGGGCGGTGGCCAGGCCGGTGCGCCGGACCGCCTCGTCGACCTGCATCGACAGGTAGACGACCGGCCGGCCGGCGAGCAGCGCCCGGGTGGCCGGGTCGAGGACGGCTCCGCCGCCCAGGGCCAGGACGCCGGTGTGGGTCTCGACGGCGGCGGCGACGGCGCGGCGCTCCAGCTCGCGGAAGTGCGGCTCGCCCTCGTCGACGAAGATCTCGGCGATCTCGCGGCCCTCGGCGGCGACGATGTCGGCGTCGGTGTCACGGTAGGTGTGGCCGAGCCGCTCGGCGAGCAGCGCGCCGACGGTGGACTTTCCGACGCCCATCGGTCCGACGAGGACCAGGCAGGGGCCGGCCGGGGTGGCGGCGCTCACCGGACGGGGAGGTGGTCGAGGTAGCCGGAGACGTTGCGGCGGGTCTCGGCGACACTGTCGCCGCCGAACTTCTCCGCGACGGCGTCGGCGAGGACGAGCGCGACCATCGCCTCGGCGACGATGCCCGCGGCCGGGACGGCGCAGACGTCGGAGCGCTGGTGGTGGGCCTTGGCGGGCTCGCCGGTGGCCACGTCGACGGTGCCGAGCGCGCGGGGCACCGTCGCGATGGGCTTCATGGCGGCCCGTACCCGCAGCACCTCACCGGTGGTCAGGCCGCCCTCGGTGCCGCCGGAGCGGCCGGAGGCACGGCGGATGCCGTCCTCGGTGACGACGATCTCGTCGTGCGCCCGGGAGCCGGGCACCCGCGCCAGGTCGAAGCCGTCGCCGACCTCGACGCCCTTGATCGCCTGGATGCCCATGAGGGCGCCGGCCAGCCGCGCGTCGAGCCGCCGGTCCCAGTGGACGTGGGAGCCGAGCCCGACGGGCACTCCGTGGGCGACGACCTCGACCACACCCCCGAGGGTGTCGCCGTCCTTGTGGGCCTGGTCGATCTCGGCGACCATCGCCGCGGACGCCTCGGGGTCCAGGCAGCGCACCGGGTCGGCGTCGAGCCGCTCCACGTCGCCGGGGACCGGGAGGGTGCCGTACGGCGCCTTGGCGGCGGCCAGCTCCACGACGTGCGAGACGATCTCGATCCCGGCCGTCTCCCTCAGGTACGAGCGGGCGACGGCGCCGAGCGCCACCCGGGCCGCGGTCTCCCGCGCGGAGGCGCGCTCCAGGATCGGGCGGGCCTCGTCGAAGCCGTACTTCTGCATCCCGGCGAGGTCGGCGTGGCCGGGCCTGGGGCGGGTCAGCGGGGCGTTGCGGGCGAGCGTGGCCAGTTCCCCGGGGTCGACCGGGTCGGCCGCCATGACCTGCTCCCACTTGGGCCACTCGGTGTTGCCGACCATGACGGCGACCGGGGAGCCGAGGGTCAGTCCGTGGCGGACCCCGCCGAGGAAGGTGACCTCGTCGCGCTCGAACTTCATCCGGGCGCCGCGACCGTAGCCGAGCCGCCGCCGGGCCAGATGGTCGGCGACCATCTCCGTGGTGATCGGCACCCCGGCGGGAAGTCCCTCCAGGGTGGCCACCAGTGCGGGTCCGTGCGACTCCCCCGCGGTCAGCCAACGCAGCCTGCTCAACGGTGCTCCTCCTGCTCGCGCCCGGTCTCTGCGGCGCGGCCGGGGGGCGCGTCCCCTGCCCGCCGCGTCCGATCCTCCCACGCCGGGCGGGCCGGTACGGCAAGCGGTCCAACGGGTGGAACGCCCGGTCCGCCGCCACGGACCGGGCGGACGCGTCCGGTCAGCGGGCGGCGAGAGCGGCGTTGCCCGCCGCCCGCATCGCCGCGAGGGGCGCGGGCACCACCCCGGTCATCCGCTCGACCTGGAGGACGGCCTGGTGGACCAGGAGGTCCAGCCCGCCGAGGACCGTGCCACCGCGCGCGGCCCAACGGGCGGCGAGCGGCGTCGGCCACGGTTCGTAGAGCACGTCGAAGAGGGTGCCGGGCGGTTCCGGGACCTCCGCGGCGAGCGCGTCGGCGGCCCCGGCCGGGGTGGTGGCGATCACCAGCGGCCTGCGCAGCGCCTCGGCGGCCCGCTCCCACGGCCGGGCCAGCGCCTCGACGCCCAGCCGCCGCCCCCACTCGCGCATCTCCTCGGCACGCGCCTCGCTGCGGACGTACACCTCGACCTGGTCGGCGCCCATCGAGGCGAGGGCGGCCAGGGCGGAGGAGGCGGTGGCTCCGGCGCCGAGGACGGCGGCCTCGGGGGCCTTCTCGATCCCCCGCTCACGCAGGGCGGCTACCAGTCCGGGTACGTCGGTGTTGTCGCCGTGCCAGCCGCCGTCGCCGTCCCGCACGAGCGTGTTGACCGCCTCCACCGAACGGGCGACGGGGGTGACCGTCGCGCAGAGCGCGAGCGCGGCCCGCTTCAGCGGCATGGTCAGCGACAGCCCCGCCCACTCGGGGCCGAGCCCGGCGACGAAGCCGGGCAGTTCGTCCTCGTCGGTCTCGTAACGCTCGTACGACCAGCCGTCGAGGCCCAGTTCCGCGTAGGCGGCGCGGTGCAGGGCCGGGGAGAGCGAGTGGCCGACGGGCTTGCCGAGGACGGCGGCCCGGCGGCTCTCACCGGCCCTTGCTGCGGCTTTCATTGAACTCCTCCACCAGAGCCTCGTGATCGGCCAGGGTCTTGGTGAACTTGGTCGTCTTGCCGTCGATGGAGATGAAGAACATCCAGTCGCCGGTGTCCGGGGCGGTGGCGGCCTTCATGGCGTCCGCGCCCGGGTTCCCGATCGGTCCCGGCGGCAGGAGCTTGTGGTAGTAGGTGTTGTACGGGTCGGGGTCGTTGCGGATCTTCGCGATCGAGATGTCGATCTCGCTCTCCCCCTTCAGGTAGTTGTACGTGGAGTCGAACTCCAGCTTCTGGTTGGTCACCGTGTTGTCCGGCTGGAGCCGGTTGTAGACGACCGCGGCCATCTTCCGGAAGTCGTCGTGGGTCATGCCCTCGGCCTGGACCAGGCTCGCGACGGTGACCAGTTGGAGCGGGTCCTTGAGGCCGAGCTTCTCGGCCGAGCCCTCCAGGTCGTGACGGGCGTACTCCTGCTTGGCCTGCGCCACCATCTTCTTGAGGACGTCGGCCGGCTCCATCGACTTGGCCAGCGGGTAGCTGGAGGGGAAGAGGAAGCCTTCCAGCGGGTCCTTGATGTCCTTGTTGTTGTCGGCCCATTCGGGCAGGCCGAGCGACTTGGACTCCTCCAGGGCCACTTCCTCGGTGGTGCCGGCCTTGACGCCGAGCCGCTTGTCGATCTGCTCGTACACCCAGGCGTTGCGGCGGCCCTCGGGGATGATCAGCGTGTTGCGGCTCTTGGGGCTGAGCATCAGCTCGACGGCGGCCTTGCCGGACATCTGCTTGTGCAGCGTGTAGAAGCCGGGCTGGAGGGACTTGCCCTGGGGATGGGCGTTCTGCGCATTGACGAAGGCGGAGCCGCTCTTGACGACGTCGTGCTTCTTCAGCAGGTTGGCGATGTCCCAGCCGACGGCGCCCTGCGGCACCTCGACGACGACCTGCCCCGAACCCTCGCCCGCGTAGTCCTCGGCCGGGCCGAAACGGTCCTGGTAGAACTGGTAGCCGTAGTACGCGACCGCGCCGCCGCCGCCGATCAGCACCAGCGAGACGACCAGGCAGGCCATGCCGTTGCGGCTCTTGCCCTTGGTGCCCCGGCCGCGCTGCTTGCCGCCGCCGCGTCCGCGCCGGCCGCCGGGCTCCGGTTCGTCCTCGTGGTCGTCGCCATGATCGTCGTCGTAGTCGTCGCGGTCCCCAGCGCGGTCCTGTTCGTCCCGCTCGTTCCTGCGGCCCCGGCCGCGCCGGGCGCCGCGGCCCTCGTCGGCGTCGGAGGTGTCGTCGGCGCCGGTGAAGAAGGGGTGGGTCTCCTCCCCCGGCTCCTCCCACTCGCCCTCCGGCTGCGGGTCCTCACGCCGACCGGGCGGGCGGGGCGGCGGATAGGCGCCCTCGGTGCGATACGGGTCGTGCTGCCCGCCCCCGTAGCCCTCGTGGCCGTGGGCCTGCTGCTGGTACGGATCGCCGACCGCCGGGTCGTACGGGGGGACCTGCCCGGTGTCCCAGGCCCCGGGGTACTGCTGCCCGTAACCGTCGGAGCCGCCGTACTGGCCCTGCTGGGGCTGGGCCTGCTGGGCCTGCTGGGCCTGCTGGGCCTGCTGGGCCTGCTGGGCCTGCTGGGGATAGCCCTGCTGGTTCGGGTCGTACTGCTGACCCGGGTACCCCTGTTGCGGGTACTGCTGCTGCGGGTAGCCCTGCTGGCCCCCGTCCTGCGGGTACTGCTGGTACGGCTGCCCGTCGTAACCGGGCTGGGGAGGCGGGTAGCCACCAGGCTGCTGTCCGCTCCATCCGTCGCCGTACCCGCCCTGTGCCGCCTGCCCGTAGGCGGGCGAGGAGAGCGGGTCCTCCTGCCACGGATCGGAGCCTTGGCCCCGGCCATACTCAGTCATCGGTCCCCTAGAGCCGCGGGACGGGGGAAGCCGCCGCACCTGGGCGGCGGCTTCCGCGCCGTCTTTCTGCCGTGTGGGTCAGTTGTTCGAACACACCGGCGCATCGCGCGGCACGTTACCGTATCGCGATCAGATGACCACTTCGACGCCCTCGCCGGGAGCTGCGCCTGACGCCCGTTCGGACTCCAGCGCGCTCTGCAGGATCACCACGGCGGCCGCCTGGTCGATGACGGCGCGCCCCTTCTTGGAGCGGACCCCGGAGGCCCGCATCCCCTGAGCCGCCGTCACCGTGGACATCCGCTCGTCCACCAGTCGCACCGGGACGGGCGCGATGGTCCGGGCGAGTTCCTGGGCGAAGCCGCGGACCTTGACGGCCGCCGGGCCCTCGCCGCCCTTGAGGGAGCGCGGGAGCCCGACGACGACCTCGATCGGCTCGTACTCCTCGACGAGGGCGGCGAGCCGCCGGTGGGCGGCCGGGACGTCACGTCCCGGCACGGTCTCCACCGGCGTGGCGAGAATCCCGTCGGGGTCGCAGGAGGCGACTCCGATCCGGGCGTCGCCGACGTCCACGGCGAGGCGGCGGCCCCGGCGCAGCGTTCCGCTCATCGGGCGCTCTCGGCGACCTGACGCTCGACCGCGCTGACGGCCTCGTCGATGGCCTGCGGGTTCTGCCCGCCGCCCTGGGCGACGTCGGGCTTGCCGCCGCCGCCTCCGCCGAGCGTCTTGGCGGCGGTGCGGACCAGGTCGCCGGCCTTGAGGCCACGCTCGCGGGCGGCCTCGTTGGTGGCGACCACGGTCAGCGGCCGGTCGCCCGCCACGGTGAACAGGGCGACCACGGCGGGCCGGTCGGAGGGGATGCGGCCCCGCACGTCGAGGACGAGCTTGCGCAGGTCGTCGGCGCCGGTGCCGTCCGGCACCCGGCCGGTGACCAGGGCGGTGCCCCGGACGTCCTGGGCGCCCGCGGCGAGCCCGGCAGCGGCCTGGAGGACCTTCTCGGCGCGGAAGCGCTCGATCTCCTTCTCGGCCTCCTTGAGCTTGCCGAGCATCGCGGAGACCTTCTCGGGCAGTTCCTCGGGACGGCCCTTGACCAGTTCCTGGAGCTGGGCGACGACCGTGTGCTCCCTGGCCAGGAAGTTGTACGCGTCGACGCCGACCAGGGCCTCGATGCGGCGCACACCGGAGCCGATGGAGGACTCGCCGAGCAGCTTGACCAGGCCGAGCTGGGCGGTGTTGCGGACGTGCGTGCCGCCGCACAGCTCCTTGGAGAAGTCGCCGATGGTGACGACCCGGACCCGCTCGCCGTACTTCTCGCCGAACTCGGCGATGGCGCCCTGCTTCTTGGCGTCGTCGATGCTCATGACCTCGGCCTGGACGTCCAGGTCGCGGGCGAGCACCTCGTTGATCTTCTGCTCGACGTCGGTGAGGACGGCGCCGGGCACGGCGGCCGGGGAGCCGAAGTCGAAGCGGAAGCGGCCCGGCTGGTTCTCCGAGCCGGCCTGGGCGGCCGTCGGGCCGAGCGCGTCGCGCAGCGCCTGGTGGGTGAGGTGGGTGGCCGAGTGGGCGCGGGCGATGGCCCGGCGGCGGCCGACGTCGATCGCGGCGTAGGCCGGGGAGCCCACGGTCACCTCGCCGACCTGGACGACGCCCTTGTGGACGTGGACGCCGGGAACCGGCTTCTGCACGTCGCGGACCTCGACGACGGCGCCGTTGTCGAAGCGGATGCGGCCGGTGTCGGCGATCTGGCCGCCGCCCTCGGCGTAGAACGGGGTGCGGTCGAGGACGATCTCGACCTCGTCGCCCTCGGTGGCGGCCGGCGAGGAGACGCCGTGGACCAGCAGGCCGACCACGGTGGACTCGCCCTCGGTGGCCAGGTAGCCGGTGAAGTCGGTGGCGCCGGCGGCGTCGGCGACCTCGCGGTAGGCGGAGAGGTCGGCGTGGCCGGTCTTCTTGGCGCGGGCGTCGGCCTTGGCGCGCTCGCGCTGCTCCTTCATCAGGCGGCGGAAACCGGACTCGTCGACGGTCAGCCCTTGCTCGGCGGCCATCTCCAGGGTCAGGTCGATCGGGAAGCCCCACGTGTCGTGGAGGAGGAACGCCTTGTCCCCGGAGAGGACGGTGGAGCCGGCGGCCTTGGTCTCGGTGACGGCCGTGTCCAGGATGTTGGTGCCGCCCTTGAGCGCCTTGAGGAAGGCGGCCTCCTCGGCGAGGGCGACGGTCAGGATGCGCTTGCGCTCGGTGATCAGCTCCGGGTACTGCTGCCCCATCGACTCGATCACGGTGTCGACCAGCTCGGCGACGACCGGTCCGGTGGCGCCGAGCAGGCGCATGTTGCGGATGGCGCGGCGCATGATGCGGCGCAGCACGTAGCCGCGGCCCTCGTTGCCCGGGGTGACGCCGTCGCCGATGAGCATGACGGAGGTGCGCATGTGGTCGGTGACGACGCGCAGCGACACGTCCGAGGCCCGGTCGGCGCCGTAGCGGACGCCGGTCAGCTCGGTGGCCTTGTCGATGACGATCCGGGAGGTGTCGATCTCGTAGAGGTTGCGCACGCCCTGGAGGATCATGGCGAGACGTTCGAGGCCGAGGCCGGTGTCGATGTTCTTGCTGGGGAGGTCGCCGAGGATCGGGAAGTCCTCCTTGTCCTCGCCGGCGCCCCGCTCGTACTGCATGAAGACGAGGTTCCAGATCTCCACGTACCGCTCGTCGTTGACGGCCGGGCCGCCCTCGACGCCGAACTCGGGGCCGCGGTCGTAGTTGATCTCGGAGCAGGGGCCGCAGGGTCCGGGGACGCCCATGGACCAGAAGTTGTCCTTCTTGCCCAGCCGCTGGATGCGCTCGGCGGGGACGCCGATCTTCTCGCGCCAGATCGTCTCGGCCTCGTCGTCGTCGAGGTAGACGGTGATCCACAGGCGCTCGGGGTCGAGGCCGTACCCGCCCTGGTCCTGGGAGTTGGTGAGCAGCTCCCAGGCGTAGGTGATGGCCCCTTCCTTGAAGTAGTCACCGAAGGAGAAGTTGCCGCACATCTGGAAGAACGTGCCGTGCCGGGTGGTCTTGCCGACCTCTTCGATGTCCGGGGTGCGCACGCACTTCTGCACGCTGGTGGCGCGCGGGGCGGGCGGGGCGACCTCGCCGAGGAAGTACGGCTTGAAGGGGACCATGCCCGCGGGGACGAGCAGCAGGGTGGGGTCGTCCGCGATCAGCGACGCCGAAGGGACGACGGTGTGCCCGCGCTCCTCGAAGAAGCGCAGCCAGCGGCGGCGGATCTCAGCCGACTCCATCAGTGGTCCTCATTCCGGTTGTTCGGGTGCTTCGGATACTTCTTCGGGTACTTCTGCTGGGCGCGGTACGTGACGGGGTACCGCTCGCCCTCCAGCGCCGGCCGGCGCGTGGCGGGCAGCTCGGGCCCCTCGGGGGGTGCGTCGAGCCCCAGTACGTCGTCCAGCTCCGCCTCGCGCTGGAGCATCCCCGCGCGGACGTCGAGGGCGAAGTCCTTCAGCCGGTGGCCGGCGTCGAGTGCCTTGTCGGCCGCCTGCGCGGCGAGGCTCTCAGGGGTGAGCCGCTGGAGCTTCTGGTTGACCTTGTGGCTGGCCCACACGCCGGCGGCTGCGCCCGCGGTGAACCAGAACGTACGGCGGAACATCGCTGGTCAGTCCTTCCGCCTCCGCCGCCCCCGGGGTGCGGGCGGCACGGCGCGCCCCACGATCACGGTGCGGCGGGAGGGCTTGGCGGTCGTGCGCCGGTCGTCCTCGTCCCGGGTCCTGCGGCTGATGGCCTGCCGGACGCCGTAACCGAAGGCGGCCACCTTGACCAGGGGGCCGCCGAAGGTGGAGGCGACCGTCGTGGAGAGCGCGGAGGCGTTGGAGGTGACCTCCTGGACGTCGGAGGCGATGGCGTCGACTCTGTCGAGCTGGCTCTGGGCCGAGCGGACCGTCGCCGAGGCGTCGGCCAGCAGGGGCACCGCCTGCTCGGTGACGTCCGCCACCAGCTTGGTCGTCGCCTTGAGCGTCTGGGCGAGCCTCACCAGGGCCACGGCGAGAAAGGAGACCAGAATCGCCCAGAAGACGGCCACCAGGACCCCGGCCACCTCTCCACCGGACACTGCGCACCGCTCTCTCTCGGGTCTGATTCGTCGGGTTGTGCACCCACGCGACGGCGCGGGCCCCGGGGTACGGGCACCGCCGGGAGGCTTGGACCGGCGTACCCCACGAGGGGGGTCCGGCACCGGCCGGCCACCTGTCGAGCCTATCGCGCGGCCACCGGCCTCCCGAACCGGTTTCCCGGCCCGGCGCGCGGCCCGGAGCAGGGTCGACAAGCGACGAACCCGCCCCCTCTCCGGAAGGGAGAGGAGGCGGGCTGAGTGCTCTGCCGGATCAGCGGGTGATCAGCGGGCGTAGTACTCGACGACGAGCTGCTCGTCGCAGATGACCGGGATCTCCTTGCGGTTCGGGTCCCGGTCCAGGCGGAAGGCCAGGGCCTTCAGGTTGACCTGGAGGTAGCGCGGGGTCTCGCCCTCCGTGTCGTAGCCACCCTCGCGGGCGACCTGGAAGGGGTGCTTCTCGCGGCTGCGCTCGCGGACCATCACGACGTCGTCGGGACGCACGCGGTACGACGGCTTGTCGACCTTGTGGCCGTTGACCTCGATGTGGCCGTGGACGACCATCTGACGGGCCTGGTAGATGGTGCGGGCGATGCCCGAACGCAGCACCAGGGCGTCGAGGCGACGCTCCAGCTCGATGACCAGCGCTTCGCCGGTCTTGCCCTCGGCCTTGCGAGCGCGGTCGTAGGCGCGGGCCATCTGACGCTCGCTGATGTCGTACTGGGCGCGCAGGCGCTGCTTCTCGAGCAGACGGACCTTGTAGTCCGAGTTCTGCTTGCGGCCACGGCCGTGCTCACCCGGCGGGTAGGGGCGGGCCTCGAAGTACTTGACAGCCTTCGGGGTCAGCGCGATACCGAGGGCACGCGACTTCTTGACCTTGGGACGGGACTGGTTCGGCATGAACCGGACCTTCTCTCATCTTTCGTGGATGGCTCACCAGGGTTAGGGGAGGTCGCATCCGCAGCCGGGGAAACCCAGCGGTCCCGCGCCGTGACACGGTTCCACCGAGCAGCCGCTCCCTGGTCTGGGCACTAACGTGCAGCACGCGAGTGGCCCACCGACCGCCGCTGGGGGGTGGTGGGCTGCCCGCGACACCTTCGACGGTGCGCGACGCTCCTGGAAGACCCGCTCACCACCGCGAGGGCAGTGGGGGCTTCCGGCTGCATGTCCCACTCTGGTGGTGCCGACCGGGGCCGGACGTGGGACGCAGCACTGCGAACCGATTGTACCGGCTCACCGGCGGTGCTCCGCACCCGGCCGAGCGCCGGCTCAGCCCTCGCCGCGGCCGCCCTCGGCGAGGCGCTCGCGGACCCTCTCGACCACGTCGGCGTAGCGGGCCTCGGCGCCGTACCGGGTGGGCTGGTAGTACCGCCTGCCCGCCAGGGCGTCCGGGGCGTACTGCTGGGCGGCGATGGCGCCGGGGACGTCGTGCGGGTAGATGTACCCCTGGGCGTGTCCGAGCTTGGCCGCGCCCTTGTAGTGGCCGTCGCGCAGGTGGGTGGGGACCGGCCCGGCGTGGCCCTTGCGGACGTCCTCCAGGGCGGCGCCGATGGCGGTGGTGGCGGCGTTCGACTTCGGGGCCAGTGCCAGGGCGATGGTGGCGTGGCTGAGGGTCAGCGCGGCCTCGGGGAAGCCGATCATGGCGACGGCCTGGGCGGCGGCGACCGCGGTGGGCAGGGCCGTCGGGTCGGCGAGGCCGATGTCCTCGCTGGCCGAGATCATCAGGCGGCGGGCGATGAAGCGGGGGTCCTCCCCCGCGTCGATCATCCGGGCGAGGTAGTGCAGGGCGGCGTCCACGTCCGAGCCGCGGATGGACTTGATGAGGGCGCTCGCCACGTCGTAGTGCTGGTCACCGGCGCGGTCGTACGCCACGGCGGCCCGGTCCACCGACTCCTCCAGGGTGGTGAGCGTGATCTCCGCCTCGCCCTTGTCGAGCGCGGCGCCGGCGCCCGCCTCCAGGGCGGTCAGCGCGCGGCGGGCGTCGCCCCCGGCGACCCGCAGCAGGTGGGCCTCGGCGTCCTCGGCGAGGGTGACGGAGCCGGCCAGGCCCCGCTCGTCGGTGAGGGCGCGGCGGACGAGGCCGCGCAGGTCCTCGTCGGTCAGCGGCTCCAGGGTGAGCAGCAGGGAGCGGGAGAGCAGCGGGGAGATCACCGAGAAGTACGGGTTCTCGGTGGTGGCGGCGATGAGGGTGACCCAGCGGTTCTCGACGGCGGGCAGCAGGGAGTCCTGCTGGGCCTTGGAGAAGCGGTGGATCTCGTCGAGGAAGAGGACGGTCTCCTTGCCGAAGCCGCCGGAGGCGCGGCGGGCGCCGTCGATGACGGCGCGCACCTCCTTGACCCCGGCGGTGATCGCGGAAAGCTCCACGAACCGCTTGTCGGTGGCCTTGCTGACCACGTACGCCAGGGTGGTCTTGCCGATGCCCGGCGGGCCCCAGAGGAAGACCGAGGAGGGGCCGGCCGGGCCGCCGGCGCCCTCGCCGACGAGGCGGCGCAGCGGCGAACCGGGCTTGAGCAGGTGCTGCTGGCCGACCACCTCGTCCAGGGTGCGCGGGCGCATCCGGACGGCCAGGGGGCTGCTGGACGGGTCCTTCTCCTGGCGGTCTTCGGCTGCTGCGGTGAAGAGGTCGGGTTCCACACGGGAACCCTAATTCACGGCACCGACAACCGGTCCGGGGCGGCCCGCAAAGGCTCCCGGGCCGGTCAGCTGGTCCAGAAGTCCCACCAGCGGGTGAGGATCAGCATGCCGATGACGCCGACGTGCAGGACGGGCAGCACCCAGGCGAACTCGCCGGCCAGGGAGCGGACCGCGCGCGAAGCGGGCAGGAAGCCCTCGCGGACGTTGTGCACCGTGACGTACCAGAACATGACGATCGTGGCGACCCAGGCCAGGCAGCACCACAGGCAGAGCGAGTTGATGTTGTACAGCGACTGGTACTGGAGCCAGGTGCAGAAGCCGACGCCGAAGAGGGTCCCGGCATTGAAGGTCAGCCAGTACCAGCGGGGGAAGCGGGCCCCGGTCAGCAGGCTCACGCCGACGCCGATCACGACGGCGTAGGCGGCCAGGCCGAGCATCGGGTTGGGGAAGCCGAAGGCGGACGCCTGCTCGCTCTGCATGATGTTGCCGCAGGCCACGACGGGGTTGAGGCTGCATCCCGGGACGAAGTCCGGGTCCTCCAGCAGCTTGAACTTGTCGATGGTGATGACCCAGGCCGCGAGCAGTCCGGCCGCGCCGGTGATCACCAGCATCCAGGCGAAGGCGCGGCTCGTGCCGGCCCGCGCCGGGGTGGTGAGGGTGTCCTCGCGTCCGGGGGCGGCGCCGCCGGGTGCCGCTGTGGAGTGGGTCATCGCGTCGTTCCGCCAGTGTCGTCGTAGGTCTGCCGGTCTTCTCGGCCGCCAGTCTGCCGTCCGCCCTCCGCTCCGCCCAGGGGCCGGTAGGCCCGGCGGGGCGGGCGCCGGGGGCCCGCGCGGCTGCGGTCATTGTGCCCCAACGGCCCTGCGGGGCGCCGTCGGACGGACATAAGGAAGAACGCCCGAGCGGGCGGGAGGATGCGGCCCGGGCGGCGCGGGGCGCGAACGGCGCCGGGCCCGCGCGCCGGTGAAGGTGCGCGGGCCCGGCGGACGGTGCGGTCAGGCGAGGCGGGCGGCCACCTCGGCGACCACGGAGTCGAGGGGGACGGCGGTCTGCTCGCCGGACTCCATCTCCTTGAGCTGTACGACGCCCTCGGCGAGGTCCCGCTCCCCCGCGACCAGGGTGTAGCGGGCGCCGGAGCGGTTGGCGGCCTTCATCGCGGCCTTGAGGCCCTTGCCGCCGTAGGCGAAGTCGGCGGCGACGCCGTCCTGGCGCAGCCGGGTCACGATCCCGAACAGGGCTCGGCGGGCCTCCTCGCCGAGCGGCACGGCGAAGACGCTCGTCGGCGAGGGGAGGTCCAGCTCGACGCCCTCGGCGCGCAGCGCCAGCACGGTGCGGTCGACGCCGAGCGCCCAGCCGACCGAGGGCAGCGCGGGGCCTCCGATCATCTCGGAGAGCCCGTCGTAGCGGCCGCCACCGCCGACGGCCGACTGCGAGCCGAGGCCGTCGTGGACGAACTCGAAGGTGGTACGGGTGTAGTAGTCCAGGCCGCGCACCAGCCGCTCGTCGTCCTCGAAGACCACCCCGGCGGCGGTGATCAGGGCGCGCACCTCCTCGTGGTACGCCTTGCAGGCGTCGCAGAGGTAGTCGCGCAGGACGGGCGCGTCGGTGAGCTGCTTCTGGACGTCGGCCCGCTTGTCGTCGAGGACGCGCAGCGGGTTGATGTCGATCCGCCGGCGGGTCTCCTCGTCGAGGTCGAGGCCGCGCAGGAACTCCTGGAGGGCGGCGCGGTAGACCGGGCGGCACTCCTGGTCGCCGAGCGAGTTGAGCAGGATGCGGAACTCGCGCAGCCCCAGCGAGCGGTACGCCTGGTCGGCCAGGATGATCAGCTCGGCGTCGAGCGCGGGGTCCTCGGCGCCGATCGCCTCCGCGCCGACCTGCGAGAAGTGGCGGTAGCGGCCCTTCTGCGGGCGCTCGTAGCGGTAGTACGAGCCGGAGTACCAGAGCTTGACCGGGAGGTTGCCGGCCTTGTGGAGGCTGGCCTCCAGGGCGGCGCGCAGCACGGAGGCGGTGCCCTCGGGGCGCAGGGCGAGCTGGTCGCCGCCCTTGGTCTCGAAGGCGTACATCTCCTTGGTGACGATGTCGGTGGACTCGCCGACGCCGCGGGCGAAGAGGGCGACGTCCTCGAAGCCGGGGGTCTCGATGTAGCCGTAGCCGGAGTTGCGCAGCGGGGCCGAGATCGCCTCGCGGACCGCGAGGTAGGTCGCGGAGTCCGGGGGCAACAGGTCGTACGTGCCCTTGGGGGCCTTGAAGGTGCTCACGGTTCTCTCTTTTGTGTCTACAGACGTCGTCGGTCGCCCGCGGGCCCGCCGGGACCACCGGTGAGCCCCTGGGCGACCTGCCGCAGGTACGGGTTGGCGGCGCGTTCCCGGCCGATGGTGGTGTGCTCGTTGTGGCCGGGCAGGACGACGGTGGAGTCGTCCAGCGGCAGGCACACCCGGGCCAGTGAGGCGTACATGTCGTCGAGGTCGCCGCCGGGGAGGTCGGTCCGGCCGATGGAGCCGGCGAACAGCAGGTCGCCGGAGAGGAGCACCTGCGGCACGTCCCCCGCCTGCGGCAGCCTGAAGGTCACCGACCCCTTGGTATGCCCGGGCGCGTGGTCGACGGAGAACGACAGCCCGGCGAGGTCCACCTGGGTGCCGTCGGCCAGTTCGCGGACGTCGTCGGGCTCGCCGACGGTCAGCTCGCCCATGAGCGGCATGCCGATGGATCGGCCGATGCCCTTCTCCGGGTCGCTCATCATGTAGCGGTCCTCGGGGTGGACCCAGGCCGGCACGGAGTGCGCGCCGCAGACCGGGACGACCGAGGCGACGTGGTCGATGTGGCCGTGGGTGAGGAGCACCGCGACCGGCTTGAGCCGGTGCTTGGCCAGCACGTCCTCGACGCCCTGGGCGGCCTGGTGGCCGGGGTCCACGATCACGCACTCCTCGCCGGCGGCGGGCGCGATCACATAACAGTTGGTGCCCCAGGCGCCTGCGGGGAACCCGGCAATCAGCACGTTCGTCCTCACTGTCGTCGCTTCTGTCGTCCCACGGCGCGGACCGCGGAGAATCGCAGCAGGTCCGAAGCCTACCGGCGGTGCCGTTTCCACAGCCAACCCGTATACGGTACGGGGCACACCGAAGCGGTCGGCCCCTACGACGTGACGAGGAGACAACCCGGTGGTCAGCAGCGAGCAGCGGCGGCGCGAGGCCGCCCGCAAGAAGTACCTGCGCCAGCAGGAGCGGCGCGAGGCGGCCCGCCGCCGGACGCGGACGCGTACCGCGGTCATCGCCTCGGCCCTCGCCGTGGTGCTCGCGGGCGGTGCGGCCGTGTACGCGGTGGGCGGCATCGGCGGCGACGGCAAGGACCAGGCGGCGAAGGCCCAGGAGTCCGCGGAGCCGGCCAAGGCCGCGGACCCCTGCGAGAAGCCGGCGCCGGGCGAGGTGAAGAAGATGAGCTTCGAGAAGGAGCCGAAGCTCACCGTCGACACCGGCGCCGGCTACACCATGAACCTCGCCACCACCTGCGGGGACATCCCGCTGGAGCTGGACGCGAAGAACGCCCCGCACACGGTCAACTCCTTCAGCTTCCTCGCGGGCGAGGGCTACTTCGACCACACCCAGTGCCACCGGCTGACCAGCGCCGGCATCTACGTGCTCCAGTGCGGCGACCCGGAGGGCACCGGCGCGGGCGACCCGGGCTACACCATCCCGGACGAGAACCTGAAGTCGAAGAAGCTCAAGGGCGGCGTCTACCCGGCAGGCACGGTGGCGATGGCCAACCGCTACAACGCCCAGGACGGCAGCAACCGCGACTCCGGCGGCAGCCAGTTCTTCCTCGTCTACCAGGACAGCCAGCTGCCGCCCGACTACACGCCGTTCGGCACGATCGGCGAGGAGGGCATGAAGGTCCTCCAGAAGATCGCCGACGCGGGCGAGCAGACGGGGATGGGTGACGGCGCCCCCAACGCGACCGTCGTGATCGACAAGGCCACGGTGACGAAGTCCTGACCCCTCGCTGACCGGCCAGGGGCCGGAAGTTCGGTCGTGCGGGATGCGGACAGCCGCCCCGCCGGTCGCCTATGTTGGCCGTGACGAAATTGTGGACGATGCCGGGGCCCGCCGAGGGCCCGTCCGGGCATCATGTGGAGGAGGCGCTGTGAGCAGCGACCCGTGGGGCCGCGTCGACGAGACGGGGACCGTGTACGTGCGGACGGCGGACGGCGAACGAGTCGTCGGGTCGTGGCAGGCCGGATCGCCTGAGGAGGCCCTGGCCTACTTCGAGCGCAAGTACGAGGGCCTGGTCGTGGAGATCGGCCTGCTCGAACGCCGGGTACGCACCACCGACCTGGCAGCCAAGGACGCCGAGGCCGCCATCGCCACGCTGCGGGCGCAGGTGGACGAGGCGCACGCGGTGGGGGATCTGGAGGCGCTGTCGAAGCGGCTGGACCGCCTGGTGCAGGCCGTCGAGGAACGCCGCGAGGAGCGCAAGGCGCGCAAGGCGAAGCAGTCCGAGGAGGCCAAGGCCGCCAAGGAGAAGCTGGTCGCCGAGGCGGAGGAGCTGGCGGGGTCCGACCAGTGGCGGCCCGCCGGTGAGCGGCTGCGCGCGCTGGTGGACACCTGGAAGGGGCTGCCCCGGCTGGACCGGAAGACCGACGACGAGCTGTGGCACCGCTTCTCGCACGCCCGCTCGGCGTTCTCCAAGCGCCGCAAGGCGCACTTCGCGCAGTTGGACGCGCAGCGCGAGGACGTCCGCAAGGTCAAGGAGCGTCTGGCCGTCGAGGCGGAGTCACTGGCGAAGTCGACCGACTGGGGTCCCACGGCCGCCCGCTACCGCGATCTGATGACGCAGTGGAAGGCGGCCGGCCGCGCCCAGCGCGAGCACGAGGACGCCCTGTGGAGCCGCTTCCGTGGCGCGCAGGACGTGTTCTTCGCGGCCCGCAGCGAGGTCTTCGCCGAGCGCGACGCCGAACAGGCCGAGAACCTCACGATCAAGGAGGGGCTCGCGGAGGAGGCCGAGAAGCTGGTGCCGGTGACCGACCTGAAGACGGCCCGCGCCGCCTTCCGCGCGGTCAACGAGCGCTGGGAGGCGGTCGGCCACGTCCCGCGCGACGCCCGCCCGAAGGTCGAGGGCCGGATGCAGGCCGTCGAGCGGGCGATCCAGGAGGCCGAGGAGGCCGAGTGGCGCCGCACCAACCCGGAGGCGCGGGCGCGCGCGGCCGGGCTGACCGGGGTCCTCCAGGAAGCGGTCGACAAGCTCCAGGGCCAGATCGCGCGGGCCGAGGCGGCCGGCTCCTCGGCCAAGGCCGAGAAGCTCCGCCGTGAGCTGGAGGGCCGCCAGGCCCTGCTGGACCAGGCACGCAAGGGCCTGGAGGAGTTCAGCGGCTGACGGCCTGTCCGTACGTTCCGCGGAAGGGGCTCCACCGGTGCGGTGGGGCCCCTTCCGCGTACCGGCCGAGGGTCGCACGCCCGGCCGGCCCGTGCCCCGGCACGCCCGTGCCACCGGGCCGCCCCGTCGGCGATCCGTGGGGCAGGATGGGGCCATGCCGCACTCCCCCGACGCGCCCCTGGACCGCCTGGTCAAGGCGGTCACCTCACTGTCGTACGCGCTCGGCCGCAGCCGGGTCCACGAGGAGCTGACGGCTTCGGTGGGCGTGACCGTGGAGCGCCCCGAGGTCGCGCTGCTACGGGTGCTGTACGCCTCGCCGAAGCCGCTGCGGGTCACCGACCTGGCGGCCCGGCTGCTGGTCCGCTCCCCGCACGTGACCCGGCAGGTGGCGCGGCTCGAGGCGGCAGGGCTGGTGCGGCGGGTGCCGGACGCGCTGGACCACCGGGCGCATCTGCTCTCCACGACGGCCCACGGCCGTCAGGTGGTGGACCGGATCGACCAGGGGATGCGGGACAGCTTCCGGGCCGCCCTGGAGGGCATGACGGACCGGCGGCTGGCGGACGCGGCCGAGGTGATGGAGCGGCTGGCGGCGGACGCGGCGACCCGCTACGAGGAGCCCCACCCGGCCCCGCCGCCCGCGCACGGCGGGGGCTGACGGGCGGGGCGGAGCGGGTCAGGGCCGGCGGGCCGAGGTCACCCGGTACACGTCGTAGACGCCCTCCACGCCACGGACCGCCTTGAGGACGTGGCCGAGGTGCTTGGGGTCGCCCATCTCGAAGGTGAAGCGGGAGGTAGCGACCCGGTCGCGGGAGGTCTGGACGGCGGCCGACAGGATGTTGACATGCTGGTCGGAAAGGACTCGCGTGACGTCCGAGAGCAGCCGGGAGCGGTCCAGCGCCTCGACCTGGATGGCGACCAGGAAGACCGAGGACTGGGTCGGCGCCCACTCGACCTCCAGCATCCTTTCGGGCTGCTTGGACAGCTCGTCCACGTTGACGCAGTCGGCGCGGTGGACCGAGACGCCGTTGCCCCGGGTGACGAAACCGATGATCGGGTCACCGGGGACGGGGGTGCAGCAGCGGGCCAGCTTGACCCAGACGTCGTCCACGCCCTTGACGACGACCCCGGGGTCGGCGTTGGAGCGGCGCTTGCGGCGGCTGCGGGAGGGCGGCGCCGACTCGGCGATGTCCTCGCTGGCCGCCTCCTCGCCGCCGAGCGACTGCACCAGCTTCTGCACGATGCCCTGGGCGGCGACGTGGCCCTCGCCGATCGCCGCGTAGAGCGAGGAGATGTCGGTGTACCGCATCTCGTGGGCGAGGGTGACCAGGGAGTCGCCGGTCAGGATGCGCTGGATGGGGAGGTTCTGCTTGCGCATGGCGCGGACGATGGCGTCCTTGCCCTGCTCGATCGCCTCGTCGCGGCGCTCCTTGGAGAACCAGGCGCGGATCTTGTTGCGGGCCCGGGGGGACTTGACGAAGCCCAGCCAGTCCCGGGAGGGCCCGGCGCCGGACGCCTTGGAGGTGAAGACCTCCACCAGGTCGCCGTTGTCCAGGGTGGACTCCAGCGGGACCAGACGACCGTTGACGCGGGCGCCGATGGTGCGGTGGCCGACCTCGGTGTGGACGGCGTAGGCGAAGTCCACCGGGGTGGCGCCGGCCGGTAGCGCTATGACGTCGCCCTTGGGCGTGAAGACGAAGACCTCGTTGCGCGAGAGGTCGAAACGCAGGGACTCCAGGAACTCGCCCGGGTCCTCCGTCTCCTTCTGCCAGTCGAGGAGCTGGCGCAGCCACGCCATGTCGTTGACGGCGTCTTCCTTGCCGGTCTTGCGGGGCACGTCGGTGCGCACCTTGGAGGCGCCGGCGACCGCCTCCTGCTTGTACTTCCAGTGGGCGGCGATGCCGTACTCGGCGCGCCGGTGCATGTCGAAGGTGCGGATCTGGAGCTCTACGGGCTTGCCGCCGGGTCCGATGACCGTCGTGTGCAGCGACTGGTACATGTTGAACTTCGGCATCGCGATGTAGTCCTTGAACCGTCCGGGCACCGGGTTCCACCGGGCGTGGACGGTGCCGAGCGCCGCGTAGCAGTCGCGGACGGTGTCGACGAGGACGCGGATGCCGACCAGGTCGTAGATCTCCGCGAAGTCCCGGCCGCGGACGATCATCTTCTGGTACACGCTGTAGTAGTGCTTGGGGCGGCCGGTGACGGTCGCCTTGATGCGGGCGGCCCTCAGGTCCGCCTGGACCTCGTCGGTGACGATGGCGAGGTACTCGTCCCGCTTGGGCGCCCGCTCGGCGACCAGCCGCACGATCTCGTCGTACATCTTGGGATAGAGGATCGCGAAGGCGAGGTCCTCCAGTTCCCACTTGATGGTGTTCATACCCAGCCGGTGGGCGAGCGGGGCGTAGATCTCAAGCGTCTCGCGGGCCTTCTTCTCCTGCTTCTCCCGCTTCAGGTAGCGCATCGTGCGCATGTTGTGCAGCCGGTCGGCGAGCTTGATGACCAGGACGCGCGGGTCCTTGGCCATGGCGACGACCATCTTGCGGACCGTCTCGGCCTGCGCGGCCTCGCCGAACTTCACCTTGTCGAGCTTGGTGACGCCGTCGACCAGCAGCGCCACCTGGTCGCCGAAGTCACGTCGCAGCGCGTCGAGCCCGTACTCGGTGTCCTCAACCGTGTCGTGCAGCAACCCCGCCATCAGCGTCGCCGGGTCCATGCCCAGCTCGGCGAGGATGGTGGTGACCGCGAGCGGATGGGTGATGTAAGGGTCGCCGCTCTTGCGCTTCTGCCCCCGGTGCCACCGCTCGGCGACCTGGTACGCCTTCTCGATCTGCCGCAGCGTGGCGGTCTCGATCTTCGGGTCGTTGCTCCGCACGATCCGCAGCAGCGGTTCGAGGACCGGGTTGTACGGGTGGGAACGCTGGACACCGAGCCGGGCCAGACGGGCGCGTACGCGGTTGGAGGAACCGGAGCGGGCGTGCTGCTGGCCCGCGGGGCGGCCCGTCGGCGTGGGGGCCGGGGGCTGCGCGGGGGCCGGGTCCGGCTTCGGGCTCTCGGGTCCGGACGCGCCGGGGGGAGCCGCGGGGCCCTGGGCGTGCTGGCCCTGGGCGGCGGCTTCGGGGTCCCCCGGACGGGGTCCGGAGGAGAGTGGCTGGGCCTCGTCAGGCAAGAGCGCTCCTCGGGCAGGGCTCCGGATCACGATCACGGTCCGGACTGCCATGGTAGCGAGATCGGACCACCGGCTCCGCTCCGGAGCGGACGGCGGCGGACGGTACGGAGTGCGAACGGAGGCCGTGCGCCCCTGCGCGCACCGGTGTGGCGGGCCCGCACATGGCGAAGGCCCCGGCAGTGCTCTGCCGGGGCCTTCGGCCTCAGTGGCGGCTCAGACCGTGAGCAGGGACTCCAGCGGAGCCCCGCCCAGCTCCCGGGTGAGCTTGGCCCGCCCGTCGAGGAAGGCGAGCTCCATCAGCACGGCCACCCCCGCGACCTGGGCGCCGGCCCGGCGGACCAGTTCCAGGGAGGCGGCGGCGGTGCCGCCGGTGGCCAGGACGTCGTCGATGACCATGACGCGGTCCTCGGCGGTGAGGTCCTCGGCGTGCACCTCGATCTCGGCGGTGCCGTACTCCAGCTCGTACGCCTGGCGCAGGGTGGCTCCGGGGAGCTTGCCGGCCTTGCGGACGGGGATGAAGCCGAGACCGGCGCGGATGGCGACCGGGGCGGCCAGGATGAAGCCGCGGGCCTCCAGACCGACGATGCGGGTCGCGCCGTTGCGCAGGGCGATCTCCGCGAGCGCCTCGGTGAGGGCCGTGAAGGCGGCCGGATCGGCGAGCAGCGGGGTGATGTCCTTGAAGACGACGCCGGGCTTCGGGTAATCCGGCACATCCCGGATACGGCTGAGCAGAAGCTCCTGGATGTCGGTCATCTGCGCTTTCCAGAGGGTCGGCCGCGGCCTCGGCCGCGGGAGGTGGGCTGGGTGCGGCGCGGGCCCACCAGGGAACCCGCCTCGGCGCCGTCGCCCTCGTCACCGAGGTCGACGCCGGCCGCACCGGCTGCGGTGGCCCCGGCCGGCTGCGGTTCGCCGTCGCCGCCCTGGGCACGCTTGGCGAGGATACGCCTCTTGAGGGCCTTCATCTGCGGCTCGGTCTCCTTGAGGTCGGCGACGAGCGGCGTGGCGATGAAGATCGACGAGTACGCACCGGCCGCGAGACCGACGAAGAGCGACAGCGAGATGTCGTTGAGCATGCCCGCGCCGAGGAAGCCGCCACCGATGAAGAGCAGGGCGCCGACCGGCATCAGCGCGACCGCGGTGGTGTTGATGGAGCGCACCAGAGTGGCGTTGATGGAGCGGTTGGCGATCTCGCTGTAGGTGTAGCGGGTCTGCTTGGTGGCGCCCTTCGAGCTCTCCTTGAGGCTGTCGAAGACCACCACCGTGTCGTACAGCGAGTAGCCGAGAATGGTCAGCAGACCGATCACCGTGCCGACCGTGACCTCGAAGCCGACGAGGGCGTAGACACCCACCGTGATGGTGATGTCGTGGACCAGCGCGACCAGGGCGGCGACGGCCATCCGCCATTCGAAGGCGATGGCCAGGTAGATCACGACCAGGATCATGAAGATCCCGAGTCCGGTCCACGCCTTGTTGGCGATCTGGGAGCCCCAGCTGGGGCCGACCAGGTCGGCGTTGATGTCGTCGGCGACGACGTCCAGCTCGCGGGAGAGCGTCTCCTTGATCTGGTCGGACTTCTCCGTGTCGACGTTGCTGATCTGGATGCGCAGGCCGCCGCTGCCGAGCTCCTGGACGAGGGCGTCGTGTCCGGCCGCCTTCTCCGCGATGGTCTCCGCCTGCGGTGCGGAGACGCTCGTCTTCGGGGTGGTGAAGACCGCGCCGCCCTGGAACTCGATGCCCATGCTGAGCCCGCGCACCGCGAGGCCGGCGATGGCCGTGATGGTGATCAGGATCGAGACCGCGTACCAGAACTTGCGCTTGCCGACGAAGTCGTAGCCGACCTCGCCGCGGTAGAGCTTGGCGCCGAGACTTCCGAGTCGGGACATCTCACGCCTCCTTCGGGTCGGCAGGGACGGTACGGCGGGCGCGGCGCAGCGGCGGCTTGACGCCGAGCCGCTTCGGGTCGAGGCCGGACCAGGGGTGTCCGCTCGCGAAGAACTTCTTGCGCGCCAGGATGGTCAGGAGCGGCCTGGTGAAGAAGAACACCACGACCACGTCGAGCAGGGTGGTCAGACCCAGCGTGAACGCGAAGCCCTGCACCTTGCCGACGGTGACCACGAAGAGCACGGCCGCGGAGAGGAACGACACGAAGTCGGAGACGAGGATGGTGCGCCGGGCCCGGGGCCAGCCGCGTGCCACGGCGGGCTGCAGCGAGCGCCCCTCACGGATCTCGTCGCGGACCCGTTCGAAGAAGACGATGAACGAGTCGGCGGTGATGCCGATGGCGACGATGGCACCGCAGACGGCCGGCAGGTTGAGCGCGAAGCCGATGGCCGGGCCGAGCAGCACCATGATCGTGTACGTCAGCGCCGCCGACATCAGGAGGCTGATGATGGCGATCAGCGACAGGCCCCGGTAGTAGACCACCAGGTAGATGATGACCAGGACCAGGCCGATGGCGCCGGCGATGAGTCCGGCCTCCAACTGCTCACCGCCGAGGGCGGCGGTCACCGAGGTGACGGACTCCTCGACGAAGGAGAGCGGAAGGGCGCCGTAGGAGAGCATGTTGGCCAGTTCCTGGGCGGACTCCTGGGTGAAGGAGCCGGAGATCTGGGCCTTGCCGTCGGTCAGGGGCTGCTGGACGTAGGGGGCGGAGACCACGTCGCCGTCGAGGACGATGGCGAACTGGTTCTGCGGGGAAGGCTTGGCCGAGATGTCCGTGGTGACGTCGGCGAACTGCTTCTTTCCCTTGCTGGTGAAGTCCATGTTCACCATCCAGCCCGCCGTGCCCTGCTGGTCGATGGTGGCCTGGGCCCCCTCGATCTCGGTACCTGCCACGGCGGACGGGCCGAGGATGTACTTCTCCCACTGGCCCGCCGCGTTCCGGCCGCAGGCGACGATCGGCTCGCTGGGCTTGGCGCCCTCCGTCGCGGCCGTGCGCTCCTCGGTGTCGGTGCAGGTCAGCGCCTCGAACTTCTTGAGCAGCGCGTCGCTGGGCTCCGTTTCGGAGGCGGAGGGCGCGGGCGTCGGGTCCGCCTTGCCGTCGGCCGAAGCGGACGGGGAGGGCGTGGCGTCGGCCTTCAGGGCGCCGGAGGCGGCGCGGCCCTGCGTGGTCGGCGCGGCCTCGGGCTCACCGGACTTGCCGTCGGTGGCCTTGTCCCCGCCTTCGGTCGCCTTGTCGCCGTCGCCCTGCTCGGCCTCGTCGGGCGAACCGCTCGGCGAAGGGGTCGGGGAGCCCTGGGGGGCGGGCTCGCCGGAGGCGAGCTGGAGCACGGGGCGGAAGAAGAGCTGAGCGGTGGTGCCGACCTGCTCACGGGCCTGTTTCTCGTTCGTCCCCTTGGGGATGTTCACGATGATGTGGTCGGTGCCCTGGGTCTGGACCTCGGCCTCGGAGACACCGAGGCCGTTGACGCGGCGCTCGATGATACCGACGGCCGTGTTCATGTTGGTCTGGTTGACCGCACTTTCCTGACCCGGTTCGCTGCGGGCCTGGAGCGTGATGCTCGTACCGCCCGCGAGGTCGATACCGAGGCGTGGGGTCGAATGCCCGGAGAGGAACATGCCTCCCGTGAGCGCCACCAACGCGATAAGGATCAGAGCCAGGGCACGGCCCGGTCGGCCTTGGCCGGGCTGCTTTCGACCCTTCTTAGGTGATGCCACCTTGTCGTCTCTCCCTGTCCAACCGCCCGGCGTGGCTGAGCGCGGCGGGCGGCTCTGAAGTTGTGTGGAGGACCGACGCGAAGCGGACACACCCCAGGGACCGGACGACGCGTGCCGTGGGCCGGTCCCCGGGTGTGACTACTTCGTGTCGGACTCGCCGTCGGTCTTCTTCGGCGTCGCGTCGGCGGCGTCCTGATCGACGTCATCGGCCTTCTTGCCGAGGTCGATGCGGGCGACGTCGCCGTCTTCCTCGTCCTTGGTCAGGGAGGAGGCGTCGTCGGGAACCACCGGGGCGTCGCCCTCGTCACCCTCGACCCCGTGGATGATGCGGTTGTACTCCTCGTCGTCGAGGACGGCGCCGACGGCGTTCTTCGCGTAGATCGCGTGCACGCCGGGGGCCACCTCAAGGAGGACGGACTCGTCGTGGACCTCCTTGACGGTGGCGTACATGCCGCCGATCGTCCGGATGCCGCTGCCGGGCGTCATCGCGTTCCGCATGTTGACGGCCTGCTGCTGCTTCTTCTTCGCCGAGCGCGTCATCAGGAACATGGCGCCGATGAGCACGACGAAGGGGAGGAGGGTCACGATGTCCACGGGGGAATGTCCTTCGCACGACCGCGCGGTGCCGCGGCCTATCGATGGGGGTGGGCGGCCGCCCGCAAGGGACGGCATCGGCGGAGTCTAAGCGAGTCCGCACGGATGGAACAACGCTCAGCATGGCACCCCAGTTCCGGGTGGGGCGATCTTCCCGCGCCGTCAGCCCGCGAAGAGGCCGCCTTGCCCCGGTCCGCCCGGAACCTGCCGCGGCGGCGTCAGCCCGAGGTGCGCCCAGGCCGCGGGGGTGGCGACCCGGCCGCGGGGGGTACGGGCGAGCAGCCCCTCCCGGACGAGGAAGGGTTCGGCCACCTCCTCGACGGTCTCGCGCTCCTCCCCCACCGCGACGGAGAGGGTCGAGAGCCCGACCGGCCCTCCGCCGAACAGCTTCAGCAGCGCCTCCAGCACCGAGCGGTCGAGCCGGTCCAGGCCGCGGGCGTCGACCTCGTAGACCGCGAGGGCCGCCGAGGCGATCTCCCGGTCGACGGCGCCGTCCGCCTTGACCTGGGCGTAGTCGCGGACCCGGCGCAGCAGGCGGTTGGCGATGCGCGGGGTGCCGCGGGAGCGGCCGGCGATCTCGGCGGCGCCCTCGGTGTCGATCTCGACGTCGAGGAGGCGGGCGGAGCGGTGGACGACGCGCTCCAGTTCGCCCGGGCCGTAGAACTCCATGTGGCCGGTGAAGCCGAACCGGTCGCGCAGCGGCGGGGGTAGCAGCCCGGCCCGGGTGGTGGCGCCGACCAGGGTGAACGGGGGGAGTTCCAGCGGGATGGCGGTGGCTCCGGGGCCCTTGCCGACGATGACGTCGACCCGGAAGTCCTCCATGGCCATGTACAGCATCTCCTCGGCGGGCCGGGACATGCGGTGGATCTCGTCGAGGAAGAGGACCTCGCCCTCCTGGAGCGAGGAGAGGATCGCGGCCAGGTCTCCGGCGTGCTGGATGGCGGGACCGGAGGTGATCCGGATGGGGGCTTCCATCTCGGCGGCGATGATCATCGAGAGCGTCGTCTTACCGAGGCCGGGGGCACCGGAGAGCAGGACGTGGTCGGCGGTGGCGCCACGGGCGCGGGCGGCCTTGAGGACCAGGTCGAGCTGGGCGCGGACCTTCTCCTGCCCGATGAACTCGCCGAGTTCCTTGGGCCGCAGGGCGGCCTCGACGGCGGTGTCCTCGCCGTCGGCGACGGAGCCCACCAGCCGGTGGCCGTCTTCGTCGGCGCCGTGGGCGGCGGGCTCGGTCTCGTACGGGTTCACTGCTCTCGCCTCGGATCTTCCTGGGGTCCTGGCCGGTCGGGTGCGGGGCGGCCCGGTGGCCGCCCGGGGTCAGCGGGCGCGGTTGAGGCTCTGCAGGGCGGCGCGCAGGAGCTGGGGTACGGCGGGCCGCGCGCCCTCGGCGAGGGCGGCCTCGGCCTGCGGGGTGACGGCCGCGACGGCGTCGTCCGCCTCGCGCGGGGCGTAGCCGAGGCCGACCAGGGCGGTGTGCAGCTGCTCGGACCAGGGGGCCGGGCCGCTCGCGGCGGCGGGGCGGGCGGCCTGGGTGGCGCCGCGCGGGGCGCCGAGCCGGTCCTTGAGTTCGAGGAGGAGTTTCTGGGCGCCCTTCTTGCCGATGCCGGGGACGGCGGTGAGCGCCTTCTCGTCGCCGGTGGCCACCGCGCGCCGCAGGGCGTCCGGCTGGTGGACGGCGAGCATCGCCTGGGCGAGGCGGGGGCCGACGCCGCTGGCGGTCTGCAGGAGTTCGAAGGTCTGCCGCTCGTCGTCCTCGGCGAAGCCGTAGAGCGTCAGGGAGTCCTCGCGGACGACCAGGCTGGTGGCGAGACGGGCCTGCTCGCCGATCCGCAGGCCCGAGAGGGTCTCCGGGGTGCACTGGACGGACATGCCGATGCCGCCCACCTCCACCACCGCGCTGTCCGGGGCGAGGGCGGCGACGGTGCCGCTGACTGAGGCGATCATGCGGGGCGGCCTTTCTGGGGGCGCCGCCCGGGAGCGGTACGGCGCGGGGCGGGGGCGGCGCGGTGGGCGGCGACGGCCTGCTGGAGGCGGTTCTGCGCGGGGGCGCGCCAGATGTGGCAGATGGCGAGGGCGAGGGCGTCGGCGGCGTCGGCGGGCTTCGGGGGCGCGTCGAGCCGCAGCAGGCGGGCCACCATGGCGCCGACCTGGTCCTTCTCGGCGCGGCCCGACCCGGTGACGGCGGCCTTGACCTCGCTGGGGGTGTGCAGGGCGACGGGCAGGCCGCGGCGGGCGGCGCAGAGCATGGCGACGGCGCTGGCCTGGGCGGTGCCCATCACGGTGCGGACGTTGTGCTGGCTGAACACCCGCTCGACGGCGACCCGTTCGGGCCGGTGCTCGTCCAGCCAGGCTTCGATGCCGGCTTCCACGGCGACCAGCCGGTCGGGGGTCTCGGCCTCGGCGGGGGTGCGGATCACGCCGACGCCGACCATCGTCAGGGGGCGGCCTGCGGCGCCGTCGACGACGCCGATGCCGCACCGGGTCAGCCCCGGGTCCACGCCCAGTACCCGCATCGTCCCTCCCCTTCCGTCCGCCGTGTCCGGCGCGGGCGGCCACCGGCCGGTCTTCGACCTGGTGTTCGCGCACGCACCGGCAGGCTATCGGCAGCCGCCGACAATCCCCGAACCCCGGTGCCGGTGTGCCGCGGGGCGGGCGCGGAAGCCCGCACGGCCCGGGTCCCCTCCGGTGCGGAGAGGACCCGGGCCGTGCGGTGACCGCTGGTGGATCAGGCGTCGACGGAGGCCATGACCTCGTCGGAGACGTCGAAGTTGGCGAAGACGTTCTGCACGTCGTCGCTGTCCTCCAGCGCGTCGATCAGCTTGAAGATCTTGCGCGCGCCCTCCTCGTCCAGCTCGACCTGCATGGTCGGGACGAAGTTGGCGTCGGCCGAGTCGTAGTCGATCCCGGCCTCCTGGAGGGCGGTGCGGACCGCGACCAGGTCGGTGGCCTCGCTGAGCACCTCGAAGGACTCACCGAGGTCGTTGACCTCCTCGGCGCCCTCTTCCAGGACGGCGGTGAGGACGTCGTCCTCGGTCAGCTCGCCCTTGGGGACGATGACGACGCCCTTGCGGTTGAAGAGGTAGGAGACCGAACCGGGGTCGGCCATGGAGCCGCCGTTGCGGGTCATGGCCACGCGCACGTCGGAGGCGGCGCGGTTGCGGTTGTCGGTGAGGCACTCGATGAGCACCGCGACGCCGTTGGGGCCGTAACCCTCGTACATGATCGTCTCGTAGTCGGCGCCACCGGCTTCGAGGCCGGCGCCGCGCTTGACGGCCGAGTCGATGTTCTTGTTGGGCACCGACTGCTTCTTGGCCTTCTGGATGGCGTCGAAGAGGGTCGGGTTGCCTTCCACGTCGGCGCCGCCCATCCGGGCCGCGACCTCGATGTTCTTGATCAGCTTCGCGAAGAGTTTGCCGCGCTTGGCGTCGATCACGGCCTTCTTGTGCTTCGTCGTAGCCCATTTAGAGTGGCCGGACATCTGCCTGTCTCCTTCGCGTCACCACATGTACTGAACGAACCCGAGTGATCCTACCGGGACACCGGGGCACCCTGCCCCTGCTGTACAGGGTGGCGAGGGTACGGCAGGGGCGGGGCGGCCGGTACGCCGGGGTCAGGCGGCGGTGCGGACCAGTTCGGTGAAATGGCCGTGCAGCCGGTGGTCGCCGGTCAGTTCGGGGTGGAACGAGGTCGCCAGCGCGTTGCCCTGGCGGACCGCCACGGGGCGGCCGCCGTAGGTGGCGAGCACCTCGGTGGCGGGGCCGGTGGACTCCACCCACGGGGCGCGGATGAAGACCCCGTCGACGGGCGGGCCCGCGACGCCGGTGACCTGGACGGACGCCTCGAACGAGTCGTTCTGCCGTCCGAAGGCGTTGCGGCGCACGATCATGTCGATCCCGCCGAAGGTCTCCTGGCCCGCGCACGGGTCGAGGATCTCGTCGGCGAGCAGGATCATTCCGGCGCAGGTGCCGTAGACCGGCAGGCCCTCGGCGATCCGGGTCCGCAGCGGCCCGGTGAGGCCGCAGAGGGCGGCCAGCTTCGAGATGGCCGTCGACTCGCCGCCGGGCAGGACCAGTCCGTCGAGGCGGGCCAGTTCCCCGGGCCGCCGCACCGTGGTGGCCCGGGCGCCGGAGGCGGTGAGCGCCTTCAGGTGCTCGGGGACGTCACCCTGGAGGGCGAGGACGCCGACCAGAGGGGTGGCGGCCATCGGTCACCAGCCGCGGTTGGCGTAGCGCTCCGCCTCGGGGAGCGTGTCGCAGTCGATGCCGACCATGGCCTCGCCGAGGTCGCGGGAGGCGTCCGCGACGGCCTTCGGGTCGTCGAAGAACGTGGTGGCGCGGACGATGGCGGCGGCGCGCCCGGCCGGGTCGCCGGACTTGAAGATGCCGGAGCCGACGAAGACGCCCTCGGCGCCGAGCTGGCGCATCAGCGCGGCGTCGGCCGGGGTGGCGACACCGCCGGCGGAGAAGAGCACGACGGGCAGGCGGCCGAGGGCGGCGGTCTCGGCGACCAGCTCGTAGGGGGCGCGCAGTTCCTTGGCGGCGGCGTACAGCTCGTGCTGGTCGCAGGCGGCCAGGCGGCCGATCTCGGCCTTGATCCGGCGGAGGTGACGGACCGCCTCGACGACGTTCCCGGTGCCCGCCTCGCCCTTGGAACGGATCATCGCGGCACCCTCGGCGACGCGGCGCAGGGCCTCCCCGAGGTTGGTGGCGCCGCAGACGAAGGGGGTGGTGAAGGACCACTTGTCGGAGTGGTTGGCCTCGTCGGCGGGGGTGAGGACCTCGGACTCGTCGATGTAGTCGACGCCGAGCGACTGGAGGACCTGGGCCTCCACGAAGTGGCCGATGCGGGACTTGGCCATCACCGGGATCGAGACGGCCGCGATGATGGACTCGATCATGTCCGGGTCGGACATCCGGGCCACGCCGCCGTCCTTGCGGATGTCGGCGGGGACCCGCTCCAGCGCCATGACGGCGACCGCGCCGGCGTCCTCGGCGATCCTCGCCTGCTCGGGCGTGACCACGTCCATGATCACGCCGCCCTTGAGCTGCTCGGCCATGCCGCGCTTGACGCGGGCGGTGCCGGTGGCGGGGGCGGCGGGAGTGGCGGGGGGCGTGCTGGACACGGGCTACCTCACGAGGGACGAGTCGAATTGCTGCGCCGTGAAGCCAACTCCCGGGGGGCACTTCGGGACAAGGGCCAATGAACAGGCGGTGGATCGTTCTGGCCCGGGCCCGCCCCCGTGCCCCGGCTCAGCGGTCGGCCAGCGCCGCCGGAGGTTCGTCGTCCA
The DNA here is from genome assembly GCF_051397025.1 of Streptomyces sp. BBFR102. Lineage (NCBI taxonomy): Bacteria > Bacillati > Actinomycetota > Actinomycetes > Kitasatosporales > Streptomycetaceae > Streptomyces > Streptomyces sp. BBFR102. The sequence goes on from NZ_CP195757.1 coordinate 595,158, forward strand.
TCTCGAAGGCGAGCGGGAACGGCGCGTGCCCGGCCAGCCGCAGCCAGCGCACCGTACGGTGGCGGCGCAGCGCGCGGGCGGCGCGGACGGCGTCGTTGTGGAAGCGCCGGGCCATCGGCACCCGGCGTACGGCGGCGGCCAGTTCCTCGGCGGCCTCGGTGCCGCCGGGCGCCCCGCGGACCGCGTCGACCTGGGAGGAGTCGCCGAAGACGGCGCGCAGGGCCTGGCTCAGCTCGCTCTCGGCCACCTCGCGGGCCTCCTCGTCGGCCTGCCGGGCGGCGTGCGCGGCCTCGTAGAGCACGATGGAGGCGGCGGGGTCGAGCACCCCGGCGGTGGCGAGTTCCTGGGCTACCGAGGCGCGGCGCAGGAGTTGGGCGTCGAGGGCGGCGCGGGCGGCGTCGATCCGGGCGTGCAGCCGGTCGAGGCGGCCGGCGGTCCAGCTCAGGTAGACACCGATGGCGAACAGCGCCACCGCGATCCAGATCAGTGTGGAGGTCACGGGCGGCAAGGCTACGCGGCCGGAGGCGGACGGGGTGGCGCACCCGGGCGGGAGCCCTCAGGGTGGCCCCCCGCCGCACCGCCGTCGAGGCCCGGTCAGTCGCGGGCGAAGCCCAGGCGGGCGCGGAGGCCCACGCGTTCGTCGGTGGCGACCGAGGCGGCGCCGTCGGTGACGGTCTCGTAGACGGCGAGGATGTCGGCGCCGACGGTGGACCAGTCGAAGCGCTTGACGTGCCGTGCGCCGTGCTCGCTCAGCCGTTCGCGGCGCCCGGGGTCGCCGAGCAGCCGGATCGCCCCGGCGGCCAGCGCGTCGGCGTCCTCGTTGGTGAACATCTCGCCGGCCGTGCCGTGGTCGAGGACCTGCGCGAAGGCGTCCAGGTCGCTGGCGAGGACCGGGGCGCCCGCGGACATCGCCTCGACCAGGATGATGCCGAAGCTCTCGCCGCCGGTGTTGGGCGCCACGTACACGTCGACGCTGCGCAGCAGGCGCGCCTTGTCCTCGTCGCTGACCATGCCGAGGAACTCGACCCTCGCCCGCAGCTCCGCGGGGAGCCCGGCGACGGCCTCCTCCTCGTCGCCCCGTCCGGCGACCAGCAGCCGGGCCTCGGGGTGGGCGGCGAGGACGGCGGGCAGGGCCTTCATGAGGACGGGCAGGCCCTTGCGGGGCTCGTCGATGCGGCCGATGAAGCCGAGGGTGGAACCCTGCCACTCGGGCCGGGGCTCCGCCCGGGCGAAGAAGCCGACGTCGACGCCGTTGGGGATGACCACCGCGTCCCCGCCCAGGTGCTCCACCAGCGTGCGCCGGGCGTACTCGCTGACCGCGACGCGCGCGCTGATCTTCTCCAGCGCGGGCTGGAGGATCGGGTACGCGGCGATCATCGCCCGCGAGCGCGGGTTGGAGGTGTGGAAGGTGGCCACGATCGGCCCGGAGGCGGCCCAGCAGCTCAGCAGCCCCAGCGAGGGCGAGGCGGGCTCGTGGATGTGGATGACGTCGAAGGTGCCGTCGTGGAGCCAGCGGCGGACCCGGGCGGCGGAGAGGAAGCCGAAGTTCAGGCGGGCCACGGAGCCGTTGTACGGCACGGGGACCGCGCGTCCGGCGGAGACCACGTACGGCGGCAGCGGCGTCTCGTCGTCGGCCGGGGCGAGGACGGAGACCTCGTGGCCGAGGCGGATCAGGTGCTCGGCCAGGTCCCGGATGTGGAACTGGACGCCGCCGGGGACGTCCCAGGCGTACGGACAGACGATGCCGATCCTCAAGGCTGCTCCCGTGGTTCCAGGTCGTCCAGCCAGAGGCGCTGGAGCATGTGCCAGTCCTCCGGGTGGCCGGCGATGCCCTCGGCGAAGGCATCCGCGAGGGCTTGTGTCATGAGGGACGTCTTCCCGGTCCGTTCACCTGTCTCCGGCACCTCGACGGGCGGGTGGACACGGCCCTTCATGACGGGGGTCCCGTCGAACCACAGGGTCACGGGGAGCAGCAGGGCGCCGGTCTGCTGGGCGAGTATCGCGGGCCCGGCGGGCATCCGGGCGGTGTCGCCGAAGAACTTCACCTCGACGCCGGAGGCGGACAGGTCGCGGTCGGCGACGAGGCAGACCAGGCCGCCGGCGCGCAGCCGGCGGGCGAGGGTGCCGAAGGCGGAGCCGCCGGTGTGCGGCAGCACCTCCATGCCCAGCCCTTCGCGGTAGGCGACGAACCGGTCGTAGAGGGTCTCGGGCTTGAGCCGTTCGGCGACGGTGGTGAAGGGCACCCCGAGGTTGCGGGTGACCCAGGCGCCGGCCAGGTCCCAGTTGCCGAGGTGGGGCAGGGCCAGGACCACGCCCTTCCCGCCGGCGAGGCCGTCGGTCAGGTGGTGCAGGCCGTCCGGCTCGAACCCGTTCCTGATCCGCTCCTCGCTCCAGGCGGGCAGCCGGAAGGACTCCATCCAGTACCGCAGGTACGAGCGCATCCCGGCCCGGGACAGCTCGGCGAGCCGCTCGGGGCCGGCGTCCGGGACCACCCGGGCGAGGTTGGCCTCCAGCCTGAGGACGCCCTTGCCGCGCCGCTTCCAGGCCGCGTCGGCGATGCTCCGTCCGAGGCGGACGGCGACCGGCTCGGGCAGCCTCTTGACGGTGCTCCAGCCGAGGCCGTAGAGCCCGTCGGAGAGCCGCTCGTTCACGAGGCGGCTCCCTGCCCCGCCGGGCCGTCCGCCTCGATCGCCTCGCGGCGGACCGTGACGACCCGCTGGATCAGGGTGACCAGGCTGCCGACGGCGACCACCCACAGGGCGATCGGCAGCAGCACCTGGATGCCGGGGACGCCGAAGGCGTGCAGTCCCGCGAGGCCCGCCGCGACCAGCGAGACGACCAGCCGCTCGGCGCGCTCCACCAGGCCGTTGACCGCGACCGGCAGGCCGATGGCCTCGCCGCGGGCCTTGGTGTACGAGACGACCTGTCCGGCGGCGAGGCAGAAGAGCGCCACCGCGCACAGGGTGTTGTCGTCGCCGCTGCCCGCGTACCAGAGGGCGAAGCCGCCGAAGATCGCGCCGTCGGCGACCCGGTCGAGGGTCGAGTCCAGGAACGCGCCCCAGCGGCTGGAGATCCCGGCCTGGCGGGCCATGTTGCCGTCGACCAGGTCGGAGAAGACGAAGAGGGTGATGACGATGGTGCCCCAGAAGAACTCCCCGCGAGGGAAGAAGACCAGCGCACCCACCACCACTCCGGCCGTCCCGATGAGGGTGACGGCGTCGGGGCTGACCCCGCGGCGGAGCAGAAACGCGGCGAACGGTGTGAGGACGCGCGTGAAGAACGCTCGCGCGTACTTGTTCAGCATGGCCTTCCCGAGGGTCGGTGGGGGCCGGTGTCCGGGCCGGGCATCGGCTGGCCCATCGTAGTCACGCACAGGCCGACCCGCCCTCGGGGCACCCGGGCCGACGCGCCCCGCCCACCCGCGCGGACGGCGTCCGGGCGGGTGCGCTCCCCCTCGACCTTCCCTGTCCCCTGCCGCGCGCCCCCGCGCCCCGATACCCTGACTGCGGATCAGCAGGAAGGCCGGGCACGGCAGTCGGGTCCGGATGGTGACGACACGACGACAGCGCTCCGGCAGCGCGGCGATGGGGGCGGCATGGCGGACGACTTCTTCGATTTCAGCCCCGGGGCGCAGATCCCCGTCACCGGGGGCGCGGGCGGCACGGCCGCCACCCATGCCCTGGCTTCGGTGGCGTACCGCGACGACCCGCTGGACAAGATCACCGAGGCCGACGGCGACTGGCACAAGACGGCGGTGAAGCCCGGCAAGCTGAAGATCTTCGCGCCGCTGCTCGGTGAGGCGTTCTCGCAGGCCGTCGTGGTGCGGATGCTGGGCGCCGGGCGGAAGCCGCTGATCCAGGCGTTCGGCATGGAGCCGCAGGTGGTGGTCGAGCACTGCCTGGCGGCGAGCCGGCTGCGCAAGCAGCGCGACCAGCGGCTGACGCTGATCGCGCTGGTGTGCGGGGTGCTGTTCCTGCCCGGCGCGGCCCTGTGGGTGCTCGCCTTCCAGCTGCGGACGATGTCGGGCAAGTGGGTGGCCAAGAGCGCCGACCTGCTCGGCACGCTGCTGATGGTGGTGGGCGCCGTCGCCTCGGTGGTGCTGCTGATCGGACTGCCGACCGAGGGCCTCCTGCCGTGGTACATCCGTGGCTGCGTCGTCGGGCCGGTGCTCGGCTGGTTCCTGGCCAAACTGCTCGCCGAACGGACCGCGCGGGACCTGCGGGCCCACTGGTCCAGCCTGCTGGCGGGCGGCGGTTCCGGCGCGAAGATCCCCGAGGCCGTTCCGGCCAACCCGGACGACGCCGCCGCCGAGCAGCTGCGGGTCAGCCTCGCCAAGCTCGCCGCGGAGCAGCAGAGCAACTCGGTCTTCTACGCGGGCCCCAAGGGCATCCTCGGCATGGGCACCCGGTGGGGCAGCTGGCAGCTGGCCGAGGACCTGGAGCCGGCGGAGGCCGGCAAGGAGATCAACCCGTTCCGCTCCTGGGACGTGATCCGGGCCATCCACGACCAGCTCCAGATGCTGGAGCGCGGCCCGCTGCACACCGGTGGCTTCCCCAAGCCTTCGGTGAAGCACTGGATCGTCTCCCCGGTCGGGGAGAACGCGGGCGGCGTCTCTCGCCCCGAGGGCGAGACGGTCGAGGCGTACCAGGTCAAGCCGCACGAGATCCAGCGGATCTGCAACGAGCAGCAGTTCAGCAACGGCAACCGGCACTACCTCGGCGTGCAGTTCGTGCTGTGGGACGGCCAGCTGGTGCTGACCATGCTGATCACGGTCACGGTGCTCCACCACACGCTGCGCATCGAGGTCACCGGCCACGCGCTGGGACCGGTGCACGGGCTGTTCAGCGGCGGTCCCGCGGCGCGCGAGCGGACCACGGCGAAGCCGATCAAGTTCTGGGAGACCAAGACCCACAAGCTGCCGCTGGTCGACGCGACCGAAGTGGTGCGGCTGCTGGTCCGCGCCCCGCTGACCCCGTACCCGCCGGTCCTCGACTTCCTCGGCGGGAAGCTGGCACTGCCGGAGCCGTTCGGTCTGCGGCACGTGTGGGCGGGGAGGCCGTGGGCCAACCGCTTCATGGCCGACGACGCGCTGCGCACGGCGGCGCCGGTGCTGCGGGTGGTGCACAAGGCGGCGCTGCGGGTCCTGGAGGAGAACGGCGTGGACACCAGCCGCTTCGCGGGCCGCGCGGCGGGCCTGAGCGGCGCCGTCCAGGACGCGGCACCGAAGAAGGCCGACCTGTACGACGCCTGAGCGGGCCCGGGCCGGGCGGCCGCCCGGAGGCGCTGCCCGGCCGGGGGCCTCAGCCCGCGTCGGTGTCGGTCAGCTCCGCGCCGTCGTCCTCGGGCCAGGCGGCGGCGAGCATGGCCCGGGTGTCGGCGAGGAGCTGCGGCAGCACCTTGGTGTCGCCGATGACCGGCATGAAGTTGGTGTCCCCGCCCCACCGGGGCACGATGTGCTGGTGGAGGTGGGCGGCGATGCCCGCGCCGGCGGCCGCCCCCTGGTTGAGCCCGATGTTGAAGCCGTGCGCGCCGGAGGCGGAGCGCAGCGCCGTCATCGCCTGCTTGGTCAGCTCGGCGACCTCCGCGGTCTCCGCCGCGTCCAGCTCCGTGTAGTCGGCGACGTGCCGGTAGGGCACCACCAGCAGGTGGCCGCCGTTGTACGGGTAGAGGTTGAGCACCGCGTACGCGTGCGACCCGCGCCGGACGATGAGCCCGGCCTCGTCGGATTTGGCCGGGACCACACAGAACGGACAGCCGTCCTCGGCACCGGGCCCGGTCGGCTTGTTCTCCCCTTGGATGTACGCCATCCGGTGGGGCGTCCACAGGCGCTGGAACGCGTCGGGCGTCCCCACTCCGAACTGCTGCTCCGGCTCAGTCGTCATGCCTCGCAGCATATGACCTCCGCCGCCGGGAGCGTGTCGCCGGGGCGGTGGCCTGGACCGGGCCGCGATGCTGGGGCCCATGCGCACCCGCCCGCCCCGGCCCGCCGCCGACCAGCGGCGCCTGCACCGCTGGGAGAACCGCACGGAGCTGCCGCTCGCCACCGCCTCCCTGGTGTTCCTCGGCGCCTACGCCCTGCATGTGCTGGGAACCGGGCTGCCGCCCGGGGTCCATGACCTGTGCGTCGCCCTGCTGCTGGGCTGCTGGCTGCTCTTCGCCGCGGACTACGCGGTGCGCTGGCGGCTCAGCGGGGAGGGACCGCGGTTCTGGGTGTGCCACGGCCTGGACACGGCGGTCCTGCTGCTGCCGCTGCTGCGCCCCCTGCGGGTGGTCCCCCTCTACGAGGCGGTCCGCCGCAGGCGTCGGCGCCCCCGCCTGAACCTGTACGCCCGGGTGATGAGCTACGCGGGCCTCTCGGCGCTGCTGCTCGGCTTCGCGGGGGCGCTCGCCGTCTACGCGGCGGAACGCTCGGCGGAGGACTCCACGATCCGCACCTTCGGCGACGCCGTGTGGTGTGTCTGCGCCACCCTGGCCACCGTCGGGTACGGCGACGCGGTGCCGGTCACCTTCCTCGGCCGGACGGTGATGGTGGTGCTGATGGCCGGCGGCCTCGCGCTGCTGGGCGCGGTGACCGGCTCGTTCGCCTCCTGGCTGCTCCAGGTCTTCGCCGAGGAGGACGAGAACACGGGGCGGCCCCCGGCGAGCTGAGCTCACCGGGGGCCGCCCTCGCGTGCGTACCGGGTCTCAGACCTGGACGCGCCGCTCCACCACGTCGAGGAGCTTGGCGATGGCGTCCCCCCGGGCGATGCCGTTCTCCTGGGAGCCGTCGCGGTACCGGAAGGAGACGGTGCCGGCGTTCATGTCCTCGTCACCGACGATGATCATGAACGGCACCTTGGCCTTCTGGTGGTTGCGGATCTTCTTCTGCATCCGGTCGGAGGAGGCGTCGACCTCCACCCGCAGCCCGCGCGCCTTGGCATCGGCGGCGAACTCCTGGAGGTAGGAGACGTGCGCGTCGCCGATCGGGATGCCGACCGCCTGGACGGGGGCGAGCCACGCCGGGAAGGCGCCCGCGTAGTGCTCCAGGAGGACCGCGAAGAACCGCTCGATGGAGCCGAAGAGCGCACGGTGGATCATGACCGGCTGCTGGCGCGAGCCGTCCGCCGCGGTGTATTCCAGGCCGAACCGCTTCGGCTGCTGGAAGTCGACCTGGATGGTCGACATCTGCCAGGAGCGGCCGATGGCGTCCTTGGCCTGGACGGAGATCTTCGGGCCGTAGTACGCGGCGCCGCCCGGGTCGGGGACGAGCGGGAGGTTCTGCTTCTCGGCCGCCTGGCGGAGCGCCTCGGTGGCCTCCTCCCACTCGGCGTCCTCACCGATGAACTTGTCCGACTCGGGGTCGCGGGTGGACAGCTCCAGCTCGAACTGGTTGAGCCCGTAGTCCCGCAGCAGGTCCAGCACGAAGGTGAGCAGGGAGTCCAGCTCCTGGGGCATCTGCTCCTTGGTGCAGTAGATGTGCGAGTCGTCCTGGGTGAAGCCGCGCGAGCGGGTCAGGCCGTGCACCACACCGGACTTCTCGTACCGGTAGACCGTGCCGAACTCGAAGAGGCGCAGAGGCAGTTCGCGGTAGGAGCGGCCCCGGCCCTTGAAGATCAGGTTGTGCATGGGGCAGTTCATCGCCTTGAGGCGGTAGTTCTGCCCGTCGAACTCGATGGGCGGGAACATGCCCTCGGCGTAGTTCGGCAGGTGCCCGGAGGTCTCGAAGAGCTGCTCCTTCGAGATGTGCGGGGTGTTGACGAACTCGTACCCGGCGTCCTCGTGGCGCTTGCGGGAGTAGTTCTCCATCTCCTTGCGGACCACCCCGCCCTTGGGGTGGAAGACGGCGAGGCCGGGGCCCAGCTCGTCGGGGAAGGAGAAGAGGTCCAGCTCCGTGCCGAGCTTGCGGTGGTCGCGCTTCTCGGCCTCGGCGAGGAACTCCAGGTGCGCCTTCAGCTCCTCCTTGGAGGGCCAGGCGGTGCCGTAGATCCGCTGGAGCTGCGGGTTCTTCTCGCTGCCGCGCCAGTAGGCGGCGGCCGAGCGCATCAGCTTGAAGGCCGGGATGTTGCGGGTGGTGGGCAGGTGGGGGCCTCGGCAGAGGTCCTTCCAGCACAGTTCGCCGGTCTTGGCGTCGAGGTTGTCGTAGATGGTCAGCTCGCCGCCGCCCACCTCCGCGTCGGCACCGTCGGCGGCCTGCGCGGCGTTGCCCTTGAGGCCGATCAGCTCCAGCTTGTACGGCTCGTCGGCCAGCTCGACGCGGGCCTCCTCGTCGGTGGCGACCCGGCGGGAGAAGCGCTGGCCGCGCTTCTGGATCTCCTGCATCTTCTTCTCGACGCGCTTGAGGTCCTCCGGGGTGAAGGGCTCGGCGACGTCGAAGTCGTAGTAGAAGCCGCCCTTGACCGGCGGGCCGATGCCGAGCTTCGCCTCGGGGAAGAGCTCCTGCACGGCCTGGGCCATCACGTGCGCGGTGGAGTGGCGCAGGATGTTCAGCCCGTCCTCGGACGACAGGTCGACGGGCTCGACGCTCTCGCCGTCGCCCGGGGCGTACGCGAGGTCCTTCAGCTCACCGTCCACCCGGGCGGCGATCACGGTGCGCTCGCCGGCGAAGAGGTCGGCGGCCGTAGTGCCCGTCGTCACCACGCGCTCTTCCCGCTCGGAATCGCGTTGGATGATCACACGGACGTCTGACACCGGTCTCTCCTGACTGAGGTGGGGAGCGTGCGCCGGACCTGGCGGCACGCACGGGGCGATGGTACCGAGCCACGGGGGGCGGACGCGAAAGGGTTCCGCCGACACGTCCGCCCGCCCACCCCCTCAAGGCCGCCTACCGTGCCCGCACGACGACGGACCGGTACGGCCTCCTCCCCGATCAAGCCGGACCGGTACTGGCCCCACCCGCTCCGCCCCCGCCTCAACGGACGCACCGACGCCGAGTACTTCTGGGAGCCGGCCGAGGGGCGCTGGAACATCCGTCCGGCGGGGACCAGCCCCCGGCCGCCGGCCTCCTCGGCACCCGGTACGCGGAGTGAGTCGCCGGGGTGCGCGGCCAGGAGGAGCTGGAACAGCCCCGCGGCCCCTCCGAAGGCCCCTTCGCGAAGGCCCCCGTGGGAGCGCTCGTCCTGCACATGACCCGCGAGACCGTCCACCACTGCGGCGAGAGCGGCACCCTGCGCGGCCTGCGGGCGCACCGCCCACAGGACGGCCGAGACGTGGGTTCGCCGCGTACCGGCCCGGACGGACGGGTATCACCTCCCGGGCGGGAAGCCGTCCGCGCGGGTGGGAGGAGCTGGTTCGCCATGACGCACTGGTACGAGGGCCCGTTGGCCGCGCTGAGCCTCTCGGCGACCGGCCCCGACGCCGAGAAGGACCGGCTGGTGACGGCCGCCGTCGTCGTCCAGGACCTGGCGGGGACGCGCCCGAGGGTGCTGCGCTGGCTGGTCAGCCCGGGGGTGGCGATGACCGAGGAGGAGGCCGCGCACCACGGCCTGACGCGGGACCAGGTGGAACGTACGGGGCGCTGGCCGGCGCCGGTGATGGAGGAGGTCGGCCGGGCACTGGCCGGGCACGCGGCGGCGGGCCGCCCGCTGGTGGTCGACGACGCGCCGGCCGCGCTGACCCTGCTCGACCGCGAACTGCGGCGCCACCGCGCCTCGTCGCTCGGCGCCCATCTGGCCGGGGTGCCGCTGAGCGTGCTGGACCCACGCGTCCTCGACACCCATCTCGACCGGTACCGCAAGGGGTCGCGGCGACTGGACGCCCTCTGCGTCCGGTACGGCGTACCGGCGGCGCCGCCGTACGACCCGACGGAACAGGCGCGGACGGCGATCGAGGTGGTCCGGGCACTGGCGCGGGTCTTCGCGCCCCGGTTGCGGCGGCTGACGCCGGGCGAACTCCACGCGCTCCAGGAGGACTGGCACGCCGCACAGGTACGAGGCGGCCCCGCGCGGCGGGCGGAGGGGACGGGCGCGGCGTGGCCGCTGCGCCCTCGGGCGGCGGCGGCCGCCTGAGCGGCCCCGTAGGCGGCCCCGGACAGCGAAGAGCCGGTCCGTCATCGACGGACCGGCTCTCCCGGGGTGGGCGATACTGGGTTCGAACCAGTGACCTCTTCGGTGTGAACGAAGCGCTCTCCCACTGAGCTAATCGCCCGGGAACGCACCGAACCATACAGGCCCCGGGGCCCGGCGTTCAAACCGGCTTCGCGGCGGCGAGCAGCCGCGCCAGCCCCGCCCGCCCGGACCGCATCATCAGGGCGTGGTTGGCGCGGAAGAGAGGACGCCCGGGCACGGCCAGCAGGCGCATCACCCGCGAGGCGACCCGGACGTCCTGGTCGAAGTCGACGCGCGCGCCGCTGGGGACGGCACCGACCCGCCACACCAGTGCCCCCACCAGGTCCCCGCCGAGGGCGGCCTCCAGCAGCCGGGCGTCCGGGTCCCGCCTGCGGACGCGGGCTGTGACCCGCAGGTCGTAGGGGAGCAACGAGCGGAAGCGGAGCACGCCCTCCGTCTCACCGGTGCGTTCCACCTCGCGCACCTCGCGCCACCAGCGGGGGTATCCGGGAACGTCCTCCAGCACCCGGTAGACGGCGTCGGGGGCGGCGGGCACCTCCCAGCGACTGTGGAAGCGGTAGCGGTTCAGATCCATGCCGGCAAGACTGCCCCGCCACTCACACGGCCACGCCCGCCGCACCTTCTGACGCCAAGTCGACAAATACGCCGTCAGCAACCGGCCCGGCGGAGAACATTCCACATTGAGGACGGAAAAGCAGGGAGTACGAAAAGCAGGAAAGGGCGGAAAGCATTTCGGCACGTGAATTCCCGGCATCCGCAGAGAACTGATGAAACGTCACCCGGACGATCCGCGTGGCGTACGCCATACATAGCGACGGAACCTTTACTCCGGACATTTTTCCGCAGACGCCCGCACTACACCCACGGTCACCCGGCGTCACACCCAGGACGGGTCACCCGGCTCCGCACACGACTGCGACCCGAAGGCTGGAAGCCTTCGGGTCGCAGTCCCGGGGTGGGCGATACTGGGTTCGAACCAGTGACCTCTTCGGTGTGAACGAAGCGCTCTCCCACTGAGCTAATCGCCCGGGCGCAGAGAGAACATTACCGCATGTCAGCGGGTGCCCCCGACACCCCCGCGCGCACCGGCCGGACGGCCGGCGCCGACCGGGCTCACCAGGTGATGTTCCAGGGCATCGTCAGCCCGAAGCGCCACAGGTACAGGGCGCAGAGCGCGGCGCCGATCACCACGGCGACCGAGGTCAGGATGAGGTTCCGGCGGCGGACCTTCGGGTCGAGCGCCCGCTGGGCCGCCTCGGTGACCTTCCGGCGCGTCCAGCGCAGCACCAGTTGCGCCCAGACGAACTCCGTGGACCAGACGGCCATGCCGGCGAAGATCACCAGCCACCCCGGCCCGGGCAGGGCCAGCATCAGCACCCCGGCCCCCACGACGGCCAGACCCACCACGAACACGCCCACCTGCCAGCTCAGGTGCAGGGCCCGGCGGCGCCGGACGAACCGCGGCGCCCGCGAACCGAGCCGGTGCTCGGGCTTCTTCTTCGCTCCACCCTCCACCACCGCGGTGGAACCGGCGTCGTCACTCCCCGTATTCATGGGGACAAACCTACCCGACGCACGCGCCCAGCCGGAATGGCCGCACCCGCCCCGAATACTCGGCCGTACGAGGTATCTCGCGCTTCGCAAAATGCCCAGAGGGGTTTACGACGGCACCGTAGGTGGCATGTCGATTTCGCCGACGTGCGAATCCCCGAGCGCACACTGAGCGAAAGGCCCTGGCGCTTATGAACACCACGGTCAGCTGCGAGCTGCACCTGCGCCTCGTTGTGTCGAGCGAGTCCTCACTGCCTGTTCCCGCAGGACTGCGGTATGACACGGCCGATCCCTATGCCGTGCACGCCACCTTCCACACCGGAGCCGAGGAGACGGTCGAGTGGGTGTTCGCCCGCGACCTCCTCGCCGAGGGCCTGCACCGGCCCACCGGCACCGGCGACGTCCGAGTCTGGCCGTCCCGCAGCCACGGTCAGGGCGTCGTCTGCATCGCCCTGAGCTCCCCCGAAGGTGAGGCTCTGCTCGAAGCCCCGGCGCGGGCGCTGGAATCCTTCCTGAAGCGCACGGACGCGGCGGTGCCCCCGGGCACCGAGCACCGTCACTTCGATCTCGACACGGAACTGTCGCACATCCTGGCGGAGAGCTGACCCTTCCGGGCCAGCGCGCCAGCTCCGCCCGGCCGCCCGACTCGGGGAGGCGGCCCGGGGTCCGACAACCGCTCACGGAGTACGAGTGCCGCCACCGCGCGTCCGGCGCGGGAGGCGGCACTCGTGCGTCCGGCGCCTGCCGCAGTGGTCCCTTCTCCCGGCGGGCGCCGGACGGGCTCGTCTACCATCGGCCAGCACCGGCGGGCACCGGCCCGACCTCCAGGCCAGGGAGCGACCCGTGCTGATCACCCACGACACCCGATGTGCGCTGGACGCCGTGGTCGGCCTGCTGAACACCGCGGAGGGCAACGGCCGCCCGGACGGACTGGCCGACGCCACCGCGTTGCGTGCCTTCGTCGACGCGCACGGGGTGAGCGACGTGGGGCAGCTCGATACCGGGGACCTGACCGCCGTGCGCCAGGTGCGGGAGCGCTTCGAGGCGGTCTTCGCCGCCGAGCGGACGGGGGACGCGGCCCTGGTGATCAACGAACTGGTGGCGGCGGCCGGGACCACGCCCCGGCTCACCGACCACGACGGCTTCGACTGGCACGTGCACTACTTCGCGCCGGGCGCCTCGGTCGCCGACCACCTCGCGGCCGACGGCGGGATGGCGCTGGCGTTCTTCGTGGTCGCCGGGGAGCGTGAGCGGCTGCGCCGGTGCGAGGCGCCGGACTGCGCCAACGCCTTCGTGGACCTCTCCCGCAACCGCTCGCGGCGCTACTGTTCCGGCCGTACCTGCGGCAACCGGCTGCACGTGGCCGCGTACCGGGCGCGGCGCCGGGAGGCGGCGGGCTGAGCGGCGGGCCGGCGGCCCGCCTCACAACAGGAACAGGTCATGCACCGCCCCGAGCATCAGCAGGCAGCCGATCACCAGAAGGAAGATCATCAGCGGCGGCTGGGAGAGGGCGAAGAGGCAGCCGCGACGCTCGGCGTCGGGGCGTGCGGGGGCGTGTTCGGGCGGTGTGGTGTCGAGCATCTCGCGGAGATCATGACCCGCCCGACCAGCCCTGAAAGGCCGTCTGCCAGGGGCGGGGCGCCATGTTCACCGGTTCCCGTGAGCGCGCCACGTGCGCGCCAAGGCGCGCACGAGGAAGCCGCGCGCCCGGGGGCGTACGCCGCCTCGGGGCGCGCGGCGGGAACGATCTCGCGCGCGGGTCCCTCAGATGCCGTGCTTCTTGAGGATGGCCTCGATGTCGGAGAAGTCGTCGTCCCCGCCGGCCTGCTTCTTTCCGGTGGCGGGGGCCTGGGCCGCCGACCCGGCGCCGGTACTGCCGCCGACGGCGGGGCGCGCGGAGCTGTCGACCGCCCCTGGTGCCCCCGCCGCCCGCTCCTTGCGGTTCCCCCGGCGGCGCTCGATCGTCCGGGTCGTCATGAAGAGCAACCAGGCGAGTCCGAGGATGCCGAACCCGGCCCACGCGCTCGGGCTGAAAGCGGTCCTGACCACCCACGCGACCGCGCCGGTCAGCACCAGTCCGGCGGGGACCAGGGCGTAGGCGGCGATCCGCGTCGCGGTGAGGAACCGCTTGCGGTAGGCGGTCACGGCGGCGATGCCCAGGCCGGCCGCGGCCACGGCTGAACACACGGTCTCGGCAAGCATCCGGTCCTCCAGGCAGGTGAGTGCGGCTCCTTCCATCCTGCACCGACCGGGGTGCGGATGGCCACGCCCCGTGGCGCCGGCCGCCCGATCTCCGGGAGATCTCCGGGACGCTCTCCTCCCCACGGGCGGGTCGGCCGCCGGATTCGGCCGGCCGGTGCCCGGCTGGAAGACTGTCGCCCATGAACGACTCCTCTTCCCCCACCTCGCCCGTCGTCCTCGACGTCTGGTGCGAGCTCCAGTGCCCCGACTGCCGCACCGCCCTCGGCGACCTCGACGCCCTGCGTGAGCGCTACGGCAACCGTCTGGACATCCGCCTGCGGCACTTCCCGCTGGAGAAGCACCGGCACGCCTTCGCCGCCGCCCAGGCCGCCGAGGAGGCGCTGGTACAGGGCAAGGGGTGGGAGTACGTCCGCGCGGTGCTGGACCGCGCCGAGGAACTGGACCGCGCGGGCGAGCCGCTGCTGGTCGAGATCGCCGGTGAGCTGGAGCTGGACGCGGAGGAGTTCGACACCGCGCTGGTCGACGGCCGGCACATCCTGATCGTCGACGCCGACCAGGCCGAGGGCAAGGCGCTCAAGGTCACCGGCACACCGACCTACGTGATCGGCGGGGAGCGGCTGGACGGCGGCAAGAGCCAGGAGGGGCTGCGGGCCCGGATCGAGGAGATCGCCGACCGGCTGCTGGCGGGCTGAGCCGGCGCCCCGGCCGCCTCAGAGCCGCTTGGACCAGTGGAGGCGGGTGGTGGTGTAGCCGAGGGAGTCGTAGAGCCGCCTTGCCGGGGTGTTGTCCGCGAAGACGTGCAGCCCGATGGCCCGGTCGCCCGCGGCGAGGGCGGTGCGCTCGGCGAGGAGCATGAGCGCCCGCCCGAGCCCGCGGCCCCGGCACTCCGGGCGAACCTCCACGTCGAAGACGTACGAGCCGGGTGTGCCGGGCGCCGCCTCGCTGGAGGTGACCCAGACGTGTCCGGCGGCCACGCCGTCCGCCTCCACCACGCCGAAGGAGACGCCCGGGGTGTCGAGGCCCTCGGGGAGGTTGTCCCGGTAGCTGGCCTCGGACTTGGTGCGGGCCTGCTCCTCGGTGAGGCCGCGGGAGCTCCACTCCCGGGCGTATCCGGCCCGCGATTCGGCTTCCCAGGCCGTGTACTCCTCGGGGGTCATGGGGCGTGCGGTGACGCCGGGCGCCAGCGGTGGCGGGGTGGGCGGCAGGGTCTTCACCATGTTCCGGCCGCGCTCGGTCCATCCGAGAGCGGTGGCCAGGCGCAGCGCGGGACCGGCGTCGCCGGGCACCGTGCAGCGGACCATGGTGCAGCCCCAGCCGCGCAGCACCTCCTCGGCGGCGAGCAGTGCCACCGTCGCCCTGCCCCGGCCCCGGTCGGCCTCCCGCACGGCGAGGCCGTCCAGGAGGCCGACGGTGGGGCCCATGCCGGGGGCGGTGCCGATGTGCAGGCTCCCGGCCGGCCGGCCGTTGACGCAAATGTCGTACGGCCGGAGGCGGACGGTGCCGTCCGGCTCGCGCTGAAGCGGCGCGGAGGGCCGCAGGGTGGTGGTCATCGGTCCGGTTCTACCCCTGCCGACCGCACCTGTCACCACGGTTTCGGGCTCAGGGGTCGATGTCGGCGGCGGACCGCTCCGCGAAGATCCCGATGGCCTTGGCGGTGACTGGTCCGGGGGCGGCGGCCAGGGTGCGGCCGTCGACCCGGTGAACGCCCTGCACGTCGCGGAGGGAGGAGGTCAGGAAGATCTCGTCGGCCCGTTCCAGGACGTCCATCGGCAGGTCGGTCTCGCGCGCCCCGGTCCACTCCACGGTCAGCGCGCGGGTGATCCCGGCGAGGCAGCCGGAGGAGACCGGCGGGGTGTGGATCTCGCCGTCGAGGACGACGAAGACGTTGGAGCCGGTGCCCTCGCAGAGCGCGCCGACGGTGTTCGCGAACAGCGCCTCGGTGGCCCCCTGTTCGCGGGCGCGGGCGAGCGCGACCACGTTCTCGGCGTACGAGGTGGTCTTGAGGCCGGTCAGCGCGCCCCGCTCGTTGCGGGTCCAGTCGACGGTGACGACGGCGGTCGTCTCGGGGCGCCGGTGGGCCTCGCCGACGGCTACGACGAGGGTCGGCGGCTGGTCACCGCGGTCGGAACCGAGCGGGGAGAGGCCGCCGGTGTAGGTGATCCGGAGCCGCCCCAGTGGGACCGGTTCGGCCGCGAGCACGGCGGCGCAGGCGCGGCGCACCTCGTCGAGGTCGGGTTCGGGCAGGCCGAGGCCGCGTGCGGATCGTGCGAGGCGGTCCAGATGGCGGGTGAGCGCGAACGCGCGGCCGTCGACCGCCTTGAGCGTCTCGAAGACGCCGTCGCCGACGGTCAGCCCGTGGTCCAGGACGGACACCTGCGCGGTACCGGCGTCCCGCAGGGCGCCGTCGAGCCAGATCTTCACGTAAGGGTTCCTCCACTCGCCTCGTGTCCCGCAGACGCTATCGCCAGCAGCCGGGACGCCTTCAGCTCGGTCTCCCGCCACTCCCGCTCGGGGTCGGACCCCCAGGTGATACCTGCGCCGGTACCGAACTTGAGTGCCACGCCGCCGCCGTCGGCGGGTTCCGTCCAGAAGGTGCGGATGCCCACCGCCAGTTCGGCCGTACCCCGCTCGGCGTCGACCCAGCCGACCGCGCCGCAGTAGGGGCCACGGGGTACCGGTTCCAGGGCGCGGATGATCCGCAGCGCGCTCGACTTGGGCGCCCCGGTGACCGAGCCGGGCGGAAAGGCCGCACCGAACAGCTCGGGCCAGCCGGCGCCCGCCGCCAGGGTGGCCCGGACCGTGGAGACGAGGTGGACCAGGCCGGGGTGCTTCTCGACCACGCACAGTTCCGGGACCTCGACGGAGCCGGTGGCGGCGGCGCGGCCCAGATCGTTGCGGACCAGGTCGACGATCATGACGTTCTCGGCGTAGTCCTTCTCCAGCAGGTCCGCCTCGGTGGCGCCGGTCCCCTTGATGGGGCCCGATTCCACGACGGGCCCCCGCCGCCGCAGGAACAGCTCGGGGGAGGCGGTGGCCACCCCGATGCCGTGGGCGGGGATGCGGACCGTTCCCGCGTAGGGGGCGGGGTTGCCCCGGGCCAGCAGGGCGGTGAGGGCGTCGACGTCGGCGGCCGGGCCGTCCGGCAGCGGCGCGGAGAGCACCCGGCAGAGGTTGGCCTGGTACACCTCCCCCCGCGCGACGGCGGCCCTGATCCGCCGTACGCCCGCCGTGTACGCGGCGTGCCCGAGGGAGGACTCCCAGGCGTCGGGGGCGGGCCCGCGCCAGGCTCCGGGGCGCGGTGCGGGTACGGGGGCCTTGCGCACCTCGTCGAAGCGTGCGCAGGTCAGGCCGGACTCGAAGTCGGCGACGACCGCCCAGAAGCCCGCCGAGCCGAGCGCCTCGGGATCGTGGGTGACGTCGCGCAGACCGGTGGCCAGGAGCTCGCCGAAACGGGCCAGCGGGGGAAGGGGGGAAGCGGGGAGGCGCACGTTCGCGAGTCCAGGTCGGCCCGCCTGCCACGGCCGCTCGCCGAGGTCACCGCAGCACGCTGCGCAAACGCGTTTTTGTGCTGGCCCAGGAATCCGCTAGAGTTCAACACGTCGCCGGGACGCGCAAGCGCCCCGGGAAAGACAAGCGGACGTAGCTCAGTTGGTAGAGCGCAACCTTGCCAAGGTTGAGGTCGCCAGTTCGAACCTGGTCGTCCGCTCGGCGTGGGGGATCTTCCCGACCCCCTGCGGTGGTGGAGTGGCCGAGAGGCGAGGCAACGGCCTGCAAAGCCGTCTACACGGGTTCAAATCCCGTCTCCACCTCCAAGGACGATTAGCTCAGCGGGAGAGCGCTTCCCTGACACGGAAGAGGTCACTGGTTCAATCCCAGTATCGTCCACTCGGAACCTCACGGTTCCGCCCGCGCGATTAGCTCAGCGGGAGAGCGCTTCCCTGACACGGAAGAGGTCACTGGTTCAATCCCAGTATCGCGCACGCAGTACCACAGCCCCGAACTCCGGCCGGTCTCCGGTCGTGGTCGGTCCCGCGCGATTAGCTCAGCGGGAGAGCGCTTCCCTGACACGGAAGAGGTCACTGGTTCAATCCCAGTATCGCGCACCATCCGGAGCCCCCGGCCGCCTCAGGCGGTCGGGGGCTTCTTCGTCGTGCGCTCCCCGATCTCCGACGGCCGCGTGCCCGGGTCGGCCTCTCCGGCGTGGAGGCCGACCCGGGCACGGACGGGGCCGGTGGGTCAGGAGGAGAAGAGCATGCGGCCGAAGCCGCGGCGGTGGCCGTAGTGGTGGCCGCCATGGTGCGGGGCGCCCCAGGCCGGGGCGGGCGGCGCCGGATACGCCTGCGGCGCGGGCGGGGCGGCGGGCGGCGGGGCCTGCTGGGACCACTGGGACTCCAGGCGGGTCAGCGCCTCCAGCTCCCCGTAGTCCAGGAATATCCCCCGGCATCCCCCGCACTGCTCGATCTGGACACCGTTGCGGTTGTAGGTGTGCATCGGGGCGTGGCACTTCGGACAGTTCACGTTCGGCTCAACTCCTCGCCTGTGGACGGGACCTGCGCGGGGATACTGCCCCGGCGCGGTCCCTGGCACCCTACGTCGCCGCGTCCAGGGCCCGTCCGCGCGGGAGCGGGGCCATCCTGGCGCAGGCGTCCACGAAGGCGGACTCGTCCTCGTCCAGGGGCCGTGCGGCCCGCTCCGCCTTGACCAGGGCCTGCGCCGCGATCTGGGCCGTCAGGGCCCGGGCCGGGCTGTCCAGTTGGCGCCACTCCTCCCCCGGGGGGCCGGCCGCCGTGCCACCCGCCTCGCGGTACGCGGCCAGGAAGCGCACCCAGTCCTCGGGGGCCATCAGGCCGCAGGCGAACCAGGCCGCCGGGCGGGCCAGGTCCCACAACGGGTCGCCGAGCCCCATGTCGTCCACGTCGATCAGCACCCAGCCTCGCCCCGGTTCCGGGTCGCGCACCAACTGCCCGAGGTGGAGGTCGCCGTGGCAGACGGCCGGGCCGGGCGCCGTCGGCACCGGGACACCGGTGCCCGCCGCGAGGACCGCGTCCCGGGCAGCCCCCCGGAGCGGGGAGTTCCGCAGCCGGTCGAGGGCGCGCTCCACCTTCTCGGGGCCGCGGGCCGGGGGTGGCGCCGCGCCGAGGACCGAGGGCGGCGTCCGGTGCAGGCGGGCCAGCAGCACGGCGGTCTCCTCCCAGGGGGCGGCGCCGGGGGCGGCGGGGTCCACCGGGGTGCCGTACGGCCAGCAGGTCAGCAGGCGGCCGGCCACCCGCGCGGGGGCGCCGGGCAGCGGGCGCAGCACGACGCCGGCCAGGGCGGGCGAGGCCGCGGCGGTGAGGCGCGTGCGCAGGGCGGGGCCGGCGTCCGGGGCGTGCGCCTTCACCACGACGTGGCCGTGGCGCACCACCGTGCCGTCCGGCCGGTCGGCCAGGACGCGGACGGGGCAGGTGCAGGGGCGGGACGGGGCGACGGGGTGGGCTCGGCGGGCCGCGTGGTCGGCCAGGGCGGCGTGCAGGTCCTCGCATGGCATGGGGTCAGCTTGCCTGGCGCCCGCGCGGCGCGCCCGCCGGGGAGCGGGTGCGCGGCGCACCTTCGGCGGCTCCGGGTGCACGGGGACGCCCGCGCGGCGTGCCGCGCGGGCGTCCTGTCGTCCGTCGTACCCCCCGTCCCCACGGGGTCCCGGGCCGCTCTCCCGGACCGGGGCGCTCAGCGCCCCAGCATCACACCTACGGACGACGCCTGTGCCACCACCGCTTCCCAGCCGCCGAAGAGGACGACGAGAAGGGCGGCCAGGGGAAGGACCATCGCCGTGGCGACCAGCGGGTGGCGCCGGTCCCCGCGCGGCGGGCCGAAGGGGCGCACCGCCGGGAGCGCCGCCGGTGTGCGGCGTCCTCGGGTGCGCAGCGCTTCAGCCATGGTCCTCTCCTGTTCGTTCCGGACGGCGGCAACCCGGGCCGTGATGCGCGGCGTGTCCGCTGTCCGAGAAGAAATCTATGCGCGGGGCGGCGGCGGAGCGTCATGCCGGCGTACCGATGTACGGGCCTCCCGCAGGATGACGGGGCCGGCTCCGGCGTACTCCTGTGGTTGCAGGGCGGCGGCGCGGGTGGTGACTTCGCTCACGCGTACGAGGCGGCGCAGGAGCACGGAGCGTGGCCCCGGGGCTCGTCCGGGTGTCCGGCCCGGGGTGGGTGCGCGGCCGGGAAGGGATGCCGCCTCGGTGCGATGTCGTGTCGACGGGGCGTCAGAGGGGGGTGCCGCACCGCCTGTTGGAGCCGAGAGGGCGTCAACAGGGTAGGGGTCGAACGCCTGGTGACCGGCGTTCAGTTCGCCGCTACCGCACGCGGAATCGATGCGCAAGCAAGGGCGCGGCCTGAGAGCGCCGGGGGCCGGGGAACCGTAAGCTGTGGCTCGTCACAGGGACCGGGCAGCGGAGATGGACATGGCGATGATGCGGCTCCGACGCGAGGACCCGCGTGTCGTCGGCTCGTTCAGGCTTCACCGGCGGCTCGGCGCGGGCGGGATGGGCGTGGTCTATCTGGGCTCCGACCGGCGCGGCCAGCGGGTGGCACTGAAGGTGATCCGCCCGGATCTTGCCGAGGACCAGGAGTTCCGGTCGCGGTTCGCTCGCGAGGTCTCCGCCGCCCGGCGCATCCGGGGTGGCTGCACGGCGCGGCTGGTCGCCGCCGATCTGGAAGCCGACCGGCCGTGGTTCGCCACCCAGTACGTACCGGGGCCCTCGCTGCACGACAAGGTCGCGGACGAGGGGCCGCTGTCGGCCGCCGACGTGGCCTCGGTCGGGGCGGCGCTCTCCGAGGGGCTGGTCGCGGTCCACGAGGCGGGGGTGGTCCACCGGGACCTGAAGCCGTCCAACATCCTGCTCTCTCCCAAGGGCCCTCGCATCATCGACTTCGGCATCGCCTGGGCGACGGGGGCCTCGACACTGACCCACGTGGGGACGGCCGTGGGCTCCCCGGGCTTCCTCGCGCCGGAGCAGGTGCGAGGCGCCGCGGTCACCCCCGCCACCGACGTCTTCTCGCTGGGGGCGACGCTGGCGTACGCGGCGACGGCCGACTCGCCGTTCGGGCACGGCAGCTCCGAGGTGATGCTGTACCGCGTGGTGCACGAGGAGCCGCACCTCGCGGGGGTGCCGGACGCGCTGGCACCCCTGCTGCTGGCCTGCCTCGCCAAGATGCCCGAGGAGCGGCCGAGCACGCTGGAGCTGTCGCTGCGACTCAAGGAGATCGCGGCGCGGGAGGCGCAGGGGCCCAGTGACGCCCGGGCGCCGGGGCCGCGGGGGGAACCGGACCGGCCGACGGGGCGGCTGACCATGCCTCCCGAGGGGCAGCGCACGCAGCGCCATCAGCACTCCGGGGTGAGGCCGCATCCCTCGGGGGCGCGGGCGCAGGCACCGCGTACCGGGGCGGGGCGGGGCGGTCCCGAGTCGGCCCGGAACCCGAACTCCGTCTCCCGGCCCCGGACCGGGGGGAGTCCCCGGGCCGGGGCGAACCCGAGGACCGGGGCGGCGCGGCCTCCCGGTCAGGGGCCGCGGACAGGGCGGCGGGGCACGGCGCCTCGCGGTACCGGAACGGGGCGGCGGCCTGCCAATCCTCGGTTGCTGCGGCAGCGGTTGGTGGTGTTCGTGGTGGTCACGTTGATGGTGGCGCTGGGGATCGCCGCCGCGCAGGGGTGCCAGGGGCCGGCCCACGGGGCCGGCTCCGGTGGGGGGCGTGTTGCTGTGAGCGGGGCTGAGGAGGCTCCTGCGGTCAGCTTCGACGTGCCCGTCTCCGGTGAGGGCCGTCACTGAGCGGCCTCAAACGCCGACCAGGCTGAGTCTGGCCGGGCCGGGGGGATTCTCGGGGCGGCTGCGAGGTGGTGGGCGCGGGGCGCCCAGGTGGGGGCCGGGCGTCAGTGGTGGGCGCGGCGGCCCTGGCTGACGGGGGCCAGGAGCATGCCGGTGATGGCGTCCGAGAGGAAGTCGCCGGTGGCCTCCCAGCGGGGGGCGGTGGCTTCCCGGTCGGCCTCTTCCTCGATCTCCGCACAGGCCGAGGTGATGATGTGGGTCATGAGCGCGGCCCGCCCCCGCACGATGTTGGCGGGGAGGCGGTCGAGGCGGGCGACGATCGACTGGATGATCCGGCCCGCGGCGGGCGCCTCGCCGCCCAGGTCGCGCAGGATCTCCGCGGCCTGCGGATCATGCACGGCGGCACGGGCGAAGCGGGCCCGCCAGGTCGGCTGCCCCTCCCCCGCCTGCCGGGCGAGTTCGCCCAACGCGTCGGTGGCGGGCACGACCAGGCCGCGGACGTCGTCGAGGAGTGATTCGGAGGCGGCGGACATCTCCTGGCGGCGCGGCTCCAGGACGGTGACGTGCCGGGTCAGCAGGGCCCGCAGCAGGCCCTCCCGGCCGCCGAAGTAGTAGCCGACGGCCGAATGGTTGCTGTTGCCCGCCGCCTCGGCGATCTTGCGGTCCGAGGTCTGCGCGATCCCCACCTCCGCGAACAGCCGTTCCGCCGCGTCGAGCAGCGCCGTGCGGGACCTGTCTGATCTGGCCATCGGTGGTCGCGTTCTCCAAGGTGGCGTACGCCTTGACGGACGTGGGGACGGAGGCCAACCTAGCCCATCCCGCACTTTTAAGTCAGGTGGCGTATGGTGGTTCGTGTCCGGCGGCCCCCCACTCAGTGCGGCGTGGCGAGACAGGTCCGTCGCACTTCCCTCGAAACTCACAGCTAGGAGCAGTACGTGGACCCGTCCACCAGCGCCCCGCCGGACGGCGGAGCAGCGGTCGAAGAAGTACCCCCGGGCCCACCACAGGAGGACCGCAAGGCCCGGATCGCGCGGTACGTCGCGCTCTTCGCCATGCCGTTCCTGATGGTGACGATGATGTACGCGACGTACGTCGGCACCATGCACTCCCCCGCCCCGCGGGACCTGCCCGTCGCCGTGGTGGGCTCGGGTCCCGCCGCCGAGCAGCTCGTCGCGGGGCTGGACGCCGCGCCCGGGGAGAGCGTCGACGCACGCCTCGTCGCCACCGAGGACGAGGCCGTCGGCCTCCTGAAGGACCGCGAGATCGTCGGCGCGCTGCTGCCGCCCGCCGAGACCGGTGGCACGGCCACCGTCTACACGGCCAACGCTGCGGGGGCCTCCCAGGCGAGCACCGTCCAGCAGGTGCTGGCGCCGGTCGCGGTGGAGAACGACTGGCGCACCACGGTGGAGGACGTCGCGCCGCTCGCAGAGGGAGACATGTCCGGCACGGCGGTGCTGTTCGCCGGGATGGGCATGATGCTCGCGGGGTACATCCCGCTGAGCATCATGGCGATGTCCCTGCCGTACTTGCTGCGGCTGCGGCGCTTCATCCCGCTCGCGCTGGGCTGGTCGGCCGTGACCAGCACCATCATCTGGGCCATCCTGGGCCCGGTGGTCGGCGCCGTGGACGGGCACTACCTGCAGTTCCTCGGCGTCGGCATGCTGGCGACCGGGGCCGTCGCCCTGACCCAGCTGCTCTTCACCAAGCTGGTCGGTCCGCTGGCCGTGCTGTTCGGCATGCTGCTCTGGGTCGTCTTCGGGATGCCCGCCTCGGGGCTGTCGCTGTCGGTCCACACCATGCCGGGCTTCTTCCAGTTCCTGCACGGGGTGCTGCCCCTGCCGGCGGCGGGCGAGGCGCTGCGCTCGCTGCTGTACTTCGACGGGCGGGGCCTCGGTTCCCACCTGCTGACGCTCGCCGTGTGGGCGGTCGCCGCGCTGGCCCTCTGCCTGCTGAAGGAACGCCGCTCCGGGCACACGATCCCGGCCGCCCCCGCCGTCACCGGACCCGAGGAGCCGCTGCCCGCGCTGGCCGGCGGCCCCGTCCGGGCCCCGCGCACGCGGTACGTCGCCGCCGTGCTGTTCCCGCTGTCGATCATGGTCGCGGTGGTCGGGCTGATGAGCGGCTCGATGCACAAGCCCGAGGTGCGGGACATGCCGGTGGCCGTGGTCGGTGCCACGCAGGAGCAGGCGCGGCAGGCCGTCGCGGGCCTGGAGCCGAGCCTCGGTGCCATGTTCGACCTGCGGCCGGTCGACTCCGTGAAGGAGGCCACCGGTCAGCTCACCGACCAGGAGGTGGCCGGGGCGTACGTGCTGCCCACCGCTCCCGACGGCGGCGCCCAACTGCTCACCGCCTCGGCCGCCGGACCCAGCCAGCAGTCCGTTCTGCAGGGCGTCTTCCAGCAGGTCGCCGAGAAGCAGCACATGGCGCTGGAGACGAAGGACGTACGGCCGCTGACCGAGGACGACACCATGGGCTCCAACAGCCTGTACGTGGCGATGTCCTGGATCATGGCCGGGTTCCTGATCATGTCGGTGCTCCGCGGTGGCGCCCCCGAGCTGCGCAGGCTCCGCCAGTTCCTCCCGCTGCTGGCGGGCTGGGCGGTCGGCATGGCCGTGTGGCTCTGGTTCCTCTTCGACGTGCTGATCGGCGCGGTGAACGGGCACGCGGGCGTGCTGATCGGCGCGGGCGCGGCCACCATCTTCTGCGTGGCGCTGGCCGCCGGTGCCTTCACCCGGACCCTCGGGCTGGCGGCGGTCGTGCCGGTCATGATCGTGCTGATGCTGCTGGGCGTCCCGGCCTCCGGCGGCGGACTCCCGATCTCCATGGTCCCCGAGATCTTCCGCACCCTGCAGGACGTCCTGCCGCTGCCGGCCGCTGTGGACCTGGCCCGCTCCCTGGTCTACTTCGACTCCACCGGCGTCGGCGGCAACCTGCTGACCATCGCCGCCTGGGGCGGCGCCGGCCTGGTCCTCAACCTGCTCGCCGACCTCTGGCTGGCGCACCGCGCCCGGCAGGGCAAGGGCATCCCGGCTGAGGTGCCCCGGGCGGGGGCACCCGGCACGGCCAGGCAGGCCGAAGCCGAGGAGCAG
This sequence comes from Streptomyces sp. BBFR102, assembly GCF_051397025.1. Lineage (NCBI taxonomy): Bacteria > Bacillati > Actinomycetota > Actinomycetes > Kitasatosporales > Streptomycetaceae > Streptomyces > Streptomyces sp. BBFR102. The sequence goes on from NZ_CP195757.1 coordinate 619,841, forward strand.
CAGGAGGACGCCGCTCTGGCCGGCAGCGCTGCCGCCTCCTGACTCCGGCACTCTTGTGCCCCCGGCCTCCGCCGGCACACGCCGCTCCGGTCCCGCTGTTCCCGCCCTTGGCGGGGCGGGGCCGGAGCGGCGTCACGTTGCGGGTGCGACGAGGTCGAGCCAGAGGCCGTACGCCGAGGCGAAGGGTTCCGCGCCCGCACCGTGGCGGCGGCCCGCCTCGCGCAGCCACGCGCAGGCTCGGCGCGCCTCGGTGACGACCTGCTCGGGGTAGCCGAACCTCACCCGGTGCTCCTCGAACTCCTCCTCGTCCTCCACGTGCGCCCCGCCGCCGTGGGGCCGCACGACATCGAGGTCGAGGTCGGTCATGTGCACGACTGTCCGGTCGGGGTTCCACTCGGGGACGGTGCACACGTCGGCATACAGCTCGGGGCCGGGGGCCGCGCAGAAGGTCGCCGTCCACCACTGCCCTCGCGGGATCAGCACCACGTACGGGAAGCGGCTCGTCCACGCTCTCCGGACGGAACGGCCGACGGTGCCCTCCGGCGTTCCCAGCCACACGCCGTGCTCGTCCTCGCCGAGCCGTTCAGCCGTCCAGCGTGCGCTCAGGGTGCCGTCGAACTTCCGGACGTCGATCAGTACGGGGACTCTGCCTGTGGTCACCCCAGGAGACTGGCACGAAGGTGCCCGCCCGAAACGCGGTGCTCAGCCCCTTGTCGCGTAGAAGGCGACCGCCGAGGCGGCGGCGACGTTGAGCGAGTCGATCCCCGCGTCCATCGGGATGCGCACCCAGGTGTCGGCCGCCGCCAGGGCGCCCGGAGTGAGGCCGTCGCCCTCGGTGCCGAACATCAGGGCCAGCTTCTCGGGCCGACGAGCGGCCAGTTCGTCCAGGGTGACGGACCGCTCGCCGAGGCAGAAGGCGGCGGTCAGGAAGCCGTGGCGCCCGAAGAGCCCGGCGTCGGCGGGCCAGTGGGCCAGCCGGGTCCAGGGCAGCCGGAGGACGGCGCCCATCGAGACCTTGACCGACCGCCGGTAGAGCGGGTCGGCGCAGCGGGGGCTGAGCAGGACGGCGTCCACGCCCAGCGCGGCGGCGTTGCGGAAGGCGGCACCCACGTTGGCGTGGTCGACGATGTCCTCGAGAACGGCCACCCGGCGGGCGGTGGAGAGGATCTCGGCGGGGTCGGGCAGCGGCTTGCGCTCCATGGCCGCGAGGGCGCCCCGGTGCACGTGGTAGCCGGTGACCTGCTCCGCGAGGCCGGGGGTGACCAGGTGGACCGGGGCGTCGGCGGCCTCGACGACGTCGGCCATGACGCCGAGCCACTTCTCGGAGAGCAGCAGGGAGCGCATGGTGTAGCCGGCCTCGACGGCACGGCGGATGACCTTCTCGCCCTCGGCGATGAAGAGGCCCTCCGCCGGTTCGCGGCGCCGGCGCAGCGCGACGTCGGTGAGGTCGGTGTAGTCGTGCAGGCGCGGGTCATCGGGGTCGGTGACGGGCTGCGGTACGGCCATGGGGTGCGGACTCCCGTTCGGTGGCGGTCGCGTCAGGCGGTCGGGCCGACGCCCACGACCTCGCCGATGACGATGACGGCGGGCGGCCGCACCTCCTCGGCGCGGACGGTCTCCGCGACGGTGGCGAGGGTCGCGTCGACCCGCCGCTGGGCGGCCGTCGTGCCCTCCTGGACGAGGGCGACCCGGGTGCGCGGGTCGCGGCCGTGGGCGACGAGGGCCTCGGCGATGGCACCTATCTTGTCGACGCCCATCAGCACGACGAGGGTGCCGCGCAGCCGGGCGAGGGCCGCCCAGTCGACCAGCGAGCGCGGGTCACCGGGCGCGACGTGGCCACTGACCACGGTGAACTCGTGGGCGACGCCCCGGTGGGTGACCGGGACCCCGGCGGCCGAGGGGACGCTGATGGAGCTGGAGATGCCCGGCACCACGGTGCAGGCGATGCCGGCCTCGGCCAGCGCCTGCGCCTCCTCCATGCCGCGCCCGAAGACGAAGGGGTCACCGCCCTTGAGCCGCACCACCCTCTTGCCGGCCTCGGCGTGCTCGACGAGGGCCGCGTTGATCGCCTCCTGCGCCATGAACCGGCCGTAGGGGATCTTCGCCGCGTCGATCACCTCGACGTGGGGGGGCAGTTCGGCGAGCAGGTCGCGGGGGCCGAGCCGGTCGGCGATGACCACGTCGGCCTCGGCGAGCAGACGGCGTCCGCGCACGGTGATGAGGTCGGGGTCGCCGGGGCCGCCGCCGACCAGGGCGACCCGTGGCGCGGTGTCCTCGGCGCGGGCGGTGCGGCGGGCCGCGAGCAGGGTGCCGTCGCTGAGCCCGTCGACCACGGCGTCACGGACGGCCGCGGTGTAGCGCGGGTCGCGGCGGTCGGTGTCGCGGGTGAGGACGGCGACGGTGACCCCGGCGCTGCGGCCGGTGGCCGGGGTCCAGGCGGTGGCGGCCTCGGCGTCGTCGGCGCGTACGCACCAGACGCGGTGTGCCTCGCCCTCGGCGGACGCGGCGGTGTTGGCCTCGGGGTCGCTGGTGGCGATCAGGGCGTACCAGGCGTCGGCGAGGTCGCCGGGGCGGTAGCCGCGGCGCTCCCAGATGATCTCGCCGGCGTCGGCCATGGCCTCGACGGAGGCGGTGGCCGAGGGCGAGACGAGCAGGACGTCGGCGCCGGCGGCGACGAGCCCGGGAAGCCGCCGCTGGGCCACCTGGCCGCCACCGAGGACGACGACGCGCCGCCCGGCCAGGCGGAGTCCGACGGGATACGCGGGGTGGTCGGCGGGATGGGCCATGGCGGTGCGGCTCCTGGGGACGGGCAGGCGGGAGGAGGGCCACTGCGACGGCGGAGCGGCGAACGACGCGCGGGGCCCGCGCGGGGGCGCTGTCGGCCTCCACGATACGGCGGGGACCGGGGCGGGCGGGCCCCGGCCCTGGTGGGGAGAGCCGCGGCGGCCGCCCTGCCCGGTGGCGGGCGGCCGCGTGGCTCACTTCTCGGTGACGCCGGCCGAGTCGAAGGTGGCGACCTCGTGCATGGCGCGGGCGGCGCTCTGCACGATCGGCAGGGCGAGCAGGGCGCCGGTGCCCTCGCCGAGGCGCAGGTCGAGGTCGACCAGCGGGCGCAGGCCCAGCTTGTTGAGGGCGGCGACGTGGCCCGGTTCGGCGCTGCGGTGCCCGGCGATGCAGGCGGCGAGCACCTCGGGGGCGATGGCGCGGGCGACCAGGGCGGCGGCCCCGGCGCTGACCCCGTCGAGGATGACGGGGGTGCGCAGGCTGGCGCCGCCCAGCAGGAGCCCGGCCATGGCGGCGTGCTCCAGGCCACCGACGGCCGCGAGCACGCCGATCGGGTCGGCCGGGTCCGGGCGGTGCAGTTCGAGGGCGCGCCGGACCACTTCGGTCTTGCGGGCCAGCGTCTCGTCGTTGATGCCGGTGCCGCGGCCGGTGACCTCGGCCGGGTCGACACCGGTGTAGACGGAGATGAGGGCGGCGGACGCCGTGGTGTTGGCGATGCCCATCTCGCCGGTGAGCAGTGCCTTGTTCCCGGCGGCGACCAGGTCGCGGGCGGTCTCGATGCCGACCTCGATGGCCGCCTTGACCTCCTCGCGGGTGAGGGCGGGGCCGGTGGTCATGTCGGCGGTGCCGGGGCGGACCTTGCGGGGCAGCAGGCCCGGGGTGGCGGGCAGTTCGGTGGCGACGCCCACGTCGATGACGCAGACCTCGGCGCCGACCTGGGCGGCGAAGGCGTTGCAGACCGCGCCGCCGCCGAGGAAGTTGGCGACCATCTGCCCGGTCACCTCCTGCGGCCAGGGGGTGACGCCCTGGGCGTGCACGCCGTGGTCCCCGGCGAAGACCGCGACGGCCGCGGGCTCGGGGACGGGCGGCGGGCACTTCCGGGAGAGTCCGCTGAGCTGGGCGGAGATGATCTCCAGCATGCCGAGGGCACCGGCGGGCTTGGTCATCCGCTTCTGCCGCTCCCACGCCTCGCCGAGCGCCTTGGCGTCCAGCGGGCGGATGTTGGCGACGGTCTCCCCGAGGAGGTCGTGCGGTTCCTCGCCGGGCAGCGCGCGGCGGCCGTACGTCTCCTCGTGGACGACCCAGGACAGGGGGCGCCGCTTGGACCAGCCGGCCTGCATCAGTTCAGGCTCCTCGGGGAACTCGTCGACGTAGCCGACGCACAGGTAGGCGACGACCTCAAGGTGGTCGGGGAGGCCCAGCTCGCGGACCATCTCCCGCTCGTCGAAGAAGCTGACCCAGCCCACGCCCAGGCCCTCGGCGCGGGCGGCGAGCCAGAGGTTCTCGACGGCGAGGGCCGAGGAGTACGGGGCCATCTGCGGCTGCGTGTGCCGGCCGAGGGTGTGGCGACCGCCCCGGGTCGGGTCGGCGGTGACGACGATGTTGACCGGCGTGTCGAGGATGGCCTCGATCTTCAGTTCCTTGAACTGCTTGGCACGGCCCTTGGGCAGCGAGGTGGCGTACGCCTCGCGCTGACGCTCGGCCAGTTCGTGCATGGCCCGCCGGGTGTCGGCGGAGCGGATGACGACGAAGTCCCAGGGCTGGGAGTGGCCGACGCTGGGCGCGGTGTGCGCGGCCTCCAGGACCCGCAGCAGCACGTCGTGCGGGATCGGGTCCGAGCGGAAGCCGTTGCGGATGTCGCGCCGTTCGCGCATCACGCGCAGCACGGCGTCCCGCTCGGCCTCGGCGTACCCGGGGGCCGCGGGGCGGGGCGCTTCTTCCTGCGGGACCTCGCCGGGCACCTCGGCTGCCGCCTCCTCGGGCACGGCCTCCTGGCCGGACGCGTCCGGGAGAGGGCTCTCCTCGGGGTGCTCGGCCTGGGGGGCGGCGAGAGCCACGGCCTCGGGCGCGACGGCCTCGGTCTCCGGAGCTGCGGTCTGCTCCTCGGCGGCCTCGGGGAAGGTTTCTGCGGGTGTCCCGGTCCCGGCGGCGGCCCGGCCTTCGGCGGGCGCGGCCTCGGCCGTCTCGTCGGCCGCCGGCACCTGCTCGGTCTCCTTCGGCGCCGCGGGGGTCTCCACCGCGGCCCGGCTCTCCGTGGGCTCCTCGGCCGCCGTGGGCTGGACCGTGTGGGCCTCGGGGACGGCCTGCTCCGGAGCGGTCTCCTCGGGGGCGGAGGCGGTCTCGGCCTCCGCCTGCGCGGGCACTCCCGCCGGAGGCGCCCCCCACTCGGACGTGGTCCCGGGCGCGAGGTGGCCGTCGGTCGGCACGGCACCGGGGACGGCGACGAACTGCCCCAGGGAGGCGTCGGCGGCCGGGGGCTGCGTGGGTTCGGCCACGGGGTCCTCCTCGACGGTCGCCGCCTGCGGGCTGCCGGACTCGCCCGCCTCGGCGTCCGGTACGGCACCGGTGCGCTGCCCGGGAAGGTCCACCGGAGCGGCGGGGTCCTGCTCGGCGGGGGCGTGCGGCGGCTCGGTCGGAGCGGGGGCCTCAGTCGCGCTCCCGGGCTGGCCGGTGGGCGCGTGCTCCGGCACACCGGAGGCGTCCTGGCAGGTGGCGGTGGAGGCCGCGGGTGCCTCCGGGAAGGGCTGTGCCTCGGTGGGCGGGGCCGGGTCCGCGGGCGGCTGGGCCTCCGGCTGCGCGGGCAGGGGTGTGTGGCCGGAGTGGTCCGGGGCGTAGGTGGGGCCGACGGGGGCCGCGTCGCCGTACGAGGCGTGCTGCCCGGAGTTCCAGGAGGCGTCCTGGCCGCCGGTCCAGGCCGGGCCGGGCTGGTCGAGGTACTCGGGGCCGGCGGTGGCCGGGCCCGCGTGCCGGGCGGGCGCCGGGTGGGCGGCGGGCCCCCGGTCGGCGAGGGAGCGCACCTGGCTGCCGCTGGTGCCGCCGGGGACGGGCGGGCCCATGTGGAGCGGGCGGCGCGGCGGCGCTACGGAGGCGGTCTCGGCGGCGCGGACGGCGGAGACGTCGACGGCGCCGCTGTCCCGGCCCGCGCGCTCGTGCGCGCCGGCCTCGTGGGCCTGGACGTCGGCGTACGGCGGCTGCGGCTCGGCGGCGGGCACCTGGCCGGTGGCGTACGGCTGCCCCTCTGCGGGGTACGGCTGTTCGTGCCCCGTGACGTACTGCCCGGTGGCGTGCTGCTGTCCCTCGGCGGCCGGGACCTGGCCGGTGGACCACTCGGATGCCGGGTACTCGCTCCAGGCTCCCTGGGCGCTGGGCATGAGGAGTTCGTCCTCGCCCCGCCGGGGGGCGTGCGTGGTCCCGGAGACGGAGCCCTGCTGCGGCACCGCACCCGCGTTGCCCGGGAAATCCTCACCCGGAATCTGGCCGGTGTCGGTCATGCGTACCCCTCGCCCATGTGCGTAACTCTCCTGACGGCCCTGCCCCGGCGGACGCGGCCCGTGGCACCGTCCGCCCGTCGTTCAACGAGCGGCCGTGCCGCGCGGCACGTACCGGACGGGCAGCGGCTGCTGCCCGCCGGCGCCGCGACGGTCGGGCGCCGTGGCCCGCTGCGGGGTGCGCCACGTCGCGCGCCCCCCGGTCTGTCCTACCGCGACCTGCCCGGGCCGATGCCCCTTGTCCGGACATCACCGGAGGAAGCGCCACGGGCCCACATGCGGTACAACGATCCGCCAGCCTACCGCGCGCCGCGTACGGGGCCCGTCACGGGGCGCGGTCGGGGAGCTCTCCGGAGAGCAGGAAGACCACGGCCCGCCCGCGCTCGGTCCAGGTGTCGGTCGTCAACTCCACCGACTGGAGCAGGGAACAGGAGACCCGGTAGCCGTGGGCGGCCAGGTCGCGGCCGACGCGTTCGGCCGCGTCCCTGGTGGAGGCGTGGGTGACCAGGCGCGCGGGGCGCCGGTCGGCGACGGCCAAGACCACCTCGGGTCCGCCGCCGCCGACCCGGACCACGTCGGGCTCGGGCAGGTCCTCCAGGACGTGCGGGGCGCTGCCGTGGACCGTCTGGAGCTGGACGCCGTCGCGCCGCGCGGCCTCGGCGGTGCGCTCGCAGGCGGCGCGGTCGGCGTCGACGGCGATGACGGCGGCCCCGAACAGGGCGGCGTCGACGGCGAGCGCCCCCGACCCGCAGCCGATGTCCCAGACCAGGTCGCCGGGGCGCGGCCCGAGCAGGGCCAGTTGGCAGGCGCGCAGCCGCTGCCCCTCGCCCTCGTGGCCCCCTGAGCCGGGCAGGGCCCAGCCGCGGCGGTTGCGGGTGAGGTCGCGGCCGGCCCGCCAGCCGCCGTCGGGGCTCTGGGCGGAGGTGCCGCCGACCACCAGGACGATGTTGGGGTCGCGCCAACTGTGGTCGGCGGCCCGGTCGGAGGTGACGACGGTGACCTGCTCGCGGTCGGTGCCCAGTTCCTCGCAGATGACGAAGGTGCGGTGGATGACGCCGAGCAGCAGGCCGAGTTCGGCGGGTCCGGCACCGGGCGAGGTGAGCACGGCGACCTTGGTGTGGGCGCGGCAGACGTTGACCGCTCGGCGCAGGGTGCGGCGGTGGGCGACGACGACCTCGGCGTCGTCCCAGGGCATCCCGGCGCGGGCGAAGGCGGTGGCGACCAGGGAGACGGCGGGGACGACCTCGACCTCCAGGCCGTGTTCGGGGGCGCGCAGGGCGCGGACCACGCCGAAGAAGCCGGGGTCGCCGTCGGCCAGGACGACAGCGGTGCCGCGGTGGGCGGCGATCCGCCGGGCGGCGAGGTGGACGGAGCCCAGGCGCACCTGTTCGGCGCGGGCGGGGACGTCGGGCAGGGCGAGGTGGTGAGCGGCGCCGGCCACCAGGGTGGCGGCGGCGAGCGCGGAGCGGGCCGCCGAGGTCAGGGGGGTGCCGTCCCAGCCGATCACCGTGACCCGGTCGGCCATCGTCGTCTGTCTCCTGTGGTCTGCGCCGAGGCGCTGGTGGGGGCGTGCGGAGGTGGTGCCGCCCGGCGGACTGAGGGTGCAGGGTACCGGGGGCCGACGACGGCCCGGGCGGGGGCTGCGGCGCGGGAGCGGGGGTCAGTTCCAGTCGGAGTAGGCCGGGTAGCCGCCGGACTCGGCGAGTTGTTCGCCGACCCCTTCGAGGTCCTCGGGGAGCAGGCTCCACACGATCAGGTCGGTGCGGAACTCGGCCCAGCTGCCGTCCTCGGTGCGGGTCCGCGCTATCCGGGCGCCGCGCAGCACGCCCTCGCTGATGCAGCCGGTCTTCTGGGCGACCTGCTGGGCGGCGGTGTTCCCGGCGGCGGTGCGCATCTCCAGGCGTTCGAAGCGCTGGTCGCCGAAGAGCCACTGGGCCAGGGCGACGACGGCCTCGCAGGCGTACCCCTCGCCGCGGGCCCAGGGCGCGACGACGCAGGAGAGTTCGGCGGAGCGGACGCGGCGGTCGACGTGTCGCAGGTGGACGGTGCCGACCAGGCGCTGGGTGAGGAACTCGGTGACGGCCAGGACGATGCCGCGCCCGCGCAGCCGCTCGGCGGGGGCGGCCCGGGTGATCCAGTCGTGGGCGTCACCCTCGGTGTAGGGGTGCGGGGCGGTGGTCCAGGCGGTGACGAGTTCGTCGTTCATCATCTCGGTGAACGGGGGGATGTCCGCCACTTCCAGGGGGCGCAGCACCAGCCGTTCGGTGCTGAGGGAGATGTCCGGGAAGGTGGTTGTCATGCGCCGCTCTCCGTAACCTTCTGGGCCTGGCCGAGTGCCCAGCATGCAGCATCGAGGCCGTCGGACGCACCACGGGGTCGCGCTCCTTCGAGGGGAGGACGACGGCCGTGGTGCGGCCGGCGGGTGAGGGCGGGTCAGCCGGCGGAGGCCGGGATGACGGAGCCCTTGTACGTGTCCTCGATGAACTTCTTCACCTCGGGCGAGGTGAGGAGCTCCGCGAGCTTCTTGACCCGCGGGTCGTTCTCGTTGCCCTTCTTGACGGCGAGGACGTTGTTGTACGGGTTGTCCTCGGCCCTCTCCAGGAGGATGGCGTCCTCGCGGGGGCTGAGGCCCGCGTCGAGGGCGAAGTTGTTGTTGATGGCGGCGGCGTCGACGTCGCTGAGGGACCGCGGGAGCTGGGCGGGGTCCAGCTCCTTGATGGTGATCTTCTTGGGGTTCCTCGCGATGTCGGAGGGGCCGGCGTCGGCGCCCGCGCCCTTCTTCAGCTCGATGAGCCCTTCCCCGGCGAGGAGGTTGAGGGCGCGGCCCTCGTTGGTGACGTCGTTGGGCACCGCCACGGTGGCGCCCCGGGGCAGATCGGCGAGGTCCTCGACCTTCTCGGAGTAGACCCCGGTCGGCGGCAGGTAGATCTCGTCGAGCGCGACCAGCTCGGTGCCCTTGGACTGGTTGAACTCGTCCAGGTAGGGCTTGTGCTGGTAGAGGTTGGCGTCGAGGGTCCCCTCCTGGAGGGCGGTGTTCGGCAGGACGTAGTCCGTGAACTCCTTGACGTCCAGGTCGAGCCCGGCGTCCTTCGCCAGGTTCTTCTCGACGTACTGGAGGATCTCTCCGGCCGGGGTGGGGGTGGCTCCGACGACCAGGGGGCCTTCGGCGCCGGACGCGTCGTCGGAGCCGGAGCCCGAGCCGCACGCGGTGAGGGCCAGGCCCAGGGTGAGGGCGCCCGCCACGGCGGCGAGCAGGTTCTTGCGCATGGTGCTGTCTCGCTCTCTCGCTTACCGCTGCGGGGCTCAGAAGGCCGGGATGACGGAGCCCTTGAACTCGTCCTCGATGAACTTCTTCACCTCGGGCGAGTGGAGCAGCTCGACGAGCTTCTTGACGCGCGGGTCCTTCTCCGCGCCCTCCTTGACCACCAGGAGGTTGGTGTACGGGTTGCCCTCGGCCTTCTCCAGGACCAGGGAGTCGTCCTGGGGGCTGAGGTCGGCCTCGACGGCGTAGTTGCCGTTGACTACCGCGGCGTCCACGTCGTCCAGGGAACGCGGCACCTGCGCGGCCTCCAGTTCCTTGAACTGGAGGTCCTTCGGGTTCTTCGCGATGTCCTTGGGGGTCGCGGCCTCGCCTGCGTCCTTCTTCAGTTCGATGATGCCCTCGTCGGCGAGGAGTTGGAGGGCGCGCGCCTCGTTGGTGGTGTCGTTGGGCAGGGCGACGGTGGCGCCCTTCTTGAGGCCGCCGGCGCTCTTGATCTTGTTCGAGTAGAGGCCGAGCGGTTCCAGGTGGACCGGGGCCAGCGACGTGAGGTGGGTGCCGTTCTTCTTCTGGAAGTCGTCCAGGTAGGGCTGGTGCTGGAAGAAGTTGGCGTCGACCGAGCCGTCCTCGGTGGCGGTGTTCGGCAGGACGTAGTCCGTGAACTCCTTGACGTCCAGGTCGAGCCCGGCGTCCTTCGCCAGGTTCTCCTTGACGTAGTCGAGGATGACGGCGTGCGGCGTGGGGCTGGCCGCGACGGTCAGCGGACCGTCCTTGTCGCCGGAGGCGGAGTCGGACTCGGAGCCGCCGCAGGCGGAGAGGCCGAGGGCGAGCGCGCCGGTGGCGAGGAAGGCGGTGGTGATCTTCAGGTTCTTACGCACGACAAGTGCCTCTTTCCGGGTGGTCGGCCTCGCCCTTAGAACAAGGGGTCACGGGCCGGGGTGGTGCGGTGGGTCAGGAAGCCTTGGTGACTTCCGGTTCGGTGCCGGTCCGCGCTTGCGCGCCGGCGGCCGGGGTGCGGTCGCGGAGGAACCGGAGCCGGGGGGCGGCGCCGGAACGGCCGCCGCGGCGGTGCAGGCCACGGGCGGCGAAGTCACCCGCGAACTGGATCAGGGAGATGACGACGGCCAGGATCGCGACGGTGATCCACATCAGGCCGGACTCGAAGCGCTGGTAGCCGTAGCGGATGGCGATGTCGCCGAGGCCGCCGGCCCCGACGGTGCCGGCCATCGCCGAGTAGCCGATGAGGGTCACGACGGTGGTGGTGACACCGGCGATCATCGACGGCAGCGACTCGGGGACCAGGACCTTGCGGACCACGGTCCAGGTCGAGCCGCCCATCGACTGCACCGCCTCGACCAGTCCGGAGTCCACCTCGCGTACCGAGGTCTCCACGAGCCGGGCGAAGAACGGGATGGCGCCGATGGCCAGCGGCACGATGGCCGCCTCACGGCCGATGGTGGTGCCGGTGATCCAGCGGGTGAAACCCATCAGCGCGACCATCAGGATGATGAACGGCATCGAACGCGCGATGTTCACGATCTGCCCGATGACCTTGTTGGCCACCGAGTTCTGGAGCAGCCCGCCCCGGTCGGTGAGGACCAGCAGGATGCCCAGCGGCAGGCCGAGCAGGACGGCGATGACGGTGGACCAGCCGACCATGTACAGCGTGTCCCAGCTCGCCTGCTCCAGCAGGGGCCGCATCTCGGACCAGGTCACTTGGCATCTTCCTTCACCAGGGCGGGGGCGGCGTCGGCGGCCGGCAGGGCCGCCTCGGCCGCGTTCTCGACGTGCAGGCCCCGCTCGCGCAGGAAGCCGATCGGCACGACGTTGTCCTCGTAGCGGCCGGGCAGTTCGATCCGCATCCGGCCGACCTGGCGTCCGGCCACGGTGTCCATGGCGGCGCCGAGGATCGAGATGTCGATGTTGTACGTACGGGAGAGCTGCGAGATGACCGGCCGGGAGGTCGACTCACCGAGGAAGGTGACGTCGAGGACGGTCCGCTCGGCGCCGCCGGTCTCGCCGCTCACCGGGAAGAGGGCGGAGGCGAGCTGCGAGCCGGGGGTGGCGAGCAGTTCGGGGACGGTGCCGGACTCGATGATCCGGCCCCGCTCCATCAGCGCGGCGGAGTCGCAGATGGACTTGACCACGTCCATCTCGTGGGTGATCAGCAGCACGGTGAGGCCGAGCTGCCGCCCGAGGTCGCGCAGGAGCTGGAGGATGGAGCGGGTGGTCTCCGGGTCGAGGGCGCTGGTGGCCTCGTCGGAGAGGAGGACCTTGGGGTCCCCGGCGAGGGCGCGGGCGATGCCGACCCGCTGCTTCTGGCCGCCGGAGAGCTGTGCCGGGTACGCCCCGGCCTTGTCGGCGAGGCCGACCAGGTCGAGGAGTTCGAGCGCCTTGCGGGTGCGCTCGGCACCGCAGTGGCCGAGGATCTCCAGCGGCAGCTCGACGTTGTCCCGCACGGTACGGGTCGACAGCAGGTTGAAGTGCTGGAAGACCATGCCGATGCGGCTGCGGGCGCGGCGCAGGTCGCGGCCGGCGCGGTTGCCGCGCCCGGCGAGTGCGGTGAGGTCGGTGCCGTCGACCGTGACCGTCCCGGAGGTGGGGCGCTCCAGGAGGTTGATGCAGCGGATCAGGGAGGACTTGCCGGCACCGCTCTGGCCGATGACGCCGTACACCTCGCCTTCGCGCACCGTGAGGTCGACGTGGTCGACGGCGGTGACCTCTCGGCCCCGGGTGCGGTAGGTCTTGGTCAGTCCCGATGTGGTGATCACAGGGGTATCCATCACTGTCGTGTGCGCGGCGGCGCGTACGCCGGACGCGGGGGCATTCGTGGGGAACGCGGCACGGTCCGGGGCGCGGCCAAGCCGCGTGGGGGACCGTGTGCGGTGGGGTGGGCGCGCGCGGTGTCCGGCCCGCTGCGGGGCCTGGGACGGGCGTGGCGTCTCAGCCGTCTCGCTTCGGGGCGCGAGGAGATGCGGCAGGGGCCCTCAGAAGGCGCGCATTCGGCCGTCGCGCAGACAACGAGCACCGGGCGCGGTGATCGCCTCGGTCGCGGGTACGCGGCTGCTCGTCGTGGTCATGCGGACCAGTAAAGCAGACAAGCAGACCGCCGCAGGCCCGGCTGTCCACATGCCGGACAGCCGTGGACAACACCCGGACCACCAAGCGGAGTCAGTCAGTCCGCTATCAGGATTTCCAGCGACCCCCCGTTGACCTGCACGGACACCGCGGTCAGGTCGGCCACCACGGCGTCGGCGGTCAGCTCCGCCGCCGGGTGCGATGTGGTCAAGGCCACGGTCCGCATACCCGCCGCCCGGCCGGAGGCGAGCCCGGCCGGGGCGTCCTCGAAGACCACGCACCGCTCGGGTGCGACACCGAGGCGGGCGGCGGCCAGCAGGAAGGGCTCCGGGTCGGGCTTGCCCCGGGTGATGTCGTCGGCGGCGATCACGGTGGCCGGACGGATGCCGACGGCGGCGAGCCTGGCCTCGGCGAGACGGCGGCTGGCGGAGGTGACCACCGCCCAGCGGTCGGCGGCGAGCGAGCCGAGCAGGCCGAGGGCGCCGGGCACCGGCTCGACGCCCTCCCCGACGGCCGCCATCTCCAGTTCCTCGATGCGGGCGACGGCGGTGGCCACCCCGGCGGCCGGCACGAGGTCGGCGACGATCTCGGCGGAGGGCCTGCCGTGCATCGGGACCCCGGCGAAGTCGGCGGCGGTCAGCCCCGCCTCCTCAGCCCACCGGGTCCAGCACCGCAGCGCGGAGTCCACGGAGGAGACGAGGGTTCCGTCGTTGTCGAACAGCAGGGCGTCGGCTTCGATCTTCATGCTGCCCGACTGTACGACCGGCTCCAGGCCGGCCGCGGGGGTGCGGGGGTGGGCCGCCGACGGCGGGTGAAATGGCCCGTAATAGGGTTCGCCGCATGCTGGATGCCCTGACGATCGCGACCGCGGTCTGCGCGCTGCTGCTCGCCGCCTGGTGCGGACTGGCGTTCGCCCGCCACGAACCGACCAAGGACTGGCACTTCATCGGCATGGCGGTGGTGTCGCTGCTGGCCGTCGCCCAGCTGGTGGTCGGTGTGGTGCAACTGGCCCGAGGCCGGTCGCCGGAGCAGGGCACCGTGCTCTTCGTCTCGTACCTGCTGGGTGCCGCCGCCTGCGTCCCGGCCGCCGGGTTCATGTCACTGGCCGAGCGGACCCGCTGGGGCTCGATGACGGTCCTGGCCGGCGGCGTGGTCCTCGCCGTCCTCCAGGTGCGGCTCTACGACATCTGGGGAGGCTGAGGATGAGCGAGACACGACACGTCCCGGAGGGCACCGGGCAGCCGGCCGCCGCACCGCCCCGCCGCAAGCTGGTCGAGGGCCCCGGCACGCTGCTGGTGTGGGTCTACGGCGTCATGGTGGTCGGCGCCGTCTCGCGGTCGGCCTACCAGATCGCGACCGAGTTCGACCGGGCCCCGCTGGCGTACACGCTCTCGGCGGCGGCGGCGGTGGTGTACGCCTTCATCACCTACACGCTGGCCCGCGGCGGCGAGCGCGCCCGGGTGGCGGCGCTGGTCTGCTGCGCGGTGGAGCTGGCCGGCGTGGTGCTGGTCGGGATCTGGACGCTGGCCGACCCCTCGGCCTTCCCGGACTCCACGGTCTGGTCGGAGTTCGGCCGGGGCTACCTCTTCATCCCCGTGATCCTGCCGGTGACCGGCATCCTGTGGCTGCGGCGGCCGCGCGCCTGAGCCGCGCCGTGTCGCCCCGGGCGGCCCGTCTCCTCGCCGGAGGCGGGCCGCCCGCGTGTCCGGGGCGGCCCCCGGCCGCCGTCAGGCGCTGGCGGCGTACTCCTGCCCGGTCCGCGCGGCCTTCTCCAGTACGACCTGCTGGACGCCGTCGACCGTGGTGTCCCCCACCGCGGCGTATCCGGCGCGCCGGTAGAGCCGGAGGTTGAGGTCGCTGCGGTGACCGGTGTGCAGCCTGAGGCGGCTGGCGCCCCGCTCGGTGGTCAGGGCGCGCTCCACGGCGAACAGCAGCCGCGCGCCGAGCCCGTGCCGCTGGAGGCGGGGATGGACGCAGAGTTTGCCGATCCGCGCGGTGCCGTCGCCGTCCACGGTGCCGGTGACCGCGCCGACCACCTCCTCGCCGAGGCGGGCCACGAAGACGCAGTCCCGGCCCACCGAGGCCCGGACCGAGTCGAGGGGCTCCACCAGAGCCTCGATGCGGTAGTTGCCGTACCGCTCGGCCTCGCTCTGGAAGCACAGGTACTGCAGCCGGAAGATCTGCTCGGCGTCGCTCTCCCGCGCCGCAGCCACGGTCACACTCATGCCCATGTGCGCATGCCTCTCGCTCACCTGTTCCGCCGGTTGTCTATCGCTCCATTCCCCCCGGGCCAGGAGCTCCAACCTCCGTCGCGAGCATTCTGCGCAGGCATCCAAGGCAACGGGAACGCTCCGGCCCCACGCTGCCTTGTGAGATACCCAACGCTCCTGCGATTTCACGGTACGTGAGGTCGCGGCCGGAGAGCAGGGCGACGACCAGGCCACGGCAGCGGGGGGTGAGCGCGTCGACCGCCCGGCGGAACTCGGCGGCGGCCTCCCGGCTCAGGACCCGGCTCTCGGGGCACCCGGCGGGGCCGGTGGCCAGCGGCCTCGGCCGCCTCTGCGCGACCGCCTCGCGCCGCAGGGCCTCCAGGGCCGCCCTCGCCTCGCTGCGCACGGCGGCGAGCAGGCCGGGACCGGGGTCGGCGGGCGGGCCCAGGGTCCGGGCCCCTTCCAGCAGCCGCAGCCAGGCGGCCTGTTCGAGATCGGCGGCGTCCAGCCCGGTCAGCACGGCCTCCGCGGCCGCCGCCCGGGCCAGCGGCGGCCGGAGCGCGGCGTAGGTGTCGCGGGTCAGCCACCCGGCGGGGTCGGTCTTCGTCATGCCCGGCGTGACGAGGCGGCCGCCCGGTAAGTTGCCCCGGACGGTCACCTGTCACTCCGTTTGGTGACACCCGGCGCACGCCAGTGACGCGCAGGGGGCGCGTACGGCTACGGGGCGGCGCGGGCGGTGCAGTCAGCGCCGCCGGTGCTCGGCGGCGGCGAGCAGCGCGGTGTCGCACTGGTCGGAGAAGATGCCGTCGATCCCGGTCCCGAGATAGGCGCGGAAGGCACCGAAGGCGTCGCCGTAGGCGTTCGGGTCGGTGCCTCGGCGGAACTCCGCGGGCAGGAACTGGTTCTCGTTGCGCATCGTGTACGGGTGCAGGAGCAGCCCCTTGGCGTGCGCGTCGGCGACCAGCGTCGAGGGCGTGCCGAGGCTGCCGTCGGCTCGGCGCGGGATGACCAGGTCGAGGGTGGGGCCGATGCCCACGGCGTACCGGGCGATCTCCTTCAGCCCGGCCGGGGTGATGAGATCGGCGACGGTGCGCGGATCGCCGGACTCGACGAAGTCCCAGGGGCGTTCGTCGGCGGCGGAGAGCAGGACGACGCCGGGGGTGCCGACGAGCCGGTGGAGCCGGTGGATGCTGGTCGGCTCGAAGGACTGGACGAACAGCGGCGAGGTGGCGCGGTCACGGCGGTACTCGCGCAGCAGCTCGGCCAGCGGCTCCTCCAGGCCGAGGCCGAGCGAACGGAAGTAGGTGGGGTGCTTGGTCTCCACGTGCAGCCAGACGGGCGCGCCGCGCTCCTCGCCCGCCTTGTCGGCCCACCGCAGCACCTCCTCGAAGGTGGGGACGTCCCACCGGCCGTTGTAGAGGGTGCTGTGCTGCCGGGTGCCGGGGATGCGCTCGGTGGCGCGCAGCGTCTTCAGTTCGGCGAGGGTGAAGTCCTCGGTGAACCAGCCGGTCAGCTCCACCCCGTCGATGGACTTGGTGGCCTTGCGGTCGGCGAACTCGGGGTGGTCGGCGACGTCGGTGGTGGCGGTGATGTCGTTCTCGTGACGGCATACGAGGTGGCCGTCCTTGGTGGGCACCAGGTCCTGCTCGACGATGTGGGCGCCCAGGTCGAGGGCGAGCCGGTAGGCGCCGAGGGTGTGTTCGGGCCGGTAGCCGCTGGCGCCGCGGTGGGCGATGACCGTCGGGGACGGCAGGTCGCGGAAGGAGCCGGGGCGCCTCCCCGCGGCCGCCTCGGCGGGTCCCGCCGCCTGCGCGGCCCGCGGCAGGCCGAGGGCGAGGCCCGCGGCGGAGGCGACGGTGGCGCCGAGCAGGGCGCGGCGCGGGGCGCCGGCGGCGGGGGGCTGTCCGGAGGAGGACTTCGGCATGGAGCGACTCCGTTTCACTGGGTGTCCCGAACCTGACAAGGCGGCTCGATGGTAGGGGCGCTCCGCCTGCCCGCGGGAGACCCTGGGCCGAACGGCGGACCGACACAGGTCAACCCTGCGTATCGGGTTCATCAACCCGATGTGCGTGCCGCGGCGGACCGCGAGTATCGTCCTCACCTGCGTGGTTCCGTGCCGGGTGACCGCCTGGCCCGCCGCGCCGGGCCCCGCCGCCCCCGGGCGGCGGCGGGCGTTCGCGCCGACCTGCCAAGCCAACCCGAGCCATCGGAGGGCCACTTGTCCAGCCTCGCGTTCATGAGGGCCACCCTCGGCCCCGTCCTGCGCCTGATGTTCCGGCCGCAGGTGGAGGGGGCGGAGAACATTCCCGGCACCGGGCCGGTCATTCTGGCCGGAAACCACCTCACCTTCGTCGACTCGCTGATCCTTCCGGTCTGCTGCGAGCGGCCGGTCTACTTCATCGGCAAGGACGAGTACGTGACGGGCAAGGGGATCAAGGGCCGGGCCATGGCCTGGTTCTTCCGGGGCGCGGGGATGATCCCGGTGGACCGGGACGGAGGACGCGGCGGGGTGGCGGCGCTGATGACCGGCCGCCGGGTGCTGGAGGAGGGCAAGGTCTTCTCCATCTATCCGGAGGGCACCCGCTCCCCCGACGGCCGGCTCTACCGGGGCCGCACCGGCATCGCCCGCCTCACCCTGATGACCGGCGCGCCCGTGGTGCCGTTCGCCGTCATCGGCACGGACAAGATCCAGCCGGGCGGCAAGGGCATGCCGCGCCCCGGCAAGGTCACCGTCCGCTTCGGCGAGCCGATGGAGTTCTCCCGCTACGACGGCATGGACCGCGACCGGTACGTCCTGCGCGCCGTCACCGACTCGGTGATGACCGAGGTCATGCGGCTCTCCGGACAGGAGTACGTGGACATGTACGCGACCAAAGCGAAGGCTGCCTGACCTTCCGGCAGGCTCGGGCGGTCTGAGGCCGGCCGCTCCCGGGGAACCGGCCGCCCGCCGAACACGTGAGAGGGGCCCCGCTCGGCGGAGGCCCCTCTCACGTGTTCGGGACCGACGGTCAATGGTGCGCGCCCGCCCCGTCCTCCAGCCGCTGGCCGCGCAGCAGGAACCAGGCGGCCACGGCGGTCGCGACCAGCACCACCGCACCGATCGACGAGGCGGCATGCAGGCCGTCGACGAAAGCGTGCTGGGCGGCGGCGACCAGCTCCGCCGCCGTCTGCGCGGGGAGTTCCGAGGCGGCCTCGACGGCCCCGCCGAGCGACTCGTGGGCGGCCTCGGCGACCGGGCCGGGGGTGCCCTCAGGGGTCGGGAAGCCGCGGTAGACCCCGGTGACGATGGAGCCGAGCAGGGCGATGCCGAGGGCGGCGCCCAGTTCGTAGGCGGTCTCCGAGACGGCCGAGGCCGCACCGGCCTGTTCCTTGGGGACGGTGGAGAGGATCACGTCGGCGGTCACCGTGAAGGCCAGTCCCGCGCCGACGCCGACCACCAGCAGGATCGCGCCGAGCAGCGGATAGCTCGTGTGCCGGCCGACCAGGGTGATCGCGCCCAGTGCCAGGCCGATCGCACCGAGCCCGCCGGAGACCGCCGCCCGGACCGAGAAGCGGCGCGCGACCCGGCCCGCGAGGAGGCCGGCGACGATGGCGCCGATCGCGGCGGGGAGTTCGGCGAGCCCGGCCTCCAGTGGCCGCCTGCCCTGGACGAGCTGGAGGTACTGGGAGAGGAAGAAGACCAGGCCGGCCAGGCCCAGGATGGTCAGCAGGTCGGCGAGGACGGCCGCGGAGAAGCCCCGGTTGCGGAAGAGGTGCATGTCCAGCAGCGGGGACGTGAGGGTCAGCTGGCGGCGGACGAACCAGGCCAGGGCGGCGACGCCCACCGCGAGCGCCGCGCCGACACCCCACGAGGCGCCGTGCACCGCGCCTTCCTTGATCGCGTAGACGACGGCGATGACGCCGATCAGGGAGAGGCCGACGCTGGCCAGGTCCCAGGGGCCGGGTGCGGGGTTCTTCGACTCGGGCAGCAGCTTGACGCCGACGACCACCAGGACCGCCATCACCGGCAGGTTGATGAGGAAGACCGAGCCCCACCAGTAGTGCTCCAACAGGAACCCGCCGACGACCGGGCCGACGGCGGCGCCCGCCGAGGCGGCCGCGCCCCAGATGCCGATGGCGACGCTGCGCTCGCGGGCGTCGTGGAAGATGTTGCGGATCAGCGCCAGCGTGGACGGCATCAGGGTGGCACCGGCGACACCGAGCAGGGCGCGGGCCAGGATCATCAGCTCGGGCGAGGAGGCGTAGGCGTTGAGGACCGAGACCAGGCCGAACGCGGTGGCGCCGGTGAGCAGCAGCTTCTTGCGGCCGACGCGGTCGCCGAGGCTGCCCATGGAGACCAGCAGGCCGGCGATGACGAAGGAGTAGACGTCGCCGATCCACAGCAGCTGGGTGCCGGTCGGCCTCAGGTCCTCGCTGAGGAAGGGCGTGGCGAGGCCGAGCACGGTGGCGTCGACGGCCACCAGCAGGACGGCCAGGACCAGCACGGCGAGCGCGGTCCACCGGCCGCCCCGGCTCAGCTCCCCGTCCCGCGTCGGGGTGGGCAGGGGGGCGGTCATCGCGTCACGCTCCGGCGTGCTCCGCCGAGCAGCAGCTCGGCCATGAGGTAGGTGAAGTCGTTGGCGGCGACGCGGCCCTGCTGGACGGCGAAGGCCGCCGCGCCGAGGAGGCCGTAGAGCGCCTCGGTCAGCCAGGCGGCGGGCAGGTCGATGCGGAACTCGCCGCGCTCCTGGCCCCGCCGGAAGAAGGCGGCGATCCGGGCGTCGAGCCGGTCCCAGCCCTCGTTGACGTCCTCCTGGAAGAGCTGGGCCTCGCTGACCAGGAAGCCGAACAGCTGGGCGCCGGGCTCCAGGGCGGCGATGAGCCGCCGCAGCGCCTCCTCGGAGCTGTCCTCGTCGAGACGGGCCGCGTCCATGGCGGCGCCGAGTTCGGCGATGCCCAGTTCCTCCAGTGCGCGGACGAGGGCGTCGCGTCCGGCGAAGTGCCGGTGCAGCGTGGCCCGGCCGACCCCCATGGCGCGGGCCACCTCGTCCATGGTGGCGCCGGGTTTTCGGGAGAGCAGCGCGGCAGCGGCGTGCAACATCTGGTCACGGTCGACTGACATAGGACGATCATAACCCGAATGAGACATCGGCGTCTCACTCGGGATTCAGGCGTCTCGTGAGGCCCGTAACGACGCACCGCCCGGGCGGACGGAGCAGGGCCGCACAGGGCCTTCCCCGGGCCGAACGGGCACCCTGGAGTGATGAAGCCGCTGCTGTTCCTGGACGTGGACGGGCCCCTCAACCCGTACGGCGCCCTCGGCGCGCCCGCGCCGCCGGTCGGCTTCCACCCGCACCGGATGCGCCCGGCGGGCTGGAGCTGGCCCGAACCGCTGACGGTCCTGCTCGACCCGGACCACGGCACGCGGCTGCGCGCGCTCCGGCACCACTACGAGCTGGTCTGGGCGACGACCTGGGAGGACGAGGCCAATGCCTGGATCGCCCCGGTCCTCGGACTGCCACCACTGCCGTACGTCGACTTCCCGGCGCCGGCCGTGCCGGGGCCCGCAGGGACGTTCTGGAAGACGCGCCGCCTGCTCGCCTACGCCGACGCGCGCCGGTTCGCGTGGGTGGACGACGACATCACGGAGGCCGACGAGCTGTGGGCCCGCCGCCACCACCCGGCGCCCGCCCTGCTGCTGCCGGTCGACCGGAGGGTGGGCCTGCGCGAGGCCGACTTCGAGCGGCTGGAGCGATGGGCCGACGGCGGCTGACGCCACCGCTCGGACAGCGGGAGGGCGGCTCGAACAGGCCAGCGGCCACGGCGCCCCGGCCGCGTCCGGCCGCGTGGACCAGGGCAGCGAGCCGCCTCCACTCCGGGGCCCGTAGGCCGCACCCCGTGCGCACCGCGCCGCCGCCCGATCCGCGCGAGGACCCCGCACCGGGTGCCGGTACGGGGTCCTCGCGTGCGGACTGACGGGCCGACGGCCCGGCGGGTCACCTGCCGGCGGGCCGCTTCGCCTCGGCCCAGGCGTGCTGGACGACCAGGTCGGCCTTGACCTCGACCAGCTGGGCGGCGACGGCGGAGGGAGCGGTGCCGCCGCGGCCGTCGCGGGAGGCGAGGGCGCCGGGGACGTCCAGGACGGTGCGGACCTCGGGGGTCAGGTGCCCGGAGATCTCGGCGAACTGCTCGTCGGTGAGCTGGTCCAGCTCGATCCCCTTAGCCTCGCAGACCTTGACGCACTCGCCGGCCACCTCGTGGGCGACCCGGAACGGCACGCCCTGGCGGACCAGCCACTCGGCGATGTCGGTGGCGAGGGAGAACCCGGCGGGCGCCAGCTCCTCCATCCGCTCCCGGTGGACGGTGAGCGTGGCCATCATGCCGGTGAAGGCGGGCAGCAGGATCTCCAGCTGGTCGACGGAGTCGAAGACCGGCTCCTTGTCCTCCTGGAGGTCCCGGTTGTACGCCAGCGGGAGCGCCTTGAGCGTGGCGAGCAGACCGGTGAGGTTGCCGATGAGGCGGCCGGACTTGCCCCGGGCCAGCTCGGCGATGTCCGGGTTCTTCTTCTGCGGCATGATCGAGGAGCCGGTGGAGAAGGCGTCATGGAGCGTGACGAAGGAGAACTCCTTCGTGTTCCAGAGGATGACCTCCTCGGCGATCCGCGAGAGGTTGACCCCCGCCATCGCGGTGATGAAGGCGAACTCGGCGACGAAGTCGCGGGAGGCGGTGCCGTCGATGGAGTTGCCCGAGGAGCCCCGCTCGAAGCCGAGGTCCTCGGCGACCGCCTGCGGGTCGAGGCCGAGCGAGGAGCCGGCCAGCGCGCCGGAGCCGTACGGCGAGACGGCGGTGCGGGTGTCCCACTGGCGCAGCCGCTCGGCGTCCCGGGAGAGCGCCTGGACGTGGGCGAGGACGTGGTGGGCGAAGAGCACCGGCTGGGCGTGCTGGAGGTGGGTGCGGCCGGGCATGGCCACGTCCGGGTGGGCCTCGGCGAGGCCGACCAGCGCGTCCTGGAGCTCGGCGAGCAGGCCGCCGACGATCCGGGCGTGGTCGCGCAGGTACATCCGGAAGAGGGTGGCGACCTGGTCGTTGCGGGAGCGTCCGGCGCGGAGCTTGCCACCGAGGTCGGGGCCGAGCCGCTCCAGCAGGCCGCGCTCCAGGGCGGTGTGCACGTCCTCGTCGGCGATGGTGCCGGTGAACGAACCGTCGGCGACGTCCGCCTCCAGCTGGTCGAGGCCGGCCAGCATCCGGGTCAGCTCGTCCTCGGTGAGCAGTCCCGCGGTGTGCAGCACCCGGGCGTGGGCGCGGGAGCCCGCGATGTCGTACGGGGCGAGCCGCCAGTCGAAGTGGACCGAGGCGGAGAGCTTGGCCAGCGCCTCGGCGGGGCCGTCCGCGAACCGGCCGCCCCAGAGGCGGACGTCACCGTTGTTGCTGCTCACTGCTGTACTCGCTTCCTCGCACGGGACGGAGTGGGTGTGCTGGTGGCGCGGGCCGCCGGGCGAGACTCCCCCTCCGGTGCACACCATGAGGCATAACTATGCACCCGACTGCATGCTTCGTCAAAGCGGCACCCTCCCCCGGCCCGGAAACCCTGTTCCCGGCCGCACGGGGGAGCGAATAATGACCCGCATGGGTAAGGAACACGCACGCATCGAAGGCCGGCTCCGCACTTTCATCGAGGCCCAGCCGGTGTTCTTCACGGCCAGCGCCCCGCTCGCCGGGGACGGCACGGTCAACCTCTCCCCGAAGGGCGTCACCGGCTCCTTCGCGGTGCTCGACCCGCTCACCCTGGCGTACCTGGACTTCGCCGGCAGCCACTCCGAGACCATCGCCCACCTCCGCGAGAACGGCCGCATCACGCTGATGTGGTGCGCCTTCCAGGGTCCGCCCACCATCGTGCGGGTGCACGGCAGGGGCGAACCGGTCTTCCGCGACGACCCGCGCTTCGAGGAACTGGTCGCCCGCTTCCCCCGCGTCGACCCCGTCCCGCACGGGCTGCGCGCCGTGATCGTCGTGCACGCCGAGAAGATCCGCGACTCCTGCGGCTACGCGGTGCCCTTCATGGCGTACGAGTCCGACCGGGACCTGCACGCCAAGCGGTTCTCCCGGGAGGACGACACCTCGCTCGACGCGTACTTCGCCCAGAAGGAGCACATCGGCACCAGCATGGACGGCCTGCCCGGGCTGCCGCTGCCCCTGCCGCCACGCACCGGCCCGGCCGCCGCCGGGGGCTAGGTGTACTGACCCGTGAGGTTGGGGGCGAGGTGGGGGCCGGGCGGGTAGCTGTAGTGACCACATGACGAGACGCGTTTGCGGTGCCCGCCCGCCGGGCGTTGCATCGCGGGCGTGCAGTCCGAACAGATGACCTCCCGCAGCGGCGCCGACGACGGCGCCAAGGACCGCGCGGCCCGCCGCGCCGTCACGCTCTTCCCGCTCCTCGTGCTCGCCGCCGGGGCGCTGGGGCTCGCGACCCCGTCGCTCTTCGCCGGGTGGACCGGCGGCGTGCCGTACCTGCTGGGCTGCGTGATGTTCTGCATGGGTCTGACCATGACGCCGCTCGACTTCCAGGGCGTGGTGAAGCGGCCGTGGGCAGTGGCGCTCGGACTGGTCGCCCACTACGTGATCATGCCGGGGCTCGGCTGGCTGATCGCCCACGCGCTGTCGCTGCCGCCCGCCCTGGCGGCCGGGGTGATCCTGGTCGGGTGCGCGCCCAGCGGCACCGCCTCCAACGTCGTCACCTACCTCGCCCGGGGCGACGTGGCCCTCTCCGTCTCGGTCGCCACCGTCTCGACCGTGCTGGCGCCGCTCATCACC
Source organism: Streptomyces sp. BBFR102 (assembly GCF_051397025.1). Classification (NCBI taxonomy): domain Bacteria; kingdom Bacillati; phylum Actinomycetota; class Actinomycetes; order Kitasatosporales; family Streptomycetaceae; genus Streptomyces; species Streptomyces sp. BBFR102. The sequence goes on from NZ_CP195757.1 coordinate 643,450, forward strand.
CCTCCGCTGACCCTGCTGCTGGCCGGGGCGTACCTGCCGGTGGACGCGGGCGCGATGGTCGGCGACATCCTCAAGACCGTACTGCTGCCGGTGGTCGCCGGCGTCCTGGTCCGCCTCGTCGCCGGGCGGTACGTCGACCGGGTGCTGCCCGCCATGCCGTGGCTCTCCTCGGTCGCCATCGCCGCCATCGTCGCGGCGGTGGTCTCCGGCAGCGCCGACGCCATCAAGTCGGCCGCACTGAGCGTGATCCTCGCGGTGGTCCTCCACAACGGCGCGGGGCTCGCCCTCGGTTACGGCGCGGGCCGCCTCTTCGGCCTCGGCGCCCCGGCCAGCCGCGCCATGTCCTTCGAGGTCGGCATGCAGAACTCCGGGCTCGCCGCCTCCCTGGCCACCGCCCACTTCTCCCCGATGGCCGCCCTCCCCGCCGCCGTCTTCTCCGTCTGGCACAACGTCTCCGGCGCCCTGGTGGCCGCCTGGATGGCCCACCGGGCCCGCCGCACCGACGCCCTGGCGGCGGCCGGGTCGGACGAGACGGCACCGGCGGCCTGAGCGCCGGGCGGTACCTACGAGGGGCCCGCGCCTCCCGAGGTGCGGGCCCCTCCGTCCTGCTCAGCCGGCCCCTGCCCCTGACCTGGGCAGTACGCGGGCGAGCGGCCCGGGCAGCCACCAGGCACGGGCGCCCAGCAGCCGCATCACCGCCGGGACGATAAGGCAGCGGATCACCACCGCGTCCAGCAGGACCGCCACCGCGAGGGCGAGGCCGAACTGCTGGAGCATCCGGCTCGGGCTCAGCACGAAGGCGGCGAAGACCACGATCATGATGGCGGCGGCCGCCGTGATCACCTTGCCGGTGGCGGCCAGACCCTCCCCCACCGCGCGCCGCGCGTCGCCGGCGCGTAGCCACGCCTCGCGCATCCGGGAGACGAGGAAGACCTCGTAGTCCATGGAGAGGCCGAAGACGACGGCGAAGACCACCAGCGGCCCGTTGAAGCCGGGCCCGAACCCTTCCGCCGTCAGGTCGTACGCGGTACGGCTGCTCGACCCGGCCGGGTCGCTCCCGGCGTCGGCGAAGCCGAGCCGCATCCCGAGCACCGGCGCCGAGAGCGCCACCAGCACCGCGACCCCGGCGAGCAGTACGGGTAGCGGGCGGCGCCCGACGGCCGTGGCGAGGGCGGCCCAGCGCCCGCCGTCCGCCGGGTCCGCGCCGGTCTCCCCGCGCTGGGCGCGCCGCCTCGACCCCCGGGCCCGGATCTGCCGCTCGATCCGGGCTCCGGCGAGGGCGAGCAGGGCGGGCAGCAGGGTGACCGAGGCGGCCATGGTCACCAGGACGGTCAGCGCGACCGCGAGGGCGACGCCCTGAAGGGCGCCGAGGCCGAGGACGACCAGGCCGAGCAGGGCGATGATGACGGTGCAGCCGGCGAAGAGGACGGTCCGCCCGGCCACTTCCATGGCCCGTACCGCGGCGTGGTGCCGGTCGGCTCCGGCCAGCAGTTCGGTGCGGTAGCGGTGGAAGATCGCGGATGGCCCGGGCGTGCCGGGCGACGTTGGTCAGCGACTCCTGCACGATGCGGTACGCGGCGAGACCGGCCTCGACGGGCAGCCCCTCGGTGCGGCCGGTGCGGTGGACGGTGACGGTGAGGCCGGTGGCGCCGGCCGCGTCGGTGAGCTCGCCGATCCGGTCGAGGCCGGGCGCGGGCGCGGTCGGCGCCGCCTCCCCGGCGTCCCGCAGTACGCCGAGGGTGGCGCGCAGTTCGCGCAGCGCCTCGCGGCTGGCGTCCTTGACGGCGCCGAGCGCCTCGGCGCCTCGGTCCGCTCCGGCGGCGGCCACCAGGGAGAGCCCTGCGGCCAGGGCGGCGGCGGCGGCGCGGCCTCGCGGGAGCCGGAGGCGGCTCCGGGCTGGGGAGGGCATGCGGCCAGCGTAGGGCGCGCGGCCCGTCCCGTCCTCCGGCCGCGGGGGCGAACGGGGCGGGCCGCCGCTACCTCCGGTGGGGTACGGCCCTGTCGACCGCCGGGGTACGCGCCGGCCCGCCCCCGGTGCGGGAGCGGGCCGGCGCGTGGGGCTCAGTGGTCGTTCTGGGCGAGCCGCAGCAGGTGCTCGGCGAGGGCCTTGCCGCCTTCGGGGGCGCGGCTGATCAGCATCAGCGTGTCGTCGCCCGCGATGGTGCCCAGTACGTCGTGGAGTTCCGCCTGGTCGATGGCGGAGGCGAGGAACTGCGCGGCGCCCGGCGGGGTCCGCAGCACCACCAGGTTGGCGGACGCCTCGGCGGAGATCAGCAGTTCGCCGGAGAGCCGCCGCATCCGCTCCTCCTTGGCGGACTCGCCGAGCGGGGCGCGCGGTGTGCGGAAGCCGCCCTCGCTCGGCACGGCGTAGATCAGGTCGCCCTCGGCGTTGCGGATCTTGACGGCGTTCAGCTCGTCGAGGTCCCGGGAGAGGGTGGCCTGGGTGACGCTCAGTCCGTCGTCGGCCAGGAGCTTGGCCAACTGGCTCTGGGAGCGCACCGGTTGCCGGTTGAGGATGTCCACGATCCGGCGGTGGCGGGCGGTACGGGTCTGCGGCACCGCCTGGGCGCTCTCGTTCTCGTGCGCCTGGCTCATCGTCGTCGTCCCGTTCTGCGGCTCATCGTTCCCCCTGGGCGGTCTTCCCCGCGGTCTCCCGCGCGGTGTCGAGGACGCCGGGCAGGGCCCGCAGGAAAGTGTCCGCCTCCTCGTCGGTGAACACCAGCGGCGGCATCAGCCGTACGACGTCGGGGGCGGGCGCGTTGACCAACAGGCCGGCGTCCTGAGCCGCTTGCTGGACGGTGGGTGCGAGCGGCTCGGTGAGCACGATACCCAGCAGCAGACCCGCGCCGCGGACGTGGCCGACCAGCGGGTGGCCGAGCCCCTCGATTCCGGCGCGCAGCCGCTCGCCGACCCGCTTCACCTGGTCGAGGAGGCCGTCGGCGGCGATGGTCGACAGGACGGCGAGCCCGGCGGCACACGCGACGGGGTTGCCGCCGAAGGTGGTGCCGTGCTGCCCCGGCCGCAGCAGGTCTGCGGCCGTGCCGAAGGCGACGGTGGCGCCGATGGGCAGGCCGCCGCCGAGCCCCTTGGCGAGGGTGACGATGTCGGGGTCGACGCCTTCGTGCGCCTGGTGCTCGAACCAGTGGCCGGTGCGGCCGATCCCGGTCTGCACCTCGTCCAGGACGAGGAGGGTGCCGGTGGCGCGGGTGATCTCGCGGGCCGCCCTGAGGTAGCCGGCAGGCGGGACGACCACACCGTTCTCGCCCTGGATCGGCTCGATGAAGACGGCGGCGGTCTCCTCGGTGACGGCGGCGCGCAGCGCGTCGGCGTCCCCGTACGGCACGTGGGTGACCTCGCCGGGCAGCGGCAGGAACGGGGCCTGCTTGGCGGGCTGGCCGGTGAGGGCGAGGGCGCCCATGGTGCGGCCGTGGAAGCCGCCCGCGGTGGCGACCGTGTGGGTGCGGCCGGTGAGCCGCCCGATCTTGAAGGCGGCCTCGTTGGCCTCGGCTCCGGAGTTGGCGAAGAAGACGCGTCCGGGGCGGCCGAAGAGGCGGAGCAGTTCCTCGGCGAGGGCGACGGGCGGCTCGGCGGTGAAGAGGTTGGAGACGTGGCCGAGGGAGGCGATCTGCCGGCTGACCGCCTCGACGACGGCCGGGTGGCCGTGGCCGAGGGCGTTGACGGCGATGCCGCCGACCAGGTCGAGGTAGGTGGCGCCGTCGGCGTCGGTGAGGACGGCGCCCTCGCCGCGTACCAGGGGCAGCCGCGGAGTGCCGTAGTTGTCCATCAGGGCGCCCTGCCAGCGGGCGGTGAGCGCGGCGTTGCCGCCGGAGTCGGCGCGGTGGGCGGGCAGGGTGGTCACGTGAGCTCCTCCTGGTCCGGGACGACCATGGTGCCGATGCCTTCGTCGGTGAAGATCTCCAGCAGGATGGCGTGCTGGACCCGTCCGTCGATGACGCGGGCGGTGGTGACGCCGTTGCGCACGGCGTGCAGGCAGCCCTCCATCTTGGGGACCATGCCGCTGGCCAGGTCGGGCAGCAGCTTCTCCAGCTCGGTGGCGTTGAGGCGGCTGATCACCTCGTCGCTGTGCGGCCAGTCCTCGTAGAGTCCCTCGACGTCGGTGAGGACCATGAGCGTCTCGGCGTTCAGCGCGGCGGCCAGGGCGGCGGCGGCGGTGTCGGCGTTGACGTTGTAGACGTGGTCGTCGTCGGCGCTGCGGGCGATGGAGGAGACGACCGGGATGCGGCCGTTCTCCAGCAGGGCCTCGATGGCGCCGGTGTCGATCTCGGTGATCTGGCCGACCCGGCCGATGTCGACCAGTTCGCCCTCGATACGCGGCCGGTGCTTGGTGGCGGTGATGGTGTGGGCGTCCTCGCCGGTGAGGCCGACGGCGAGGGGGCCGTGCTGGTTGAGCAGGCCGACCAGCTCCCGCTGGACCTGCCCGGCGAGGACCATCCGGACGACGTCCATCGCCTCGGGCGTGGTGACGCGCAGCCCGGCCTTGAACTCGCTGACCAGGCCCTGCCGGTCGAGCTGGGCGTTGATCTGCGGGCCGCCGCCATGCACCACGACGGGCTTGAGCCCGGCATGGCGCAGGAAGACGATGTCCTGGGCGAAGGCGGCCTTCAGCTCCTCGTTGATCATGGCGTTGCCGCCGAACTTGACGACGACGGTCTTGCCGTGGTGGCGGGTGAGCCAGGGCAGCGCCTCCACGAGGATCTGCGCCTTGGGCAGGGCGGTGTGTTTACGGGTACTCATGGGTGCGGGCGTCCTTCTGGTCCTGGGCGGCCGGGTGGGCCGGGCGGTCTCCTGGCGGTGCGCGGGCCGGCGGTCCGCGCACCGGCCGGGTCAGGAGGAGTACGCGCTGTTCTCGTGGACGTAGTCGGCGGTGAGGTCGTTGGTCCAGATGACCGCGGAGGCGTCGCCCGCGTGCAGGTCGGCGGTGATGGCCACCTCGCGGTAGCGCATGTCGACCAGCGAGCGGTCCTCGCCGACGCCGCCTTCCTTGCAGACCCAGACACCGTTGATGGCGACGTCGAGCCGGTCGGGCTCGAAGACGGCGTCGGTGGTGCCGATGGCGGAGAGCACCCGGCCCCAGTTGGGGTCCTCGCCGTGCACGGCGCACTTGAGCAGGTTGTTGCGGGCGATGGCGCGGCCCACCTGCACGGCGTCCTCCTCGCTGGCGGCGCCGTTCACCTCGATGCGGATGTCCTTGCTGGCGCCCTCGGCGTCGCCGATGAGCTGGCGGGCCAGGTCGTCGCAGACGGCGCGCACGGCCTCGGCGAACTCCGCCTCACCCGGGACCTTGCCGGAGGCGCCGGAGGCGAGCAGCAGCACGGTGTCGTTGGTCGACATGCAGGCGTCGGAGTCGATCCGGTCGAAGGTGGTGCGGGTGGCGCCGCGCAGCGCCCGGTCGAGGGTGGCGCTGTCGAGGTCGGCGTCGGTGGTGAGCACGACCAGCATGGTGGCGAGGGAGGGGGCGAGCATGCCCGCGCCCTTGGCCATGCCGCCGACCGTCCAGCCGTCCCCGGTGGCGACGGCCGTCTTGTGGACGGTGTCGGTGGTCTTGATGGCGATGGCGGCCTTCTCGCCGCCGTGCGCGCTGAGCGCGGCGGCAGCCGTCTCGACGCCGGGCAGCAGCTTGTCCATCGGCAGCAGTTCGCCGATCAGCCCGGTGGAGGCGACCGCGACGTCGCCCGCGCTCTCGCCGAGGACCTCGGCCACCTTCTCGGCGGTGGCGTGGGTGTCCTGGAAGCCCTTGGGGCCGGTGCAGGCGTTGGCCCCGCCGGAGTTGAGGACGACCGCGGCGACCTGCCCGTCCTTCACGACCTGCTCGGACCAGAGGACCGGCGCGGCCTTGACACGGTTGGCGGTGAAGACGCCCGCAGCGGATCGGCGGGGGCCGGTGTTGACCACGAGGGCCAGGTCCGGGTTGCCGTTCGCCTTGATGCCCGCCGCGATGCCCGCCGCGGTGAATCCCTGTGCTGCCGTGACGCTCACGGTCTTCTCCTTCCGGCCTTCCGGCCTCTTCCACTCCGGCGCCGCCTGGGGCCCGGGGCATGTGTCAGGACGCTTCCCGTACGGGGGACGCGCCCGGTTCCGCCGTCCGCGCCCGCTCAGGGGGCGATACCGGTGGCGGGCAGTCCGCTGGTCTCGGGCAGTCCGAGGGCGAGGTTCATGCTCTGCACGGCGCCGCCCGCGGTGCCCTTGGTCAGGTTGTCGATGGCGCTGATCACCACGATCCGCCCGGCGGCCTCGTCGTACGCCACCTGGAGCTGCGCGGTGTTGGAGCCGTACACCGCGCCGGTCGCGGGCCAGCGGCCCTCGGGCAGCAGGTGGACGAAGGGCTCGTCGGCGTACGCCTTCTCGTAGACCGCGCGCAGGCTCGCGGCGTCCACGCCGGGGCGGGCCTTGGCGCTGGAGGTGGCGAGGATGCCGCGCGGCATCGGGGCCAGGGTCGGGGTGAAGGAGACGGTGACCCGCTCGCCGGCGGCGGCGCTGAGGTTCTGGATCATCTCGGGGGTGTGCCGGTGCAGCCCGCCCACGCCGTACGGCGACATGGAGCCCATGACCTCGCTGCCCAGCAGGTGCGGCTTGGCGGCCTTGCCCGCGCCGGAGGTCCCGGAGGCGGCGACGATCACGGCCTCGGGCTCGGCGAGGTGGGCGGCGTAGGCCGGGGCGAGCGCCAGTGACACCGCCGTCGGGTAGCAGCCGGGCACGGCGACGCGCCTGGCCCCCTTGAGCGCGGCGCGGGCCCCCGGCAGTTCGGGCAGCCCGTAGGGCCAGGTCCCCGCGTGCGGCGAGCCGTAGAACCGCTCCCAGTCGGCGGCGTCCGCGAGTCGGAAGTCGGCCCCCATGTCCACCACCAGCACGCTCTCGCCGAGCTGCTCGGCGACGGCGGCCGACTGCCCGTGCGGCAGCGCCAGGAAGACGACGTCGTGTCCGGCCAGCGCTTCGGCGGTGGTGGCCGCCAGCACCCGGTCGGCGAGCGGCAGCAGGTGCGGCTGGAGCGCACCCAGCCGCTGCCCGGCGTTGGAGCCCGCGGTGAGCGCGCCGATCTCGACCTCAGGGTGCTGGAGCAGCAGCCGCAGCACCTCGCCGCCCGCGTACCCACTCGCGCCCGCCACTGCCGCGCGTACCGTCATGGAACCCTCCTTCTAGATGGCATGACTATACGCATAGGTGCACGTTTATGCAACGGAGTGGGCGGCGGCCCCGGGCGGCTGATGAGGGACGAGGTCCAGGCGGAGATCCTTCCCTCTGAGCCGCCGGACGACTGGCGCGAAGCGCTGCGCGGCCTCGCCCACCGCACCCGGGAGGCGGGCCTGCGGCACGAATGGCTGGCCGAACTGCTCGGCGGCCGCCCGGCGCTGGGCCCGAACGGCCTCGCGCTGACCGAATCGACCCTGGCCGCACTGGCCGGCGTCACCGACATCGACACCGCCCTGCGCGCCGTGGAGACCGTCAGCTCGTACGTCATCGGCGCGAGATCCGGCGCGAGGTCGGTGCCCTGCGAGCCGAGCGCGCCTCGGGCCTGTCCGACCGCGAGTGGCAGCCGGCCCAGGGTCCGCATGTGACGCGGACGCTGGCCACGGGCCGCTTCCCGGCCCTGGCACGAGGGCACGGAGGTGGACGCCGGGACCTCCTTCACGACCGGCCTGGAGTGGGTGCTCGACGCGGTGGCCGCGCGGCTGGACCGGCCACCGGCCTGACCCGCCCCCACCGCGCTTGACCTTGCCACGGTGACAAGGTCTTCACTGCCGGCGAGGAGGTGGTCTCGATGACGGCCACGGGACAGGACGGGAACACGGCGCGGGCACTGAGGGGGCTGGCGGACGAGCGGGCGTCGGTGCGGTTGCGCGCGGCTCTCGCGGTCGGCTCGGCGCCCGCGCCGGGCTTCGTCGGCGCGCTCGTCGAGCGGTGCGCCGTCGAGCCGGACTTCTCCGTACGGGACATGCTGACCTGGGCGCTCACCCGCCACCCGGTCGCCCTCACGCTCCCCGCGCTGCTGGACGAACTCGGCTCTGAGCGGGCGCAGGCCCGCAGTCAGGCGCTGCACACGCTCTCCAAGACCAGGGACGCGCGGGCGTACCCGGCGATCACCCGGGCCCTGCTGACCGACGCCGACGACGAGGTGGCGCGGAGCGCCTGGCGGGCCGCGGTCGTGCTGGTGCCCGAGGGGGAGGAGGCCGCGCTGGGCGCGGTGCTGGTGACGCGGCTCGGGCGCGGCCCGCTGGAGACCCGGCGCAGTCTCAGCCGGGCGCTGGTCGCGCTGGGCGAGGTGACCGCGCCCGCGCTGCGGGCGGCGGGGGAAGCGGCGGACCCGGAGGTGCGGGCGCACGCGCTCGCCACCGAGCGGCTGCTGCGTGACCCGGACTCGGGGTTCGAGGGCGCGGTCGAGGAGGCCAAGCGGGTCGTGGCTCTCGGCGGGTCCGGGCCGGAGGGATGATGGGCCCGTGCTGATCGGTGAGGTGGCGCGGCGCTCCGGGGTCAGCGCCCGCATGCTCCGGCACTACGAGTCGCTGGGGCTGGTACGTCCTTCGGGCCGTACGGGCTCCGGTTACCGGGAGTACTCCGGCGCGGACATCCGCCGCATCCTGCACATCGAGAGCCTGCGCTCGCTCGGGCTGTCGCTGCGGGAGGTCGGCCGGGCCCTCGACGACCCCGGCTTCACGCCCTCGGCGCTGGTCGGCGACCTCATCCGGCAGACCCGGGCGCGGATCGCGGCGGAGACGGAGCTGCTGACGCGGCTGCGGCGGATCGACGCGGCGGACCCGGCCGACTGGGAGGACGCCCTGCGGGTCGTCGCTCTGCTCCAGGCGCTGGGGTCGACGAGCGCCGACGCGCGCCAGCGGGCGGCCCTCTCCTCGGGCGAGGCGGTGGCGGTACCGGTGGAGGCCCTGGTCGAGGCGGTGCTGAGCGAGCCGGAGCCGAATGTCGCCGGCGCCTTGAGCTGGGCGCTGGCGCGGTCGGACGGCGGCGCGGCCGAGCTGCTGGCCCAGGCGCTCGGCTCGCCGGAGGCGGCGGTGCGGGAGAGGGCCGCCGAGACCCTCGCCGGGCTGCCGGGCCGGACTCCCGCCGGGCGACTCCGGGAGGCCCTGGGGCATCCGGACGCGGTGGTACGGGGGTACGCGGCGCTGGCGCTGGGGGCGCGCGGCGAGGCCGAGGCGGTGCCGGCGCTGCTCGACATGGTCGTGGCGGGGCACCGGGACACGGACGCGGCCGACACGCTGGGCGTGCTGGCGTCCGACGAGGCGACGGCGGACCGGGTGGCCGGGGCGGTGACCGCCCGCCTCGCGGACACCGCCACCCGGGCCCCGGCACGTGGGCGGCTGACGCAGGCACTGGCGGACATCCCGGGGCCGGTGGCCACCCGCGCCCTCGCGGAGCTGTCGCACGACGAGGACCGGGCCGTCGCGCTGACCGCCACGTACCTTCTGCGGATGCGCGAAGGCACGCGCTGAGGCGAACCCGGGGGCGCGCGGCTCCGGCCCGCCCCCGGCGCGTCGCCGGGCGGCCGCGTCCTCGGCGGGCCGGCGCGCGACCGCTGGATGCGGCCGGGCCGCTCACCCGGCGGCTCTGCGCCTTTGTGCCGGTCACGGCTCGCCGTCGCCTCACTGGACCGGTGCGGGCCCGGCGCCGGGGCAAACCCCGTTGCACGGGGCGAGGAGGCTGCGGGAGTATCCCCGGCATGGACGCCGCACCCCCTGAGCTCCTCTCCGCCCGCCCCGCCGAACTGCGCCGCTGGCGCCGCGAGGACGCCGACGCGCTGCACCGGGCGGTCTCGAAGTCGCGGGAGCACCTGGCGCCCTGGATGCCCTGGGCGGCCGGGCAGGGTCCGCGCGAGACCGAGGAGTACCTGGGCCGCTGCGACGAGGAGTGGGAGAGCGGCCGGGCGTACTCGTACGCCCTGACCGTCGACGGGGCGGTGCTCGGCAGTTGCGGGCTGATGCGGCGGATCGGGCCGGGCGGGCTGGAGATCGGCTACTGGCTCCATCCGGCGTGGACGGGCCGGGGACTCGTCACCCGCTCCGTCGGCGCGCTGGTGGCAGCGGCGCGGGCGCTGCCCGGCGTGGACCACCTGGCCGTCCGCCACGACGAGGCCAACTCCGCCAGCGGGGCCGTGCCCCGGCGGCTCGGCTTCACCGAGATCAGTCGCGGCCCGACGGAAGGCGGCCCGACGGCGCCCGGGGAGAACGGCGTCGAGGTCGTCTGGCGCCTCGACCTCGCGCCCACCCCGTAGCGGTACGCCGACAGGCCCCGGACGCCACCGGGCGTGCCTACGACCTGCGGCGCGGCTTCCCCCGCTTGGCGCCCCTGGCTCCCCCGGACGCCTTGCCGCCCTTGGCCCCCTTCGGCCCGCCCGCCGTGCCGCGCGGGTTCTTCCCGCCGGAACCGGACTTGGCCGCGCCCTTGCGCGGGGCGGACTTGGCGTCGGTGCCCTTCCCCCTCGGCCTGGCCGGGGCCGGGGTGGCGGGGAGGCGGCCCCGGGTGCTGTTGGCGGTGCGGCCCCGGACGATGCCGATGAAGGCGTCGACCAGGTCCGTGGTGTGCTCCTCCGGCCAGGAGAGGGCGACCCGGGAGACGGGTACGTCCAGCAGCGGCCGGTAGGTGAGGTCGCGGCGGTGGTGCAGGCGGGCCAGGGACTGCGGCACGGCCACCACGCCGACCCCGGCCGCCACCAGTTCGATCGCGTCGGCCGTGGTGGCGGGGCGTTCGACCGCGGGCAGGCCCGGCGGGTGCTCCCACTCCAGGGGGTCGTCGAGCGGGTGGAGGACGAGTTCCTCGGCCAGTTCCGCGACGGGCACCTCGTCCAGCGCGGTGAGCAGGTGGTCCTGCGGCACGACGACCACCGTCGTCTCCGTGTACAGGGGAATGGCGCTGAGGTCGGCGCCGTCGACCGGCAGCCGGAGCAGCGCCGCGTCCGCCCCGCCGTCGCGCAGCAGGGCGGCGGCGTCGGGCGCCGGGACCTGCACCAGGGTGAGCGGGATGGCGGGGAACCGCTCCTGCCAGATCCGCACCCACTTGCCGGGCGTCACGCCGGGGACGAACGCGAGCCGGAAGGAAGGGGACGCGTCGGCGGCGGGCCGGTCTTCGGTGCTTGTCACCGGGCCAGGCTACCGGCCGGTTCCGGGCGTCCGCGCCACCGTGCCCGGGCCGGGCGCCGGGCGCGTGGAGTTCGCGGAGGCCGTGGCGGTGAGGGCCGGGGCAGTGCGCCCGAAGTGAGTGATGTCCCACTCACGGGTCACCGGCCGCTGCCGGCCGCCCGGCGCCGGGTGCTGGTCAGCGGGTGGTTCGGAGCAGGCGCACATGCTGGATACCCTGGTCGGCATGACCTCGCACCAGAGCACCCAGACCATGAAGCCCGCGACCGCGGCGAAGAAACTGGGTGTGTACCTCCCGGCCACCCCCAGTGAGTTCCAGGAGGGGCCCGTCTCGCGGGCCGCACTCGACGCCCTCCAGTCCGACCCGCCCCAGTGGCTGCGTGACCTGCGGCGCGACGGCCCCCACCCCCGTCCGGTGGTCGCCGCCAAACTGGGTGTCTCCATCGCCGGGCTGGCCCGGGGCGGCGTCACCGAGGCGCTCACCACCGAGCAGATCGACGCGCTGAAGGACGAGCGCCCCGAGTGGCTGGAGAAGGAGCGCGCCACCCAGGCCGAGGTCCGCAAGGAGGCCGTCCGCATCAAGGAGCGCGACGCGGCCCGCGCGGAGAAGCAGGCGCGCGCGGAGGACTGACCCGCGCGCAGGCGAGGCGCGAGGGCGCGGTCCGCCCGGGCCGCGCCCTCGCCGTGCCGCCGCCCCCGCGAACGACGCCGCCCCGCCCCGGACTCCAGGTCCGGGACGGGGCGGCGTCCCTGTGCGGTCCGGGGACCGTACGGGGTCAGGCCAGGGTGGCGATGGCCTGGTTGAGCGTCTTCGACGGGCGCATCACGGCCTCGGCCTTGGCCGGGTCGGGCTGGTAGTAGCCGCCGATGTCGACCGGCTTGCCCTGGACGGCCGCCAGCTCGGCGACGATCGTCTCCTCCTGCTCGGCGAGGGTCGCGGCCAGCGGCGCGAAGGCTTCGGCGAGCTGGGCGTCGTCGGTCTGGGCGGCCAGCTCCTGCGCCCAGTACAGGGCGAGGTAGAAGTGGCTGCCGCGGTTGTCGATGCCGCCGAGCTTGCGGCTGGGCGACCTGTCCTCGTTGAGGAAGGTGCCGGTGGCGCGGTCCAGGGTGTCGGCCAGCACCTGGGCGCGGGCGTTGCCGGTGGTCTGCGCGAGGTGCTCGAAGCTGACGGCCAGGGCGAGGAACTCACCGAGGCTGTCCCAGCGGAGGTAGTCCTCCTTGACGAGCTGCTGGACGTGCTTCGGGGCGGAGCCGCCGGCGCCGGTCTCGAAGAGGCCGCCGCCGTTCATCAGCGGGACGACCGACAGCATCTTGGCGCTGGTGCCCAGCTCCAGGATGGGGAAGAGGTCGGTCAGGTAGTCGCGCAGCACGTTGCCGGTGACGGAGATGGTGTCCTCGCCGCGGCGGATGCGCTCCAGGGAGAAGCGGGTCGCCTCGACGGGCGAGAGGATCTTGATCTCCAGACCCTCGGTGTCGTGCTCCGGCAGGTACGCCTGGACCTTCTCGATGAGGCGCGCGTCGTGGGCGCGGTCCCCGTCCAGCCAGAAGACGGCCGGGTCGCCGGTGGCGCGGGCGCGGGTGACGGCGAGCTTCACCCAGTCCTTGATGGGCGCGTCCTTGGTCTGGCACATCCGGAAGATGTCGCCGGCGCCGACGGTCTGCTCCAGGACGGCCTCGCCACTCTTGGTGTCGACCACGCGGACGGTGCCGGTGGCGGGCACCTCGAAGGTCTTGTCGTGGCTGCCGTACTCCTCGGCCTTCTGCGCCATGAGGCCGACGTTCGGCACCGAGCCCATGGTGGAGGGGTCGTAGGCGCCGTTGGCGCGGCAGTCCTCGATGACGGCCTGGTAGACACCGGCGTAGCTGCTGTCCGGGAGGACGGCCAGGGTGTCGGCCTCCTCGCCGTCCGGGCCCCACATGTGGCCGGAGGTGCGGATCATCGCGGGCATGGAGGCGTCCACGATGACGTCGCTCGGGACGTGCAGGTTGGAGATGCCGCGGTCGGAGTCGACCATGGCGAGCGCCGGGCCCTCGGCCAGCTCGGCGTCGAAGGACGCCTTGATCTCGGCGCCGTCGGCCAGGCTCTCCAGGCCCTTGTAGATGCCGCCGAGACCGTCGTTGGGGCTGAGGCCGGCGGCGGCGAGCGCCGGGCCGTACTGGGCGAAGGTCTTCGGGAAGAAGGCGCGGACCACGTGGCCGAAGATGATCGGGTCGGAGACCTTCATCATCGTCGCCTTGAGGTGCACGGAGAAGAGCACGTCCTCGGCCTTGGCCTTGGCGATCTGCGCGGTCAGGAACTCGCGCAGGGCGGCGACGCGCAGCACGGAGGCGTCGACGACCTCGCCGGCCAGGACGGGGACGGACTCGCGCAGCACGGTGGTGGAGCCGTCGTCGCCGACCAGCTCGATGCGCAGGGCGCCGTCCTCGGCGATCACCGCGGACTTCTCGGTGGCCCGGAAGTCGTCGACGCCCATGGTGGCGACGTTGGTCTTGGAGTCGGCCGTCCAGGCGCCCATGCGGTGCGGGTGGGCCTTGGCGTAGTTCTTCACCGAGGCGGGGGCGCGGCGGTCGGAGTTGCCCTCGCGCAGGACCGGGTTGACGGCGCTGCCCTTGACCTTGTCGTACCGGGCGCGGACGTCCTTCTCCTCGTCCGTCTTCGGGTCGTCCGGGTAGTCCGGAAGCGCGTAACCCTGCCCCTGGAGCTCGGCGATGGCCGCCTTGAGCTGGGGGATGGAGGCCGAGATGTTCGGCAGCTTGATGATGTTGGCCTGCGGCGTCTTGGCGAGTTCGCCGAGCTCGGCGAGGGCGTCCTCGATGCGCTGCCCCTCGGCGAGACGCTCGGGGAAGCTCGCGATGATCCGTCCCGCCAGGGAGATGTCACGGCGCTCCACCGTGACACCCGCCGTGGAGGCGTACGCCTCCACGACCGGCAGGAACGAATACGTCGCCAGGGCCGGGGCCTCGTCGGTGTGCGTATAGATGATGGTCGAGTCAGTCACCGGTGCTCCGCTCCACGTCTGCAACATTGCTCGACATCAAGATATCTCGTCGGGCCCCTCTGTTCGAAGGGGCCCTCCGCGCCTCGTCAGGGGTAGAGGCTGCGCCGGTACGTGGCGGGGTCGGGCAGTGCCTGGAGGATCAGCTCGGCCAGGTCGGCGTAGGTGAGGCGGTACGCGTCGGCCCGGCGCGGTGCGAGGGAGGGCGGTCGGTGGCCCCGGGCGGGCCCTTCGGTGAGCAGGGTGGGCCGTACCACGGTCCAGTCGAGGCCGCTCGCGGTGACCACGGCGTCCTGTTCCCGACGGCCTCGTACGGCCGGGGCGGCCACGGTGCCGTACAGCTTGGCCAGCCCGCGCTGGACGGCACCCTGCACATGGTCGCCGTAGGCGGCCTCGGAGACGACCAGCAGCCGGGGTACGCCGAGCAGGTGCATGGCGTCGACGACGTTGCGGGTGCCCTGGGCGTAGAGCGGGGTACGGCGTTCGCGGCGGCGCTGGCCGAAGGCGACGACCACGGCGTCGGCGCCGTCGAGGGCGTCCAGGACGGTGTCGCGTTCGAAGACCGACCCGGTGACGACGCGCCCGGCGGGGGCCCCCGCGAGACGGGCGGGGTCGCGGACGTGTGCGGTGGTGGCCAGGCCCGCGGCGCCGGCCGCGCTGAGCAGGGCGCGGCCGGCGCGGCCGGTGGCGCCGAAGACGGTGAGGTTCACGGGGCGCTCCGCCCAGGCGCGCGGCGCCCGGCGGCGACTGGGCTCATCGGGTGTCCTTTCCCGGGGCGGCCGCGGGTTCTTCCCCGGCGGCCGCGCGGGACGGTGCGGGCCGCCGCAGCCTCACGCTAGGCGCGGCCCCGCGCCCCCGCCACCGCGCGCGACCTGCCGGTGGTCAGCCGGAGCGGGAGACGGCTCGGGCCGGCGGCGTCCACACGTAGGGGGTCGTGGTGGTGAGCGTGCCGAAGCCCAGGCGGTCCAGGATGGGCCTGCTCTGCTCGGTCGCGTCGACCTGGACCCAGCGCACACCCTGTTCGGCGGCGATCCGCGCGCGTTCGGCGACCAGGGCCCGGTACAGGCCCAGGCCCCGGGCGGCCGGGACGGTGCCGCCGCCCCACAGTCCGGCGAACTCCCCTCCTGCCTCCCACTCCAGCCGGCCCGCACTGAGCGGCCGGTCGCCGTCGAGGACGACCAGGACGGCGCTGGTGGCGGCGCGGTCGGTGAGCAGGGCGCGGACCCAGGCACGGGTCCGCGCCGGGTCGTCGCCGAAGGCGGCCTGGTGGACCTCGGCGACCAGGCCGGCCTCGTCGGGGTCCCTCAGGCGGTGCAGCCGGGTCCCCTCGGGCAGCGGGACCCGGTGCGGCAGTCGGTCGGCCTCAGCCACCATCAGGCTCTCCGTCGGCTCGGCGACGAAGCCCGCGGCGCGCAACCGGGCCGCGAGCCCCTCGGCGTCCTCGCCGGGGCGGCCCGCGGCGGGGCGCAGCCGGTCGTGCCCGTACAGCTTCCACTCGAAGCTCCGGCCGAGGGCCGCGAAGTGGGCCACGTGCTCGGCGATGACGGCGTCGGCCTCGGCGGCGTCCAGCCCGGACCAGACCACACCGTCCCAGGCATCGGGCGCGCCGGTCTGCCGCAGGCTCTCCCCGACGTGCTCGACCACGGCGCCGGGCCCGTCGGGGCGCAGCTGGCGGCGCATGCGGAGGTCGTAGTACGCCCGGAGTTCCTCGGGGCTCACAGTGGCGGGGGCGGCGGTGCGTTGCGGGGTGTCCATGGCTGGACCCCACCACCGGCGACCACGGAAACCAAGCTGTTTTCCGGCGCTGGCCCCGCCGGTGGCACCGCCGGGTGCGCGGATCCGGCGCGGGGAGCGTCCCCGTCGCGCCTTCGGTCCGCTCGGCACCGGCCCGGTGATCCTGCCGGCCGGCTGGGCGTGCCGGCCAGCACCCAGCTCCCGGGCCGTTTCCTGGCGGGCTTCGGCCTTCGGCCCCGCGCCGTCCCCGGGCTCGCGGTCACCCCCGCGACGGCCCCCGGCTCACCCGCCCGCACGACGCCGGCGGTGACGCCGAGGCCAGGCCCGATGATTCCGCTGGCCGCGGGGGTGGGCCCGAACCGTCCTCTCCCCTCCTGCCCCGAGGGCATCGGGCGTCGAGGCGGGCGCCCTCCAGGCGTCGCCGCCCGTGGGTGGCGGCACGCTGGGCCCGGCCGTCCCGCTCATCCCGTACGGACCGTCAGTCGCCCCCGCCCGCCGCGATCACCGCCGCCGCCTGAGCCGGGGTGAGGTGGGTGGTGTCGATCACCTCGGCGCTACGGCGCAGCCACGGCAGGGCCTCGCGGTACGGCTCGCGGTGGCGCAGGCGCCAGGGCCCGGCGGTGGCGCTCTCGGGTGCGGTGTCGGTGCGGATGCGGTGGGTGAGGGCGTCGGGGTCGCAGTGGAGCAGGACGTGCCGGACCGGTACGTCCTGCTCGGCGAAGCCCGCCGACAGCTCCGCCCAGTACTCCTCACTGAGCACGGTCTGCGGGATGAGCAGGGTGCCCCCGGTGTACCGGAGGACCTGGGCGGCGGTGGCGACGACCACGCCGCGCCACGGCGGCCAGTCCTGGAAGTTCCCGACCGGTTCGGAGACGAGGACCGGGCCGAGCAGGGCGCCCACCGACTCGGTGTCGAAGACCCGGGAACCGGGCAGGAGGGCGGCCAGTTCGCGGGTGGTGGTGGTCTTGCCCGCGCCGTAGGTGCCGTTCAGCCAGATGATCACCCCGGTGAAGATAGCAGTTCGGTCCGCTCAGCGCGGGGTTTCCAGCCGCAGGCTCCAGCGGCCGGGGTGGCCGGTGAGGGTGACGGCGGACAGGGGGCCGGGGTCGACGTTCCAGTAGGCGGCCGGGGGTGCGTTGAGGGCGTAGACCAGCAGGGCGCGGACGACGGCGGGTTCGGCGACGGCCGCCAGGGCGCCCCCGTCCTCGAAGGGGCGGGTGTCGAGCCAGCCGCCGGCCCGGGTGACGAGGTCGAGCAGGCTCTCCCCGCCGTGCGGTGCGGCGCGGGGGTCGCGGAGCCAGGTGTCGACGGCGAGCGGGTCGTGCGCCGCGACCTCGCCGAGGGTCAGCCCGCGCCAGGTGCCCATGTCCCAGTCGCTGAGGGCGGGCTGGACGAGCGGGGCGAAGCCCAGGGCGTCGCCGGTGGCCCGGCTGCGGTGGGTCGGGGAGCAGTAGCGGAGGCCGGCGGCGGCGAGCGGGACCAGGGCGTGCGCGGCGAGCTGCACGGTGTGCCAGGCGGCCTGGTCCAGCGGGCGGTCGTCGGCGAACCGCTCGGCGAGGCGCGAGGCACCGAGCGGTGCTGTGACGAGCGTCACCCGAACATGCATGCGGCGATCGTGGAGGGCATCGCGCCCGGGGTCAAGAGGGCCTGCCCCATGAAGCGTTGGGGAAGAATGCCGCTGCCGCGTCCGCCACGGCCCACCGCTCGCCGCGATCAGCCGCCGAGCACCATCCACTGCTCGGGACGAGCCAGCGGGGTGAAGCCCAGCCTGGCGTAGACCGCGTGGGCGTCGTCGGTGGTGAGCAGGACGCGGCGCATGCCCTGCGGAGCCCGTCGGACCACGTCGTCGAGGACGGCGGCCACGAACGACGTACCGAGACCCCGCCCCCGGGCCTCAGGTGCGACGTAGACGTCGCAGAGGTAGGCGAAGGCGGCCAGGTCGGTGACGACCCGCGCGCATCCCACCTGCGCGCCGGACTCCTCCTCGTACACCCCGTAGACCAGGGACCCGGCGAGCATCTGGGCCTGGGCCTCGCGGCTGCGGCCCATCGCCCAGTAGGCGTCGGTGGAGAGCCAGCGGTGGACGAGGTCCGCGTCGAAGCGGCCGGGGTCGGCGGAGCAGACGTACCCCGAGGGCAGCGGGTGGCGGGCGGTGGCGTCGAGGAGTTCGCGGGTGTCGATCACGCGGCGATGTTCGCAGGGGGGACGGGGCGCGCGCAGCCGGATGACGAAGGCACCGGCCGCCCTCCCGGGACGGCCCGCACCGACGGGTGACGCCTGAGCACAGGCCGCACCCGGCCGGCGGGCCCCTTCGGCGATCTCGGCCGTCCCGGCGGGCGCGTCGCGGCCGAGGCCCCGGTGGACGGCGGGCGGCTCGGCGCAGAAGTGCGGTCTGCCGGGGGCGACCGCGACCGATCGCCCCGAGGCGCCGCGCGCGCGTGCCGCCGGCACCCTGCGCGGCGCCGCCGCCACGGAACGCCACCGATCACCGGCGCACCAGGCCCCACCGGCCCCACGCGGAGGGGTGCGGATACTCACAGCCGCCCTCCCTCACCCCGGAACCACTCCACCCACGTACCCCGCGCGAGGCCGGTGCCAGCACGCTCCAGGCCACCCCGCACACCCCGTTCCACACCACTTGAGCACTTCCTGACATTTGCCCATGTATGCGGCTTCCCGCAGGCCGGAGATGGCGCCCCACCTCGCCACAGGAGCACTCGTCCGGAGTAACGTTCAGCGTTCCGGCTACGTCCGCCCAACTGGACGTAGCCGGTCCGAAGATCAGCGAGAGACACGAGGGACGGACTCGATGGCGGATATCGCACGCGTCGGCGTAGTCGGCTGCGGCCAGATGGGAGCGGGCATCGCCGAGGTGTTCGCCCGTTCCGGGCTCGACGTGATGGTCGCCGAGACCACCGGCGAGGCCCTGGAGATCGGCCGCACCCGCCTGCAGAACTCCCTGACCAAGGCTGCGGCGCGCGGGAAGATCACCGAGGACGAGCTGACCGAGACCCTGGAGCGGCTGACCTTCACCACCGACCTCGGCGAGTTCGCCGACCGGGATCTCGTGATCGAGGCCGTGGTGGAGAACGAGCAGGTCAAGACGGAGATCTTCCAGGTCTTGGACCAGGTCGTGACCCGCGAGGACGCCATCCTGGCCTCCAACACCTCCTCCATCCCGCTGGTCAAGCTGGCCGTGGCGACCAGCCGCCCCGACCAGGTCATCGGCATCCACTTCTTCAACCCGGCTCCCGTTCAGAGCCTGGTCGAGCTGATCCCGGCGCTGACCACCTCCGAGGGCACCATCAGCCGCGCCCAGGCCGTCGTGGAGAAGCTCCTCGGCAAGCACGCGATCCGCGCCCAGGACCGCTCCGGCTTCGTCGTCAACGCGCTGCTGATCCCGTACCTCCTCTCCGCCATCCGCATGTTCGAGTCAGGCATCGCCAGCCGCGAGGACATCGACAACGGCATGGAACTCGGCTGCGCCCACCCCATGGGCCCCCTCAAGCTCTCCGACCTGATCGGCCTCGACACCGTCGCCTCGGTCGCCGACTCCATGTACGCCGAGTACAAGGAGCCCCTGTACGCCGCTCCCCCGCTGCTCCAGCGGATGGTCGACGCGGGCCGGCTCGGCCGCAAGACGGGGTCGGGGTTCTACGCGTACGGCTGACCGCCTGTCCGCGGGCCCGGCGCTCACGCTGCCGGGCCCGTGGGGGCACGTTCCCCGAGGTCAGGGCCGTGTGCGGCCCCGAAGAGCCTCGTCTCCTACTGTCGACCCGACGCCGTGCCGGAGCGCTATGGAGCGACGGCGCGGATGCGCGGGCCCGAAGCCCTGGGCCTTTCAGCGCTGTCGCAGCCTTCCGTGCTTGTACTGCGAAAACTCCCTCGGATGTCCCTCCGACAGAGCTGAAAGTCCCTGAAAAGTCCCTGGCAACTCGGACCTGGGACCTACGCATTACGAGACCATGAGCGACCATGTTTCCTGGTGCCTCGTCGTGCTGTCCAGTAACGTCTTGCCTGATCAAAGCATGTGCAGCAGGTTGGCCCGTGTCACCCCGTGATGCACGATCCAAAGGCGTCTGTCCACCGGCGGACCTGCCGCCGGGGCGCCCGGTAGCTTGCCACCGACTTGCCCGAGTGGTTGCCGATGAGTCGACTAGGCCACAAAACGTGGTTATGGGAGTTCCACAACCACTCATTGAGCCTCTTTCATCCTGTGCTGGAGGGTGAAATGGGCTGGTCAGTAGGAGTGGTGACGAGACAGGGCCCCTTGTCGTTGGCGTGGTGATTCCACTCATCACACCGGCGACCGAAGGGGCCCTGTTGGTTCCGTATCCTGCCATGCTCGACGTCCCGCACGAGCTGGTTGAGCATGTGGCCTGGTTGCTGTACGAGCACCGCCAGGCCCGCAACACCCGCTGGCGCAAGCTCGGCTGCTTCAAGCAGGCACTGCTCGCGCTGGTCCACCTGCGGAAGAACGAGACGTTCTCGCAGCTCGGAGCCGGGTTCGGGATATCTCAGGCCACTGCCTGGCGGTATGTCGACGAGACCTTGGACGTGCTGGTTTCCTGGGCACCCGGCCTCCACGAAGCCCTCACCGGCCTCGGTGAAAGCGACCACGTCATCGTTGACGGCACCCTCATCCCCACCGACCGGATCGGTGCGGACGAGCCGTACTACTCGATGAAACACCGCAAGCACGGTATGAACGTGCAGGTCATCGCCCGCCCCGACGGAACACCGCTGTGGTTCTCCCGCGCGACACCCGGCCGGACCCACGATCTGACCGCGGCCCGTGCCCACGGCATCATCCAGGCCTGCCTCACCCGACAGATCCTCGTCCTCGCCGACCGCGCCTACCAGGGCGCCGGCGCCACCTTCCGAACCCCGTACTACCACCACCGCGAACAGCCCGAGCACTACCAGCAGTTCAACCGCGACCACGCCCGGCTGAGAGCGCCGGGTGAGCGAGCCTTCTCCCAGCTGAAGTCCTGGCGAGTCCTCCGGCGAGCCAGATGCTCCACCCGGCGTATCGGCACTATCGTCCAGGCCGTCCACACACTGCTGACCTGCAACTATTCAGGATGAAAGAGGCTCAGTGATAGAGCTCCGCATCTCAGCCTGAATACTCGGCACATCAACATGCGCGCCCACCAGCCCCGGTGCCGAAGTCGGAGCTCAGGACACGTCCCGGCCGATCCAGCGGTCCCGGAACCAGGTCAGAGTCTCAGCGAGCGCGTCGCGGTTCCCGTCCTTCTCCAGCAAGGCCAACCGGAAGTTGGGACGCAAGTCCAGCTTCCCCTCCGGGATGTCGACGCCGTCCAAACCGTTGACGCGGCCGAGGAGCTCCGCGCGCAGCAGGCGGTCGGTGAAGGGCTCGCGGGTGGCGAGGTACTGGAAGACCACCTCCGCCGAACCACCGCGTCCACCACCGGGGTAGAGCACCAGCGGCCAGATCCCGGCGCCGGGGAGTCCTGCCGCACCCAGCATCAGGAAGGCACTGGTAGTGACGTGGCCGGCCCCATAGCCGACCCAGCCGCCCAGTTCCTCCCACCGGGCGAGAAGAGTACGCACCGCGCCCACAGTCTCGGGGGTGTCGTCCGCGGCGAGCTGGCGGAGGAACCGCTCGGCCCGGGTCTCCCCCTCTGGCTCCGCTCCATCGCGCCCCGCCGCCACCGCGCCCTCCGAAGACTGCTCCTGGTCGGGATCGGCCAGCAGCAGTGCCAGGTCGGTGCTGGTCAAGCGTTGCGCGGGGTCCGCGGCCCCGGTCTGGGTGAAGTGGATGCCGTCGGCGCTCAGTCGCGCCCGTACGTCCTCACCCTCCGGCTGCGGGCCGGCCCAGCGAAAGCCGTCGGCGATCCGGCCCTCCGCGTTGAGGACGCGGTAGGCCTGCACGACGCCCGTGGTCTGGGCAAGGTGGTTGCCCACCGCCTGGGCGCCGGAGCCGATGTACGCGGCGAGGTCACCGTACGACGTCCAGGTGCCGTGCGGCAGGGCGGCGAGGACCTGGTGGACGAGCTGCCAGTCGCGGCTCCGCTCGGCTCGGCCCACCCCGCGCAGCGGGGACGGCCACAGCGCGAGCGCCCGCTCGGCCAACTCGTCGGCGCGGGCGCCGATCTCGCGGGCGCCCCAGCGGTCGGTGGCGGCGATGCGGCGGTTCATCTCCAGGTGGCTGCTGTGCAGCAGGTCCTGCTTGCGGTCGAAGGGATGGTTGGAGAGCTCGGAGTTCTGGGCGGTGAGGGTCAGGTTGCCCAGGGTGTGCTGGAGTCGGGCGTGCACGTCCTGTGGGGTCTCGCCGTCGATGGCGTCCTCGGCGAGAACTTGAAGCCAGTCGTCGCCCGCCGACTGCGGCAGGACGTGCTCGATGGTGAGTTTCGCGGCGGCAAAGTCCACAGGCTCAGGGTGGTCGTAGCTCTCCTCCAGCCGCTGGAGGACCAGTTTGCGCTGCTCCGGCCGGCCGTACAGGTAGAAGGGCGCGGTCCTGAACTTCTCGCGCAGTTCGTCGTCGTCGGGCCAGTAGCGGTTGCTGGCGGAGAGGAGCTGACGCAGCCCGTCGGCGACGGGGGCGTCTAGCGGAAGCTGGGCGGGAACCGACTGGAAGATCCGGTTGAGGTTGTTTGGCGGTACGCGACACACGGTGCGGCGTACCAGAAAGCTCTCGATGTACGACAGGGCGCGGGCCGTCTCCGCCGAGTCGGTCTCTCCACGTTCGCGGCGGTCGAGCAGCAGCATCAGCGCCGGGTACGTGGCCGCGGCCTCCCAGGCGTCGAGTCGGCGAAGGTGGGCACGGAC
This sequence comes from Streptomyces sp. BBFR102, assembly GCF_051397025.1. Taxonomy (NCBI): domain Bacteria; kingdom Bacillati; phylum Actinomycetota; class Actinomycetes; order Kitasatosporales; family Streptomycetaceae; genus Streptomyces; species Streptomyces sp. BBFR102. The sequence goes on from NZ_CP195757.1 coordinate 666,074, forward strand.
GGCCGGATCGCCCTCCTCGTCGGGGCGGACCACCTTACGGAAGTGCATGGACCGCCGGTGCAGTTCTTTCACGTACGCCTCGATGTCCGCTTCCCCGACCACGGTCTGCTCGAAACGGTGCTGCTGAGCCGCGTACAGGTCCTGGCGGCGGACTCGGTCGTCGCCGTCAAGCACGAGCTGCAGCCACATGAGCTGTTCGAGCTCTTTGTTGCTCAGGCTTGCCTGGAGCGGCAGCCAGTACGTCTCGTATACCAGTTCGCCACGGGTCGGCAGCCGCATGAAGAGGTAGTTGCGCAGCAGGTCGGCCTGGCTGAGCTTGAGGCCGGTGTTGTTGAGGGACTCGAAGATGCGGTGGACGTTGTCACCGGCCTCGGCGGTCACCGCGACCAGGGTGAGCCGGGAGGTGATCGCCTGCTCGATCCGGAGGACGTCCTGCGGGTCGGCGGGGTCCTCCGCCTCAACGAGCTTGCGGCGGAAGAAGCGGTAGGCGACCGACACGTTGTCCCCCGCCGCCTGCCCTTCGTGGGTGCCTCGGATGTGCGCGGCGTAGTTCGGCCGGTCGGCCTGGGTGGGCAGGAGACGGAACCGGTCGTTCTCGTTCTTCCGCTTGTTGATCAGGTATTCCTCGTCAATCCGCTCGGCCTCGTCCGGCCGGCTCTGGGCGAGGTGGTCCCGGATGGCGGCGAGTGCGAGGGAGATCGTGGTCAGCCGCTGCTGGCCGTCGACCACCAGCCAGCGAGGGAACGTCGCCTCGTTTTGCGGGGACGGGGCAAGCACCACGGAGCCGAGGAAGTGCGCGCTCGCTTTTTCCCCGGTCTCCAGCAGGTCCACCTGATCGAGGATGTCGCTCCACAGCTGAGCCAACTGCTTCTCTGTCCAGGAGTACGTCCGCTGGTAGAGCGGCACCTGGAACTGTTGAGCTCGCCCCTGCACGAGGTCGGCGAACAGCGTCTCTTTGGCCTGCACAGTGGTACCCGCTCCCCTTGGATTCCCTCGACCCCACACCCATACGCCCCGCACAGTGGCGCCTGGAAGACCGACAATAGGGCGTGCCACCAACGCTCTTCCGCAAAACGACCGAGATCGGGCAACGAGACGTGGGAGCGGCGACGAGCAGGACTCGGGCGTCGTGGTTGCGCGATAGGTCGGTCCCCGGCTCTGCGCTGGAAGAGGCGGGGATTGTCCGTCAGCGCCCTCCCTGCTGGGCGCGGCGCCGGGCCGAAGGCGCGGGCGCCGGTGGCGGGGGCTCGGGGCTGTCCTTCATCAAGTCCAGCAGCCGGAATGCGCGTTCGCTGGTCTCGCGGGGTGCGCACAGCGCGGCCAGGAGCAAGACTCCGACAGTGGCCAGTCGGGCGGTGAACAGCACCGCGTCCATGTCGGTGTCCACTGCGTGCTGGTCTGTGGTCTTCATCGGCGTTCTTCCTCTCATTGAGCCGACGCCCGGCACGCCGGGCGTACGGGCTACCGTCCGGGCTGCGGTTCCGCTGCGGACCCTGGGGCCTGTTACAGGGAGCTGCGTGAGGCCGGTCCGTGGTTCTTGCAGCGGCGGGCTGTCACCTTCCGCCAGGGCGCGGTCTGCCGTCGGGTAGATCCCCGGGGCACTGCCTACGCGGCGTCGGCAAGACCGCCGTCAGCGGCCGATCCGGCCGCGCTGATGCCCACGACCTCAAGCGAGACGCCGCGCGCGGCCAGCGCCTTCGCCGTCTGAGCGAGGGTGATCTGGGAGAAACCGAAGAGGGAATCAGGGGTGAGTTCGGCTCCGGTCTTCAGGTGGATGGCGAGGACGAGGCGCTTGGGGAGGAAGTCGTCGGGCAGCGTGCGCCGGCCGTCGCTCGCGATGCGAACGCGCTGGGCGAAGTTCGCGCGGGCGACCGCGGAGTCGTACAGGACCTCGACGGCTACCCGGGCCTGGTTGTAGAGGTGGCTGAGGGCACCGGAGCCACGGGCCTGCTTGACGAGGACGAGCGTGTCGTCCTGCGTGAGGAAGTCGCAGATCTCGATCTGGTCGCTGGGCTTCGCCGGGTTGGGAATGGTCTTGCAGTCGAGCACGACCCAGTTTTCCCAACCGACGGTCCGGGCCGTCTTCTTGTTGTAGGGCGTCTCCGACATTCCGCGAGGCCAGGCCGGCAGGACGACAGAAGGAACGGGAGCGAACAGCCGCTGCACCTCGGTGTGGAGGGAGGCGAGGTACGAGGCCCCGAACTCGTACCACTCGCCGTCCAGCAGGCAGAAGACGTGGGAGCCGAGGGAGACGGTGGCCTCGATCCAGCGCAGGGTTCCGACGGTGGCGATCACGTCGTCCGGCGCGCTCCGCCTGCGGCGCTCCCGAAGGAGCTTGACGGTGCCGGACTTGAGGGCTTCAAGGCGGCTCCCGGAGGGGAGATACCGGACGCGGCCGAGCACGTAACCGAGGTCGAACGCGTCCGACTCGAAGCTCCCGTCGCTGTTGATCCGCGTGCGGTAGGTGGCGGCCTCCGCGTCGTTGCGCAGGTGGCCGAAGGGCACGGTCTCGGCGATACGGCCGTCGGCGGGCAGGCCGAGCTGGTCGTCCAGCGCCCGCTCGAGCTGGGTGAGGACGGTCTCGTCCTTGACCGGGACGATGTGCTCGACGAACTCAAGGTCCTGATGCGGCAGGCGTTCGGTGCAAGCGCGGGCGATCTGGCGGATGTCGGAGACCAGGTCCGTCGGCGCGACCCCGAGGGGCAGGCGCAGTCCGCAGCCGCCCAGCACGCTGAATCCTCCGGCCCTGCCCTTGAGGGTCCGCGTGAGCGGGGCGTCGTTGAGGTAGCCGCCGAGACTGCGCACGATCCGGGTGTGGTCGCCGAGGCCGAGCGCGGGCACGGGAGCACCGTTGGGAACAAGGGAGATGTCCGTGCGAGCCTGACCGAGGATTCCGGAGACGGCACCGCGGACGAGGGTCGGGTCGATCTCCCGGATCGCGAAGGACAGGCCGAACCGCTTGTCCTTGAGCTGCTCGGGGATGAGCCGGTACCCCTGGTCACAGCCGATGGCGTACACCTGGCCGTCGACGGCGAGCAGCAGCAGGGCGGCGGTGCGACGTACAGCCTCGGTGACGGGGATCCCGGTGGTGCGGGCCATCTGCTCGCACCAGCCGGCCTCATCCTGCTCCATGCCGCAGGTGAGGTAGACCGCCGGCACTCCGAGGCTGTCAGGCGTGTGCAGTTCCGCGCCGAGTGCGCTCAGGTAGTCGTGATCAAGGGCGTCGTACATGGCTTCCCTGGTGGGGGCCACGCCGTGAAGCCGGTAAAGGGTGCGCGAGACGGTGGTGGGTGCCATGAGGGGCCTCCGGAGTGTTGAGGGGGCGTGAAACGCATGCGGTGGACAAGAGATCGGGCCTTACGAGAAGAACGCGGAGGAAGGAAACGGCCGGGGGTTTCAGGCCGCGGTGACGGTCGGGGCGTTGGGCAGCTTCCTGCCTGCATCGTCGATGGCACGCCGGGCGGTGCGCTCCGCGATGCGGCCGGTCGCCCGGCGCGCGAGGTTGGCGAGGGTGTCGGCGGTCTCGTTGAGTTCGTGGCCTATGTGGCCCTTGAGCCAGCGGACGTCGACGCGTCCGGCGTGCGGGAGGAGCCGTTCGAGAAGGCTGCCGCTACCAGGGAAGAGCAGGGCCCGGTGTGCGGGATCAGGCGATCCCTCGGTGAGGGTCATGCGGAGGCGCGTCGTCGTCCTGTGCGCACGGCCGAGAGCGCTGCTTCACGGAATGCCGATGATCTCGGCTTCGCCTCCTTATGTGAGACACGCCTTGTGACGGCTCGCCTTCTGCGGCGCGCCCGGCTCGTCCATGAAGCCGCGTACCTGGGGCGGGCCGGGCTCCTGAAGTAGCGGGGGGAGGTCATGTCGGTCTCCGGTCTGCCAGTTCGGCGCCGGACTCGAATGAGGCCGGTGTCCCGATCGATGTCGTCGTGCTGACAGGGACCAAAGTGGCAGAACTCAAGGCAGGTGATGTCCTACAAGGCCGATAACCCGGGTTATCAGACATCTGAAGTTGAATGAGTGATTCCGCAAGTACTGTGTGCAGAGTTCTGAGGTGCCGCATCCGCGAAGGGTGTCGGGAGCGTCCATGAGGAGGGAGCGGAGCGAAATGACCGGTGCGCATGGAGCGGCTGCTCCCATCCTGCCGGAGGTTATGTCCGGGCGGATCAGTTACGCGGAAATCGCAACACTCGCGCAGGTCAAGCGGCCCGTCGTCACCACCTGGGCCCGCCGGCACGCCGACTTCCCGCAGCCCGTAGGTAACGAGGGCGGCAGTCCGGTCTTCGACGGTCGTGCTGTCGTCGAATGGCTCCTGACCACCGGCCGGGGCAAATCCGACGCTCGCCAGCTCCGGGCCGAACTGGCTCTACACACCTTGTCCTCCTGGTGCCGGCGAATGCCCGCCAGGACGATGCTCGACGGAGTGACGGCGCTGATCCACCTGCGGTACGAACTGGACGAGCCCCTGGCCGATCTCGGCTGGGACGCGCTCCTGCAACGGGCCGACGAGATCGACTTCGAGGACACGTACATCCGCCGGGAGGTATTCGCGCTCACCGCTGACGACGCGGCCGGGCAGGCTCTCGCAGGCCTCGCCGACGAGCTCATCGAAGCGGCCTACTCCCCCGCCGAGGCCGTCGAGTGGGTCATGGAAGCCCGCCGCCGGCTGGGCTGCCACGACCTCGCCATGGACGAGCCCGCATCCGCCGTCACCACGACTCTGGCCCGTCTCTCCGGCATCGCCACTTTGGACGAGGACGCGGAGGACTTCATCGTCGCCGTTCCCTACGCGAACAGCGGCGACCTCCTGATAGCCCTGCACGCGCAGACCGACCCCGAGGCCCGCCCCTTCTTCCTGGCCGCCGAACCCACCCACGACCTCGCCCGTCTCGCGCGGCGCCGCATGCTCGTCCGCGGCGTCCAGGAGTACGAACTGGACGTGGCCGACGGTCAGCACCTGGCGACCGACGACTGGGGGTATCCCCGCGTCATCGTCTGCGTCCTTCCCTACGGGGCGGCCGAGACGCGGGACCCGCTCGCCGTTCTCCAGCAGGTCCAGGACCTGACCGATCTACTGACCGACCACTGCACGGCCGTCGTCCTCGGCCCTTCCGACGCCCTGGTCCATGCGCTGCCCCTGCGGGAGGAGGCCGACCGCCTGCGGCGCTCCTTCCTCACCGAGGGCCTCCTCAAGGCCGCAGTCGGCCTCCCCGAGGGCGCTGTCCCCTACCGTCCCGCCTACCGCAGCGCGATCTGGGTCCTATGCCGTACACCGAAGGACGAGCGGCACGGTCAGATCCTGCTGGCCGACCTCTCCTCCAAGCCGCTCACGGCGCCCTTCCTGGACGCCCTGGTCGAGGACCTCGATATCTTCCGTACCGCGGGCTGGAGGGCCGACGGACGCCACGAGCCCCGCAACGGCGAGATCCTCGCCGCGACCGAACTCCGCGACCGGCCCGGCACCGCCTTCGCCCCCCAGCTCCGCACGGTCGCCCGTCGCTACACGCGCGCGGTCGTGGAGCGTCCGGCCCGCATCTCGGACCTGGAATTGCGCCTGGCCCAGCTCGCGGACAAGGCGCGCCTCGAACTCTCCCTCGCAAACGAGCTCAGGGCGCACGCCGTCCTGCGTCCCGAGGAGCGTCCCTTCCGGCGCACCAGCGTGTCGGTCCTCATCAAACAGCGTCGTCTGCGCCGCCTGCCCGGTCACCGCATCGCCCCCGAGCATCTGACCGTTGACGGCCACTACCCCGTGCTGACCCCCGACGAGATCACCGGCTCTGGCGCCGCAGGAGCCCGCCGTATCGATCGCGGGGTGCTCCTCACCGCCTACGAGCACGCCGACTTCACCCAGCCCGGCGACGTGGTGGTCACAGCCACCCCGTCGTTCGGCGCGTGCGTGGACGAAGAGGGCCTGTCGGTGGTCGGCTTCCCAGCGCGCGTGCTGCGGGTACGACCCGCAGCCGAACGCCCCGTACGGCCGCGCGTGCTCGCCGCGCTGCTCCGGGCCGCCGCGACGGAGTACGCGCGGGTCGGCGGGGCGGTGCGGACGGCCCGTCGCATAGAGGACCTCCCGATCCCCGACCTAGACCAGGAGGAAGCCGACCGGTACGAGGCCCTCCTCGCCGAGATCGGCCGCCGTACCGCCCTGCTCCGGCAGCAGACCGCGGCTCTGGACGACCTCGCCGCACTGACCGCCGCCGGCCTCACCGACGGCACTCTCACGCTCATCGAACCACCCGCATCCTTCCGTTTCTGACCTCTCTTAAGGAGACCCGAGACCCCCATGCCCCCCCGACAGAAGAAGCCCGTCGACCAGGTGGAACTGTTCACCGCCTCGACCGCGAAAGAGATCCAGGCCATCCTCTGGAAGGCCGCCGACAAGCTGCGCGGCTCCATGGACGCCGCCCAGTACAAGGAGTTCGTCCTCGGCCTGATCTTCCTCAAGTACATCTCCGACGCCTTCGACGAGCGCCGTGAACAGCTCGCGAAGGAGCTCGCCGACGACGGGATCTCCGAGGACCGCCTCGCCGAGTTCCTGGAGGACCAGGACGAGTACACCGGCCACAACGTCTTCTGGGTCCCCGAGACTGCCCGCTGGTCCTGGATCGCCGCCAACGCCAAGAGCAAGGGCGTCGGCCTCCTCCTCGACGAAGCCATGGACGTCATCATGCGGGCGAACCCCTCACTGACTGCCGTCCTCCCGAAGATCTTCAACCGGGACAACGTCGACCAGAAGCGGCTGGCCGAGCTCGTCGACCTCATCAGCGACGCCCGCTTCGGCGGGGGCAGCGACGCCAAGCCGGCCCAGGACGTGCTCGGCGAGGTTTACGAGTACTTCCTCGGCAACTTCGCCCGCGCGGAGGGCAAGCGCGGCGGTGAGTTCTACACGCCGAGCAGCGTGGTCCGTCTCATCGTCGAGATCCTGGAACCGTACGAGGGCCGGGTGTACGACCCGGCCTGCGGCTCCGGCGGCATGTTCGTCCAGGCCGGCAAATTCATCGAGGCGCACCGCGGTCGCGGCCACAAGTCCGACATCGCGGTCTACGGCCAGGAGCTCAACGAGCGCACCTGGCGCCTGGCCAAGATGAACCTCGCCATCCACGGCATCGACGGCGACCTGTCCTCCCGCTGGGGCGACACCTTCGACCAGGACCGGCACCCGGACCTCAAGGCCGACTTCGTCATGGCCAACCCCCCGTTCAACATCAAGGACTGGTCGAGGAACGAGAACGACCCGCGCTGGAAGTACGGGGTCCCGCCGAAAGCCAACGCGAACTACGCGTGGCTCCAGCACATCCTGAGCAAGCTTGGCGAGCGAGGCACCGGCGGTGTCGTCCTCGCGAACGGCTCGATGAGCAGCCATCAGAGCGGCGAGGGCGAGATTCGGCGCGCGATGGTCGACGCCGACCAGGTGGCGTGCATGGTGGCCCTGCCGTCGCAGCTGTTCCGGACCACCCAGATCCCGGCCTGCCTGTGGTTCCTGGCCAAAGACAAGGGCCCGCAAGGCCCGAAGCGCCTGGCCGACCGTCGTGGGGAGATCCTCTTCATCGACGCACGCGGCCTGGGCGAGATGATCGACCGCACGGAGCGCGACCTAACGGCAGCCGACCTCGCGAAGATCGCTGACACGTACCACGCATGGCGCGGGACGCAGTCGGCGCGCGAGGGAAGGCTTTCATACGAGGACGAGCCGGGCTTCTGCGCCTCGGCGGAGCTGGAGACGGTCCGCGAGCACGGGTACGTCCTGACGCCGGGGCGGTACGTGGGCGCGGTCGAGGTAGAGGAAGAGAGAGCGGAGGCGGTCGCGGAGAGGATCGCGAAGCTGACGGAGGAGCTGTACGGGCTCTTCGACAAGTCGGACGAGCTGGCGAAGACAGTGCGCGAGCAGCTGGGGAGGGTCAATGTCTGAGTGGCGGAAGGTTTCAGTAGCGGATCTAGCTGCCCCGGGTAGAAATTCTCTAGCTACAGGGCCTTTCGGATCTGCCATCGGATCTCGCTTCTTCCAGGAGTCAGGAGTTCCGGTGATCCGAGGAAGCAATCTGAGTCTCGATATCGGAAGCCGCTTGATCGATGACGGAATCATTTTCGTCGACGAGAGCAAGGCGGTAGAATTTCCGCGCAGCATTGCACGTAAGGGAGACCTTATTTTTACGTGCTGGGGAACAATCGGACAAATTGGCCTGGTGGACGAGAGGTCTCAATTTGATCGATACATCGTATCCAACAAACAGATGAAGCTCACACCGAACCCGCAAACTGTGGACTCACTGTTCCTCTATTACGCCCTATCGAATCCAAGCGCAGTAGCACAGGTCCAAGGAGAGGCAATCGGGAGCTCGGTTCCGGGATTCAATCTAACTCAGCTGCGGAAAGTTGAGATCACTTGTCCGCCACTTGCCGAACAGCGGGAAATTGCGCACATCCTTGGCTCGCTGGATGACAAGATCGCCGTCAACGAGCGCATTGCGGCCACGACGCGCGAACTGGGTATGACTCTGTTCTCCCAGGCCGCTCAAGGTGATGACCTAGTCGATTTTGAGGTCAATACTATTGCGACTTCCCTGACTCGTGGCGTCGCTCCAAAGTACTCGGATTCTCCCGAGGAACTAATCGTCCTCAATCAGAAGTGTATCCGCGACGGACGAGTGAATCTTGCCCCTGCTCGGAGGACGCTCGGCGATAAGGTCAGGGCAACGAAGATACTGCACCGCAATGACGTGCTGGTCAACTCAACCGGCGTTGGCACGCTCGGCCGCGTAGCCCGCTGGACGACAGATGTCGAAGCGACCGTGGATTCTCACATCACCATCGTGCGATTCGATGCTCAACAAGTTGATCCCGTATGCGCAGGTTTTGCGATGCTGCGATCGCAGCCTGAAATCGAGGCCATGGGTGAGGGCAGTACTGGCCAAACCGAGCTCCGCCGCACCCAGGTGGGCAGCTTGAAGTTCACCATGCCCAGCCCAACTCGGCAACGAGAGCTCCGCGTCAAGCTGGACTCACTTGAAGAACGAGCCGATCAGGCACTGACTGAGTCCCGCGCCCTCGCGACCCTCCGCGACAGCCTCCTTCCCCAGCTCATGTCCGGCCGCCTACGCGTCAAGGGTGCCCAGAAGATTGTTGAGGATCACGCATGACAGAGCACCACGACAGACGCGCCTACGACACGGTCGGCTTCCGCCCGCTCGAGATCGACTGGGAGCACCTGGCATTCGAAGAGCTGCTGGAGCTCGACTGGCCGACAGCCGAGGGCAATGAGCTCGCGCCGGCCTCCGGGCACCGCGCGTCCTGGGCCGACCTGATCCTCTACTCCGACCTCCGCGAGGCGATCGAGCGACTGAACCCCGCCCTCTCCCCCGACGCCATACGCGACGCCGTCGCGACCGCCGCAACGCCGGCCTCTCAGGACGCGTACGAGGAGAACCGAACCGCGCACGGCTTCCTTATCGGCGGCATCCGCTCCGTCACCTACGTCGACGCCCTCGGAGCCGAGCACAACCCGACGATCCGTATCGTCGACCTCGACAAAGCGGACGCCAACACCTATCGCGCTGTCCGCCAGGTCACCGTCATCGACGGCGAGCGTAACCGTCGCTTCGACCTCGTCCTCTACGTCAACGGCCTGCCGCTCGCCGTCATCGAGCTGAAACGGGCTGGCGACGAGGACGCCACCCTTGAGACCGCGCACGCCCAGATCAGCCGGTACGCCGAGGAGTTCCCGACCGCGTTCCGGTACAACGCAGTGGTCCTCCTCTCGGACGGGATAACCGCCAAATACGGCACCCCCTTCACGCCGTACGAGCACTTCGCTCCGTGGAACACCGACGAGTTCGGGGCCCGCGTGGAGACGCTGGAGAGCGACGGCCTGGCCGAGACGGGTCAATCCCTCGCGCTGCACGGGCTCTTCGCCCAGCCCAGGTTCCTCTCGGTCGTGAAGTCTTTCATCAACTTCGTGCCCGCCAAGCGCATGAAGCGGATCGCCAAGCCCCACCAGCACTTCGCGGTCACCCGCGCCGCCGACGCCGTCCGCGACGCCGCGGCCAGCGACGGCAGGGCCGGCGTGGTCTGGCACACCCAGGGCTCGGGCAAATCCGAGGAGATGGTGCTGACGACGAATCTCGTCAGCCGGGATCCCCTCCTGCACAACCCCACCGTCGTGGTCATCACCGACCGGAACGACCTCGACGACCAGCTGTACTCCACCTTCCTGGAGAGCGAGGTCCTGCCCGAGGCTCCTCGGCAGATCGCCACCCGCGCCGAGCTGCGCGAGGAACTCGCTGCCAAGCGCACCGGCGGCATCCTCTTCACCACGCTCCAGAAGTTCGGCAGGACCAAGCAGGAGAAGGAGTCGGGGACCGACCACCCGCTCCTCTCCGACCGGCGGAACATCGTCGTCGTCGTCGACGAGGCCCACCGCAGCCACTACGACAGCCTCGACGGTTACGCCCGCCACCTGCGCGACGCGCTCCCGCACGCCACGCTCCTCGCCTTCACCGGCACCCCCATCTCCGAGGCCGACCGCGACACCCGCGATGTCTTCGGCGACTACATCGACGTGTACGACCTCAAGCGGGCGGCCGACGATGGCGCGACCGTGAAGGTCTACCACGAAAGCCGCGTCGTCCAGCTCGTCCTCGACCGGGACGTCGATCCCACCACCATCGACGCCGAGGCCGACCGCATCACCGACGGCCTGGACGACACCGAGCGCCAGCGCGTCGAGCAGCTCGTCGCCACGATGAACGCGATGTACGGCGCGCCGGCCCGTATCCGCGATCTGACCGCCGACCTGGTCGAGCACTGGGAGGCCCGCCGCGAGCGCATGAAGGCGTTCGTCGGGGTATCCGAGGAGCCCGGTGGCGCGGCCGGCAAGGCGATGATCGTCTGTGCCACCCGTGACATCTGCGTCAGCGTGTACGACGCCCTGCGCGAGCTGCGTCCCGAGTGGCACAGCGACGAGGTCGACAAGGGCTCCATGAAGATCGTCTTCTCCTCGGACTCCCGCAAGGACCCGGAACGCCTGCGCACCCACGCCCTGCGGGGCTCCCAGCGGAAGGCCGTCATCAACCGGGCCAAGGACCCCGACGACGCGCTGGAACTCCTCATCGTCAACAACATGCTCCTGACCGGCTTCGACGCCCCGCCGATCCACACCATGTACCTGGACCGCCCGCTCAAGGGTGCCAACCTGATGCAGGCCCTGGCCCGGGTCAACCGGCGCTTCCGCTCGAAGCAGGACGGCCTCCTCGTCGGCTACGCCCCGCTCACGGAGAACCTCCAGCGTGCGATCGCCGAGTACTCCGAGCCCGACCAGGAAGACCGGACACTCGGTCAGGACATCGACCGGGCGCTGGACGAGCTGCGCAACGAGTACGAGATTCTCGACGGCATCCTGCACGGCTGGGACTGGCGTGGCCGTCTCGCCAAGCCCTCCCAGCGGGCGTTCATCGAAGCGGCCCTCAGCACCGCGAACCACCTCCGCGACCCGCGCACACCCGGCAACAACCCGGAGACACTCGACAACCCCAACGAGACCCTGAGCCGCCGCTTCCGCGAGCACGCCCACCGCTTGGAGCGCTTCTTCGCGCTCGCCGGCTCCTCCGCCGACATCGGCTCCCGGTTCCCGGACCAGCCGCAGTGGAAGCGAGACATCCAGTTCCTCGTCGAGGTCCGCGCCTACATGGCCAAGCTCGACGCCATGGACCGCGAGGCACGCGGCCTGCCGGTGGCCCGCGACGTCGCCCTGTACCTCGCCCAGCTGACCTCGGCCGTCGTCGAGACCGGCGGGGTGACCGACCTCTTCGCCGAGGCCGGCCTGGAGACGGCCGACCTGACCCACCTCAACGACGCCTTCGTCGCCCAGCTCCAGAAGAGCGACACGCCGCACCTGGCCGCCGAAGCGCTGCGTCGCCTCGTCGAGCAGAAGATGCGCGAGGTCACCCGGCACAACGTCGTCCGGCAGACCGCGTTCTCCGACCGCCTCCAGGACCTCATGGTCAAGTACATGCGGCAGCAGCTCACCAGCGCGGAAATCATCGCCAAGCTGGTCGAGATGGCCAAGGAAATCGCGAACGACGCGAAGCGCGGCGACCAGTTCGACCCTCGCCTGAGCAACGACGAACTCGCCTTCTACGACGCCGTTGCTGACCTCGGCTCCGCGCGTGAACTGATGGGCGACGAGGTTCTCTCCGGCATCGCCCGCGATCTCGTCGTACAGATCCGCAAGAATCTCAAGCCCGACTGGATTGCCCGCGAGCCAGTCCGCGCCAAGCTCCGCAGCACCATCAAGCGCCTCCTGGCCAGGCACGGCTACCCGCCGGCCCAGGCCCCAGCGGCTATCGACCTCGTCCTGAAGCAGATGGAGCATTTCGCCAACGAGTGGGCCGCCGACGGAAACGCCGGCGCCTGACGTCCAGGCCGAAGCGCCCGTCCATGTTCGAGGCCGCCGACGGGACCGGGTGGTACGGGCTTGCCGACGCCGTGCCGCCCGTGCTCTCGCAACGGCCGCCCTGATCTCCACGAACCGCACGAGCTGCCGCCGGAGGAACGCAGGTGCCCCAGATCGACACCCGACTCATACAGACCGCGGTCATGGGCGGCAAGGACGGGGATCGCCCCGTGATCCTCCCTGAGGAGGCACACAACCTTGACGAGTTCCGCCGTCAGTACGGCCAGACGAACTTCTGGTGTGGCACGCTCCTGGGCGGCTGCGGCGAGAAGCTGATGACCAAGAGGTACGAAACCAAGGTCTGCCACTTCGCCCACCATCCGGACCGGTACGGCACCAACGCCGAGTGCCACAGGACCTCCGAGGGTGCCGACGGTGCCGACCACCTGTTCATCAAGCAACACGTGAAGGACTGGCTCACCGGACAGGGCCACGCCGCCGAAGCATCTCTCCGCACCCTCGGTACGGGACCTGGCGATGCCGTCGACTTCTGGCTGCGGGCCACGGAGCAACACCTGCGCTTCGAGCTCCGGCCCGAGGACTACCGAAGCTGGCGGAAGGCCGCTGAGAGCCTGGGTGCCCGCGAAGGACATGTGGAGTGGGTCTTCGGACCGGAGAACACGATCACCCACGACATGGTCGCGCGCCAGGGATACGCGCTGCGGGTTCGGTGTGAGACAGAGGGCACCGACCGGCGGGTTCTCATAGGAACCATCACCGCGGAACGGCCGGCCGTGTGGGATCCTCTCGCCACGTGCCGGATGACCAGGGACGGCATTGTGACCCCGGCCCTGGAGAATCTGCGTTCCGCCGGAAAGATACGCGTCGGCGGTATGCGCAACGCCCCGCTCCCCACGAGTCTCCCCATGACCGGAGCTCAAATCGTTTTCGCTGTCGACGGCGAGGCAGCGGAACCGACGGATTCACCGTTCGAGGAGAACGGCCGCCGTCTCTACGTCGGTTACTTGAAGCCCACCGCCAAACGGATCATCCGAGGGCTGCTCTCGCTCCCCGCCGACACGCCACCGCCGTCCGACGACTTCGTCTACCAACTCTCCGGTGCCGTACGCCTCCTGCTCACCGACCCCATCGGAACCGCTCAGGCCTACTGGGCGATCCGAGCCGACGTGGTAACGCAACTAAACGGCCTAGACGCGGAGCGCACCGGATTGTGGCGCCCGAGCGTCGCGCTCGACGCGCCCGTCTCTGCACCCGCCCCCGCGCAGCGGCAAGCCAGCGAGAGGAGGCCCCCTGCCGTCTCCGCACCGCAAGTAAGAGGTGTACGTAGTCGGCAGGCGACGGCTCTCCGTAAGGGGTTAGTCATGGTCGCACGCAGGGGCGGTACGACCACGTGGCAACAACTCGCCCACCGGATCGACCCTGGGCTGCGTCATCTCTCTGACAACTCACTGCGCAATCTGCTCGTGGAAGCAGATCACCCGGTGAGCGAGAACGCGGTGCCCTTGAGCGTACTGGTCTTGGCACCCGGGGGACAGAAGAAGTTGCCTTACCTATTGTTCCGAAACGGTTTGGGTTCCGGGTCGTTGGTGGAGTGTGAGCGATCTGGTGAGGGACGCGCGGCATCTGTCGCCGTCGGCGCAGGAGGCCCTTCGGCTGCGGGCGGTGGCCGCGTTGGTGGCGGGGCGGGACCGTGAGGATGTGGCGGAGCTCTTCGGGGTGTCACTGAAGGCGGTGGACGGCTGGTGGGCGAAGTGGCTGGCCGGTGGCCGTGAGGCGCTGGTCATGCGGCCGAGGGGCAAGCCGGTCGGGGTGCATCAGGTGCTTGGTGAGGCCGAGCAGGGCGCTGTCCGGCAGGCGGTCCTCGATCACCGGCCCTGTGACGTGGGCCTGAGCGGTCAGCTGTGGACGCGGCGGCTGATCGGTGACCTGATCGCGAAGCTGTACCGGGTGCGGCTGACCGAACCGGGGGTGGGCAAGTACTTGAAGCGGTGGGGGCTGTCCTTCCAGCGCCCGGACAAACGGGCCGTCGAACAGAACCCCGAGGCCGTGCGCCGCTGGCACCAGGAGACCTGGCCGAAGATCCACGCGAAGGCGAAGGCGGAGGGCGGTGAGATCCTCTTCGCCGACCAGGTCGGCATCCGATCCGACCAGGTCACCGGCCGCACCTGGGGCGAGAAAGGGAAGACGCCCGTCGTGCGGCGGAGCGGGAACCGGTTCTCCGTGAATGCGATGTCGGCGATCAGCACCAAGGGCCGGATGCACTTCATGGTCTTCACCGAGTCCTTCACCGCCAAGGTGATGTGCCGCTTCCTGGACCGGCTGGCCGGCCACTTCGACCACAAGGTCCATCTCGTGGTCGACGGGCACTCCGCGCACCGCTCGAAGATGGTCCGGGACTGGCTCGCCGCCCACCCCGAGGCTGTCGAGCTGCACTTCCTGCCCCCGTACTCGCCCGAGCTGAACCCCGACGAGCTGGTCAACGCCGACCTCAAACACAGCCTGCCCAAGCAGCACCGAGCCCGCGACCAGGCCGAACTCGCCGCGGAGACCCGCCGCTTCTTCCGCCGACGCCAGCGCCAGCCGCACATCGTCCGCGGCTACTTCGGCGGCCCGCACGTCCGCTACGTCCTGGACGAGAACCCAATGAGTTTCTGATCAATAAGTGCGGTTCTACGGGACCTCGGTATCGATGCCCCTGTGTCTGAAGCCGAGCTTCAGCGATGGAGTACGGAAGCGATCCGCCGACTCCACACCTTCTACGAGCAACGCAACACCTCGCCCCTGAGCGCGGAATCTCCCCCCAGCTCCCCCATGATCACGCGTCCGCCGAATGAAGCCAATCGGGAAGACGCGAGCCAGAAGATGCGGCTCCTGCGCGAGAAGATCGAGGAGGTGCGCCAAATCGCAGCTCGTGGGGAAGGAGATCGGGCCGCACGCCTCACCACTTCCCTCAAAGCGGGGGCGACCCATCTCCATCACTACACCGACGCCTGCAAGGACGCCCGCGCACTCCGCCGATGGCGCGAGACCAGCAGGCAGTTGCTGCGCAACCTTGAAGACTTGGTCGGCCAAGTCCCTGAGCTTCAGGCTTCAGCTGTTCATCCTCCTACTCCCTCACCGCCTGCCGCCCCTCACCCACCGGAGCGGCCCGAGTCTCCTCCGACCGAACATCTCGAGGCAGGGCACAGCACCGATCAGGCAGCATCACTCCTGCCACGAATGAGCGAATCCTTCATGGCAGCCAAGGCGTCCGGGGACGTCACCTCTGTACGCCGCTTCGAGCGGGAGGCGATTGCTCTCGCCGGCAGCAAGGCGTCCGCGCAGACGAAACTGCGGGCACGGGTCCTGAGCGACGAGATGCGCACCTGGATCAAGGCACGGGAGTCCGAGGAAGCGCTCGAATCCATGCGCACAGTCTTCGAGACCTTGCCCTCCCCCGGCGATCCCAGAGAAGCGGAGCGGCTCCGGAGCGCCCTGGAGCATGTGAACGCCCTTCGCCGGCTGTGTTCCGAAGCGCTGACACAGGACCTATCAGACAGCTTCAGCGATCTCGAACATCGCTTGCACGCTGCGCAGACGGCTGCGGAGCAATCGGCCCGACCTGCCCCTGCGAGGGTAAAAGCGGAGAGGTTGAAGGACAACGGCAGCGATCAGACTGCGGCACTCGCCGATTTCATCTGGCTGGTCAGCGAGATCGAGGCAGCGCGGGAGGCCGACGACCTCGAGTCGGTCGAAGCCGCGCGCAGACTCGCTGGCCCGCTGTACGCACGCCACCTCGCTCCGGAGGACCGGGAGCGGTTCACCCCGTTCATGCGAGAAGTCAAAGCTTGGTGCGGCGCACACCGGTCACGCCCCGAAACCGTGCCCGTGCTGAAGGCGATCAGGCAGTTGTTCACGAAATTGGACATGGCCCGTAGCACGGCGACGGTGTCGGAGATCGGGCTCGTACTCGACACAGTGCGAGAACTGCGGCACAAGATGGACGCACCCCTACCCTCAGCGGATGAAAAGCGCCTCGTGGGTTGGGAAGCGCGCCTGCGGCAGCGATCGCTCAGAGAGCGAACTACGGCCCTTCGTGAAGCCGCGCCGGACCGTACGGCCAGACGGCGTCCCGGCGCCGTCGCTGGCCAGGCTTCATCGCGGCCAGAACGGTTGTCTCTCGCGGCGATCGAGCGGCTGGCCGCTCCGGCCCGTGAGGTCCTGATGGACGCCGCTCGCGCAGGAGGTGCGGTTCTGACCTGGGGAGACCTGCGAGCGCGGCTGAAGGAGCCGCTGCCCCATCTACACCCCGATGACCAGGGTGAACTCCTTGTCGCGGTCGACCGGGACACGCCACAGGATGAGCCGTTGCTGACCACGCTGATGGCGAGTGCGGACATCTCGCAGCACTGGCTGTATCCGCACGTCCGGTTCAGCCTCCACCGTCCGCGGATCCCCGAAGAGGAGCTGGCGGCCCACTGGGCGCGGGAGGTCCTGAAGCTCCGGCAGATCTGGCGGCATCGGTAGGCCGGGGCCGGGGTGTTCCCCTCTCAGGCACGGGAACGGACTTGGCTTCAAGACGGCCCGATGCTGCATGTCGTCCTGAGCGCCAGTTCGTTCCGGCGGCCGTCTCCCACGGGGGCGGCCCGCGCGTCGGGCCAGGTTTCAGCCGACAAATAGGAACGCCCGGGGATGCCTCGGCACACACGTTCACAGCGGTGATCACGCGCGGGCTGGACTACCGGAAGGTGTTCCAGGAGTTCCGGCCCGGCTTCGATCTCAACGCCGAGCGCGAGACGCGCGCCGCGGCAGGGCAGCCCGAGTACCCCGACGTCCGCGACAACCTCGCTGCCCTGCGCGCGGACGGGCTGTGGCTGGGCAGCGCCGGGAACCAGACCGTGCGCGTCGATATAGCGAGTACATCGTCGGTGCCCAGGTGGAACGACCCGCCGGTCTCCTCCGAGCGGCCGGCGGCGATCCAAGGCGCGGAAAACGGCTGAGTTCGCCAGAGCCCAGGCGTAACGATGCTGGGCAGGACTTCGCTCGACGCCTGGGCGAAGCACGTGAACCGCATCGAACTAGAAATATGAGACCCCCGCTTACCACAAAAGCACGGTACGCCCAAACCGCGACTCGTCAGGGACTCTTGCAGTCGGTCGATTCGACAGGCAGGTGCGCACCATGGACGAGAGCAAGAACTGCATGCCCGAAATGGCATTCCTCACGTTGCACAAAGCGGCGGTCTATCTCGGCATCTCTCCCAACACCCTTTACGTGTGGCGCCATCGCCGACAAGGGCCGCCCAGCTTCCAGATGGGCCGACGCGTGATGTACAGGATTTCCGCGCTTGACGAGTGGGTGGACCGGCAGGAAAGGGCGGACTCTCGATCGAATCCTGCCTTGAATCCACTGAACCGCAAGCCGCTGCGTCGCACATCGTGACGTCCACGGCAGCACAGAGCATCGACTCCAAACCGACATCAATTCCGACTGCCACAGCGGGATATGACCTGTCGCGAAGAAGCGTTCCCAACACCGTCAAGCACCCGGAACGCATAATTCGCACAGGTAGGAGGCCCTCATGACGGGCTACATCGAGGATCGTTGGCTCAAAAAGAGGCCGGACAAGGCGACCGGCAAGCGAGAGCGTACTTCCATTTGGGGGAAGGGGAAGCGGTACCGAGTCAAGGGCATTCCTGGTATCCAGGACAGGTCCTTCGACACCAGCGAGGACGCCAAACGCTGGCTCGCTGAGGCTCAGACGGACTCCAGCAGGGGCGACTTCGTCGACCCGCGGAATGGCGCCATCTTGCTCACCGATTACATCGTCGACCACTGGTGGCCCAGTCGAACGGATGAGCCGTCAACTGCGGGCCCCATGCGGAGCCGGATCTGGAACCACCTGATTCCCCTGCTCGGTTCGTATCCTCTGCGTGAAATCGACGCCTCGGCCCTTCGTCGGTTCAGGGCCGACTTGCTCTCTCGAGTCGAGGAGTCTTCCGCCGAGATCATATGGATACACCTCACCACCATCCTGAACGCCGCTGTTGATGACAAGCGCCTGCTGAAGAGTCCCATCGCTGCCCATCGATCGATCAAACGGCCCAAGCCGGTCGACAAGAAGGCGAAGGCGTGGTCTCGAACCACAGTCGACGCGGTGCGGGAGGGTCTACAGGAGCGGTACCGGATCGCCGTGGACCTCGGGCTCGCACTCGGAGTTCGCCAAGGCGAGGCGCTCGGCCTCGCGGAAGAGGACTTCGACTTCAGGTCGGAGGTGGTCCACATACGGCGCCAACTCCGCTGGGACGGGAAAGGGCGGCCGTACTTCTGCCTCCCCAAGGGCCGCAAGACCCGTGATGTTCCCCTTCCGCCGAACCTCGCCCGCCGCGTCCGGCTCCACTTCCAGCTCTTCCCGCCGGTCGAGTGCACCCTGCCGTGGCGCAATCCTGAGTCGCCGGCGACCGAGTTGGAAGAGCGTCAGCGCAAGCCGATCACCGTTCGACTCGTGCTGAGCACCTCCCACGGGCTTCGGATCAATCCCGGGACTTGGAACGAGCGCAGCTGGAAGCCCGCTCTCGTAGCCGCAGGGGTTCTGCGCCAGGTCGGCGAGAAGGCGGAGAGTTACGGTTCCCGCGTCCGCCTCCACCCCGTCTACGAGCGTTCACGGCCGGACATGTTCCACGTCCTGCGCCACACCTTCGCGAGTGTGCAGCTGGAGGCCGGCGAGTCCATCGTGAGCGTGGCGACCTGGCTGGGACACTCCTCCCCGAAGGTCACGCTCGACTACTACGCTCACTTCATGCCTGGCGCGGGCAAGCGCGGGCTGGCCGCGATGGATACGTGGCTCGTGTGATGCAGGATCGAAAGTCCCCGAGAAGTCCCTGGCGCTGGCAAAGCCGCCGCACAACCGACGAAACCGCAGGTCACAGGGCTACAAGCAGCGCCGACCAGTTGTACGCCGAGTACAAGGAGCCCCTGTACGCCGCTCCCCCGCTGCTCCAGCGCATGGTCGACGCGGGCCGGCTCGGCCGCAAGACGGGGTCGGGGTTCTACGCGTATCAGTGACCCGGACGGGCCCGCACCAGGCCGGGCCCGACGGGTGCGAAAGCAGGCGAAACACCAAGGCCGCCCCTTCCATCGCGCAGGGGCGGCCTTCGCGCGCACAAGGCCGGTGTCGCACCGATCGCCGGGAACGGGCGAAGGGGCGAGAGGCTGACCACCTGGAGCCGCATCAGGCAGGGTTGCCCCTGCGGACCCCCGCGCCGCGGCGTACATCGTCGGCGTGGCGGTTTCGCCGGATGATGTAGCGGCGATCGTGCTGGATCTTCTTGATCCGGTGCCCCGCGGATGATCCGCAACGGCCGCCGGCCTTCGCCGCCGTCGATCTCCCGCACCCGCACCTGTCCTGCCACCCGCGCGCTTGACGGAGACCAGTCTTCCAGCACAGCGCACACCTCACGCCCCGACCCTGCCACGGGCCTGTCGCCTACCGGCCGGTCGCGGCCTTCTCGAGAAGCGAAGTGAGGATCGACTCGGCATGTGTCCACAGCAGCGCACCGCCGGTCCCCGGTACGACACGGTGAATCGCGCCGGGGATACGGGTGGCGAGCAGTGCTCCGTTGTCGGGCGAGTGGCTGGTGTCCCGTTCGCCGTACCAGATCTCGACGGGGACAGTGATCTCGTCGAGAGCGAAAGGCCACCGCCCCATGGCCAGGACCGTGTCGCGGGCGTAACCACCAGCGCCCTGGACAAAGGCTTCGTCCATGGCCCTGCGGTAGATCTCCGCGAAACCGGGCTCCCGATACACGGCGAGGTCGCACCGCGGACTCCCTTCCACGACCATGTCCCACATCGCGTCCGCGGTGAAGCCTGCGAAGAACTCCTCGGCACCGACCGGGTCGCACGCGGTCTGCTCGACCAGGCCACGCAGTTCCTTTGGCAGAGCCGGAGCGAACTCCGGCGCGGCGACCTCGTCGGCGCCGGAGACGACAGCCAGCACCGAGGCCACGCCCTTCTCGGCGCAGGCGAGAGCGAACGGCGCGCCTTGCGAGTTCCCGACCACAGCCGGACGCCCCAGCCCCCGCAGCCCGCAGAGTCGCCGAACATCACCGGCGAAATCGGAGAAGGACCGGCCGGGCGCAGGTGTCGAGGCGCCAAGCCCCGGGCGGTCCACGGAGACAAGGCGCACTCCCAGCGCCTCAACGACCCCTGCGCCGAAGCCGAGCCACCGGCTCGTAGCCGCGCCCGGACACAGCAGAACGGGCACCCCGCCCGACGGCCCCCACTCGGCCCAGCCAAGCAACCGTCCATCAGGCAGACGACTCTCACCGAGCCGGGCAGGTTCGTCGGCGTACACAGTCATGATCCACATGATGCGCATGGGCAGGACGCCTCGCACCCGACTTTCACCGCAGCCCAGTAGAGGGCGAACGTTGCCGGGTGCGGCAGGTCGTCGAGAGCGAAGAGGAAGACGAAGGCGCTTTCGACGCCTCGTTGTCGAACATCTCCAGCAGCTCGCGCACGCACACCGCCTGGCCGTGCTCGTCGCGCTCGCAGGCGCGGGTCAGCCGGAGCGCGTAGCCGCACCGCGTCTCGCGGGAAGGCGTCGTCCGCGAGTCGCTGCCGGGGTGGACGAATCCGGCGTCGCAGTAGATGCCTCTGGTGCGCACGGGCACGCCTCTCTCGGCCGGGCCTCACCGTGGACGGTTGCCGCTATGAGCGGAACTCCTCGGTTCCTCTCATCGGCGCCGCTTTTCGCACTTGGCCGGGGCGGGACCGTCCCTGTTTCCTGCGGAACCGGCGGGACCGTCTCACTGCACCGACGGCTCCGCCGCCGACCAGGGCTCGCGCCCGCTTCCCTGGGGCGGCACCGTCCGGGACCCTTCCGAGCACAGGACCAGGACGGCCGCGTCGTCGGTGGGCGGCCCCTGACGGTGGTCGACCAGGGCCGCACGGATCTCGGTGGCCGCCGTCTGCGCCGTGAACGGGCGGCTCGCGATGGAGCAGAGGGTGTCCACGAGAGGGAAGAAGCGGCCCGACGGGTCGCGGGCGTCCTCGACACCGTCGGTGTGCAGGACCAGGGCCTGGCCGGGGAGGAGCCGGCCGCAGTGGCGGACCGGGAGGTCGGCAGGGAGCGGGAAGGGACCCAGCGGTGGCAGTGGGTCGGCGCCGCTGAGAGGCTCTGCACCGGCCGAGAGCAGGTGGGGCCAGGGGTGGCCGCAGTTGACGGTGAGGAGGGTGCCGTCGGGGCGGATCTCCAGCAGGAGCAGGGTCACGAACTCCTCGGCCAGCGGGTGCCCGGGCTCGGCAGGGGCACCTGAGGGATGTTCCAGGCGGGCGCGGCGGCGCAGGTCGCGGGCGAGGGCACGGTCCAGTCGGCGCAGCACGCCGCCGAGGGCCGGTTCGTCGTGGGCGGCCTCGCGGAAGCTGCCGAGGACGGTGGCGACGGTGCCGATGGCGTTCAGTCCGGAGCCTCGGACGTCCCCGATGACGACGCGTACGCCGTGGTCGGTGGCGACCGCCTCGTAGAGGTCGCCGCCGACGGTCGCGGCCGGATGGGCGGAGAAGCGGCGGGCGGCCAGGGTCAGGCCGTCCAGGCGGGCGGGGATCGGGCGGAGCAGGACGCCCTGGGCGGCTCCGGCCACCTCGTCGATCCGCCGCAGGTCCCGCAGCAGGCTGCGGTGGATGCGGACGATCAGTACGGCGCCGACCACGAAGAGGATGGTGCTGGTGGCGATCCGGGTCGGCAGATCGTCGCGCTGGGCGAAGGGGCAGGCGTACTTGTAGCCGAGGACGACGGCGCCCCAGAGCAGGGCAGGGGCGAGGGAGGTGAGGGGGTGGTGCCTGGCCGGCCGGTCTGTGCCGGCCGCTCGGGGCCGCGCGGCGCGGCTGCCAGGCTTGGTACGGAACATCCGACGGCCTCCCTGAGGGGTGGCCGGGGGTCGGAGAGCCGGTGCACCGCGCACCGTACCCGGTGGGGCCCACCCCTTCGGCCGGACTGATTGTGTCCGGCGGCGGTCGCGACGCGGCCGAGGTGGCGCGGGTTCCCACTCGAACGAGTGAGGGACCTGCCCGGACCGCCGGGCAGGTCCCTCCTCGTCGGCGTACCACCGTCCGGTGGGACGGGAGGTACGCCGGGCGGGGTGCCCCGGGCCTGCCGGGGCACCCTTCTCCGTCAGGCTCCGCGCAGGGCGGCGCCGGTGCGCTCGGCCGCGAGGGCGACGGCGGCGTCGCGGGCGGCGCTGGCCTCCTCGACGGTCAGCGTCCGGTCGGCGGCGCGGAAACGCAGCGCGTAGGCGAGCGACTTGCGGCCCTCGCCGAGCTGTTCGCCGGTGAAGACGTCGAAGAGGCGGATGGATTCGAGCAGTTCGCCCGCGCCTTCGCGCAGCACGGCCTCCACCTCGGCGGCGGGGACCCCGGCGTCGACGACGAGGGCGACGTCCTGGGTGGCGACCGGGAAGGTGGCGATGCGCGGCGCCTCGACGGTGCCGGTGCCCGCCGCCTCGACGGCGTCCAGGTCGATCTCCATGGCGCAGGTGCGCACGGGCAGGCCCAGCGCCTTCAGGACGCGCGGGTGCAGCTCGCCGGCGTGGCCGACGACGCGCTCGTCACCGTCGATCACCACGGCCAGTTCGGCGCAGCGGCCGGGGTGCCACGGGCCGTACTGGCCGGCGCGGACCAGCAGCTCGGTGCCGGACTCGCGGGCGATCAGGCGGGCCGCCTCGACGGCGTCGGCCCAGTTCGCCGGGCGCCCCTCGCCCCACCAGCCGGCCTGCTCGCGGGCGCCCGCGAGGACGACGGCGGCGTGCCGGGGCTGGACGGGCAGGGCCTCCGTGACCCTGGCGAGCTGCTCGTCGGTGGGCCGGTGGTCGACCGGCAGCCGCTCGGCGACGGCCGGATGTCCGCTCGGGTGGAAGACCAGGCCGGTCTCGAAGAGGGCCAGGTCGTGGCTGCCGCGGCCGTCGTTGCGGCGGAGCGCGCCGAGCAGGCCGGGCAGCAGCGTGGTGCGCAGCGCCGGCTCCTCGTCGGAGAGCGGGTTGACCAGGGTGACGACGCGGCGGGCCGGGTCGTCGGCGGCGAGGCCGAGCTGGTCGAGGACCTGCTCGGAGATGAACGGGTAGTTCAGCGCCTCGGTGTAACCCGCCCCGGCCAGCGCGCGGCCGATGCGGCGGTGCAGCCGCTGGCGGTCGGTGAGGCCGCGCCCGGCGGGCGGCTTCGGCAGGGTGGAGGGGAGGTTCTCGTACCCCTCAAGCCGGATGACCTCCTCGGCGAGGTCGTTGGGGGCGCGCAGGTCGGGGCGCCAGGAGGGGACGGTGACGACCAGGTCGTCCTGGCCGTGGACGTCGCAGCCGACCTGCTGGAGGCGGCGGACGACGGTCTCTCGGTCGTAGGCGACTCCGGCCACCTTGGCGGGGTGGTCGGCGGGCATCGCGACGGTGTGCGGGGCGGAGGGCGCGATGACCTCGGTGACCCCGGCGCCCGCGGTGCCGCCCGCGAGCAGCACCAGCAGGTCGACGGTGCGCTGGGCGGCGGCGGAGGCCGCCAGCGGGTCGACGCCGCGCTCGAAGCGCTTGGACGCCTCGGAGGGCAGCTTGTGGCGGCGGGCGGCGCGCGCGATGGCGATCGGCTCGAAGTGCGCGGCCTCGATCACCACCTCGGTGGTGCCCGAGACGCGGCCGGTCTCCGGGTCCGGGACCGCGTCGGCGATCTCGGTGTCGGCACCGCCCATGACCCCGGCGAGGCCGATGACGCCGCGCTCGTCGGTGATGACGAGGTCCTCGGGGTCGAGGGTGCGGCGGACTCCGTCGAGGGTGGTGAGCTTCTCGCCGGGCTCGGCACGGCGGACGCCGAGGGCGCCCTGGACGCGGGAGCGGTCGTAGGCGTGCAGCGGCTGGCCCAGTTCGAGCATCACGTAGTTGGTGATGTCGACGGCGAGCGAGATGGGCCGCATACCGGCCTTCTGGAGGCGGCGGCGCAGCCAGATCGGCGAGCGGGCCTCGGGGTCGAGGCCGCTGACGGTGCGGGCGGTGAAGCGGTCGCAGCCGAAGGGGTCGGCGACCTCGACGGGGTGGCCCTCGGCGTTGGGGCCGGGGACGTCGAGGAGGGCCGGGTCGCGCAGCGGCAGGCCGTAGGCGGTGGCGGTCTCGCGGGCGACGCCGCGCATCGACAGGCAGTAGCCCCGGTCGGGGGTGACGGCGATGTCGAGGACCTCGTCGACCAGCTCCAGCAGCTCGATCGCGTCGGAGCCCGGCTCGTACTCCGGGGGCAGCACGATGATGCCGTCGCCGTCCGCGCCCATGCCCAGCTCGTCGCTGGAGCAGATCATGCCGTGCGAGACCTTGCCGTAGGTCTTGCGGGCGGCGATGGCGAAGTCGCCGGGGAGGACCGCGCCCGGGAGCACGACGACGACCTTGTCGCCGACGGCGAAGTTCCGGGCGCCGCAGACGATCTCCTGCGGCGCGCCGGTGCCGTTGGCGGTGCCGACGTCGACGGTGCAGAAGCGGATGGGCTTCTTGAACCCCTCCAGCTCCTCGATGGTCAGCACCTCGCCGACGACGAGGGGGCCGGTGAGTCCGGCGCCGAGCTGCTCGACCGTCTCGACCTCAAGGCCGGCGGCGACCAGCTTGGCCTGCACGTCACGGCCGGTCTCGGTGGCGGGGAGGTCGACGTACTCCCGCAGCCAGGAAAGCGGGACCCGCATCAGATCTCCATCCCGAACGGCCGGGTGAACCGGATGTCACCCTCGACCATGTCTCGCATGTCTTCGACGTTGTGGCGGAACATCAGCATTCGTTCGATGCCGAACCCGAAGGCGAATCCGCTGTACTTCTCGGGGTCGACACCGCAGGCCACCAGGACCTTCGGGTTGACCATGCCGCAGCCGCCCAGCTCGATCCAGCCCTCGCTGCCGCAGGTGCGGCAGGGCCGCTCCGGGTTGCCGACGGAGGCGCCGCGGCAGACGTAGCAGACCATGTCCATCTCGGCGGACGGCTCGGTGAAGGGGAAGAAGTTGGGGCGCAGCCGGGTCTTCATGTCCGGGCCGAAGAGCGCCTGGACCATGTGGTCGAGGGTGCCCTTGAGGTCGGCCATGGTCAGGCCCTCGTCGACGGCGAGCAGCTCGATCTGGTGGAAGACCGGGGTGTGCGTGGCGTCCAGCTCGTCGGTCCGGTAGACCCGGCCGGGGCAGACGACGTACACGGGCGGCTCGCGGTCCAGCAGGGTGCGGGCCTGCACCGGCGAGGTGTGGGTGCGCAGCACGATGCCGGACTCGTCCTCACGGGAGCCGGGCTTCTGGCCCTCACCGCGGACGAAGAAGGTGTCCTGCATCTGCCGGGCCGGGTGGTCCGGGGTGAAGTTGAGCGCGTCGAAGTTGAACCACTCGGCCTCGGCCTCGGGCCCTTCGGCGATCTCGTACCCCATGCCGACGAAGACGTCGGCGACCCGCTCCATCATCGTGGTCAGCGGGTGGCGCGCGCCGGCCGGGACGCGGTCGTACGGCAGCGTGACGTCCACCGCCTCCTCGACCAGGACCCGCTCGTCGCGCTCGGCCTCCAGAACGGCCTGCCGGGCGGCGAGGGCCTTGTTGACCTGGCCGCGGGCCATGCCGACGCGCTTGCCCGCCTCAGCCTTGGCCTGCGGGGGCAGGGCGCCGATCTCCCGGTTGGCCAGCGACAGCGGCGAGGTGCCGCCGGCGTGCGCGGTCTTGGCCTGCGCGAGGGCGTCGAGGTCCGCCGCGGCGGCGAAGGCGGCGAGCGCCTCGTCCCGCATGCGCTCGATGTTTTCCGGTTTCAGTGCCTCGACCTCTACTGGGTCGTACGACTTGTTCGGTGCCGACATCTCTTCCCGTGCTTCCGATTGCTCCGCCCCGCGCCCGGTACGTGTCGCGGGCGCGGGGTACCGGATGGTGGGGCCTGGCTGTGGGTCCCCGCAGAGGCCAAGGGCGCAAAAATGTGCCGGAGACCGAGTCTAACGGGGGTGAGCTGGAGGTCCTTCCCCCGGACCCGGGGCTGCGCCGAGGGACGCGGCCGGTACGGGGGCGGGGCCTCGGGGCGCCCGGGGCGGGGGTCAGGCCAGGTAGGCCGGTGCCGCCACGGGCAACGTAAATCGGAACCGGGCGCCGCCGCCGCGGGCGCGCTCCACGCTGATGGTTCCGCCGTGGGCCTCGACGATGCCCTTGACGATGTACAGGCCGAGGCCGGTGCCGCCGCGCCTGCTGCCGCGCCAGAAGCGGGTGAAGACGCGGTTCACCGATTCCTCGGGGATGCCGGGTCCTTCGTCGCTCACGGTGACAGCTGTTCCTTCGGTGTCGTTCTTCAGGGGCGCGGGTGCCACGTCGATGGTGACAGTACCCTCCCCGTGGCGCACGGCGTTTTCCAGGAGGTTGCTGAGGATCTGGTCGATCTTGTCGGGGTCGGCCCAGAGGGCGGGCAGCGGCCGGTGCAGCCGGACGAGGAAACGCTCCGGCGGCTGGCCGGCGGCGACCAGGGCGTGCACGTGGCGGCCGACGGCGGCGGCGAGGTCGACCGGCTGGCGGCGGACCTCCAGGCGCCCGGAGTCGATGCGGGAGATGTCGAGCAGTTCGGCGATGAGCCGGGTGACCCGGCCAGCGTCGGCGTCGACGGTCTCCAGCATGAGCCGCTTCTGGTCGTCGGTGAACCGGTCCCATTTGGCCAGCAGGGTCGCGGTGAAGCCCTTGACGCTGGTCAGCGGCGAGCGTAATTCGTGGGCGACGGTGGCGATCAGCTCGGCGTGGCTGCGCTCGGTACGCCGCCGGGCCTCGGTGTCGCGGAGGCTGACGACGACCCGGCTGACCGGACCCAGCGGCTCCTCGCGCACGTAGCGGGCGCTGACCAGCACCTCGCGGCCTCCAGGGAGCAGGAGGTTCCGCTCGGGCTGGCCGCCGCGGATGGCGAGGCCGCCGAAGGGATCGGTCAGCGCCCACCAGCGGCGGCCCTTCAGGTCCTCCAGCGGCAGGGCCTTCTCCAGCGGGAGGCCGAGGACGTCGTCGGCGCGGACGACGCAGATCCGGGCGGCGGCGCGATTGAAGCAGACGACGCGGCCGCGGTGGTCGGCCACGACCAGGCCGTCGGGCAGGTCGTCGGGCGCGAGCGCCGGTCCGCCGGTGCCGTGGTCGCGCGTCGTACCGCGCGGCGCTGGCGGTTCACTCGAACCGGCTGCCATCCCCGTATCCCACCTCTCGGGCCGCTCGGGCGTGTCCGTCAAGTCCTGTGCGGTGTCCGTCGGGTCCGGTGCGGTGAGAGCCCGCCGGGCACCGTGGGCGCCATACGGAGCCCCCCCGGACGCCCGTACCGCAGCGGCCTCCCGAACTGCTCGGGGCTGCGAACCCGTGCTGCGGGCCCCCGAGTTGGCCACTCTACTGTTCCCGGCGGGGACATCCACTCCGCGCAGGGGCGCACCAGGGGCGCAGATCGGCGCACACCAGGGCGCGCGGCGGGCGCGGATGGTCGGGGTCGCGTCAGGGCCGGTCGTAGGCGTCGGTCACGCAGTCGCGGGCGCAGCCGGCCCGCTCGTACCGCTCGCGGAGCGCGGCGGCGGCCTCCGGGTGGCTCACGTACCGGTGCCCGAAGTGGCCGGCCGCCACCTCGCACACGGCGGCGACGCGCACCACGGCGGGCTCACCGGGGCCCGCGGCCCGGCGGGCGGCGGCGATGGCCATGTCGGCGGCGCGCCGCAGTTCCCGGGGGTGGCGGGCCCGCGCGGAGCGCTCAGCCCGGGCCCGCCACCACGGACGGGTCGCGCGGCCCTGAAGCGCCAGGGCGAGCAGGACGACGAGCATGCCGGCCGCCAGGGCCCAGCCGCCTTCGGTCAGCGCGTCGCGCATGGGCCTCTCCCCCCGAGTGCCCGCCCGGTGCCGGTCAGCCGTGGCGCTGGGCGCGCGCCGAGCCGTAGAGGCAGACGGCGGCGGCGGTCGCGAGGTTGAGCGACTCGGCCCGGCCGTGGATGGGGACGCGGACGACGGCGTCGGCGAGTGCCCTGGTCTCCTCGGGCAGGCCCCACGCCTCGTTGCCGAAGATCCAGGCGGTCGGGCCGCCCATGGTGCCGCGGTCCAGCTCGGTGTCGAGGTCGTCCTCGCCCGCACCGTCGGCGGCGAGGATGCGTACCCCCGCCTCGCGGAGCCCGGCGACGGCGGCCTCGACCGGTACGCCGACGGCGACCGGCAGGTGGAAGAGGGAGCCGACGGAGGCGCGGACGGCCTTCGGGTTGTAGACGTCCACCGAGGCGTCGGTCAGCACCACGGCGTCGGCCCCGGCGGCGTCGGCGCAGCGCAGCACCGTTCCGGCGTTGCCGGGGTCGCGGACGTTGGCCAGGATCGCGACGAGCCGGGGGCGGGCGGCGGTGATCCGGTCGAAGGCGGTGTCGAGGAAGCGGCAGACGCCGACCAGCCCCTGCGGGGTGACGGTGGTGGCGATCTCCGCGATGGTGGCCTCGTCGGCGAGGTGGACGCGGGCGCCCTCGCCGCGGGCGGCGCCGATGATGTCCGCGTACCGCTCGGCCGCCTCCACCGTGGTGAAGAGTTCCACCAGGGTCGGCTCGCCCCCGCTGCGGTGGCCGAGCGCCTCCCGGACCGCCTGGGGCCCCTCGGCGAGGAATCTGCGCTCCTTGCCGCGGACGTTGCGGCGGGCCAGCCGCTTGGCGGCCGTGACCCGCGTGGAACGCGGGGAGATCAGCTCGGGGGTGCCCATGGCTCGGGTCCAGCTTCTGTGGGTGCGGTCAGGACGGAAAGACGCACCGGACCCGCAGGCGGCTGGCGCCTGCGGGTCCGGGTGAAGACGGGTGTGCCTGTTCCTGGGAAGGAGATCAGGCGGCGGTCTTCGGGGCGTTGACGTCGCTCGGCAGCGCCTTCTGGGCGGCCTCGACGAGCGCGGCGAAGGCCGGGGCGTCGTTGACGGCGAGGTCGGCGAGGATCTTGCGGTCGACCTCGATGTTGGCGGCCTTCAGACCCTGGATGAAGCGGTTGTACGTGACGCCGTTGGCGCGGGCAGCGGCGTTGATGCGCTGGATCCACAGCTGGCGGAAGTCGCCCTTGCGCTTCTTGCGGTCGTTGTAGTTGTAGACGAGGGAGTGGGTGACCTGCTCCTTCGCCTTGCGGTACAGGCGCGACCGCTGGCCGCGGTAGCCACTGGCCTGCTCGAGGATCGCCCGGCGCTTCTTGTGGGCGTTGACTGCCCGCTTGACGCGTGCCACTTGTTGACTCCTTGTAGCGGGGCCGTGGTGGTGTTCACACGGCCCGGTTCGACTTGGTCCCGGTCCCGGCGTCCGGCCTCCGTGGTGGCGGAGGCCGCGACGTCACTTGCCGAGAAGCTTCTTGATCTTCTTGGCGTCGCCCGGGGCCATCTCGGCGTTGCCGGTGAGGCGACGCGTCACACGGGACGACTTGTGCTCGAGCAGGTGGCGCTTGCCGGCGCGCTCACGGAGCACCTTGCCGGAGCCGGTGATCTTGAAGCGCTTGCTGGCACCGCTGTGCGACTTGTTCTTCGGCATAGCGCCGTTCTCTCCTCGTCAGTGGCGTCCTGGGGCCCGTCCTCGCGAACAGGCGGCCCGGAACGTCATATGTGTCGGTTGGCGATCGCGGAACTCGCGTTCCGGATCATGCCTCGGCAGGGGCCTGCTCGGCGCCGTCGGCATCGGCCTCGGCGTCGTCCTGGGCCGTACGGCCCTGACGCTCCGCCTTGCGGGCGGCCTGCGCCTCGCGCGCCTCGGCCATCGCCTCGGTCTTCTTCTTGTGCGGACCGAGAACCATGATCATGTTGCGGCCGTCCTGCTTCGGGTTCGACTCGATGAACCCGAGGTCCTGGACGTCCTCCGCCAGCCGCTGGAGCAGCCGGAAGCCGAGCTCCGGCCGCGACTGCTCACGGCCGCGGAACATGATCGTGATCTTGACCTTGTCGCCCTGCTTGAGGAACCGGACGACATGACCCTTCTTGGTGTCATAGTCGTGCGGGTCGATCTTCGGCCGGAGCTTCATCTCCTTGATGACCGTGTGCGCCTGGTTCTTGCGCGCCTCACGGGCCTTCATGGCCGACTCGTACTTGAACTTTCCGTAGTCCATGAGCTTGCACACGGGCGGACGGGCGGTCGCCGCGACCTCGACGAGGTCGAGGTCGTACTCCTGCGCAAGCTCCAGGGCCTTGGCAAGCGGCACAATGCCGACCTGCTCGCCGCTGGGACCGACAAGTCGGACCTCGGGAACGCGAATCCGGTCGTTGATGCGGGGCTCGGCGCTGATGGATCCTCCTCGGTAGCACCACACGACAGCCTGGCGGGCTGCCGCGTTACGTCTGTTTCCGTCAGACCAACCGAGCCGGAACACGAAAAATGCCCCGGACGATCACACGCGGGGCTCCTGGACTACCGGAACACCGCCGCGTGGACGCGGGGCGCACATCGGGCCTGCCGCACCGAAGGTGTGGCCGCCTGACCGGTGACCCGCCGCCCGGAGGGCGGCCAGGTGGGAGATCGGAGCCTCCACTTGTGGCCGGACACAGGTGCCCGGCCGGTCGACTCCCCAGCATACCAGCGTCGGCGCCGCCCTCCGTCCGGCCCGGCGCGGGACCGAGGGCAGCCCCCGCAGGTGGCGGGCCACCGCCTAGGCTGGTCCGCGCGCCTCGCCTCCGAGAGCGCACCGGAGAGGACTCCGCAGGGCCACGGGCCGGGCGGGCACCCCCAGGAAACAAGGGAAGAAGACTAGCTGCCATGAGCGACGCCACCCCCGCGGGCGAGGCCCCCGGCTTCGACGAGATGACCCGCGACATCGCCGACGTCCCCGCGGTCGAGGTGATCACCACGGTGGGCGTGCACCTGATGAGCGCCGCCGCCGTCAACCTGGGGCTGGCCGAGGGCGGCGAGGACCACAAGGACCTCGACGAGGCCCGCAAGCTCATCCACGCCCTGGCCGGGCTGCTGGACGCCGGCGCCACCGAGATCAGCTCCTTCCACGCGGCGCCGCTGCGGGACGGCCTGAAGTCCCTCCAGCTCGCCTTCCGCGAGGCGTCCGCGGTGCCGGACGAGCCGGGCAAGGGGCCGGGCGAGAAGTACACCGGGCCGGTCTTCGGCTGATCCGGGCGCCGCAGGACGGCACGAGAGGGGGCGGGCGCCCAGGGCGCCCGCCCCCTCCGCGTTCCCGCGCGGCGCCTTACGGTCACTCAACGGCGTCGGCCTCCACCGCACGGCCGCCCGGCGGGTGGGTGTAGCGGTGCGCCAGTGCGGCGAGGGCGCCGCCGATCAGGGGCGCCAGGATGAAGAGCCAGAGTTGCGTGATGGCCGCGCCGCCGGCGAAGAGGGCGGGGCCGAGGCTGCGCGCCGGGTTGACCGAGGTGCCGGTCAGCGGGATACCGACGATGTGGATGGCGGCGAGCGCCAGGCCGATGGGCAGGCCGTCGAAGCCGATGACCGCCACCCGGTGGGTGACCGCGAGGACCACGAAGACCAGCAGGAAGGTCAGCGCCACCTCGGCGAGGAAGGCGCCGCCCGTCCCCAGCTCGACCGCCGAGCGGTCGCCGAAGCCGTTCGTGCCGAACTGCGCGTGGGTCTCGAGCCCCGGCACCTGCTTGGCCAGCAGGAACAGCACGGCCGCACCGACGATGCAGCCCAGTACCTGCGCCACCCAGTAGCCGACGGCCGAGCGCAGATCGATCCGGCCGGCGGTGTACATGCCCAGGGTGACCGCCGGGTTGACGTGGCAGCCGGAGACGGGGCCGAGCGCGTAGCAGAGGGCGAGCAGGACGAAGCCGAAGGCCAGGGCGATACCGACCGTGCCGATGAAGTCGCCGGCGAGGACCGCCGCCCCGACGGCGAAGAACACCAGCAGCGCGGTGCCGGTGAACTCCGATATGAGCGCACGCGTAGACATGGACACACCTCGCGATGATTAACGGTTCGTGATGGTTCGTTCCGTTTTCTTCGCTGATTGTCCCCTTGGTCCCGCCACCCTGCCTGTCGGCGCCGGAGCCCGCTCCCCGCCCGCGCGGTACGCGGGCGGCCCGGTCAGCGCTGGTAGACGGGCTCCTGTGCCGGTCCGTCGGCCGTGGCGGGCAGGACGGCCAGGTCGAGGCCGCGGACCAGGCGGGCGCGGAGCGGTTCGGCGGCGGCGAGCGCCCGGGCGATCCGGTTCAGAGTGGTGGCCGGATCGGCGCCGGGGGCCAGCACCACCGCCAGTACGCCGTCGGTGGCGCCGGTGGAGCGGGCCAGATGGGCCCGGACCACCTCCGGCTCGGCCGCCAGCACCTCGCGGACCTTCCCGGTGACGGCCGGGTCGGCGAGCGGGTCGGGGTCGGTGCGCCCTTCGGCGAGGGCGCGCAGTGCCGGTCCGGTCAGCTCGTACGGCACGGGTCCGGCGAGGTCGAGGACGACGGTGTCGGCGCGCTCCTGCGCGGCCGCCTCCAGGGCCTGGTGGAGGGCGACGGCGACGGGCCGCGCGCCGGGGTCCCAGCGGGCGAGGGATTCGGTGGAGGTGAAGGCGGGCAGGGCGGTGCGCGCGCCGGCCTTGAGGGTGGGCACGGCCATGTCGCTGGTCTTCTCGCGGCGCAGCCCCCTCTCGTCCACCTCGCTCTCACCGAGGACGGCGACGACCGGGACGAGCAGCCGGGTGGTGCGCAGCGCCTCCAGCACCGGCCGGTGCCGGCTGCGGTCCTCGGCCCAGGCGGCCAGCGCGGCGCTCAGCGCGGGGTCGGCGGAGCCGTCGTCGTCGGAGAAGGGGGAGTCGGGAATGTTCTTGTTCGCCACGCCGTGAGCCTATCCACCCGGCTCCGGCGGGCCGGCCGGGGGCGGGCCCGCGCCGGACGGCTCAGCGCCGCGGCGCGCGGCCACGCCAGAGCAGGACGGCGGCGGCCAGCAGCAGCACCCCGAGGCCCCCGGCGGCGGGCCCGGCCCAGCCGGCGCCGGAGCCCGCGCCGTGCGGGCCCGGGCCGGGGCCGAAGTGGGTGGAGGAGTGGGCGGCGGGCTTCCGTTTCTCGGGGCCGAGTCGCCCCCCGGCCTCGACGGCCGCGGCGGCGTCGACCAGGCCCCGCCCCCGGGAGTCGTCGCGGCCTCCGCCGGGACTGTCCCGGGCGGTGTCCTCCAGGAGCCGTTTGATCTGGACGGGCGTGAGGTGCGGGTGGGCGGCGCGGACCAGGGCGACGGTGCCGGAGACGGCGGCCGCGGCGGCGCTGGTGCCCCAGCCCTCGTAGTAGCGGCGGTCGGGGTCGGCGAGGACGATGTCGTCGCCGGGGGCGCTGACCGTGGCGTACCAGCGGCGGGTGGAGAAGGCGGCGCGTTCGCCGAACCGGTCGACGGCGGTGACGGCGATGACGCCCGGGTAGGCCGCCGGGTAGGAGACGTGGTCGCCCTTCTCGCCGCCGTTGCCCGCCGAGGCGACGACCACCGCGCCCTTCCTCAGGGCGTACTGGACGGCGGCGTCCTCGGCTGCCTCGGGGTGGGCGGACTCGCTGTCGTCGCCGAGGGAGAGGTTGATGACGTCGGCGCCCTGGTCGGCGGCCCAGCGGATGCCCTCGGCGAGCGCGCCGCCCCGGGTGGAGCGGGCCTTCTTGCGGGCGGGGTCGCCGTCCTCCAGGATCACCCGGACCGGCAGGACCTTGGCCTCGGGGGCGACGCCGATCACGCCGTCGCCGCCGTCGGGCCCGTGGCCGTGGCCGGCGATGACCGAGGCCATGGCGGTGCCGTGGCGGGCCCAGGGCCGGTCGCCGGGCCCGGCGCCGAACCCGATGAGGTCCTCGCCTGGCAGGACGTTGCGCTCCAGGTCGGGGTGGTCGGCGTCGACGCCGGTGTCGAGGACGGCGACGGTGACGCCCTTGCCCTCGGTGGTGCGCCACGCGTCCTCGGCGTGCAGCGCCTCCAGGCCCCACTGCTGGGCGCGGATGCCGTCGGCGTGCGCGCTGGCAGGCAGCAGGGCGAGGCAGACGGCGAGGGCCGGCGCGAGGAGGGCGCGGCGGGCTCGGGGCACGGTCACCGTTCCTCGGTGTCGGGGTGGGCGAGCGCGCGCAGGCGGGCGGCGGCGCGCTCGGTGTGGGCGAGCGCGGTGTGGCCGAGGCCCGCCTGGGCGGGGGCGGTGGTGGCTCCGTCGGCGGTGGCGGCGGCGGCCGGCTGCGGTTCGGCGACCTCCCGGCCGTCGGCGAAGCCGCTGACCGCGTAGACGACGGCCGGCAGGTCGTCCAGGACCGTCAGGGACCACGAGGCGCGCTGGGCGTCGCCGAAGCCTTCGGCGGCGGTGCCCTTCGCGGCGTAGGGGCGGGGCATCAGGTCACGCCGCCGGTCGAGCTTCTCGGTGCGGAAGCGGGTCCGCAGGTCGGTCATGGCCTGTTGGCCCGCGCGGGTGAACAGCAGGCCGACGGTGACGACCTCGCTGCGGGTGGCGTCGGTGTAGGTGGCGCGGAGCAGTCGGGTGCAGCCGGCCGGTTCGAGGACGGAGGCGAGGAGCGGGTCGAGGGCCTTGGCGCAGCCGCTGTCGGGGGCGAGCGCGATCCGGGTCCAGGTGCGGTCGGCGCCGCCGGGTCCGGCCTTCTTCCCGTTCACCGTCGGCGGGAAGAGCCGGTCGACGGGGGCTTCGTGCCACAGGGCGGCGCCCGCCGTGAAGCCGTCGGGGGCGCCCGCGGGGTCACCGGTCAGCCAGGTGCCGGCCGCACCCCCCGCAACCAGCCCGAGGCCCAGCACGAGGCAGACCGCGGCGGCCGCGGTACGGCGTGGGGAGCGGGGTACCGGGCGCAGCCGCGTGGTGGCCTGATCGTGTTCGGGGCCCCTGGGGGCGGGGGCGAACGGGGCTCCGGCGCCGGGGCGGGGCGTGAGGTCGACGGCACCGGTGTGCCGCCGGTCGCGGGGCCGGGGCTGACCGGCCGGACGGGGTGCGGGGAAGGCCGGGAAGGTACGGAGGGCGGGGCGCTCCGGCGCAGGCGCGCCGCCCCCCGCCGGGGGCCGCGCGGGAGGTACGGCGGGCGGGACTGCGGGCCGGGGCGGGGTGGCGGGGCGCGGCGGGGTCCGGTCGGTGGCGCCGGCGGGTGCCGACGCGGGTTTCTCCGGGCGGCGGGCCGGGGGCTGCGGTACGTCCGGGCGGCGTGCCTGCGTACTCATGCGCCCCCCGTTTCCCTCACGCGGCCCGGCTGGGGCCCGTCGCGCGCCCTCCGTGCGCGTCACTCTACGGGTTGGCGCGGCCGGGGCGGGAACGGCTGGGGCCGACGGGTCTGTTCTGCCCGGATGATCCCGGCGGGCGCGGCCGGACCGGGAGATCCCTGGTCACCCCCTACCCCCCGGTAGGGCTCTCTGGCAGGCTGCGGGCATGACGCCCCTCGCCAACGCCCGCGCCCGGTACGACCGGGCGACGGCGCATCTCGACGCCCCGCTGGCCCTGGTGGACCTGGACGCCTTCGACGCCAACGCCGAGGATCTCGTACGCCGGGCGGCGGGCAAGCCGGTCCGGGTGGCGAGCAAGTCGGTGCGCTGCCGGGCGCTGCTGGAACGGGTGCTGGCCCGCGACGGGTTCGCCGGGGTGATGGCCTACACGCTGGCGGAGTCGTTGTGGCTGGCCCGCTCCGGGGTCGAGGACGTACTGCTGGCCTATCCGTCGGCGGACCGGGACGGGTACGGGGAGCTGGCGGCCGACCCGAAGCTGGCGGCCTCGGTCACGGTCATGGTCGACGACCCGGCGCAGCTGCGGCTGATCGAGGAGGCGCGCGGGCCGGGCACGGAGGAGATCCGGGTCTGCCTGGAACTGGACACCTCCCTGCTCCTGCTGGGCGGCCGGGTGCGGGTGGGGGCGCGCCGCTCGCCCCTGCACTCCCCCGCCGAGGTGGCGGAGCTGGCCCGGCTGGTGGCGCGCCGACCCGGTTTCCGGGTGGTGGGGCTGATGGCGTACGAGGGCCATGTGGCGGGCGTCGGCGACGCGGTGGCGGGCAGTCCGCTGCGGTCGCGGGCGATCCGGCTCATGCAGCGGGCGGCGCGGCGGGAGCTGGCGGCCCGCCGGGTGGCGGTGGTGCGGGCGGTGCGCGAGGCCGTACCGGAGCTGGAGTTCGTCAACGGCGGTGGCACCGGCAGCGTGCAGCACACGGTGGCGGAGGAGGCGGTGACGGAGGTCGCGGCCGGTTCGGGCCTGTTCGTGCCGCGCCTGTTCGACCACTACACGTCGTTCACCGGGCGTCCGGCGGCGCTCTTCGCGCAGCCGGTGGTGCGCAGGCCCGGGGTGGGCGTGGTGACGGTGCTCGGTGGCGGCTATCCGGCGTCCGGGGCGGCCGGGGCGGACCGCTCGCCGGTGCCGTATCTGCCCGAGGGGCTGCGGTACGACCCGAGGGAAGGGGCGGGCGAGGTGCAGACTCCGCTGCTCGGGCCGCCCGCCGACGATCTGCTGATCGGCGACAAGGTGTGGTTCCGGCACGCGAAGGCGGGCGAGCTGTGCGAGCGGTTCGCCGCGCTCCACCTGGTGTCCGGGGACGCCGTGGTGGACACGGTGCCGACGTACCGGGGCGAGGGTCGCACGTTCCTCTGATCCTCGCGGGCCGGGTCAGCCGCCCGGCGCGGGGGTGAGCCCTTCGCCGACGCCACCGGTGCCGCCGGTGGCGCCGATCGGGTCGATCCCCTCGACCACGGTGTCGATGAGGCTGAGCGGGGGTCCGTCGGGGCCGGCGTCGAAGGCGAAGCGGACGACGACCATCGCCTCGCTGCCGGCCGAGGAGCGGAAGGCGAGCGACTGCACCCAGCCACCCTCGCCGGCGCCGGTTTCGACCCGCCACCGCACGTAGTAGCCGGCGCGTCCGGCCACCGCGACCTGTCCGGCCGCTGCCTTCCTCCTGGCGGTGACGCCGTCGTAGGGGCGGCGGCCGAGGGTGTCGCGGTCGTAGAGCTCGTCCACGGCGTCGGGGATGTCGGCCTCGGCGACGGCCCTGGGGGCGCTCTCGTCGCTGCCGGTGAGGGTGGCCGAGACGATGCGTCCCCGGTAGCAGAGGCCGGAGACGCCGGGGCAGTCGTAGGACGGGTCGGTCACCATGGCGATGTCGCCGACGCTCCTGGTGTGGGCGGTCGTCCAGCCCTCGGGCACCGGCAGGGTGATGCCGTTGAGGTCGTCGGTGAGTACCCGGGGGTCGGAGGCGTGGGTCGGCTCCTCCTCCGGGGTGGGCGTGGGGGTGACGGCTGCCTCGGAGGCCGCGGTGGCCGGGGACCGGGCGTCGTCCGGGGTGTCGCCGCCGCCCAGCAGCACGACCCCGCCGACCACGCAGGCGGCGACCACCACCGCACCGGCGACCAGCGCGGCGGTCCTGCCGCGGCGGTGGGAGGGGGCGGACGCGGGTGCGGGCGGGCCGAAGGCCCCTTGGGGGACGTGGGCGGGCGGCGGGCCGAAGCCGCCGTCGGGAGCCACGGGCGAGCCGGGCGGCGGGGCGGGCGGGCCCGGGGCGGAGCCGGTGGCGGGGGCTCGGGTGTGCGCGGTCCAGCCGGTGCCGTCCCACCAGCGTTCGACGGCGGGTGGCGGCGCGGCGGGGTCCACGTACCAGCCGGGTGGGGGGAGCGGCGTGTTCATGGCGTCACCCTAGGGGTCCGCGGCGGGGTCACGTACGCCCCGGCGATGCGTCCAGCAGCAGCGCGACCGCCTCGGAGTTGCCCGCGCGCAGGAAGACGGCGGTGGCCGGACCGGGGACGGGGGCACCGGCTCCGGGGCGAGGGGCTCGTCGATGCTCATGGCCCCAGGTGATGAGTCCATGGCCGCAGGGGGTGCCTGGTGGGTCCTACCTGCGGAAAGACAGAATGCGGGGATGGTTTCCCTCACCACGCGTCCCGCCGCTCCGCCCGCCTCCTCACCCGTCGGCGCACCGCCGCGCCGCCTGCCCGCCCTGCGCCATCTCGGTCCCAACTGGTACGCGTCGGTGATGGGCACCGCCATCGTGGCGACCGCAGGGGCGGGGCTGCCGTGGCAGCCGCCGGGGCTGCGGACGGTGCTCGCCGTCGTGTGGGCGCTCTCCGCGCTCCTGCTGGTGGTGCTGCTCGCCGCCCGGACGCTGCACTGGGTCCACCACCGTGACCAGGCGCGGGCCCACCTCCTGGACGCGTCCATGGCCCCGTTCTACGGCTGCCTGGCGATGGCGCTGCTGGCGGTGGGCGGGGCGACGCTGGTGGTGGGGTCCGACTGGATCGGGGTGCGGGCCGCGGTCGCGGTCGACGTGGTGCTGTTCACGGCGGGCACGGTGACCGGCGTGCTGGCGGCGGTCACCGTGCCGTACCTGATGGTGACGCGGCAGCGTCCGCCGCTCACCGCCGCTTCCCCGGTGTGGCTGCTGCCGGTGGTCGCCCCGATGGTGTCGGCGGCGCTCGGGCCGCTGCTGGTACCGCATCTCGCGTCCGGCCAGCTCCGCTTGACCCTGCTGTACTGCTGTTACGGGCTCTTCGGGCTGAGTCTGCTCGGGGCGCTGCTGATGCTGCCGCTGGTCCTGGGGCGGCTGCTGACCGGCGGCCCGCCCGCCCTGGCCCTGACGCCCACGCTCTTCCTGGCGCTCGGCCCGCTCGGCCAGTCCACCACCGCCGTCCACCAGC
Source organism: Streptomyces sp. BBFR102 (assembly GCF_051397025.1). NCBI lineage: Bacteria > Bacillati > Actinomycetota > Actinomycetes > Kitasatosporales > Streptomycetaceae > Streptomyces > Streptomyces sp. BBFR102. The sequence goes on from NZ_CP195757.1 coordinate 704,976, forward strand.
TCGCCGAGGTTGCGCGCGACGTCGTGCCCGGGCCGTACGCCGAGGGCTTCGCCGCCCTCGCGGTGCTGTACGGGGTGCCGGTGATGGGGTTCGCCGCGCTGTGGCTGGGGCTGGCCGGGGCACTGGCGGTGCGCGCGCTGCGGCGCGGCATGGGCTTCTCGCTGACCTGGTGGGGGTTCACCTTCCCGGTCGGCACCTGCGTGACGGGCCTGGCGGGGCTGGGTCGGCAGACCGGCCTGCCGCTGTTCGAGCTGGCGTCGACGGGACTGTACGTACTGCTGGTGGCGGCCTGGCTGGTGGCGTGCGCCGGTACGGTGCGCCGCCTGGTCACGGGCCGGCTGCCGGCGCCGCCCGCCTGAGCGCCGGGGACGCGCCGGTCAGGCGCGGGTGTCCGCGTCGGTGCCGACGTGGTCGGCGACGGTGATGACGAGGATGCGGGTGTCGGGCCCGGTGGCGCGCCAGCGGTGGCGGACGCCGCCGGTGAGGTAGAGCGTGTCGCCCCGGCCCAGGCGGTGGGCCCGGCCCTCGGCCTCGACCTCGGCGGAGCCCTCGACGACGTAGAGCAGTTCGTCGTTGCGGTGGACCTGCTCCCGGCCCTCGTCGTGGTCGCCGCTGAACTCCAGCGCCTCCAGCTGGTGGTGCCCGGGGATGAGGGTCCGGACCTCCTTGGTACCCAGCCCCTCGGGGCCGGCGCGGACCACTTCCACGGTGTGGGCGGGGTCGACGGAGTCCATCAGCTCGACGGCGGTGGTCTCCAGCGCGTCGGCGACGGCCTCCAGCGACCGCATGCTGGGGCGGGCCCGCTGGTTCTCCACCTGGCTGAGGAAGGGCACGGAGAGCCCGCTGCGCTCCGCGACGGCGGCGAGGGTCAGCTCCAGGGCACGGCGCCGCCGCCGGACGGCCGGTCCGACCCGGAGGGTCACTTTCTCGTCCATCGCTGGCGCCCCCTCGTGTTCCTCGGCTCCCGTGGGTGTTCCGGCACCCTACGCAGGTCCGGCGGACGGCGGGTCTGCCGGACGGACGTCCGGAGGCACCCCTCCCGGTAACCCTGCCCGAAGGACCCGCCCCCTGGCGAGTGGAAAGCCGTGACCGGCGGGATCGCCGGGCGCACGGGGGCGCATGCACGAGGGGTGCGGCAGGCTCACATGGGTGCGAGCTTGTCGGTCATCTCCGGGTTCTCCTTGAGCCAGGCGTCGACGGCCTGCTCCTCCTTGCCCGTACCGAGCTTCTGGATCTCGTTCTCCAGCGCGGCGAGCTGTTCCTCGCTCAGCTCGAAGTCGCGGAACCAGCCGGAGGCCACCGGGTAGTTCTCGGTGAACGACTTGTGCGCCACGGTCCGCAGCCGGTCGCCCTCACCGAAGAGCTTCTTGGGGTCCTGGAGCTTGTTCAGCTTGTACTCGTTGTACGCCCAGTGCGGCGTCCAGAGCATGACCGCGATCGGCTCCTTCTTGGCGTACGCGCGCCTCAGCTCGGCGAGCATGCCCGGGGTGGAACTGTCGACGACCTTGTACTCGCTGTCCAGGCCGTAGCCGGGGACGACCTCGTTCTTCAGGATGTCCATCGTCTCGGTACCGGCCTCGATACCGACGATGCGGCCGTCGAACTGCTCGCCCTTGCCCTTGAGGTCGGCGAGGGACTTGACGTCCTTGACGTAGTCGGGGACGGCCAGTTCCAGCGAGGTGGGGCCGTACCAGTCCCCGAGGTCGACCAGCTCGTCCTGGTACTTGTCCCAGTACTTCTTCTGCGTGTTCGGCAGCCAGGCGTCGAACTGCACGTCGATCTGGCCGCGCGACATCGCCGCGTACATCGGGCCGACCTCGAACTGGTGCAGGTTCATCTTGTAGCCGCGGTCCTCGAGGACGTGCTTCCACAGGTACGTGGCGGCGATGTCCTCCTCCCACGGGAACCAGGCGACCTCCATGGGGCGCTTCGCCTCGGCCGCGACGTCCTTCTTCTTGTCGCTGTCGCCGCCGGCGACCGGGGCCCACTCGTCGAGCCCGCTGGGCTGGTCCTTCAGCCAGGCGCGGACGGCGTCCTGCTCCTTGCCCTTGTCCGCGCCCTGGATCTGCGCCTCCAGGCTGGTCAGCTGCTCCTCGGACATCTTGAAGTCCTTGAGCCACTCACCGACCTCGGGGAAGTCCTCGGAGAATCCCTTACGCGCCAGCGTATGGACCTCGTCGCCCTCGCCCCAGGCGCCCTTCGGGTCCTTCAGCTTCGTCAGGTCGAACTCGTTGTACGCCCAGTGCGGCGACCAGAGAGTCGTCGCGATCGGCTCCTTCTTGGCGTACGCACGCTTCAGCTCGGCCAGCATCGCAGGCGTCGAACCGTCGACGACCTTGAACTCCTCGTCGAGCCCGTACTCCTTGAGTACCTTGCTCTTCAGCAGCTGCATCTCCCCGGCGCCAGGCTCGATGCCGACGATCCGGCCCTTGAACTTGTCGCCCTGGCCCTTCAGATCCTCCATCGACTCGATCCCCTTCACATACGAAGGAACCGCAATCTCCAGAGAGGTCGGGCCATACCACGAACCCATGTCCTCCAGCTTGTCGCCGTACTTCTCCCAGTACGACGCATGCGTGGTCGGCAGCCAGGAGTCGGTCTCGAAGTCGATCTCACCATTGGCCATACCCGTGTACAAAGCACCCGCCTCGTACTGCTGAGCATTCACCTTGAAACCGCGCTGCTCCAGCATCTCCTTCCACAGGAAGGTGGAGGCGATGCCCTCGTCCCACGGGATGTAGCCGATGTTGATCTCGCGGCCCTGGCCCAGGTTGCCCGAGTCGGCCCGGGCCTCGTCGTCGCCGGAGGAGCCGAGGGCACCCATGCCGCCCGCGATCAGGGCGAGAACCACGACGCCGATCATGGCGACGGCGGTCTGGGGGCGGTAGCTCCAGATCTTCTTGCCGCCGGCGGCGGCGCGGGCCTTGACGATGGCGCGGCGGCCGACCGGCGAGACCTGCTGGCCCAGGCCGCTGGTGAGACGGTCCAGGTAGATGGCGAGGATCACGATGGAGACACCGGCTTCGAAGCCGAGGCCGATGTTCAGCTGGCTGATGCCCTCGTAGACCGAGCTGCCGAGACCGGCGGCGCCGACCATGCCGGCGATGACGACCATCGACAGGCCCAGCATGATGACCTGGTTGACACCGGCCATGATCGTGGAGAGAGCCAGCGGGAGCTGCACCCGCAGCAGGGTGTTGCGCGGCGTCGTGCCGAAGGCTTCGGCCGCCTCCACCAGTTCCTCGTCGACCTGGCGGATGCCCAGCTCGGTCATGCGGACGCCCGGGGGCATCGCGAAGATGATGGTGGCGACGATGCCGGGGGCGGCGCCGAGGCCGAAGAAGATGACGGCCGGCAGCAGGTAGACCATGCCGGGCATGGTCTGCATGAAGTCCAGGACGGGGCGCAGCACGGCGCTCACCGTGCGGGAGCGGGCCGCCCATATGCCGAGCGGCACGGACAGCACGATCGCGACCAGGGTGGCGACCAGCACCAGCGACAGCGTGGCCATCGCGTCGTCCCACAGCTCCATCGAGACGATGAGGCCGAATCCGACGAAGCTCAGGGCGCCGGCCAGCAGGCCGCGCAGCCACCAGGCGATGACGGCGAAGATGCCGGCGAGCAGCAGCGGCTCGGGCGCGGTGAGGACCGTGTTGATGCCGGTGTCCAGGCCCTTGACGACGGCGCTGATGGCGTCGAAGAGCCAGGCGAGGTTGTTCTGGAGCCAGTCGACACCGGAGTCGACCCACTCGCCGAAGGGCAGCCTAGGCATGAGCGTTCACCTTGCCCTCGTCCTCGTCGGCGGCGTCACGCGGCGCCGTGGGAGACATCGGCTCGCCGAGCACGGCGAGCAGCCGCTCGCGCGGCACGACGCCGACCAGCTTGCCCGCGGCGTCGGTGACGGCGACGGGCTCGGCACTGGTGGCGCAGGGCGTGAACAGCTCGATGATGGGCGTCTCCTCGCCGACCACTGCTGGGGCGGCGTCGAGGATCTGCCGCTCGGTGCGGGCGGCGCTGCCCAGGCTCTTCTCGCCGGGCTCCGTGGCGGCGGGGGCGGCCGTCACGGTGTCGGCGTCGGCCATGATCGCCCCGGCGGTCAGCACGCGGGAGCGGTCGACGTCCTGGGTGAAGGAGGCGACGTAGTCGTTGGCCGGGGTGACGAGGATGTCCTCGGAGGTGCCGATCTGCACGATGCGACCGTCGCGCATGACGGCGATGCGGTCGCCGAGGCGCATCGCCTCGTTGAGGTCGTGGGTGATGAAGACGATGGTCTTCTTCAGCCGCTTCTGCAGCTCCAGGAGCTGGTCCTGCATGTCGCGTCGGATCAGCGGGTCGAGGGCGCTGAACGACTCGTCCATCAGGAGCAGGTCGGCGTCGGTGGCCAGCGCGCGGGCCAGGCCCACGCGCTGCTGCATGCCGCCGGACAGCTCGTCGGGCCAGGACTTCTCCCAGCCGGCGAGCCCGGCGAGCTCCAGCGCCTCCAGGGCGCGGCGCTCTCGCTCGGCGCGCGGCACGCCCTGGACCTCCAGGCCGTACCCGGCGTTCTCCAGCACGCTGCGGTGCGGGAAGAGCGCGAAGTGCTGGAAGACCATGCTGATCTTCCGCGAACGGACGGCGCGCAGGTCGGCGGGGGCCAGCTCGGTCAGGTCCTGGCCGTCGAAGCGGACGTGCCCGGCGGTGGGCTCGAGGAGCCCGTTCAGCATGCGCAGCAACGTCGACTTGCCGGAGCCGGAGAGCCCCATGACGACGAAGATCTGACCAGGCTCGACGGAGAAGGAAGCGTCGATCACCGCGGCCGTGGTGCCTTCGGCACGGAGCTGGTCGCGGTCGGCTCCCTTCTCCAGTCGTTGCACCGCTTCATCGGGTCGTCTTCCGAACACTTTGTACAAGTGCTCAGCTTGCAGCCTGGACACATACACCTCTCGATTTGTCACGACGACGGCCCGCCTCCCCCGCCGGCGGGCCGTGGAGCAGCACGGTTCCGCCCGTGTCCCGGAAGATGGCGTGATGACGCCCCGCCCAGGTTCGCTCCGGCTGCGCGCCTGCCCTGACCTGAAAGATTCAAACGAAGGAGTGAGTCAGTTCACTATGCGTACACGAACCTCGCACAACGGCGACCTTTGACTACTCTACGTGACGGAACGGAGGTGGGCCACCCCCTCTTTCAGCCACTCTCCTCACGGCCGGACGGCACCCGCCGCGCCACGCCCGTCCGCCGCCCCCGCCCCCGGGGTGCGCGATGATGCCGGGGTGACTCAGCCAACGCCGCGCCTCATGCTCCTGGACACCGCCTCCCTGTACTTCCGGGCCTACTTCGGTGTCCCCGACACGGTCCGGGCCGCCGACGGCACCCCGGTCAACGCCGTCCGGGGCCTGCTCGACTTCATCGCCCGGCTGGTCCAGGACCACCGCCCGGACGCCCTGGTCGCCTGCATGGACGCCGACTGGCGACCGGCCTGGCGGGTCGAGCTGATCCCGACGTACAAGGCCCACCGGGTGGCCGAGGAGAGCGTCGCGGGACCGGACGTGGAGGAGACGCCGGACACCCTCTCGCCGCAGGTGCCGGTGATCGAGGCGGTGCTCGACGCACTGGGCATCGCCCGCGCCGAGGCGGCCGGCTTCGAGGCGGACGACGTCATCGGCACCCTGGCCACCGCGGCGAAGGGCCCGGTCGACATCGTCACCGGCGACCGCGACCTGTACCAGCTGGTCGACGACGCGCGCGGCGTGCGCGTCCTCTACCCCCTCAAGGGCGTCGGCACCCTCCAGCTCACCGACGAGGAGGTGCTCCGCGAGAAGTACGGCGTCGACGGCGCGGGCTACGCCGAGCTGGCCCTGCTGCGCGGCGACCCCAGCGACGGCCTGCCCGGCGTCCCGGGCGTCGGCGAGAAGACCGCGGCCAAGCTGCTCGCCGCCTACGGCGACGTGGCCGGGATCGTCGCGGCCGCCGAGGACCCCCGGTCCAAGGTGACGCCCGCCCAGCGCAGGCGGCTCCTGGAAGCCCGCCCCTACCTGGCCGCGGCCTCGAAGGTGGTACGGGTCGCCACCGACGTCGAGCTGGCCCCGCTGGACGCCTCCCTGCCGAGCACCCCGCGCGACCCCGAGGCGCTGGCGGCCCTGGCAAAGCGGTGGAACCTGGGGGGCTCGCTGGAACGCCTGCTGGCGGTGCTGCGCGCCTGAGCACGGGGCGGGCGCCCGCCACCCTCGGCACACGACCCGGTCCGGATGTTAACTTAGGCTCACCTAACCAAACCCGATCAGGGAGGCCCTCCATGGCGGACCGTCCGGCACGCAAGGCTCCGCAGACCCATCTCGCGCGGGTGATGCGGACGGAGCGGCTCACCCCCCACATGCAGCGGATCGTCCTCGGCGGCGAGGGTCTGGCCCACTTCTCGGCCGGGGAGTTCACCGATCACTACGTGAAGGTGCTCTTCGCGCCCGAGGGCGTCACCTACCCCGAGCCCTTCGACATCGCGGCGATCCGCGCAGAACTGCCGCGCGACCAGTGGCCGGTGACGCGTACGTACACGGTCCGCCGCTGGGACGCCGAGGCGCGGGAGATCACGGTGGACTTCGTCGTCCACGGCGACACCGGGCTGGCCGGGCCGTGGGCGTCGGCCGCCGCCCCCGGCGACGAGATCCGCCTGCTCGGTCCGGGCGGCGCCTACGCCCCCGGCGACCAGGCCGACTGGCACCTGCTGGCCGGTGACGAGAGCGCCCTGCCGGCCATCGCCGCCGCCCTGGAGGCCCTCCCGGCCGACGCCGAGGTCCGCGCCTTCGTCGAGCTTTCCGGCCCCGAGGAGCGGCAGGAGATCGACGGGCCGCAGGGAAAGAACGTGGTCTGGTTGCACCGGGGCGACGCACCGGTCGGCTCCCTGCTCACCGAGGCCGTGCGGTCCCTGGAGTTCCCCGAGGGCGAGGTGCTGGCCTTCGTCCACGGCGAGGCCGGCTTCGTCAAGGAACTCCGCCGCCACCTGCGGATGGAGCGCGGCATCGCCCGCGAACAGCTCTCCATCTCCGGCTACTGGCGCCTGGGCCACGACGAGGACGGCTGGCAGGCGTCCAAGCGCGACTGGAACGCCCAGGTCGAGGCCGAGCAGGAGCGGACCGCCCCCGCGGCCTGACCCCCCAGTTCCCGGGGGAGGGGCGGGCATCAGCCGCCCCTCCCCCGGGCCGGGCTCGCCGGAAGCCCCGGCCCGGGGCACCGCCGCGTCCGGCCCGCGCGCCCTCGGCGCGCGCACCCCGGGGGAAGGCCACGGAACGGCAACTCCGGTGCCCCGGCCCATCCGCGCCGCACCTCGCCGCGCATACCCCTGAGCAGCGGCCACGCCGCGCCTGGGCCCGGCGGAGGAGTACGCGTGAAGGAACCGTCCGCATCGACCCGCCCCGTCCGCCGTCCCGAGGCGGCCTGCGGACCAGTTGGGTCTCCCGCTCCGTCGACGGCGTGACCGTCGGCACGCCCGTCGAGACCGTGATGGTCATCCCTGGACCCCTGAAGCGACCCGTTCCGACCGGGTCCGTCCGCATTCGCCATACACGAGAGCCGCCCGGCGGCGCGCCGACAAGGAGCAGCTGACCAAGGTCCTCACCTACCACGTGGTGGGCCGGAAGCCGGCCCCGAAGCAGCTGGACGACGGCTCCTTCGAGACGCTGGAGGGGAGCAGGCTCACCACCATGGGCTCCCGGCACGATGACACCGTCAACGACAGCTCCAAGGTCGTCTGCGGCAACGCGCCGACCGCCAGCGCCACCGTCCACACCGACACCGTGCTGATGCCGAAGGCCGGCTGAGCCGGGCGGGATGAGGACGGAGGGGTGCTCCGGGCGCCCTACGCCCTTCCGCGCGCCGCCGCCGGCCGGCCTCTCGTAGGCTGGCCGGATGAGCCGAAGATCCCGCCGCACGCCCGCCCCGCTGCCGCAGCGCGACGGCATCGGGCCCGTCCGGGTCCGGCTGCCGCAGGAGGGCGGGTGGGCGACGGTCCGCGACCATCTGGTGGAGCGGCTGCCGGTGGCGGCGGCCGAGGTCGACGCGCTCTTCGCCGAGGGCGGGGTGGTCACCGGCGACGGCCGGCAAGTCGCGGCGGACGCCCCCTACCTCCCCGGTGGACAGGTCTGGTTCCACCGCCGGCCCGCCGCGGAGGTACCGGCGCCGTACCCGCCGGTGGTGCTCTTCCGCGACGAGCACCTCGTGGTGGTCGACAAGCCTCACTTCCTCGCCACCACCCCGCGCGGCCGCCATGTCACCCAGACCGTCCTGGCACTGCTGCGCACCCGCCTCGACCTGCCGGAGCTGAGCCCCGCGCACCGCCTGGACCGGCTCACCGCAGGCCTGGTCCTCCTCACCGTCCGCCCCGCCGAACGCGCCGCCTACCAGTGCCTGTTCAGCGACCGTCTGGTCCGCAAGGAGTACGAGGCGGTGGCCGGGTACGACCCCTCGGCGGCCCTCCCCCGCACCGTGCGCAGCCGGATCGTCAAGGAACGCGGGGTGATCGCCGCCCAGGAGGTCCCGGGCGAGCCCAACGCCGAGACCCGCGTCGAACTGCTCGCCCGCCGGGGCTCACTCGGCCGCTACCGCCTGCTGCCGCACACCGGCCGCACCCACCAGCTGCGGGTCCACCTGAACTCCCTGGGCCTGCCCATCCTCGGCGACCCCCTCTACCCGGAAGTCACCGACCCGGCTCCGGACGACTTCCGCCGCCCCTTGCAACTACTGGCCCGCTCGGTGGAGTTCACCGACCCGGTGACGGGCGAGGAGCGGCACTTCACCAGCGCCCGCGAACTGACCGCGTGGACGCGGTACGACCGGTGGGCAGACGGCGTGACCGGTCCGGCCTGAGCCCGCGCGGCACACGGGACGGCGGGTGGGTGGCCGGGGGCCCCGGGTCCCCCACCCGCCGTCGTACCGCGTCAGGTCAGCGGCCGCGCACCCAGTGCACGAGCCGGTACCAGGCGCCGCGCTGCGCGGGCACGGCGGCGGGCGGCTCGACCGGAGGCGCGGCGGAGGGCGCCCCCTGCGGCGGGACCGGGCCTGCGGCCGGTTCCCGCGGGGCGGGTGCCGGGTCCCGCGGGGCGGGTGAGGAGATCTCCCAGTCGGCGCGGGAGGCTCCGCTCTGGTCGGGGCTGCTGCCGATCTCCATCGGCCGACGGGGGCTGAAGACCACCGGGAGTTCCTGGAGGTGGCTGCTGATCAGCGAGTTGGTCCAGTGCAGTTCGCTCTCGGGGACGGCGAGTTCCACGTCGGGCAGCCGCATCAGCAACGCGTCCACCCCGGTGTCGGCGATGGCCCGGCCGAGGTCGTCGCCGGGGCACTCGTAGACGCCGCCGCCGAAGGCGAGGTGGGCCCGGTTGCCCTGCATGTTCGCCTCCAGGTCGGGGCGGACCACCGGGTCGACGTTGGCTGCGGCGATGTTGAGCAGCAGCGCGTCGCCCTTCTTGATCTGCTGGCCGCCCAACTCGGCGTCCTGGACCGCGAAGTAGCCGAGCATGGCGCTGAACGGGGGCTGGTCCCACAGGGTCTGCTCCACCGCCTCGGGCACCGTCATCTGCCCGCCGTTGAGCTGGGCGCGGAAGCGCGGGTCGGTGAGGACCATCTTGAGCACGTTGGCGGTGAGGTTGGAGGTGGCCTCGTAGGCGGCGATGAGGACCAGGCGCAGATGCTGGGCGACCTCGTCGTCGGTGAGGCGGGCCTCGTCCTCCAGGAGGCTGCTGGTGAAGTCGTCGTCGGGCTTGGCCCGGCGGCGGGCCACGTGGCGCTCCAGGATGCCCATGATGGCGGCGTTGGAGGCGTTGGCGGTCTCGGTGCCCTGGAGCATGTCGCGGGCGGCGTCGACCATCTGCTCGTTGTACTCCTCGGGCAGGCCGAGGACGTCGAGCATCACCAGCATCGGCAGGTGGTCGGTGAACTGGCTGACCAGGTCGGCGTGGCCGTCCTGCCCGAACTCGTTGACCAGGCGGTTGCTGTGCCGGTTGATGGCGCGGCGGACCCCGCGGTGGTCGATCTGCTTCATCGCGTTGCTGACCGCCCCGCGCAGCCGCTCCCGCTCGGCGCCCTCGGCGAAGGAGCAGATGGGCTGCCAGGCGAAGAGCGGCGTGAGGGGGTGGTCGGGGCCGAGCGTGCCGTCCTGGACCAGCCGCCAGCGGCGGGAGTTTCGGGTGTAGACCGAGTGGGTGCGGAGCATGTGGAGGTTCTCGCTGTGGCCGAGGACCACCCAGATCGGCACGTCGTCGTGGAGCAGGGCGGGGGCGACCGGGCCGTGCTCGGCGCGGAGCTTCTCGAAGAGCCCGGGGGCGTCGCGCTCGGCCTCGGGTCCGTAGAGCCGGCGCAGCCCGCCGGGTCCGACCGCGTCCGCGCCGTGGGCGGGGCAGCCGGGGGGCGGCCCGGCGGGGGTGCCGGGGAAGGAGGGAGGGGTCGAGGGGGTCGTCACGGTGGATGCTCCGGTGAAGGGTCGGGCGGTGCGGGGGCGGGCACGGCGGGGCGGCGGCCTCGGCCGGATGCGGAAGGCCCGCGCCGCCCGGGCCCGGAGGGCCCCGGGCCCGGGCGGCGGACGGTCAGGCGATGGCCGGGGTCATCTCGTGCAGGTAGCGCATGAGGGTCATCAGCGCGTCCCGGCTGGACTCGCGGTAGCGGGCGTCGCAGTCGAAGATCGGCACGTTCTCGGGCAGGTCGAGCGCGCGGCGCAGGTCGTCCACGTCGTGGCGGGGCGCCTCGGGGAAGCTGTTGATCGCGACGACGAAGGGGACGCCGCGTTCCTCCAGCCGCCCGATGACGTCGAAGCTCACTTCGAGCCGCCGGGTGTCGACCAGGACGACGGCGCCGAGCGCGCCTTCGAAGAGGCCGTTCCACAGGAACCAGAACCGCTCCTGGCCGGGGGTGCCGAACAGGTAGAGGACGAGCTGGTCGGTGATGGAGATCCGACCGAAGTCCATCGCGACGGTGGTCGCGGTCTTGGACTCGACGCCCCGGTTGTCGTCGACGCCGACGCCTGCCTGCGTCATGGTCTCCTCGGTGGTCAGCGGGCGGATCTCGCTGACCGAGCCGACCATGGTGGTCTTCCCGACGCCGAATCCCCCGACGATCACGACCTTGACGGCGGCGGTGGCCGTGTCGGGCAGGACATCCTCGCTCCGGGGTCCTGTGATCGTGTCAGAGCTTTTGAAGTCCATGCATCACCGCTTCGAGAAGGGAACGGTCCGGGAGCGTCGCGCGGGTGATCGGCGCCCGGGACTCGATCAGCTCGGCGGAGAGCAGATCGGTGAGCAGGATCGTCACCACACTGAAGGGCAGGGCGAGGTAGGCCGAGAGTTCGGCCACGGAGAGCGGCCGGCGGCAGAGCCGCAGGACCGCCGCCTGTTCTGGCTGGGCCGTCGGGGGTGGCGGCCCAGACCTGGCCACGATGAGCGTGACCAGGTCGATCGGGGCGCGTTCGGCGCCCTCGGTGGAGCCGGTGAGGACGTACAGCCGCTCAGGGTTGGAGCCTTCCGGCTCCTGCTTCCCGCGCTCGCGCTGGGGAGGGGTCATCCGGCCGACCCGCCGTGGCGCGGTGGGCTGGTGAGGTGGGAGCCGATGCGGATGACCAGGTCGCGCATGCGGTTGCCGATGAGTCCCGCGTCCACGGTCTCGTCGGTGAGCACCGCGAGGTAGGCGCCGGCGCCCGCGGCCATCAGGTAGAAGAAGCCGCCGTCGATCTCGATGACGACCATCCTCATCCGGCCGTCGGAGTCGGGGATCTCGCTGGCGACCGCCGCCGCCAGGCTCTGGAGCCCGGCGCAGGCGGCGGCGATGCGGTCGGCACCGTCCGGGTCGCCGCCGTACCGGGCGATCCGCAGGCCGTCGGCGGAGAGCACCACGATCTGCTGGACCCCGGGGACGCCCTCGTCCAGTTCCTTGAGCATCCAGTCAAAGTTGGCACGTTGCTGGATCACGTCCGGTCCCCTTCGCTGTCCTGGTGTCCGTGGGAGGGCGGGCCACTTTCCCCGGCGGCGGTACCGGAGTCGACGTCCACACCGTTGGCCGCCTTGGTGAACGCCTCCAGCCAGATGCCGGGCTGGGGCTCCTCCTTCTTCTTCTGGGGCGCGGCGGGCTGCCGCCAGTCGTCGGCGGCGGGTGCGGGCGCCGGGACGGTGTACGGGAAGCTTCCGCGGACGCGGCTGCGCCGCTGCGGCAGGCCCTCGGGGGTCCACTCGGTGACGACGGGCACGTCGTCCTCGGGCGGCGGGGACATCGAGCGGGAGGAGTGCAGCGGCGGGCCGGAGGTGGGCCGGCGCTTGCGGTAGGGCCGCTCGTCGTCGATCAGGTTGCCGTCGTCGTCGATGCGCAGGACGGCCGCGGCGCCGATGCCGTGGGCGACGGCGGGGGCGGGCTCGTCGGTGAGCATGTCGCGGGGGACGACGAGGACCGCGCGGACGCCGCCGTAGGCGGACTGGCGGAGCGCGACCTGCATGTCGTACATCCGCGACAGGCGGCCGACGACGGCGAGGCCGAGGCGGGGCGTCTCGCCGAGGTCGTCGACGTCGATGCCGGCCTTGGCCTCCTCCAGCTTGCGCTCGACCCGTTCGCGGACGACGTCGCTGAGGCTGACGCCGGCGTCCTCGATCTCGATGGCGACGCCGGTCTGGACCTCGTGGGCGGTGACGTGGACACGGGTGTGCGGCGGCGAGTAGCGGGTGGCGTTGTCGAACAGCTCGGCGCAGGCGTGGATGAGCGGCTCGACGGAGATGCCGTCGACGTTGACCTTGGCGACCGAGTGCAGGTCGATGCGGGGGAAGTCCATGATCCGCGACATGGCGCCGCGCAGGACGCTGAAGAGCGGTACGGGCTTGGGCCACTTGCGGCTCGGGCGGGCGCCGCCGAGGACGGCGATGCTGTCGGCGAGGCGGCCGATGAGGGCCGTGCCGTGGTCGATCCGCAGCAGGTCGTCGAAGACCTCGGGGGTGCGTCCGTGGTCCTCTTCCATGTCGCGCAGGTCGGCGGACTGCTTGTGCACGATGGTCTGCACGCGGCGCGCGACGTTGACGAAGGCGCGCTGCGCGGAGTCACGCATGGCCTCCTCGCGGTCGACGATGCGCAGCACGTTGCGCAGCAGGACCCGCTGGGGGTGCGGCAGTCCGCGGTGGACCTCGCTGCCGTCGACCATGGCGCGCATGACCTCGGAGGGGGTCTGGTTGTACACCTGGAGCCGCCGGACACAGGCCGGCATGAGCTCCTTGGCGAGGTGCAGGATGTCGTCGTCGTGCGCGGCGAGCCGCTGCTCGAGCTGGGCGACCTCGCGGGCGTGCTGGAGCCGGAGGGCCGCTGCGGCGCGGCCCCGGCGGACCGCCTCGGCCGCGACGGCGATCACCACGAGGGTGGCGGCGGCTCCGGTGACGGCGACCGGTATCCGGGCGGGCTCGGCGACCAGGGCCGCGGCGGCTCCGGTGGCGGCCGCCATCAGCACGGCGGGCAGGAGCAGCACCCGTGCGAATGACGTCTCTCGGCCACCGGGAGGCGATGGAACACTCACCATGTAATGCCCTCAGAACAATCGGCTCGGGAGTTGTGCGAACCATTGGGGAGATGGGGGATGAACACACACGAAGTTCTCAACTCGGTGCGCTGCGGGCGAGCTTAGTGCCGGGGGAAACCACCGTGCGGCATATTCCTCAAGGCCGCACATCAGCCCTTTCCAGGCCCTACACTCGAATCCTTTTGCACAGTACGCCTCCACTCGCGCACACAGAGTGATGCTCTGGGGCGAGAACGGCCCACCCCGCAGCGCACCGGAGGCACCCCTTCCGCCACGCGCCGCCGTGACCTCGCAGGACGCTCCGACTCCCCCGTCGGGGCCGCGCCGGAATCACCCCGGCGAGCCTTGGCGAAATATTCTCTTCCTTCAACTCCCGCATGACGCACAGCCCTTCGACTTCACCCGGACGGGTGGCACCACCCCGGCACGCGAAAGGGCCGCACCCCTCAGGAATGCGGCCCCTCCGGTCCGGCGCCGGGCGGCTCAGGCCCCGCCGTCCCGGGCCCGGACGGTGGCGAGCATGTCGCGGTCGGGCTGGAGGGTGAGCGTGGTCAGCGGCCGGATCTCGCCGGGGTCGACGTCGAGGTCGTAGCGCCGGCCCAGCCGGGCGAAGTCGTCGAACTCCGGCTCGGCGGTCGCCGAGCACCCGCTCCAGTTCCTCGCCGAGCGCGGCGCGCACCCGGGGTTGCGGGCGAGCAGGTACCAGGCCCACACCAGGGTGCTGCTGGTCGTCTCGTGGCCGCCGATGTACAGGGTGACCGTCTCGTCGCGGATCTCCTCCGCGGAGAGGCGGGTCCCGGTCTCGCCCTGGGCGGTGAGGAGTCGGCTGAGCAGGTCCGGCCGCTCGTCGTCCCCCCGGTGGGCGGCGACGACCCGGCCCACCTCCCGGTCGATGTCGGCGGCGGCCTTCCTCACCCGGCGCCGTCCCGGGGTCGGCACCCAGTCCGGCAGAACGGCGCCGATCCCGCCGAACTCCGCCCCGATCTCCCGCTGGGCGACGTCCATCGCCCTCCCGATCGCCTCGACGTCACCCTCGGCGCCTCCCCTCCCGGCGGCGCGCCGACCGGACACCGGCGGCTCGCCCGCATTCTTCCACGCCCAGCCTGCAGAAGATCTTCAAGCGCCTTATGACGTAAGGGAGTTGACCGGAACCGAGAGCAAGCGGTCCGGCTCGCCCGGGCGCCGGCGCCAGCCCGCACCGGCGCCCCCGAAACAGCACGCCGCCGCCCCCGAAGCGGAGGCGGCGGCACACGGCGGGCGGGACGGGCGGGGCTCAGCCCACCGAGGAGTACGCGACGACGCCCCGGCGGACCGCGTCGACGGCCTTGCGGGCGCTGCGCGTCACGGTCGAGCCCTCGGGGGCGGCTGCCGCGATCTGGCCCAGCACGTCGATGACCTGCTTGCACCAGCGCACGAAGTCGCCGGCCGGCATCTCCGCCTCCCGCAACACCGCGTCCAGCCCCTTGCCGGAGGCCCACATGTACGCGGCCCAGGCGAAGCCGAGATCCGGCTCGCGCTGGCCGACGCCCTCGGTCTGGCTGATCCCGTGCTGCTCCTCCAGGGCGTCGAGCCGGCCCCAGATGCGGACCATCTCGCCGAGCGCCGCCTTGGCCGCACCGGAGGGCAGCTTCGGCGCCACCGCGTCGTCGGCCTGCCGGGCCTCGAAGACCAGGGCGGAGACACAGGCGGCCAGCTCGGCCGGGCCGAGCCCCTCCCAGACGCCCTCGCGCAGGCACTCCGAGGCGAGCAGGTCCAGCTCGCCGTAGAGGCGGCTGAGCCGTTGCCCGTCCTCGGTGACCTCGTTGCCCCGGAGGTAGCCGAGTTCGGTGAGGAGGGTGACGATGCGGTCGAAGGTGCGGGCGATGGTGTTGGTGCGGCCCTCGATCCGGCGCTCCAGCTGCCGGGTGTCCCGCTTCAGGCGGTGGTAGCGCTCGGCCCACCGCGCGTGGTCCTCCCGCTGGTCGCAGCCGTGGCAGGGGTGGGCGCGGATGGCGGTGCGCAGCCGGGCGATCTCGCGGTCGTCGGCGGCCGCCGCGCGGCTCTTGCGGTGGCGCTTGGGTTCCAGGTGCCCGGCGCGGGTGCGCAGGGCCGAGGCCAGGTCGCGGCGGGACTGGGGCGAGCGGGCGTTGAACGACTTGGGGACGCGCATCCGGTCCAGGGCCTCCACGGGGACCGGGAAGTCCATCGCGGCCAGCCGCTTGACCTGCCGCTCGGCGGTGAGCACCAGCGGGCGGGGCCCGTCGTGGTGATCGAAGCCGCGGTGGCCGTTGCTGCGGCCGGCGGGCAGGCCCGGGTCCAGCACCAGGGCGAGCCCCGCGTACTTCCCCGTGGGGACGTGGATGATGTCACCGGGCCGGAGCTTCTCCAGCGCCCCGGCGGCCTCGGCGCGGCGCTGGCCGGCGCCCTGCCGGGCCAGCTCCGTCTCGCGGTCCTTCAGTTCCCGGCGCAGCCTGCCGTATTCCTCGAAGTCACCGAGGTGGCAGGTCATCGAGGCGGCGTACCCTTCCAGGCCCTCCTCGTTCCGCTGGACCTGGCGGGAGATGCCGACCACCGAGCGGTCGGCCTGGAACTGGGCGAAGGAGGTCTCCAGCAGTTCGCGCGAGCGGTGCCGCCCGAACTGGTGCACCAGGTTGACCGCCATGTTGTACGACGGCTTGAAGCTGGAGCGGAGCGGATAGGTGCGGGTCCCGGCGAGGCCGGCGAGGTGCTCCGGGTTCATGGCGCGCTGCCACAGGACCACCGCGTGGCCCTCGACGTCGATGCCGCGGCGCCCGGCCCGGCCGGTGAGCTGCGTGTACTCGCCGGGGGTGATGTCGGCGTGCTGTTCGCCGTTCCACTTGACGAGCTTCTCCAGGACGACCGAGCGGGCCGGCATGTTGATGCCGAGAGCGAGCGTCTCGGTGGCGAAGACGGCCTTGACCAGGCCGCGCAGGAACAGTTCCTCGACCACCTCCTTGAAGGTGGGGAGCATGCCCGCGTGGTGGGCGGCGATGCCGCGCTCCAGCCCCTCCAGCCACTCGAAGTAGCCGAGGACGTGCAGGTCCTCGTCGGGGATGGCGGCGGTGCGCTCCTCGACGATCTCGCGGACGGCCGCCCGGGCCGCGTCGTTATTGAGTCTGAGGCCCGCGTAGAGGCACTGCTGGACGGCGGCCTCGCAGCCGGCCCGGCTGAAGATGAAGGTGATGGCGGGGAGGAGGTTCTCCGCGTCGAGCCGCTCGATCACCTCGGGCCTGCTCGGCGTCCAGGTGCGGGAGCGCTGGCGACGCTCGCGCTCCCGGTCGGCCTCGCGCATGTTCCGCCCACGTCGGCGGTCCTTCGGGCCGGTGGGGCGGCTGGACTCCAGGCGGGCCATCCGGAGCAGGTCCGGGTTGACCGCCTTCTTGGCGCCCTCGCCCTCCTCGAAGAGGTCGTACATCCGGCGTCCGGCCAGGACGTGCTGGAAGAGCGGGACCGGGCGGTGCTCGGAGACGATCACGTCGGTGTCGCCGCGGACGGTGTCGAGCCAGTCGCCGAACTCCTCGGCGTTGGAGACGGTGGCCGAGAGGGAGACGAGCGTCACCGACGGGGGGAGGTGGATGATCACCTCTTCCCAGACCGCGCCGCGGAACCGGTCGGAGAGGTAGTGCACCTCGTCCATGACCACGTACCCGAGGCCGGTGAGGGTCTGGGAACCCGCGTACAGCATGTTCCGCAGGACCTCGGTGGTCATGACCACGACGGGGGCGTCCGGGTTGACGCTGTTGTCACCGGTGAGCAGGCCGACCCTGTCCGCGCCGTACCGCTTGGCGAGGTCGGCGTACTTCTGGTTGGAGAGCGCCTTGATCGGGGTGGTGTAGAAGCACTTCTTGGACTGGCCGAGCGCCAGGTGGACGGCGAACTCGCCGACGATCGTCTTGCCGGAACCGGTGGGGGCGGCCACCAGGACGCCCTTGCCCTTCTCCAGGGAGCGGCAGGCGTCGAGCTGGAAGGGGTCGAGGCCGAAGTCGTACATCTCGCGGAAGGAGGCGAGCGCGGTCGCCTCCTCGACGGCGCGCCGCCGCGCCGCCGCGTACCGCTCGGCCGGGGAGAGGTCCTCTGTCATCGTGATGACGAGCCTACCCGCCGCCCCCGACAGCGGACGATCGATAATCCCACCATCCGTTCGGCAGGCCCCGCCTCAGGGCGCGAGTATCCGGACGGCCTCCGGGACGCAACGGGCGGTGAGCGGCAGGGCGCCCAGCGGCTCGCCGTCGGCGTAGCCGGTGGTGTCCGGCGCCTCGACGGTGACCGAGCGGGCGCGGTGCACGGTGACCGCGGGGTGGCCGAGATGGGCGCCCCGGTAGACCTTGGGGAAGACCCGCATCAACTCGGTGCGGCTCACCTCGCCCACCACCACCACGTCGAAGAGCCCGTCGTCGAGCCGCGCCTCGGCACACACCCTCAGACCCCCGCCGTACGAGGTGCCGTTGCCGACGGCGATGAGGGTGGCGTCCACATCCAGCACCGGTCCGTCGTCCAGGGTCAGCTTGAACGGGGCCGGCCGGAAGGCGGCCAGCTCGGCGACGATCGCGAGGTCGTACTTGAAGCGGCCCACCGGGAGCCGCATGCGGTTGCCGCGGTCGTTGACCCGGGAGTCGAAGCCGGCGGCGAGGACGGTGCCGAACCAGCGGTCACCCACCCGACCGAGGTCGAGCGCGCGCGGACCGGGCCCTTCCAGGATGTCCACCGCGAGCCGGGCGCCTGCCTCGGGATCGCGGACCGGCAGGCCCAGGGTGCGGGCGAAGTCGTTCCCCGTGCCGACCGCGATCAGGCCGAGCGGGGTGCCGGTCCCGGCGAGCGCCTGGAGGGCGAGCCCCGCCAGCCCGTCACCGCCGACCGCCAGCACCGCGGCGGGCCTGGAGGTGAGGGCGGCGCGTAGCCGGCCGGCCGCGTCGCCGGCGTCCGTGCCGAGGACGGTCCTGACCCGGTACCCGGCGTCCCGCAGCACCCGGGAGGCGGGCAGGGCCGCCCGGGCACCGCGTCCGCTTCCCGCCGTGGGGTTGACGAAGAGGATGATCTCGCTGGTCACGGCGGGACCCTACAAGGTCAGGTCGCGTCGTCGTAACCGCCGAGCTCCTTGCGTCCGCCGTCTCCGCCCAGTTCGCCGCGGTTCGTCTGCTCCGGCAGGACCGGCGGGGCGCCGACCGGCTCGATCGCGTCGACCGGCTCGGGGGTGAGGTCGATGTCGGACGCCTCGTCGTCGTCGAGTTCCGCGTCGGAGTCACGGCGGCGGCGCCTGCGGTCGTTGAGGAGGCAGATACCGAGGGCGAGGAAGTACAGCAGGCAGATGGGCGCGGCCAGCATCAGCATGCTGGACGGGTCTCCGGTGGGAGTGGCGACCGCGGAGAAGATGGTGATCCCGAGGACCATCCCGCGCCACCAGGAGCCGAGGCGCTTGGCGGAGAGCACGCCGGTGATGTTGAGCAGGACGAGGATCAGCGGCAGCTCGAAGGCGAGGCCGAAGACGATCACCATCCGCATCACCAGGTCGAGGTAGTCGTCGACCGGGAGGAGGTTGAGGACGTTCTCGGGCGTGAAGTCGAGGAGGATCGTCGCCGTCTGCGGCAGGATCTTGTAGGCGAGGACGCCACCGCCCACGAAGAGCGGGACCCCGATACCGACGAAGGAGAGCGCGTACTTCTTCTCTTTGCGGTGCAGGCCCGGGGCGAGGAAGGCCCAGAGCTGGAAGAGCCAGAAGGGGCTGGCGAGGACCACGCCGGCGACCAGCGAGACCTTCAGGGCGATCGTGAAGGGCGCGACGAGGCCGTTGAAGGTCATGTCGGCGCACGGATTGCCGTTGTCCTGGGTCGGCGATCCGTCGAGGCAGCCCACCGACTGCTGGACCGGCCTCAGCAGGAACTCGATCAGTTCGGTGTAGAAGAACGCGGCGGCGATCGTGATGACGACGACCGCCAGGACGGACTTCAGCAGACGGTTACGCAGCTCGCGCAGGTGTTCGGCGAGGGGCATCCGTCCCTCGGTGTTCTTCTCCTGCTTCGGCTTGCGGGCAGACCCGAGCAACCCACGTCCCTCGTCTCGTTACGAACAGGCGGACCCGGTGGCCCGCCGCGGTGATGGCGTCAGCTCTGCGGGGTGCGGCTCTGCTCGTTGACCGGGCGCGAGCTGGAGACGTCGCCCGGCGCGGCCTGGATGGTGCGGGCCGTGGCCGACTGGGCGGTCTGGGCGTCCGGGGCGGCGGCGTCGGCCTGGGCGTCCTGGGAGCCGTCCTTCTTCATCGCCTTGGCCTCGCTCTTGAGGATGCGGGCGGACTTGCCGAGGGAACGCGCCATGTCGGGAAGCTTCTTGGCACCGAAGAGAAGCAGGATCACGACGATGATCAGGACGATCTCTAGGGGCTTGAGGTTGGCGATCATTGCGATTCCTTCTCACCGAGGCGGCTGGGGGTGGGGCTGCCGCACACGGCTGGACGGGGTCCGGCCGTCGCGCGCAGCGATCGTAACCCGCGTGGGTAAACGCGGCGCAATGCCCGTGCAGACACCAGGTCGCGGGCGGGTGCCTCGGTCCCGGCCGCCGACATCTCAGCGTACTCCCTGCCCGCTTGCGGGAGCAGGGGGCGTTGGGGTAAAGGAAAAACCTGCTCAGAGGGGTGGGGGCAGGCGGGTCGCGGCCCGCTCCAGCTCCTCGGCGGCCGTGTTGATCCGCGCGGAGGTCTCCGCGACCTGCCGGGCGAGCCGTCGCACCTCCAGGAAGACGCGTACCGCGAGCACCCCGAGGACAGCGAGCCCGGCGAATCCGAGCACCACCGCCACCATCGGCCAGACCATGTCCGTCATCCCCGTCAGTTCCTCACCGGCGTCAGTCCCGCGCCCCGGGAGTGGGTCCCGGGGCCGCCCGCGCTCGGCGGCTGCGGTACCCCGGCGGCCAGCCGCAGCGTGCGCACGCCGCCCCGGGTCAGCAGCTCCACGATCCGCTCCCCCGCCGGCTTGCGGACGGCGCTGTCGCAGGCCGGGCAGGTGAAGGAGTAGAAGGTGGTGCGGCGGCTGCCGCCGATGGCCAGCCGCAGCGCCTCGGCGGCCAGTTCGAAGCGGGAGCGGCAGTCCGGGCAGGCGGCCTTGAAGAGGACCCCGCTCACGGCTGGGCCTCGTAGGCGGCGAGCGCCTCGCGCGCGGCGTCGCGGGCGCTGTCGGCGAGGTCGGCGGGGGCGGTGATCCGCCCGTCGCGGCCGAGCCGCAGGGCGAGGCGGCGCAGCGAGGCCGGGTCGGGGGTGCGCAGGGTGATGCGCAGGCCGCCGTCGGGCAGTTCCTCGGCGCTGTCGTGCGGGTAGTACTCGGCGACCCACCGGCCGCCCGGGCCGACCTCGATGACGACCTCGGGGTCGTCGGCGGAGGGCTGGACCAGGCCGGCGGAGAGGTCGCGGACCTCGATCTCGGGCGGGGCGGACGCCTCGTCGAGGACGCGGATCTCGGCGACCCGGTCGAGGCGGAAGGTGCGCCGGTCCTCGGAGAGGCGGCACCACGCCTCCATGTAGGTGTGGCCGACGGTGAAGAGGCGGATCGGGTCGACCTCGCGCTCGGTCAGCTCGTCCCGGGCCGGCGAGTAGTAGCGCAGCCACAGCCGGCGGCGCTCGGAGATGGCCCGGTCGACGTCGGCGAAGACGCCTCCCTCGGCCTCGAAGGTGACCGAGAGGCGGGAGCTGGAGGCGGCGGCCTCCCCGGCGGCGGCCTCCAGTTTGGCGGTCACCCGCAGCAGGGCCTGCCGGTCGCCCTCGCGCAGGCCCGGCAGGGTGGAGACGGCGCGCGCGGCGACCAGCAGCGCGGTCGCCTCGTCGGCGGCGAGCCGGAGCGGGGCCGCGACGTCGTCCGGGTTGTGCCACCAGATGCGGTCGCCGTCGGTGTCGATGTCGAGCAGGTCGCCGCCGCGGAAGCTGGTGCCGCACAGCGGCAGCACGTCGAGGTCGGAGATCAGTTCCGCCTCGGTGACGCCGAAGGCTCGCGCCACGTCCACGACGTGGGCGCCGGGGCGTTCACGCAGGTAGGTGACGAGCGACAGCATGCGTCGCGTCCGGTCGATGGCATTGGCCTGGGCCGCCATGGTTACTCCCTCAGTCCTTCGCCACGGCACGGAGCCGGTCGATCACGTCGGCCCGCAGTTCGGCCGGTTCCTGCACCACCACGTCGGGTCCGTACTCGACGAGGGAGGCGTCCAGCCCGTGGCCGTACGGGATCTCCAGCTCGTCCCAGCCCTCGCCGGCGGGCCGCACCGAGCGGGCCTTGGCACGCAGCGGGTACCCGGCACCGGTCCGCAGCCGGATGACGGCGGTGCCCTCGGCGCTCTCCCCGGCCCAGCTCGCCACGGTCTCGCGGACCGTGACGACATCGGGCACGTCGGCGGTGAAGCCGCCCGGGCGGGTGCGTACCTTGCCGGTGATGCGGGAGAGCCGGAAGACCCGCTCGGCGCCGCGGTCCCGGTCGAAGCCGGCCAGGTACCAGTGTCCGCGCCAGCACTCCAGCGCCCAGGGCTCGACCTGGCGGGGGGCGGGCTGCACCGCGTTGGCCTTGCGGTAGTCGAAGACGACCGGGCGGCGGTCGCGGCAGGCCAGCATCAGCGGTTCGAAGGCGGACTCGTGGACCGGGATGTGCGGTTCGAGGGCGGAGTTCCCGGCGAACGGGTCGGCGTCGTCGGGCAGCCCGGCCGCGCGCAGCTTGTGCAGCGCGCCGCTGGCCGCGCCCGCCAGCCGGGCCTGCTGCCACACCCTGGCGGCGAGGCCGAGCGCGGCTGCCTCCTCGGCGTCGAGGGTGAGCGGCGGGAGGCGGTTGGAGTCGCGGCGGGCGAGGTAGCCGACCTCGCCGTCGATGTTGTCCACGGTCTCGATGACGAGTCCTAGCTCACGCAGGTCGTCCTTGTCCCGCTCGAACATGCGGTTGAAGGAGTCGTCGTTCCCCGCTTCGAGGTACGCCTCGATGGAGCCCCGGAGTTCTCGTTTGGACAACGGGCGCCGGGTCCCGAGCAGACACAGTGCCAGGTTCATCAGCCGCTCGGCCTTGGCAATCGCCATCGACGCCCTTTCTGGTGGTCCTTCGACGGACGACCGTACCGCCCCGGGGTGTCGCGGCAAAAGCGGAGGGCCCATGCCTGACGGCATGGGCCCTGGAGTTGATCGCTTGGGATCAGACCGCGACCAGGTCGCAGACGAAGATCAGCGTCTCGCCGGGGGCGATCCGCCCGCCGCCCGCACCACGGTCGCCGTAGGCGAGGTGGGCGGGGATGGTCAGCTGGCGGCGGCCGCCGACCTTCATGCCCTGGACACCCTGGTCCCAGCCGGCGATGACCTGTCCGGCACCGAGCTGGAAGGAGAGCGGCGTACCGCGGTTCCAGCTCGCGTCGAACTCCTCACCGGTGGAGAAGGCCACGCCCACGTAGTGGACCTTGGCGGTGTCGCCGGCCTTGGCGACCGGGCCGTCGCCCTCCCAGATGTCCTTGATCTCCAGGTCCGCCGGGGGCTCGCCACCGGGGAAGTCGACCTCGGGCTTGTCGATGCTCACGTAAGGCTCCTGCTTCTGTGTTTTTCGGGCAGCCGGGCAACCGGAACATTCTGCCACCGCGGGGCGGGCGGTACGCACACCCCCGCCCCGGGTCGGGCTCACATCGCGGCGAGCACGTCCACGACGAAGACCATGGTGGAGTTGGCGGGCAGGTCCTCGCCCTTGTCCTGGTCCTTGTAGCCCTGCTCCGGCGGGATCACCAGCATCACGCGGTCGCCGACGTGGGTGCCGATGAGACCCTTGTCCCAGCCCTCGACGACCTGGCCGACGCCGATCTGGGTGGCGAAGGGCGCGCCGGTGTTCCAGGAGGAGTCGAAGAGCTTGGCCTTCTCCTTGCCCTCGTTCGGCTTCCAGGCCGCGCCGCTGTACTGCATGTACACCGTCTGGCCCTTCTTGATCTCGTCGCCGTCACCCTGGATGAGGACCTTGCTGGTCAGCTTCTTGGGCGGGTCGTTCTTCGGCACCGAGATCGTGGCCGGCTCCGGCTTGTCGGCCTTGACCTGGGGGAGGTCGGAGGGGATCTCCGCCTGCTCGCCCTCGACCATGTTCGGCACGACGTCCTTGATGTCCAGGGCGAAGACCAGGGTGTCCTTGCCCGTGACACCGAGCTGCTGCTGGCCGGCCTCACCGAAGGCGGCGGCCGGCGGCGCGACGACCAGGACACGGCTGCCGACCTTCTGGCCCAGCACCGACTGGCTGAACGCCGGGATGATGTTCTCCGCGCCCGCGGTGATCATCTGGGGCGCGCCGCCCTTGTCGTGGCTGGAGCCGAGGTCCTTGCCGCCCTTCCAGACCTTGCCGGTGAAGTCGGCCATCACCAGGTCGTCCTTCTTGACCTCGGGGCCGTCACCGGTGGACAGGGAGTGGACCACGAACTTGTCGCTCGGGTCGCCCTTGGGGAGCTTGATGGTGGCCTTTTCACCCGGCTCGCCGGAGACCTCCGGCATGGGGTCGGCCGACTCGACCGGCTTGGGGGCCTTGGGGGCCGCCGCGGGCTTCTCGGAGGCCGCCGCGTCGTCCTTCTTCTCGGCCTCCTCACCCCCGCAGGCGGTCAGCAGCAGAGCCGGAACGATGAACAAGGCGGCAAATCGGCGTCGCACGGAGGACCTCGGGGGGTTGGCGGATACGGGAAAACACATCGGTCCCGCCACTCTACGGCCCAGCCGCCCCCCTGCTCCCGTACGGCATGGAACGGGCCCCTCATCACACGGACGAGGGGCCCAGGTCACCGCCGGTCCACGGCGGGGAAGAGCGGTGTGTCACATTCCGGCGCCGTCACATGCCGGCGATGAGCTTCTCCACCCGGTCGTCCACCGACCGGAAGGGGTCCTTGCACAGCACGGTCCGCTGCGCCTGGTCGTTGAGCTTGAGGTGGACCCAGTCGACGGTGAAGTCGCGGCGCTGCTCCTGCGCCCTGCGGATGAAGTCGCCCCGCAGCCGGGCCCGGGTGGTCTGCGGCGGGACGGACTTGCCTTCGAAGATCTTGAGGTCGTTGCAGATCCGGGCGGCTTGGCCGTTCTTCTCCAGGAGGTAGTAGAGGCCGCGCCTGCGGTGGATGTCGTGGTAGGCGAGGTCTATCTGGGCGACCCGGGGGTGGGACATCGTCATGTCGTGCTTGGCCCGGTACCGCTCCAGGAGTTTGTACTTCATGACCCAGTCGATCTCGGTGGCCACCCGGTCGAGGTCCTCCTCCTCGATCGCGTCGAGGGTGCGGCCCCAGAGCTCCAGGACCTGCTCGACGGTGCCGGTGCGGATGCCGCGGCGGTCCACGAAGTCCACGGCCTTCTCGTAGTACTCCCGCTGCACCTCCAGGGCGGATGCCTCGCGGCCGCTGGCCAGGCGCACCTTTCGGCGGCCCGTGATGTCGTGGCTGACCTCGCGGATGGCCCGGATCGGGTTCTCCAGGGTGAGGTCGCGCATCACCGTGCCCGCCTCGATCATGCGGAGCACCAGGTCGGTGGCGCCGACCTTGAGGAGCATGGTGGTCTCGGACATGTTCGAGTCGCCGACGATGACGTGCAGGCGGCGGTAGCGCTCGGCGTCGGCGTGCGGTTCGTCGCGGGTGTTGATGATCGGGCGGGAGCGGGTCGTCGCGGAGCTGACGCCCTCCCAGATGTGTTCGGCACGCTGGCTGACGCAGTACACCGCGCCCCGGGGGGTCTGGAGCACCTTGCCGGCCCCGCAGAGGAGCTGCCGGGTCACGAGGAAGGGGATGAGGATGTCCGCGAGGCGGGAGAACTCCCCGTGGCGGGCCACGAGGTAGTTCTCATGACAGCCGTAGGAGTTGCCGGCGGAGTCGGTGTTGTTCTTGAAGAGGTAGACGTCGCCCGCGATCCCCTCCTCGTGCAGGCGGCGTTCGGCGTCGACGAGCAGCCCTTCGAGAATGCGTTCCCCGGACTTGTCGTGGGTCACCAGTTCGGTGACGTCGTCGCATTCCGGTGTGGCGTATTCCGGATGCGAACCCACATCGAGATACAGGCGGGCGCCGTTCCGCAGAAACACATTGCTGCTGCGGCCCCATGACACAACGCGGCGGAAGAGGTAGCGCGCCACCTCGTCAGGCGACAGACGGCGCTGTCCCCTGAAGGTGCACGTGACGCCGTACTCGTTCTCCAGCCCGAAAATGCGGCGGTCCATGACTGAACATTACGCCTGATGCCCCGCACTGAAACCGGGTTCGACGGCCCCGTTTCGATCATTTTCCGAAGAGACCACCGGATCGCCGCCCCGGCCGCGCCCGTTCAGCACCCGCGAGGTGGCCAGCAGCACCAGCAGCGCGGCCACTCCCCCGACCCCCGCGACCCAGAACCCGGGGGCGGTGCCACCCCATTCGACGGCCGGTCCCGCCGCGCCGGTACCCAGCGCCGCGCCGACGCCGAAGACCGTGACGAGCCAGGAGAACGCCTCGGTCACGGTCCCTGGGGGCGCGTGCCGGTCCACCACCACGAACGCACAGGCGAGCGCGGGCGCAAGGAAGAGCCCGGAGACCACGGCGAGGCCGGTCATCGCGGCCACCGAGGGGGTGAGCGACAGCGGCAGGTAGCCGAGGGCCAGCAGCCCCACCAGGACGCGCAGCCGCCGCTCGGGCTCCCCCGCCCACCGCCGGGCGCCGTAGACCGCGCCGCCGATCAGGGCGCCGAGGCCGAGCGCCGCCATCAGCCAGCCGTAGACGGACTCCCGGCCGTGGTCGTCGGCGTAGGCCACGGCGGCCACGGTGATCGAGCCGAGGGCCACACCGACGAAGAGGAAGGAGCAGAGCAGGGCCAGCAGTCCGGGTGAGCGCAGCGCGCCGAGCCAGTGCGCCTCGCGCGGGGCGGAACGCCAGCGCCGGGACGGCTCGGAGACGACGACCGAGAGCGCGCCGAGGACGCCGAGGACGTTGATCACCAGCAGCGCGGCGCCCGGCGACCACCAGGCGACGAAGAGCGTGACCAGCAGCGGCCCGGCGGTGAACATGACCTCCTGCGCCACCGCGTCGAGCGCGTACGCCGCGTGCACCCGGTCCTCGCGCCCGAGCACGGCGGGCCACAGGGCCCGCAGCCCGCCCTCCAGCGGCGGGGTGCAGACTCCGGCCACCACCACGGCCGCGCAGGCCGGCGGCAGCGACTCGGCGCCGACGACGGCCAGCGCCGCCATGCCGGCCCCGGACAGCACGGCGGCCGGGAGCATCACGCGCGGCTGCCCCCACAGGTCCACGGCGCGCCCCAGCAGCGGCTGGCCCACGGCGGTGGCCAGTCCGTACACCGCCGCGAGGGCGCCGGCCAGCGCGTAGCCACCGCCCTCGGAGCGGACGAAGAGCACGATCGCGATGTGCCCGGTCGCGCTGGGGAGCCGGCCGACCAGCGTGCCGCAGAGCAGCCGCACCGCGTGCCGCGAGCGCAGCAGTTCCCCGTATCCCGTCGCCATCGGCAGCCCCTCACCCGAGTGTTACGTATAACGTCGGCGTCATACGTACCATGTGCGGGCAGCCGGGGTCCAGGGGCGGCTCAGCGGGGACGGGACGGTCCCGGGCCGGCGCCCGCCGGGCACCCGTCGGCGCCGCCCCGGCGTCCGTGCGGCGGCCGCACCGGATTCCGCCCTCTGGAGAGGACCCGCCCCTTTGTCCGCCGTATCCCGGCCCACCAGCAAGGACGTCGCCCGAGCCGCCGGAGTGTCGCAGGCCGCCGTCTCCCTGGTCCTCGGCGGCAAGTGGCCGGGCCGGGTCTCGACGGCCACCGCCGAACGTGTCCGGGAGGCGGCCAGGACGCTCGGGTACCGGCCGAATCTCGCCGCCCGCGACCTCCGGACCGGGCGGACCCGAACGGCTTTGCTGGTGGTACCCGCCCTCACCAACGAGTTCTTCGCCCGGGTCCACGCGGGTGCCGCCTCCGTCGCCGCGGCGCACGGCTTCGGCGTCCTCCTCTACCCCTCGCCGGAGGGCACCGGACCGGCCACCGACCCGTTCGCCTCCGCACCGGCCGCCCTCGACGGCGTCCTCGCCTCCTCGATGGCGGCCCACGCGCTCAGCGGGATCGGCGCGGGCGCCCTGCCGCTGGTGATGCTCGACAGCGACCCCGCCACCGGGCCGGCCACCGCCACCGTCAACCTCGCCATCGCCGACGGCATGCGCCAGGCCGCCGGGCACCTGCTGGACCTCGGCCACCGCCATTTCGCCCATCTCGCCGCCGAGGTGGACTCCTGGACCTTCGAGGTCCGCGCCGCCGCGCTCGCCGCCTCGGTGGCCGGGGTGCCCGGCGCCCGGCTTCAGACGCACCGGTGCGCGCTCACGGTGGCCGAGGCGCAGGCCGCGGTGACCCGCCTGCTCACCGCCCCCGGGCCTCGCCCGACCGCGCTGGTCTGCGACGACGACCTCCTGGCCGCGGGGGCGTGCAAGGCGGCCCGGCGGCTGGGGACTCGGGTCCCCGAGGACCTGTCCGTCACCGGGTTCGACGACCTGACCCTGGCCACGGCCGTCGAACCGGAGCTGACCACGGTCACGCTGCCCGCCGAGGAGTTCGGGGCACGGGGCATGGCGGCGCTGCTCACCGCCGTGGACGGCGGCACGCCGGCCGACGAGGAACTGCGCGTCGCCCTCACCGTCCGCGGCTCCACCGGCCCGGCACCCGCCCGGACATGACGGTGGCCCGCACCCGGCCCCGGTGAGGGCGGGTGCGGGCCACCGTGGTCCCGGCTCCTGCCGCCGGGACCCGCTGTCAGCTCTGCGCGCCGGAGCCCGACGACCCGTCGTCGCCCGGCAGGTCGGGGAGGTCCAGTTCCTCGTCCTCCGCCGCCGGGGAAGCGGTGGACGAGGAGGAACCGCCGCCCGTGCCCTCCTCCAGGAGGCGGGCGAGCCGGGTGCCGACGATCCGCTTGAACTTGCGCCGCTGCGGCCTGGTGCGGTCGAGCACCGCGACCTCCAGCCGCTCGGCGGGGATCTCGCGCTCGCTGCCGTTGGTGTCGCGGGACAGAGCGCTGACCGCCAGGCGCAGGGCCTGGGCGAGCGTCATCGTGTCCTCGTGGCGCTGGTCCAGGTAGGAGCTGATCTGCTCGGCGTTGCCACCGACCGCGACCGAGCCGTGCTCGTCCACGATCGAGCCGTCGTGCGGCAGGCGGTAGATCTGGTCGCCCGAGGCGTCCTCACCGACCTCGGCGACGACCAGCTCCACCTCGTACGGCTTCTCGCCGTTGCTGGAGAAGATCGTGCCGAGGGTCTGCGCGTACACGTTGGCCAGGCCGCGTGCCGTCACGTCGTCGCGGTCGTAGGTGTATCCGCGCAGATCGGCGTAGCGTACGCCGCCGATCCGGAGGTTCTCGTATTCGTTGTACTTACCGGCGGCGGCGAATCCGATCCGGTCGTAGATCTCGCTGAACTTGTGCAGTGCGCGGGACGGATTCTCACCGACGAACACGATGCCGTCGGTGTACTGGAGCACCACGAGGCTCCGTCCGCGGGCGATGCCCTTGCGGGCGTATTCCGCCCGGTCGGCCATGGCCTGCTGTGGTGAGACATAGAACGGCGTCGACACCGGCTATCCGTCCCTTTCTGTCGGTGACCCAAACAATCCAGGCGGCACGAGCCGCGCCCTACAGCAGTGACGCACGGGGCCCGTCCGGCTGCTCCATGCGCCGCTCCAGCACCGCGCGCGCGACGTCGGAGATCTGCGCCTCCGTCAGCCGCCGGAAGCCGTCGTCGGTGATCACGGTGACGATCGGGTAGATCCGCCGGGCGACGTCGGGGCCGCCGGTCGCCGAGTCGTCGTCCGCGGCGTCGTAGAGCGCCTGGACGACCAGCGTGGTGGCCTGCTCCTCCGTCAGGTCGTCGCGGTAGAGCTTCTTCATGGAGCCGCGGGCGAAGGTCGAGCCGGAGCCCGTCGCCGCGTACCCGTGCTCCTCCGAGCGGCCGCCGGTGACGTCGTAGGAGAAGATCCGGCCGCGCGCGCGGTCCACGTCGTACCCGACGAAGAGGGGGACGACGGCGAGGCCCTGCATGGCCATGCCGAGGTTGGAGCGGATCATCGTGGAGAGACGGTTGGCCTTGCCCTCCAGGGAGAGCTGGGCGCCTTCGACCTTCTCGAAGTGCTCCAGCTCCAGTTGGAAGAGCTTGACCATCTCCACCGCGAGACCGGCGGTCCCGGCGATGCCCACGGCCGAGTGCTCGTCGGCCGGGAAGACCTTCTCGATGTCGCGCTGGGCGATGACGTTCCCCATCGTGGCGCGCCGGTCGCCGGCGAGGACGACCCCGCCGGGGAAGGTGGTCGCGACGATGGTGGTGCCGTGCGGGGCCTGGACCACGCCCTGGACGGGCGGGAGCTGACGGTTGCCCGGCAGCATCTCGGGCTGATGCTCCGACAGGAAGTCCACGAACGACGAGGACCCGGGCGTCAGGAAGGCAGCCGGCAGACGCCCGGTGCTACGAGTGATGGCTTCCACACGTTTCCTTCCGGATAGGCGGCGGCCTGACCCGAGCGCCGGGCGGTACCCGACGTGCCGGTGGCCGAATAGCGGGTGAAGCACGTTACGCCAGGACCCTACCCGCCCGGGGGCGGTGATCCACCTGGGATACGGGAGAAGACGGGCACCTCGCGGGAGCCCGTCCGTACGCAGCGGCGGGCGGCGTCCTGGACGCCGCCCGCGCGCCGGTGGGGGCCGAGGCCCCGAGGGGCTACTCGCCGCCCTTCTGCACGAATCCGCGGACGAAGTCCTCGGCGTTCTCCTCCAGGACGTCGTCGATCTCGTCGAGAACGGAGTCGACGTCGTCGCTCAGCGCCTCCTGGCGCTCCTTGAGCTCCTCCGAGACAGTTGCGTCCTCGGTCTGCTCCTCGGTCGATTCCGTCGGACGATTCGCCTTCTGCTGTCCGCCGTCGCTGTCCTTGGCCGCCATCCGTACCTCACCCCGCTCGGTTCGATGTACTCGATGTACTTGATCAGACCCTACAAGTCGGGCCCTGATCCGGCGCGTCCTTAAGTCCGGCCGGCCCGGGGCCCGCGGGCCCCGGGTGGATCATTCCCGGTCAGCGGCGGTTTCAGCCCCCCGAGAGGGCCTGAACCAGTTCCTGTGCGGTACGGCACCGGTCCAGGAGGTGTCCGACGTGCTCCCGGGTGCCCCGCAGCGGCTCCAGGGTGGGCACCCGCTGGAGCGAGTCGCGGCCCGGCAGGTCGAAGATGACCGAGTCCCAGGAGGCCGCCGCGACGTCGTCGGCGTACTGCTCCAGGCAGCGCCCGCGGAAGTACGCACGGGTGTCCTCCGGGGGCTTGATCTGCGCCTCGGTGACATCCCGCTCGTCCAGCAGCCGCTGCATCCGCCCGCGCGCGACCAGGCGGTTGTACAGGCCCTTGCCCTGGCGCACGTCCGCGTACTGGAGGTCGACCAGGTGGAGCCGGGGCGCGTCCCACTCCAGCTGGTCGCGGCGCCGGTACCCCTCCATGAGCTGGCGCTTGGCCACCCAGTCGAGCTGGTCGGCGAGGCTCATCGGGTCGCTCTCCAGCTTGCCGAGCACCTCCTCCCAGCGGGCCAGCACGTCGCGGGTCTGCTCGTCGGCGTCGGCGCCGTACCGCTCCTCGACGTATTTGCGGGCCAGCTCGAAGTACTCCATCTGGAGCTGGACGGCGGTGAGGGTGCGGCCGCTGCGCAGGGTGACGAGCTGTTTGAGGGACGGGTCGTGGGAGACCTTGTGCAGGGTGCGGACCGGCTGGTCGACGGCGAGGTCCACGGCGATGAAGCCGTCCTCGATCATCGACAGGACCAGTGCGGTGGTGCCGAGCTTGAGGTAGGTGGAGATCTCCGAGAGGTTGGCGTCGCCGATGATCACATGGAGGCGGCGCCAGCGCTCGGCGTCGGCGTGCGGCTCGTCCCGGGTGTTGATGATGGGCCGCTTGAGTGTCGTCTCCAGCCCGACCTCGACCTCGAAGTAGTCCGCGCGCTGGCTGAGCTGGAAGCCGTGGTCCGAGCCGTCCTGGCCCAGCCCGACGCGGCCGGCGCCGGTGACGACCTGGCGCGAGACGAAGAAGGGCGTCAGGTGGCGCACGATGTCCGCGAACGGGGTGTCCCGCTTCATCAGGTAGTTCTCGTGCGTGCCGTACGAGGCGCCCTTGTTGTCGGTGTTGTTCTTGTACAGGTGGATGGGATTGGCGCCCGGCAGGACGGCGGCGCGCTCGGCGGCCTCCGCCATGATGCGCTCGCCCGCCTTGTCCCACAGGACGGCGTCGCGCGGGTTGGTCAGCTCGGGCGAGCTGTACTCGGGGTGCGCGTGGTCGACGTAGAGCCGTGCGCCGTTGGTGAGGATGACGTTGGCCAGGCCGATGTCCTCGTCGGTGAGCTGGCTGGCGTCGGCGTTGTCCCGGGCGAGGTCGAAGCCTCGCGCGTCGCGCAACGGGTTCTCCTCCTCGAAGTCCCAGCGGGCGCGGCGCGCCCGGTGCATCGCCGCCGCGTAGGCGTTGACGATCTGGGACGAGGTGAGCATGGCATTGGCGTTGGGATGGCCGGGGACGGAGATCCCGTACTCCGTCTCGATGCCCATTACTCGCCGTACGGTCATGCGGCCCTCCTTGCCCTGCGGCGCCCCCGGGCGGGGGCGCCGCTCACAGTTCCGCGGGTGCTCGCGGGTGCGCGTGCGGTGCCGTCCCCGCGCCGCGCGACCTCGGTGGTACCGACGAGCCTAGAACGCCTTTGCGCTGGTGGGGAGTGATTGCGGGGTTTGCTCGGGGTGTGCCGCGGCGGCGGCGCGGAAAGCAGCCGACTGCGGACGCCCGGAGGGACGTCCGCAGCCGGTCTGTGGTGCTCAGGGAGCCTTACAGGTACTGACCCGTGTTGGCCACCGTGTCGATGGAGCGCCCGGTGTCCGCGCCCTGCTTGCCGGTGACGAGCGTGCGGATGTAGACGATCCGCTCGCCCTTCTTGCCGGAGATGCGGGCCCAGTCGTCCGGGTTGGTGGTGTTCGGCAGGTCCTCGTTCTCCTTGAACTCGTCCACGCAAGCCTGGATGAGGTGGGAGACGCGCAGGCCCTTCTGCTGCTGGTCGAGGAAGGCCTTGATGGCCATCTTCTTGGCGCGGCCGACGATGTTCTCGATCATGGCGCCGGAGTTGAAGTCCTTGAAGTAGAGGACTTCCTTGTCGCCGTTGGCGTACGTGACTTCGAGGAAGCGGTTCTCCTCGGACTCGGCGTACATCTGCTCGACCACGGTCTGGATCATGCCGTGGACGGTGGCGTCCCGGTCGCTGCCGTGCTCGGCGAGGTCGTCGGTGTGCAGCGGCAGGCTGGACTTGAGGTACTTGGCGAAGATGTCCTTGGCGGCCTCGGCGTCCGGACGCTCGATCTTGATCTTCACGTCGAGGCGGCCGGGGCGCAGGATCGCCGGGTCGATCATGTCCTCGCGGTTGGAGGCGCCGATGACGATGACGTTCTCCAGGCCCTCGACGCCGTCGATCTCGGCGAGGAGCTGGGGGACGATGGTGTTCTCGACGTCGGAGCTGACGCCGGAGCCGCGGGTACGGAAGAGCGATTCCATCTCGTCGAAGAAGACGATGACGGGGGTGCCTTCGCTGGCCTTCTCACGGGCCCGCTGGAAGACGAGGCGGATGTGCCGCTCCGTCTCGCCGACGTACTTGTTGAGGAGTTCGGGGCCCTTGATGTTGAGGAAGAAGCTCTTCCCCGCGGGCTGCCCTGTCGCCTCCGCCACCTTCTTGGCGAGGGAGTTGGCCACGGCCTTGGCGATGAGCGTCTTGCCGCAGCCGGGCGGGCCGTAGAGCAGGACGCCCTTGGGCGGGCGCAGCTCGTGCTCCTTGAAGAGGTCCGGGTAGAGGTACGGCAGCTCGACCGCGTCCTGGATCGTCTCGATCTGGCTGCCGAGACCGCCGATCCGGGTGTAGTCGATGTCGGGGACCTCTTCGAGGACCAGCTCCTCGACCTCGCTCTTGGGGATGACCTCGTAGACGTATCCCGAGCGGGGTTCGAGCAGGAGGGCGTCGCCGGGGCGGATGGTGACGCCCAGGAGCGGTTCGGCGAGCCGGACCACGCGCTCCTCGTCGGTGTGGCCGAGGACCAGGGCGCGGTCGCCGCCCTCCAGGATCTCCTTGAGGGTGACGATCTCGCCGACGCGCTCGAAGGTCATGGCCTCGACCACGTTGAGCGCTTCGTTGAGCATCACTTCCTGGCCGCGCCGCAACTCCTCGAGTTCGACGCCGGGGCTGACGTTGACCCTCAGTTTGCGGCCGCCGGTGAAGATGTCGGCGGTGCCGTCCTCATTCGCCGTGAGGAAGACACCGAAGCCGGCCGGCGGCTGCGCGAGCCGGTCGACTTCCTCCTTGAGGGCCACGATCTGGTCGCGGGCCTCGCGGAGGGTCCCGGCGAGCCGCTCGTTCTGCGCGGACACGCCGGCGAGATTGGTCTGCAGCTCGACGATCCGCTCTTCGAGAATCCTCGTTTGGCGCGGAGAGTCGGCGAGCTTGCGGCGCAGGACGGCGATTTCCTGCTCAAGATAGGCGATCTGCCCGGCCGGGTCGTCGGACCCGCGTCCCGGGCGGATGCCGCGGTTGGTGTCGTCGTCGTGGGCTGCCACGGTCCTCACCTCCTCCAAGGGGAGCTGGACGCTTCCAGACCCTACCTGGGCGGGTGTCGGTTGAAACCCCTAGATCACAAAGACTGCGGGGTGTGTCCGATCTTCACCCTTGCGCTCTCCCTCACGCCAAAGCCATACCCACCCTCGGGCCGGGGGAAGCCGCCGGTTGTATCGTCGGAGTGTTCAACACCCGTCGGCGCCCTTCCGACTTGTCCCGACCGGGACCGGTCCGGCGCCGGGAAACGGCAGGAGAGATGACGGTGCAGGAGGAGACCGGGCCCGGCGCCGGGGAGGCGCTGGAGGTCTGGATCGACCAGGACCTTTGTACCGGTGACGGCATCTGTGTGCAGTACGCGCCCGAGGTGTTCGAACTGGACATCGACGGCCTGGCGTACGTGAAGAGCGCCGACGACGAACTGCTCCAGCAGCCCGGGGCGACCACCCCGGTGCCGCTGCCGCTGCTGCGCGACGTGGCCGACTCGGCCAAGGAGTGCCCGGGCGACTGCATCCACGTCCGCCGGGTGGCCGACCGGGTGGAGGTCTACGGCCCCGAGGCGTCGTAGCGCCGCCGGTTCCGGTACGGAAGGGGTCCGCCTCCACCGGCGGGCCCTTTCGTGTGTGCGGCGGGTCAGGCGCCGGCGGAGCGGGCGGGGTCGGAGCGGAGGAACGCCTTGCCGCTCCACCGCCAGGTGACGTCCTCCTCGGTGTCGGGACAGCACCGGGGTATGTCCACCGAGGAGTAGCCGAGCAGGGTGGCGCGGACCACGCCGTCGCGGACGGCGAAGGAGCCTATGCTCCGCTGTTCGAGGGGGTCGAGGAGGGTGGCGACGACGCGGGGCGGCGCTTCGGGGTCCTGGCCGGCGGTGAGGACGTACACGGCGCGCGGCGGTGTGCCCGAGCCGGCGTCGCAGTGCACGACCGCGACGGTCTCGGGGGCGCGGTCGCCGTCGAGGTCTCCCTCGGCCTCGTCCTGGACGACCGCGTCGGCGGGGCCGCAGTCGAGCGGGAAGTCGGCGCCCTCGGTGCCCGGGGCCACCGGCGGCGGCGCGGGACGGGACTCCTCCGCGGGCCCGGGGGCCTCGGGCGCGGTCCGGGCCGCGGGCTGCGCGGTGGCCGGGCCGGGCTGGAGGAGGCCGGTCAGGGCGACGACGGCGGAGACGGCGGCGGCCGTGGCGACCCAGTGGAGGGGCCGGGCGCGCGTATGGGCCAGTTCCGGGACGGCGGGGTACTGCACTAGGAGGATCTCCCGTGAGGGCTGTGCCGGTGGGGTTGTCGGCATGGTGCCACACGTCACAGGTCCTGGGAACGGCGGGGTCACGACGGGTGCGGCGGGGCCGTCCGGGTGACACCCCCTCGGGTCGGCCGGCGGGGCCG
This sequence comes from Streptomyces sp. BBFR102, assembly GCF_051397025.1. NCBI lineage: Bacteria > Bacillati > Actinomycetota > Actinomycetes > Kitasatosporales > Streptomycetaceae > Streptomyces > Streptomyces sp. BBFR102. Next base: position 740,407 of record NZ_CP195757.1, read on the forward strand.
TCCGGGCGAGCGCGGGGCGGCCTCGGGACCACTCGTACGCGTGACGCCGCCGCCCGGTACGCGGGGTGCGTACCGGGCGGCGGCGTACGGGGAGGTGCGGCGGGTCAGCGCGCGGTGGGGGTGCCGCCGTCGGCGTTGGGGCCGGAGTAGTCCTCGCCGTAGGCGCCCTTGGCGGGGCGGCGCCGGCGCATCGGGGGCTCGACCCCGTCGGCGAGGCGGCGGGCGGTGAGGAGGAAGCCGGTGTGGCCGATCATCCGGTGGTCCGGGCGGACGGCCAGGCCCTCGATGTGCCAGTTGCGGATCATCGACTCCCAGGCGGTCGGCTCGTTGAAGCAGCCGATCTCGCGGATGGACTCGACGGTGCGGGCCAGCTGGGTCGTGGTCGCCACGTAGCAGCAGAGGATGCCGCCGGGGACCAGGGCCTTGGAGACGGCCTCCAGGCACTCCCAGGGGGCGAGCATGTCGAGGATGACCCGGTCGACGTCGGTGTCGGAGAGGTTGTCCTGGAGGTCGCCGACGGTGAGCTGCCAGGCGGGGTGCGGGCCGCCGAAGTACCGCTCGACGTTCTGCCGGGCGATGTCGGCGAAGTCGGCACGGCGCTCGTAGCTGTGCAGCATGCCCTGGTCGCCGATGGCGCGCAGCAGGAAGCTGCTGAGGGAGCCGGAGCCGACACCGGCCTCGACGACGCGGGCGCCGGCGAAGATGTCGGCGAAGGCGAGGATCTGGCCCGCGTCCTTCGGGTAGACCACGGCGGCGCCGCGGGGCATGGACAGGACGTAATCGGGGAGCAGGGGGCGCAGAGCGAGGTAGGCGACGTTTCCCGTGGTGCGGACAACGCTGCCCTCGGGAGCACCGATCAGCTCGTCGTGGGGGAAGGAACCCTTGTGGGTGTGGAAGTTCTTCCCTGCTTCGAGCGTGAAGGTGTAGTGGCGTCCCTTGGGGTCGGTGAGCTGGACCTGGTCCCCGACTTCGAAGGGCCCGCGACGGCGGGCGGCACCGGTCGGTTCGGACATGTGACCAGCCTACCGGGCCCGGGGCGGGGTCCCGGACCACGCCCCTGCTCCCCGGGGTCAGCTGGGCCGGGCCATCGCCCTGACGAAGGCGCGCTCGACGTCGGAGGCGGCCAGCACGCCGTAGACGGCGCCGTCCTCCTCGACCACCAGGTACTCGGTGGCGGGGTGGGCGCGGAGCAGTTCCAGCAGTTCCTCGCCGGCCAGTTCGGCCGGGACCCGCATGCCCTCGGTGATCTCCTGGGCGAGGCTGCCGGCCGCCACCCAGGGCCTGCGGTGCTCGGGGACGCCCACGATGGCGGCCTCTCGGACCAGGGAGACGGGGTCGCCGTGCGGGTCGACGACCACCAGGGCGCGGGCGCCCGCCTCGTTGGCCCGGCGGAGCGCCTCGGAGAGCGGGGTGGCCTCCTCGACGGGGACGGCTCGGCGGGTCAGGGCGCGGGCCCGCAGGTCGGGCAGGTGCTCGCGGAGGCGGGCGACGCGCAGGCTGTTGCCGGCGCCGGTCCAGATGATGGCGGCGAGGATGGCGGCGAGGAGCGCGTCCATCACCGTGTCCATGCCGTCGACCTCCTGGCCGGCTCCGCCGAGGGTGCCGGTGTGGGTGAGCAGCGGCAGGCCGATGAGGACGGCGACGGCGAGCGCCCGGCCGACCCAGGCGGCGGCGACGGTGCCGCTCATCGGCCTGCCGGTGATCTTCCAGACGACGGCACGCAGCATCCGGCCGCCGTCCAGGGGCAGGCCGGGCAGCAGGTTGAAGACGGCGACCAGGAGGTTGGAGATGGTGAGTCCGGCGACCAGGACGCCGGGCACGGTGCCGGGTTCGACCAGGTCGAGGGCTAGGTAGAAGGCGCCGCCGAGGACGAGGGAGAGCAGCGGGCCGACGAAGGCGAGGAGGAACTCCCGGCCGGGGGTCTCGCTCTCCTTCTCGATCTCGGAGACGCCGCCGAAGAACTGGAGCTGGATGCGGCGCACCGGCAGCTTCTGGCGCAGGGCGACGACGGTGTGGGCCAGTTCGTGGACGAGGACCGAGGCGTAGAAGGCGACGGCGAAGAAGAGGGAGACGAGGTAGCGGGCGCCGCCCAGCTCGGGCAGGACCCTGTCGAGCTGGCCCCCGAAGACCCAGGTGATGAGGGCGGCGACCAGGAACCAGCTGGGGGCGACGTAGATGGGTACACCGAAGAAGCGGCCCATGAGCAGGCCGCCGCCCGGTTCGCGGGCCCGGGTGGGCGTGGCGTTGCCGGGTGCGGGGGCGCCCGGGCGGCCTTCGCCTTCGGGCCGGCGCTTCTGGCCGCCGCCGCTTTCGTCCACGGTGATCCCTCAGTCCCCTCGTGCGATCCGTCTCTCCCGGTGTGCCCCCGGACGAGGGCCGGATGGTTCCGGTCGTGCGGGGCGGGAGGGTCTGGCGTCGATGGTAAGCGGAGGGACGGCGGCCGTGGGCTGCGGCTCCCTTCGCGGGAGGGCGGCCCGCGGCGGGTCCGCGCTGTCCGTCCGGGGCCGTAGGGTCGGGGGTCATGGAGACGAGGACGGACGCGGAACCGGTGGACACGGCGGGCGGGGCGGGTGCCGAGCCCCCGGCGACCGGCGCGGAGCAGGCCGCGCCCGTGGCCGGCGGAGCGCCCGGGGCGGCCCCGGGCGGGCGGAGCAGGCCGCCGGTGTCGCTGTCGCCCTCGCGGGCCAGTGACTTCATGCAGTGCCCGCTGCTGTACCGCTTCCGGGTGATCGACCGGCTGCCTGAGAAGCCCAGCCCGGCGGCGACCCGGGGCACCCTGGTCCACGCGGTGCTGGAGCGGCTGTTCGACGCCCCGGCCGCCGAGCGGACGGCCCCGAGCGCCAAGGGGCTGCTGCCGGGCGAGTGGGAGCGGCTGCTGGCCGGCCGCCCGGAGCTGGCCGAGCTCTTCTCCGGCGAGGAGGGCGAGGGCACGCCCGGCGAGCGGCTCCAGCGGTGGCTGGGCGAGGCGGAGCGGCTGGTCGAGCGGTGGTTCACGCTGGAGGACCCCACGCGGTTGGAGCCGGCCGAGCGGGAGCTGTTCGTCGAGGCGGAGCTGGAGTCGGGGCTGCGGCTGCGCGGCATCATCGACCGGGTCGACGTGGCGCCCACCGGCGAGGTGCGCATCGTGGACTACAAGACGGGCAAGGCCCCGCGTCCGCAGTACGCCGAGGGCGCGCTCTTCCAGATGACGTTCTACGCCTTGGTGGTGTGGCGGCTGAAGGGTGTGCTGCCGCGCCGGCTCCAGCTGGTCTACCTGGGCAGCGGTGAGGTGCGGACCTACGACCCGGTGATGGCGGACCTGGAACGGGTGGAGCGCAAGCTGCTGGCACTCTGGGAGGCGATCCAGGAGGCGACCCGGACGGGCGACTGGCGGCCGAAGCCCTCGAAGCTGTGCGGCTGGTGCGACCATCAGGCGGTCTGTCCCGAATTCGGGGGGACTCCCCCGCCGTATCCCTTGCCGGTGCACCTGCCCGGGTCGCGGGAGCCCGAGCAGGGCAGAATGAGCGCGTCCTAGTCGAAGGGGAGATCACGTGGCCATTCGCGTCCTGCTGGTGGACGATCAGCCGCTGCTGCGTACGGGATTCCGGATGATTCTGGAGGCCGAGCAGGATGTCGCGGTCGTCGGCGAGGCCGGTGACGGGCTCCAGGCCCTGGACCAGGTGCGGGCGCTCCAGCCCGACGTGGTGCTGATGGACATCCGGATGCCCCGGATGGACGGGGTGGAGGCGACCCGGCAGATCACCGGCCCCGGGCGCGACGGTCCGGCGAAGGTGCTGGTGCTGACCACCTTCGACCTCGACGAGTACGTGGTGGAGGCGCTGCGGGCGGGGGCCAGCGGCTTCCTGCTGAAGGACGCCCCGGCGCACGAACTGGTGCAGGCGATCCGGGTGGTGGCCTCGGGTGAGGCGATGCTGGCCCCGAGCGTGACGCGCCGTCTGCTCGACAAGTACGCGGAGCACCTGCCGTCGGGCGACGAGCCGGTGTCGGAGACCCTGCACACCCTCACCGACCGCGAGGTCGAGGTGTTGAAGCTGGTGGCGCGGGGGCTGTCGAACGCGGAGATCGCGGCGGACCTGTTCGTCAGCGAGACGACGGTCAAGACCCACGTGGGGCACGTGCTGAACAAGCTCGGCCTGCGCGACCGCGTCCAGGCGGCCGTCCACGCGTACGAGAGCGGGCTGGTGCGGCCGGGCGGGGCCGGGCAGTAGCCCTCCCCCGTGGTACGCGAAGGCGGCCACCCGGTCCTGCAGGGATGGGCGGCCGCCTTCTCGCGTGGGGCGCCGGTCAGCTGCTGACGCCGCGGTCCAGCTCCCAGAGCCGGACGTTGGAGGAAGCGTCGAGGGCCCACTCGACGCCGGTGATGTCGTCGCGGGCAGCGACGTACTGCTTGCCCTGCCAGAGCGGGAGGACCGGGACGTCCTGGGCGACGATGTCCTGTATCTCCTTGATCGGGTCGGCGGCCGCGGAGCGGTCGGCCTCCCGGCGCGAGGCGGGGATGAGCTTGTTCTGGATGTTCTTGTTGTTGTACGGCGAGGACAGGAAGTTGTTCTTGTCGAGGAAGGGCGCGACGAAGTTGTCGGCGTCGGGGAAGTCGGGGAACCAGCCCATCCCGAAGACCGGGTACTCGCCCTTGACCTGCGCGGCGCGGAACTTGTCCCAGCCGGTGCCCTTGGTGTCGGTCTTGAAGAGGCCGCTCGCGTTGAGCTGGCGGCTGATCTCCTTGAACTCGCCCTCGGTGCCCTGGCCGTAGTGGTCCGTGGTGTAGTGCAGCGTCAGCTCGACGGGGGCCTCGATGCCCGCCTGCTGGAGCGCGGCCCGGGCCTTGGCCGGGTCGGGCTGCTCGCCGTACTGGTTGAAGAACGAGTTGGTGTGCCCGGTGATGGTGGTGGGCACCAGCGAGTACAGCGGCTCCGCCGCGGTGCCGTAGACCTTCGAGGTGAGGGCGCCCCGGTCGATGAGGTAACCCATGGCCTGGCGTATCGCCTTGTCGGCCTTGGGGTCTTCGGTGTTGAAGCCGAGATAGCGGATCTCCAGGCCGGGCATCTCGACGAGGCGGATCTTCTCGACCTGGTCGCCGGTGTACTTCTTGATCTGCTGCGGCGAGATCGTACGGGTCATCAGGTCGGCGTCGCCCTTCTCCAGCGCCGCCCCCATGCTGTCGGGGTCGGCGAAGGAGCGCATGACGACCTTCTCGTTGTTCCGCTTCAGGCTGCCCTTGTAGCTGGAGTTGGCGCTGAAGTTGAGCTTGACGACCTGGTTGTCCTCGACCTCGGTCTGCACGCTGTACGGGCCCGAGCCGGAGACGTCGAAGCCCTCGCGGAGCTTGTCGGCCGGGTACTCGGCCTCGTTGACGATGCCGGCGGCGGGGGTGGCGAGCTTGTAGGGGAAGGTCGCGTCGGAGCTGTGGAGGTGGAAGACGACCTCGCGCTCTCCCCGGGTCTCGACGGTGTCGATGTTGGTCAGCAGACCGACCGGGCCGTTTCCGTCCTTGATGCGCATGATGCGGTCGATCGAGTACTTGACGTCCTCGGCGTTCAGCTCGTCGCCGTTGGAGAAGGTCAGGCCCTCGCGGAGCTTGCAGCTGTACCGCTCGTTCCCCGCGTCGGTGAACGAGCAGGTCTCGGCCGCCTCGGGCACCGGCTCGCCGCCACCGCGAGGCAGGGTCAGCAGGGTCTGGATGGTCTGACGGAGCACGTTCCAGGCGCCGGCGTCGTAGGCGGAGGCCGGGTCGAGGGGGGCCGGAGCGTCCTGGGTGGCGGCGAACCGGTCGGTGGTGCCGACGACGATGGCGTCGCCGCCCTGGTCCGCGCCGTCCGATCCGCCGCAGGCGGCGAGTACGGGGGCGAGCAGGCCGACGACGGCCGGCAGCACCAATGTCTTGCGGTTCATGCGCGCAGTTCTCCACAGCAGTCGATCTCACGCCTGTCCGCGGCTGAGGGGTGGGGCCGTGGGCGGCGTGAAGGGGTATGGCGATGTTCTCGCGAAGACATTAGACCGCGTGTGCCAGTACCCGAGAATGCGGCCGGAGTTGGGGACAATCACGCTGCGGAACCGGGTGCGGACGCACCGAATTCCCACTGCGGGGAAGCTTTTCCGCACCGGTCCATCAATCGGGACACATGGGCATCACGCGGCCGGGAAGAAAACGGACGTCCACACAGGTTTTCCACGGCGTCGACAACGACACGCGTGAGAAAGGTCACCCGGGCAGGGCGAGTTCGGCCGCGCTGACGGAGTGGGCGGATTCCGGACGCATACCCGTCCTCACCGGTATGGATACAGAGCGTGACCGTTCTGGTGGCACCGGCGCGAATTCGTCTTTGCGGCCGCGGAATTCACGCCGGAGCCCCTTTCCCGGGCGGTCGGCCTTTTTCCGGGGATGACGGTTTCCGGTCAGTGGAATCCCGTCATCATGCCGTGCAGAAAGGGCATGTCGATCTCTTCGAGGGTGCTGACGATGCGTCGGCCCGGAACGGCCCGCACGGGCGCGACCGAGGGCACGGCGATGACCTGGCAGCCCGCCGCCTCTCCCGCGGTGACACCGGTCTCGGTGTCCTCCACCACGGCGCAGCGGGCCGGGTCGACCCCCAGGCCGCGCGCGGCGAGCAGGTACGGGTCAGGGTGCGGCTTGGTCCGTTCGACCTCGTCCCCCGCAACGGTGAGCGCGAAGTGCTCGGTGCCGAGCGAGGTGAGGACGCGGTCGATGATGCGCCGGTGCGAGGCGGAGACCAGGGCGGCCGGGACCCCGTGGTGGGCCAGGGATTTCAGCAGGCGGGCGGCTCCGGGCATGAGCGGCAGGGTGGAGCCCAGTCGGCGCTCGAAGCGGTCGTTGAGCAGCAGGCTGACCTCCTCCAGGGTGATGTCGGCGCCCGTGGCGTCGATGAGGAAGCCGGCACTGCGGCTCATCGGCCCACCGACGACCACGTGCCGCCAGGACTCCTCCAGCCGGTGCCCGAGGGAAGCGAAGACCTCGACCTCGGCCTCCCACCAGAAGCCCTCGGTGTCGACGAGGGTGCCGTCCATGTCCAGGAGGACGGCCTGCAACGCGGAGCCTTCGGCCGAACGGGTACCACTGCGGGGAACCGTGCTGGTCACCTGCGTACCTCCTAAGGGACTCGAAGGCCGGGTGGGGACCGCCCGCCGGGCGCCCGAAGGCGTCGCGGCGGGCGGCTCCCACCCGGCCCGAACAGGGCCGACCAGTGTACGGCTCCCGGCTCCCGGCCGCCTCAGGACCGGTCGCGCCGCGAGGAGTCAGCGCGCGTTGAAGTACCCGGCTTCGGGGTGGTGGAGGACGATCGCGTCGGTGGACTGCTCGGGGTGGAGCTGGAACTCCTCCGAGAGGTGCACGCCGATCCGCTCGGGCTGGAGCAGGTCGGCGATCTTCGCGCGGTCCTCCAGGTTCGGGCAGGCGCCGTAGCCGAGCGAGAAACGGGCGCCGCGGTACTTCAGGGCGAACATGTCCTCGACGTCCACCGGGTCCTGGCCGCCGAAGCCCAGCTCGGCGCGGACGCGGGCGTGCCAGTACTCGGCGAGGGCCTCGGCGAGCTGCACGGACAGGCCGTGGAGTTCGAGGTAGTCGCGGTAGGAGTCGGCGGCGAACAGCTCGGCGGTGGCCTCGCCGATGCGCGAGCCGACGGTGACGACCTGGAAGCCGACCACGTCGGTCTCTCCGGACTCCTCCGGGCGGAAGAAGTCGGCGAGGCAGAGCCGTCGGCCCCGGCGCTGGCGGGGGAAGGTGAAGCGGGTCCGCTCGTTGCCCGCGTCGTCCAGCACGATCAGGTCGTCGCCCTTGGCGACGCAGGGGAAGTAGCCGTGGATGACGGCGGCTTCGAGCAGGTTCTTGGTGTGCAGCTCGTCCAGCCAGCCGCGCAACCGGGGGCGGCCCTCGGTCTCGACCAGTTCCTCGTAGCTGGGGCCGTCGCCGGCGCGGTTCTGCTTCAGGCCCCACTGGCCCTTGAAGAGGGCGCCCTCGTCGAGCCAGGAGGCGTACTCCTTGAGCGGGATGCCCTTGGCGACGCGGGTGCCCCAGAACGGCGGGGCGGGGACCGGGTTGTCGGTGGCGGTGTCGGAGCGGACCGGGCCCTCCTCCTGCTCCTCGGCCGCCGCGGCGGGGGCCGTGGCGCGCACCCGGCGCTGCTTCAGCTCGGGCAGCGTGGCGCCGGGGACGCCGCGCTTGACGGCGATGAGGGCGTCCATCAGGCGCAGGCCCTCGAAGGCGTCGCGGGCGTAGCGGACCTCGCCCTGGTAGATCTCGTGGAGGTCCTGCTCGACGTAGGCGCGGGTGAGGGCGGCACCGCCGAGGATGACGGGGTAGCCGCTGGCCAGTCCGCGCTGGTTCAGCTCCTCCAGGTTCTCCTTCATGATCACCGTGGACTTGACGAGGAGTCCGGACATGCCGATGACGTCGGCCCGGTGCTCCTCGGCGGCCTCCACGATGGCGGAGACAGGCTGCTTGATGCCGAGGTTGACGACGTTGTAGCCGTTGTTGGAGAGGATGATGTCGACGAGGTTCTTGCCGATGTCGTGGACGTCGCCGCGGACGGTGGCCAGCACGATGGTGCCCTTGCCCTCCTCGCCCTCGGCCTTCTCCATGTGCGGCTCCAGATGGGCCACCGCTTCCTTCATGACCTCGGCGGACTGCAGGACGAAGGGCAGCTGCATCTGGCCGGAGCCGAACAGCTCTCCGACCACCTTCATGCCGTCCAGAAGGGTGTCGTTGACGATGTCCAGGGCGGGCCGCTCGGTCAACGCCTCGTCCAGGTCCTCGCGCAGGCCGTTCTTCTCGCCGTCGATGATGCGGCGCTTGAGCCGCTCGTCCAGCGGGAGGGCGAGGAGTTCCTCGGCCTTGCCCGCCTTCATCGACGTGGTGTCGACGCCCTCGAACAACTCAAGGAACCGCTGGAGCGGGTCGTAGCCCTCGGCGCGGCGGTCGTGGATGAGGTCGAGTGCGACCTCGACGTGCTCCTCCTCCAGCCGGGCGATCGGCAGGATCTTGGAGGCGTGCACGATCGCCGAGTCGAGCCCGGCCTTGACGCACTCGTCCAGGAAGACGGAGTTGAGGACGATGCGGGCGGCCGGGTTGAGGCCGAAGGAGATGTTGGACAGGCCGAGGGTGGTCTGCACGTCGGGGTGGCGGCGCTTCAGCTCACGGATCGCCTCGATGGTGTGCAGGCCGTCCTTGCGGGACTCCTCCTGGCCGGTGCAGATGGTGAAGGTCAGGGTGTCGATGAGGATGTCCGACTCGTGGATGCCCCAGTTGCCGGTCAGGTCCTCGATCAGCCGCTCGGCCACGGCCACCTTGTGCTCGGTGGTGCGGGCCTGGCCCTCCTCGTCGATGGTCAGCGCCATCAGGGCCGCGCCGTGCTCCCGGGCCAGCGCCGTGACCTTGGCGAACCGGGAGTCGGGGCCGTCCCCGTCCTCGTAGTTGACCGAGTTGATGACGGCGCGCCCGCCCAGCTTCTCCAGACCGGCGCGGAGCACGTCGACCTCGGTGGAGTCGAGCACCAGCGGCAGGGTGGAGGCGGTGGCGAACCGCCCGGCCAGCTCCGCCATGTCGGCGACGCCGTCGCGGCCCACGTAGTCGACGCAGAGGTCGAGCAGGTGGGCCCCCTCGCGGATCTGCTCGCGGGCCATCTCCACGCAGTCGTCCCAACGGCCCTCCAGCATCGCCGTACGGAACTTCTTGGAGCCGTTGGCGTTGGTCCGCTCCCCGATCGCCAGGTACGAGGTGTCCTGACGGAACGGCACCGTCTGGTAGAGCGAGGCGGCGCCCGGCTCCGGGCGCGGGTCCCGCTCGCCGGGGACGGCCCCCCGCACCCGCTCCACGACCTGGCGCAGGTGCTCCGGGGTCGTGCCGCAGCAGCCGCCCACCAGGGAGAGGCCGTAGTCGCGGACGAAGCCCTCCTGTGCGTCGGCCAGCTCGGCGGCGGTCAGGGGGTAGTGCGCGCCGTCCTTGCCGAGGACGGGCAGGCCGGCGTTGGGCATGCAGGAGATCGGGACGCGCGAGTGGCGGGCGAGGTGGCGCAGGTGCTCGCTCATCTCGGCGGGGCCGGTCGCGCAGTTCAGGCCGATCATGTCGATGCCCAGCGGCTCCAGCGCGGTCAGGGCCGCACCGATCTCCGAGCCGAGCAGCATGGTGCCGGTGGTCTCGACGGTGACCGAGACGATGACGGGCAGGTGGGCGCCGGTCGCCTCCAGGGCGCGGCGGGCGCCGACCACGGATGCCTTGGTCTGGAGCAGGTCCTGGGTGGTCTCGATCAGCAGCGCGTCCGCGCCGCCGGCGATCATCCCCTCGGCGTTGCGCTGGTAGGCGTCCCGCAGGGTGGCGTACGGGGCGTGGCCCAGAGTCGGCAGCTTGGTGCCGGGGCCCATCGAGCCCAGCACCCAGCGCTGTTGGCCCGTCTCCACGGTGAAGCGGTCGGCGCTCTCCCGGGCGACCCGGGCCCCGGCCTCGGACAGCTCGAAGACCCGCTCGGGGATGTCGTACTCGCCCAGTGCCGCGTGGTTGGCGCCGAACGTGTTGGTCTCCACGCAGTCGACGCCGACGGCGAAGTAGGCGTCGTGGACGGAGGTGACGATGTCCGGCCGGGTGAGGTTGAGGATCTCGTTGCAGCCTTCGAGCTGCTGGAAGTCGTCGAGCGTCGGTTCCTGCGCCTGGAGCATCGTGCCCATCGCCCCGTCCGCGACCACCACCCGGGTGGCCAGTGCTTCGCGGAGGGCGTCCGCGCGGGCGGCGGCGGTCGGTGCGGTCCGATGGGTCGGCGACGAGGCCATGAGAGTGCTCCCTGAGTGCGACGGCTGTCGGCTTTGCGCCCCCGGTGCCGAAGGCGCACGCGGTCAGCGTAGCCGTCGGGACGGCCCCGCGGCACGGGCGTCCAGGGTCCGGACCCGCGGCCGGTGGCGGGACGGCACGTGCCCCGAGGTCGGGTTGGCCCGCGCGGGCGGACACGGGTACGGGCGTGTCGGAGCATGGCCGAAACTCGCCGGAAACAGGGGGTCGGCACATTGGCTAGCGGTCGGCGAAGGCCGCTAGTGTTCAGCATTGTCGAATGGCCGCATCGACACACGGCCTCAGGAAGGGACCACGGATGGCACGGAACATCCAGTCGCTGGAGCGGGCCGCGGCGATGCTGCGACTGCTGGCGGGGGGTGAGCGGCGGCTCGGGCTCTCCGACATCGCCTCGACGCTCGGCCTCGCCAAGGGCACGGCCCACGGCATCCTGCGCACCCTCCAGGCGGAGGGCTTCGTCGAGCAGGAACCGGCCTCGGGCCGCTATCAGCTCGGAGCCGAACTGCTGCGCCTGGGCAACAGCTACCTGGACGTGCACGAGCTGCGGGCCCGGGCGCTGGTCTGGACGGACGACCTGGCGCGCTCCAGCGGCGAGGCCGCCTACCTCGGGGTCCTGCACCAGCAGGGCGTCCTGATCGTCCATCACGTCTTCCGGCCGGACGACTCGCGGCAGGTCCTGGAGGTGGGCGCGATGCACCCGCTGCACTCCACAGCGCTCGGCAAGGTGCTCTCGGCCTTCGACCCGGTGGCCCACAGCGAGGTGCTGGAGTGCGCGCGCGAGCCGCTCACCGACCACACCGTGACCGAGGCGGGCGCCGTCGAGGAGGTCCTGGACCTGACCCGGGCCCGGGGCTGGGCCCTGGACCTGGAGGAGACCTGGGAGGGCGTGGCCTCGCTGGCGGCCCCCGTCCACGACCGGCGCCGGATGCCGGTGGGCGCCGTCGGCGTGACGGGCCCCGTGGAGCGGCTGTGCCCGGACGGCACCCCGCGCACCGAACTGGTGACGGCCGTCCGCGACTGCGCCCGGGCCGTCTCCCGGGACCTGGGCGCCGGGCGGTTCTGACCCGGGCGGACGGCGCCCACCCCCGCACCACGCTCCCGCCCGGCCGATTCATGGCGTCCTCGCCCACGGCCGGGCTTTTGCCGCACGCCCGGCGAGGCGCACATCACACCGTCCGCCCGCGAAGGCGGTTCCGGGCGACAAATCGTGGGGAGCTTTGCGGCACAGGACCTTGACTGCGTGCGCACGCGGCGGAACACTGCCGTTCCACGGTCGGCATTGTCGAACGCCTAACGGCAAATACGCGTTACGGTGTGAGTGCGCCGACCAGAACACGCCCCCCGCACCGCGGACGTGTCCGGTCGGCCGGGACCCGGCGGAGCGGCACGCGCGGTGTCCATCTGGACGAAGGACGAAGGAGTCGCGGGTGTCCAGCTCCCACATCTTCATCGGCGAGACAATCGGTACCGCCGTACTCATCCTGCTCGGCGTCGGCGTCTGCGCCGCCGTCACTCTCAAGGGCTCCAAGGCGAAGGACGCCGGCTGGCTCACGGTGTCCTTCGGCTGGGGCTTCGCGGTCCTCACCGGCGCCTACCTCGCCTCGGGCGTCTCGGGCGCCCACCTGAACCCGGCCGTGACCATAGGTCTGGCCATCCAGGGCGGCACCGAGTGGTCGGACGTGCCGCTCTACCTCGGCTCGCAGCTGCTCGGCGCGATGATCGGCGCCGCCCTGGTCTGGGTGGCGTACTACGGCCACTTCCAGGCGCACCTCAAGGACGAGGCCGTGCTCGCGGAGGCGGCCGCCGCCCCGAAGGACGCACCCGGCCCGGTCCTCGGCGTCTTCTCCACCACCGCGCAGATCCGCAACACCGTGCAGAACCTCGGCACCGAGATCATCGCCACCACCGTGCTGGTGCTGGCGATCCTGACCCAGGGGCTCAACGACGAGGGCAACGGCCTCGGCGCCCTCGGCGCGCTCATCACCGCGCTGGTCGTGGTCAGCATCGGCCTGTCTCTCGGTGGCCCCACCGGATACGCGATCAACCCGGTCCGCGACCTCGGCCCCCGGCTGGTGCACGCGGCGCTGCCGCTACCGAACAAGGGCGGCTCCGCCTGGGAATATGCCTGGATTCCGGTGGCGGGCCCGCTGATCGGCGGCGCCCTCGCCGGCGGCATCTACCAACTGGCGTTCGCCTGACCGCGGGCCCGGCGGCGTACTCCGCCGGGCCGCCCGCACCGACCCGCACCGCACTTCGCTGAGCAGGAGCACACCGTGACCGACGCACACACCGCAGGCCCGTTCATCGCCGCGATCGACCAGGGGACCACGTCGAGCCGCTGCATCGTCTTCGACCGGGACGGCCGGATCGTCGCCGTGGACCAGAAGGAACACGAGCAGATCTTCCCCAAGCCCGGCTGGGTCGAGCACGACGCCGCCGAGATCTGGACCAACGTCCAGGAGGTGGTCGCCGGTGCCGTCGCCAAGGCCGGGATCACCCGCGACGACATCAAGGCCGTCGGCATCACCAACCAGCGCGAGACCACGCTGCTGTGGGACCGCCACACGGGCGAGCCGGTCCACAACGCCATCGTCTGGCAGGACACCCGTACCGACGCCCTCTGCCGCGACCTCGGCCGCAACGTCGGCAAGGACCGCTTCCGCCGCGAGACCGGCCTGCCGCTCGCCTCGTACTTCGCCGGGCCCAAGGCCCGCTGGCTGCTCGACAACGTCGAGGGGCTGCGGGAGCGCGCCGAGGCGGGCGACATCCTCTTCGGCACCATGGACTCCTGGGTCATCTGGAACCTCACCGGCGGCACCGAGGGCGGCGTCCACGTCACCGACGTCACCAACGCCTCGCGCACCATGCTGATGAACCTGCACACCATGGAGTGGGACGAGCGGATCTGCTCGTCGATCGGCGTGCCCACCGAGGTGCTGCCCGAGATCCGCTCCTCCGCCGAGGTCTACGGCGAGGTCAGCGGCGGGCGCCTGGGCGAGCTGCTCGGCGGCATCCCGGTCGCCTCGGCCCTCGGCGACCAGCAGGCGGCCCTCTTCGGCCAGACGTGCTTCGCCGAGGGCGAGGCCAAGTCGACGTACGGCACCGGCACCTTCATGCTGATGAACACCGGCGGGAAGATCATCAACTCCTACTCGGGGCTGCTGACCACCGTCGGCTACCGCATCGGCGACCAGGACCCGGTCTACGCCCTGGAGGGGTCGATCGCCGTCACCGGCTCGCTCGTCCAGTGGATGCGCGACCAGATGGGCCTGATCAACTCCGCCGCCGAGATCGAGACGCTGGCCTCCTCGGTCGAGGACAACGGCGGCGCCTACTTCGTCCCCGCCTTCTCCGGGCTCTTCGCCCCCTACTGGCGGCCGGACGCCCGCGGCGTCATCGCGGGCCTGACCCGGTACGTGACGAAGGCGCACATCGCCCGGGCCGTGCTGGAGGCGACCGCCTGGCAGACCCGCGAGATCACCGACGCCATGACCAAGGACTCCGGCGTCGAGCTGACCTCGCTCAAGGTCGACGGCGGCATGACCTCCAACAACCTGCTGATGCAGACGATGGCCAACTTCGTCGACGCCCCGGTGGTCCGCCCGATGGTGGCCGAGACCACCTGCCTGGGCGCCGCCTACGCGGCCGGCCTCGCGGTCGGCTTCTGGCCCGACACCGACACCCTGCGCGCCAACTGGCGCCGGGCCGCCGAGTGGACCCCGGACATGGACCCGGAGGTCCGCGACCACGAGTACCGCAAGTGGCTCAAGGCCGTCGAGCGCACCTTCGACTGGCTCGACGACGAAGAGAACTGACGCACCACCCCGGGGGGCCGCCCTGAGCGGCGGCCCCCCGGACACACCGATGAGGAGCACGTCATGACCACCCCGCACAGCGTCCCGGCCCTCGGGACCCACCCGGCAGCCGGCCCCAACCCGGGCCGGGCCGAGACCCGGGACCAGCTGTCCCGGGCGACCTACGACCTCCTGGTCATCGGCGGCGGCATCCTGGGCATCTCCACCGCCTGGCACGCCGCGCAGTCCGGCCTGCGGGTCGCCCTGGTCGACGCGGGGGACTTCGCGGGAGCCACCTCGTCGGCCTCCTCCAAGCTGCTCCACGGCGGTCTGCGCTACCTGCAGACCGGCGCGGTCAAGCTGGTCGCGGAGAACCACTTCGAGCGGCGCGCCGTCTCCAAGCAGGTCGCCCCGCACCTCGCCCGGCCGCTCACCTTCTACCTGCCCGTCTACAAGGGCGGCCCGCACGGAGCCGCCAAGCTCGGCGCGGGCGTCTTCGCGTACTCCGCGCTCTCCGCCTTCGGCGACGGCGTCGGCCACGTGATCAGCCCCGAGCGGGCCCGCCGCGACGTGCCCGAGCTGCGTACCGACGGGCTGCGCGCGGTCGCCGTCTACGGCGACGACCAGATGAACGACTCCCGGATGGCGCTGATGACGGTCCGCGCTGCCGTCGAGGCGGGCACCGAGGTGCTCAACCACGCCGAGGTCACCGGGCTGCGCTTCACCCGCGGCCGGGTCACCGGCGCGGAGCTGCGGGACCGCCTCGACGGCACCGAGTTCGGCATCGACGCCCGCCTCGTCCTCAACGCCACCGGCCCGTGGACCGACCACCTGCGCGCCATGGAGGACAAGGCCGCCGCCCCCTCGGTCCGCCTCTCCAAGGGCGCCCACCTGGTGCTGCGCCGCACCTCCCCCTGGAAGGCCGCGCTCGCCACCCCGATCGACAAGTACCGCATCACCTTCGCGCTGCCCTGGGAGGACATGCTCCTGCTCGGCACCACCGACGAGGAGTACGAGGGCGACCCGCGCGACGTCTCCGTCACCGACCAGGACGTCACGCAGATCCTCGACGAGGCCGCCTTCTCCGTCCGCGACCAGCAGCTCTCCCGGGACCTCATCACGTACTCGTTCGCCGGTCTGCGGGTGCTGCCCGGCGGGCCCGGCGACACCTCGAAGGCCAAGCGCGAGACGGTGGTCAGCGAGGGTCCCGGCGGCATGCTGTCGGTCGCCGGCGGCAAGTGGACCACCTTCCGGCACATCGGCCGCACCGTCATCGACAAGCTGTCCAAGCTCCCCGGCCGCCCGCTGACCGAGGACATGGAGCCGATGCGCAGCCTGCCCCGGATGCCGCTGCCGGGCATCGCCAACCCGCAGGCGGTCGCGCACCGGCTGCTGGTCGACGGGCCCGCTCCCGGGCCGCGGATGGCCCCGGACACCGCCCGCCACCTGGCGACCCACTACGGCTCGCTCGCCTTCGACATCGCCCGCCTCGCCAACGAGGACCCGGCGCTGGCCGAGCGCATCCACCCGGACGCGCCGGAGATCCGGGCGCAGATCGTCTACGCCCGCGACCGCGAGTGGGCCGAGACCGCCGAGGACGTGCTGCGCCGCCGCACCACGCTCACCGTGCGCGGGCTCGACACCCCCGAGGTCCGCGCCGACGTGGCCGGCCTGCTGGCGGACCGCCGCGGCTGACGGCGGGCGGACGCGGTGTGGCGGGCGCTTCGTCAGCCCGCCACACCGCGGCAGCACGTGATCCCGCTCACCGGCCGCGGCCCGCACCCGCTCACGCGGGGAGAGGACCGCGCCGACGGTGCGCCGGGAGGAACCGACGACGTTCTGCTCCCGAGGAGGCCGCCCACGGACCGTCCGGACCCTTACGGGGGGAGTGCGCGGCCCCGGGCCGGGGCAGTCTTCCGAGCGTCGCGGCCTCACAAGGGGGCTGCGGGAGGGCCCCGCGGACGCCGTAAGGTTGGGCCGGTACGCGAGGGCACGTCGGAAGGAGGCACTGGGTGATCGAGCTCGAGGGAGTACCCGAGCTGGTCGACCCGGTCATGGTGGCCGCGTTCGAAGGCTGGAACGACGCCGGCGACGCCGCCTCCACCGCGGTCGCGCATCTGGAGCAGGAGTGGAAGGGCGAGGTGTTCGCGGCGCTGGACGCCGAGGACTACTACGACTTCCAGGTCAACCGCCCCACGGTGTGGCTGGACGGCGGGGTCCGCAAGGTGACCTGGCCGACGACCCGGCTGTCGGTGGTCCGGATCGGCGGCGAGAAGCCGCGCGACCTGGTGCTGGTACGCGGCATCGAGCCCAGCATGCGCTGGCGCTCGTTCTGCAACGAGATCCTGGGCTTCGCCCACGAGCTGGGCGTCGAGATGGTCGTCGTCCTCGGCGCCCTGCTGGGCGACACCCCGCACACCCGCCCGGTCCCGGTCAGCGGCGTCACCTCCGACCCGGACCTGGCCCGCACGATGGACCTGGAGGAGAGCCGCTACGAGGGCCCCACCGGCATCGTCGGCATCCTCCAGGAGGCGTGCACCCACGCCGGGGTCCCGGCGGTGAGCCTGTGGGCGGCGGTCCCGCACTACGTGTCGCAGCCGCCCAACCCGAAGGCGACGCTGGCCCTGCTGAACCGCCTGGAGGACGTGCTCGACCTGCGCATCCCGCTGGGCGACCTGGCCGAGGACGCCCGGGCCTGGCAGCTGGGCGTGGACCAACTGGCCGCCGAGGACAGCGAAGTGGCCGAGTACGTCCAGTCGCTGGAGGAGGCGCGGGACACCGCGGAGCTGCCCGAGGCGTCGGGCGAGGCCATCGCCCGGGAGTTCGAGCGGTACCTCAGGCGCCGCGACGGCGGCGGCGCGGGCGGCCACGCCACTGACAGCGGCCGGGCGGCCGAGGGCGACGGTCCTTTCCTGCGCGAGGGCGACCGTGCGCGCCCGCCGCACCCCAAGCGCACCGGCCCGCTCCCGGGCACGGCCCCCGAGGGCCCGCTGGGCCGGGAGGCGCCCCGGCCGGCGCAGGAAGGCCCGGACACCGGCCCCGAAGAGGGCCGGGCGGACGGCGAGGGCAAGGGCGACGACGGCCCGGACGGCGACTCCCGCCCGGGTGACGGCGACTGACCGGGCCGGACCGCGCCGCCGTCCACGACCCACGCGAAAGGACCCCGCCTCGATCAGGCGGGGTCCTTTCGTTGCTGCCCGGAGGCCGCACGGCTCAGTGGGAGACGCCCACCGCCCCGGCCGGAAGTTCGCCGGCTCCCCGGCGGAGGGCCGTGCCCCGGGTCAGCCGGTCGCAGGCCGCCGCGAGTGCGGCGCACCGCCGGCCTCCGCGAGGGTCCCCACCCCGCTCAGCGTCCAGTCGGCCTGGCGGTCGCCGACGGGGGCGAGGGCGAGGCGGGCGGCCTGGGTCCCCGCCTGGGTCGGGGCCTGCGCCGTCCCCGGGTCGCCCGCCGTGTCCGCGGTGTCCGGCAACAGCCCCACCGACACCGCCGCGTTCCGGGGAACATGAGCGGAGGGCGGCAAGCGCCCGGCAGGCCCGGCAGGTCGCCGCCGCGAGGGGACGGGCGGCCGGGTAGGCGCGGAGGGGCCCCGCCACCTCCCCGTGGCGGGGCCCCTCGTACGGCCGGGTGGGTTCAGAGTGCCACGCCGAGCAGGGCGTCCACCGTGCGGGAGACGACGCCCGGGGCGCCCTCGTCGGTACCGCCCTCGGTCTCCTGGAGCTGGGCCCAGGCGTCGACGGCGCGCAGGGCTGCCGGGGCGTCCAGGTCGTCGGCGAGGGCCGCGCGGACCTGTTCGACCACGGCGGAGGCGTCCGGGCCGTCGGGGCGGGAGACGGCGGCCCGCCAGCGGGCGAGGCGCTCGACGGCCTCCTGGAGGGTGGCGTCGGTCCACTCCCAGTCGGCCCGGTAGTGGTGGGCGTGGAGGGCCAGGCGGATCGCCCCCGGGTCGACGCCCGCGCGGCGCAGCGCGGAGACGAAGACCAGGTTCCCCTTGGACTTGGACATCTTCTCGCCGTCCAGGGCGACCATCCCGGCGTGCACGTAGGAGTGCGCGAAGGGGTGCTCGCCGGTGGCGGCGTGGGCGTGCGAGGCGCCCATCTCGTGGTGCGGGAAGACCAGGTCGGAGCCGCCGCCCTGGAGGTCGAAGCCCATGCCGAGGTGGTCCAGGGCGATGGCGACGCACTCGATGTGCCAGCCGGGCCGGCCCTGGCCGAGGCTGCCGCCGTCCCAGCTGGGCTCGCCCTCGCGGGCCGCCATCCACAGCATCGGGTCGAGGGGGTTCTTCTTGCCGGGGCGCTCGGGGTCGCCGCCGCGTTCGGCGGAGAGCAGGCGCATGGCGGCGGCGTCGAGGTGGGAGACCTCACCGAAGTGCGGGTCGGCCTCGACGGAGAAGTACAGGTCGCCTCCCAGCTCGTAGGCGGCGCCCGCCTCCCGCAGCCGCTCGACCAACGGGATGATGCGGGGTATGGCCTCGACGGCGCCGATGTAGTCGCGGGGCGGGATCATCCTGAGCGCGGTCATGTCCTCGCGGAAGAGGGCCGTCTCGCGTTCGGCGAGCCCGGTCCACTCCACCCCGTCGCGCACCGCGCGCTCCAGGAGAGGGTCGTCCACGTCCGTGACGTTCTGGACGTAGTGCACCTGACGCTTGGTGTCGAGCCACACGCGCTGGACGAGGTCGAACGCGTTGTAGGTCGCCGCGTGACCCATGTGGGTCGCGTCGTACGGCGTGATGCCGCAGACGTAGAGACGGGCGACGGGGCCGGGGGTGAGGGTCTTCGGCCCTCCGGACACGGTGTCGTGAATCCTCAGGTCGCGACCCTTGCCAGGAAGGGCGGGGACCTCGGAAGCGGGCCAGGCATGCATGGGACCGAGCCTAACCGGACGTGGCATCCGGATACGAACCGGACCGGGGCTGATTGGCCGGGACTGCCCTCTTGCGGCGCGGGTCTTCCTGTGCGGATGCCGGACGCGGCGGCGTCAGACCGGCGGCCAGGGGATCGCGGGCCACTCCCCGCCGGGCACCGGGTGGGTGCCGGAGGCCAGCAGAGCGGCGACCCGGCCGCGCAGCGCCGCCAGTTCGACCGGGGTGACGAGGGCGCCCAGCCGGGTGCTGAGCGGCTCGTCCTCGCCGAGGGCCGTGGCCAGGCATCCCAGGGCTGCCACCGCCTCCTCGGGGAGCGGTTCCCCGGCCCAGCCCCAGAGCAGGGTGCGCAGCTTGTCGTCGGTGTGGAAGGTGACCCCGTGGTCGATGCCGTAGAGGCGGCCGTCGGCGGTGGTCAGCAGGTGGCCGCCCTTGCGGTCGCTGTTGTTGATGACGGCGTCCAGCACCGCGAGGCGGCGCAACCGGGGATCGTCGGCGTGGACGAGCAGCGCGGTGCCGCCGCCGGGCACCTCGGCCAGCCCGATCGCACGCCACCCGTCGGGCGCGGGCCGCCCGGCGTCGGCGAGGGCCAGCAGACGCCCGACGGGGACCAGGCCGGGGCCGTCGGTGGCGGGCACCCCGGTACCGGGCCCGGCTGCGGACTCCTGCGCCTCGCCGGGCTCCTCGGGCGCGTCCTCGGCCTGGTCGATCCAGAGCTGCACCATGCCGGGCCCGTAGGGGCCCTCGCGCACCACGGTGGGCGGGATCAGCTCCCAGCCGAGGGCGGCGCACACCTCGTACGCCGCGACCTCGCGCTGGGCCAGCGTCCCGTCGGGGAAGTCCCAGAGCGGCTGCTCCCCCGCCACCGGCTTGTAGACACAGGCGGCCCGGCGGTCCTGGTGGACGACGGTGCAGTGCAGCACGGCGTTGGACGCCTCGGGGATGCGGCCTCGCACGGTCAGCTCGCCCTCGGTGAGCAGGGCGGTGACGGAGCCGGACGGGGCGGAGTCCGCAGGCGCGGTGGTCACAGGTCCCGGCGGTACCCGTTCTGGCGCGGGCATACGTGTCCTTCCGGGTCGAGCGGCAGGCTGCACAGCGGGCAGGGCGGCCGGCCGGCGTTGACGACGTCCAGGGCGCGCTTGGCGAAGGCTCGGGCCTGGGCTCCGGAGAGGCGGACCCGCAGCATCGGGGGGCCGTTCTCCTCGTCCTGGAGAAGGCGCTCCTCGGCGGCGGCGAGGTCCTCGTCGGAGTCGCCCTCCAGCTCGACCAGGGCCTGCGCCTCGACGATCATCCGCTGGTCCTCGCCGTCCCAGGCCAGCGCCATGGTGCCGACCCGGAACTCCTCCTCGACCGGGTTGTCGAGGGGGGCGCTGTCGGCGATGTCGGCCGGGACCACGGCGGGCACCGCGGCGTTGCCGCCGCTGCGGCGGACGACTTCGTCGAGCAGTTCGTTCATACGCTCCGCGAGCGCGGCGACCTGGGTCTTCTCCAAGGCCACACTGGTGACCCGGCCTTGCGAGGAGGCTTGGAGGAAGAAGGTCCTGCGCCCGGGCAGACCGACCGTCCCGGCGACGAAGCGCTCGGGCGGATCGAAGAGGAACACCTGACGGGACACGTCCTGCATCTCCAGGGGATCGGTGGCGGAGGGCGGTGGGACGAGGGGCGGCGCCCGCTCGGTTTCACCCTACTGCGGCGGGCGATCACGGTGCGCCCGTACCGCCCCCGACCGTGGCTTGTCCGGCGTCGTCGCCGGTGACGGGTCGGGGGGCCAGACCGTCCAGCTCGCCGGTGTCGCCGAGGCGGACGAGGAAGGGGCGCAGCCGGGTGAAGCGGATGGCGGTGACCGAGCAGGGCTGGACCGAGATCCGCTGGAAGAGATCGAGGTGCAGCCCGAGCGCGTCGGCGACCAGGGACTTGATGATGTCTCCGTGGGTGCACAGGACGTAGGCGGCGTCCTCACCGTGCTCGTCGGCGATGCGGGCGTTCCACTCCCGGACCGCCTCGGCGGCGCGGTGGTGCATGTGGCGCATCGACTCGCCGCCGGGGAACGCGGCGGCCGAGGGGTGCTGCTGGACGACCTCCATGAGCGGCTCGCCGCTCAGTTCGGAGAGTTTGCGGCCCGACCAGTCGCCGTAGTCGCACTCGTTGACCCGCTCCTCCTCGTGGACCGCGAGGCCGGGCCGGGCGGCGAGCAGCGGGGCGAGGGTCTCCCGGCACCGCTCCAACGGGCTGCTGACGGCGGCGGCCAGTGGGATGGCGCCGAGCCGGGCGGGCAGCGCCTCGGCCTGGGCGCGGCCGTGACCGTCGAGGCGGACGCCCGGGGTGCGCCCGGCGAGGATTCCCGCGGTGTTGGCGGTGGAGCGTCCGTGCCGGACGAGGATCAGAGTGGGCATGCGTGCCAGCGTAGGCGC
This sequence comes from Streptomyces sp. BBFR102, assembly GCF_051397025.1. NCBI lineage: Bacteria > Bacillati > Actinomycetota > Actinomycetes > Kitasatosporales > Streptomycetaceae > Streptomyces > Streptomyces sp. BBFR102. Next base: position 762,260 of record NZ_CP195757.1, read on the forward strand.
TGGCGAAGGCTGTGCGACGGGCGCGGCGGGCGGTGGTGAGGACCGGCCGGGACGGGGAAGACTGATCCGGTGATCGTGGACTGTGCCATCTACCGGGCCGGCCGCCGCACCGAGCGGGCCGGCGAGTTGACCGAGGCGCTGGCGAAGGCCCGCGCCTGGGACGACGCCTTCGTCTGGCTGGGCGTGCTGGACCCGAGCGAGGAGGAGTTCGGCCGGGTCAGCGAGGAGTTCGGGTTCCACCCGCTGGCGGCCGAGGACGCCCTCAAGGCGCACCAGCGGCCGAAGCTGGAGGTGTACGACGACTCGCTGTTCATGGTGCTGAAGCCGGTGGTGTACGAGCCGGAGAGCGACCGGGTCTCCCTCGGCGAGGTGATGGTCTTCGTCGGCGACGGCTTCGTGGTGACGGTGCGGCACGGGGAGGGGGCGCCGCTGGCCCAGGTGCGGGACCGTCTGGAGCACGAGCCGCAGATCCTGGCGCACGGGCCGACGGCGGTGCTGTACGCCGTCGCCGACGCGGTCGTGGACCACTACCTGGTGGTGGCGGCGGAACTCCAGACCGACCTGGAGGAACTGGAGACGGACGTCTTCTCGCCCGACTCCTCGGGCAGCCGGGACACCGCCGAGCGGATCTACACCTTCAAGCGGCAGATCGTGGAGTTCCGCCGGGCGACAGGCCCGCTGGCCACGCCGGTGGGGCGGCTGACCGGAGGCGGTCCGTTCGGCCACGGCGTGCCCTTCGTGCGGGACTCCTCGCAGCCCTTCTTCCGCGACGTGGGCGACCACCTGCTGCGGGTCAACGAGTCGGTGGAGAGCCTGGACCGGCTGGTCTCGGACATCCTCTCGGCACACCTGGCGCAGATGGGCGTCCGGCAGAACGACGACATGCGGAAGATCTCCGCGTGGGCGGCGATGGCGGCGGTGCCGACGATGATCGCCGGGATCTACGGCATGAACTTCGAGGCGATGCCGGAGCTGGACTGGCCGGGGAGCTACCCGGTGGTGATCCTGGTGATGGTGGGCATCGCCTTCGGCCTGCACCGCCAGTTCAAGCGGCGCGGCTGGCTGTGACCTGGCCGGGGGTCAGGCGTACTCGGGCGCGGAGGGGGCCGGTCCGCCCAGCGGGTCGCGCCGCTCGGGCGGGGCCAGGGAGACCATCCGCCGCCAGCCGAGGGCCCGCTCGTACCGGTACGCGGCGCGGATGCCGGCCGCGAGAAGCGCGCCCCGCGCCCTGGACCAGCCCAGCATCTGGCCCATCCGGGCCATCACGGCGAGGCTGACGTCGCGGTGGACGGCCAGTTCGGCGCGGACGCAGGTGCGCAGGGTGCGGTGGATGGCGCGGCCGTGTCCGGCGCGGGCCAGCCGCAGCAGTTCCTCGTGGCAGTAGGCGAGGTGGTTGTCCTCGTCGGCGGAGATCATCCGGACCGCGCGGCCGAGGTCGGGGTGGTCGCCGAAGTACCGCAGCAGCATCCGCATCTGCTCACCGGCGCGCTGCTCGGTGACGCGGCTGTGCGCGAGGTAGGTGATGACGTCCTGCTCGCTGAGCGGGGCGTCGGCCTGGAGGCGGGCATGGGCGAGGCCGATGCCGCGGCGCTCCAGGAGCATCGTGTAGTCGGTGTCCGCGGGGACCTCGCAGGGCTGGAGGCCGCGCTTCCTCAGCAGGGCGCGGAAGATCCGGCCGTGCTTCTCCTCGTCGGCGCCGTGCCGGGCGATCTTGGGGGCGAGGGCCCGTTGCGACTCGGGAACCAGCGCGGCGATCCTGGCGTTCTCCCAGCCGCCCTGCGTCTCGCCGCTGGCGGCGATGGAGCAGAAGAGCCGGTAGGCGTCGTCGTTGTCGAGGATCTCCTGGAAGAGACTCCGGGCCGAGAGCATCCGCAAACCTCCGTGCGTCGCGGGACAACCGTCCGCAGAAGGCCAGTCAACGGCCGCCCTCGGGGCCCGGCAACGCCACCGGCGACGGGGCTGGGCCGAACGAGCGAGGGCGCGCGGGACGGGGTCGCGCGCCGGTGGGCGTAACCCCCGGGGCGGTGGGACGTTGTGCTGGTGACGGCCGTGGCGGGGAAGACCCCCGAGCCCCCACCACGGCCGCAGACCTGGAAGGCCCCGCCGGTTCGCGTACCGGCGGGGCCTTCGCCGTACGGCGGGAGGGGTCAGGCGAGGCCCGCGCGCTCCAGCGCCTCGGTGCCGGCGCGCAGCGCGGCGAGCCGCTCGTCGAGGGTGAAGCCGGCCGGGGAGAGCGTCAGGGTGGTGACGCCCGCGGCGGCGTACGCCTGCATGCGGTCGGCGATCCGGTCGACGCCGCCAAGCAGCGTGGTGGAGTCGATGAGCTGGTGCGGGACGGCCGCGGCGGCCCCGTCCTTGTCGCCGGAGAGGTACTTGTCCTGGATCTCGGCGGCCTCCTTCTCGTACCCCATGCGCCCGGCGAGCTGGTTGTAGAAGTTCTGCTTGCGGCTGCCCATGCCGCCGACGTACAGCGCGGTGTACGGGCGGAAGAGGTCGGCGAGGCCGTTGACGTCGTCGCCGACGGCGATCGGGACGGTCGGGACGACGTCGAAGCCCTCCATGGTGAGACCGGCCTTCTCGCGGCCCGCGCGCAGATGGCGGACGGCCGTCTCCTCCAGGTGCTCGGCGGCGGGGAAGATCAGCAGGGCTCCGTCGGCGATCTCGCCGGTCTGCTCCAGGTTCTTCGGGCCGATCGCCGCGATGTAGAGCGGGATGCGCTCGCGCTCGGGGTGGACGGTGAGCTTCAGCGGCTTGCCGGGGCCGCCGGGCAGCGGCAGCGTCCAGTGGTCGCCCTCGAAGGAGACCCGCTCGCGGCTCATCGCCTTGCGGACGATCTCGACGTACTCGCGGGTGCGCGCCAGCGGCTTGTCGAACTTGACGCCGTACCAGCCCTCGGAGACCTGCGGGCCCGAGACGCCGAGGCCCAGGCGGAAGCGCCCGCCGGAGAGCGAGTCGAGGGTGGCGGCGGTCATCGCGGTCATGGTGGGCTGGCGCGCCGGGATCTGCATGATCGCCGAGCCGATGTCGATCCGCTCGGTCTGGGCGGCGACCCAGGCGAGGACGGTCGGACTGTCCGATCCGTACGCCTCCGCGGCCCAGCAGACCGAGTAGCCCAGCCGGTCGGCCTCCTTGGCGACCGCCAGGTTGTCCGCGTCCATACCGGCGCCCCAGTAGCCGAGGTTGATACCGAGCTGCATGCGCAAATCCCCTTACCCATCGGTAACCGTTCCGGGGACTGTAGCGCTCCCACCCGTCCGGACGGTATGCCTGGGCACGTCGCCCCTGTCACGTGGCGGCGGCGCGGCGCGCCGTGCCGCCGTGGTCGACCGCGGGCCACCACGGACAGAGGCACGGCAGTACTCTCGGCGACCATGGAGCAGAGGCATCTGGGCCGCACCGGCCTGCGCGTGTCCCGGATCGGCCTGGGCACCCTGACCTGGGGCCGGGGTACCGGCGAGCACGACGCCGCCGACCTGGTGAAGACCTTCTGGGAGGCGGGCGGTTCCCTCGTCGACACCGCCGACGTGTACGCGGACGGGGAGGCGGAGTACCTTCTCGGCCGGATCGTGGACCGGCTGGTCCCCCGCGAGGACCTGGTCATCGCCACCAAGGCGGGCAGCGTCCCGGACCCCGAGCGGCGGTTCGACGGCTCGCGCGGCCACCTGCTCGGCGCTCTCGACGCCTCCCTGCACCGGCTGGGCACCGACCACGTCGACCTGTGGCAGGTGCACGCCTTCGACCCGCTGACCCCGCTGGAGGAGACCCTCCAGGCGCTCGACATCGCGGTCACCTCCGGCCGGGCGCGGTACGCGGGGGTCTCCAACTTCTCCGGCTGGCAACTGGCCAAGGCCGCCACCTGGCAGCTGGCGCTCCCCGCCGGGCGCACCAGACTCGCCAGCACGCAGATGGAGTACTCGCTGCTCCAGCGCGGTGTGGAGCGCGAGGTGCTGCCCGCCGCCCTCGACCTCGGCGTCGGTCTGCTGCCCTCCTCGCCGCTCGGCCGGGGCGTCCTCACCGGCAAGTACCGCCACGCCGCTCCCCCGGGCCCGCCGGGCTCGCGCGGCGCCTGCGAACAGCTCGCCGGGTTCGTCGCCCCCTACCTGGACGACGCCGGCGACCGCGTCGTCGACGCCCTCACCACCGCCGCCGACGGCCTGGCCGCCACCCCGCTCCAGGTGGCACTGGCCTGGGTCCGCGACCGGCCCGGCGTCTGCGCCCCCGTCATCGGGCCGCGCACCGCCGAGCAGCTCACGGCGGCACTGTCGGCGGAAGCCCTTACGCTTCCCGACGAGATCTGCCAGGCGCTCGACGACGTGTCGGCGCCCGTGCACCGCTATCCCGACCAGGACTGGAGCACGCTGTGAGTACGGACCCCGCCGCCGCGCCCACCGACGAGGACGCGCCCGCCCCCCAGGCGGCGGCCCACGAGGACGCCCCGCCCCCGGAACACCGCCCCGAGGAGGCGCCGGTCGGGGGCCCCGGCGAGGGCGAGGCCCTCGCCGCCGCCGTACAGGGCGAAGGCGGGGCAGCCGACGCCGGCCAGGACGGCGGCGAGGTCCCCGCCGGGGGCGGGGAAGCGGCCGCCCCCGCGCCCTCCGCGGCGGAGGCCGAGCTGGCGGCCCAGCGCGAGCTGCGGCGGCGCATCGAGGAGCGCAAGGCCGGGCGCGAGGTGCCGGTCGAGGCGGGCGGCAAGCTCCAGGGGATCGCCGCCGACCTGCTGGCGGCCGTCAAGGCGGTGGAGGGCGGGGCCACACCCATCGTCTTCGTCCCCGAGACGGCCCCGGCCGCGCCGCGCAGACCCGCCCCGGAGCCCGCCCGCCCCGCGCCCGTACCCGCCGCTCCGGCCGGGCCCTCCGACCGGGCCGTGGACGAGGTAGCGGCGGTGCTCGCCGACGGCGGCGCTCCGGCCGCCCTCGCCCCCGCCGCCGCCGAGGCCCTCGGGGACGGCGCCGCCGAGGTGCTGCGCGAGGACCCGTGGCGGCTGCTGAGCGCCCGGGGAGTACGCCCCGAGCAGGCCGACGGGTTCGCCCGCGCCCTGCTCGGCGCCGGGGCGAGGCCGGACGACGCGCGGCGCGGCCGGGCGGTCACCGGCTGGCTCCTGGAGCAGGCCGCCCTCGCCGGGCACACCGCCCTGGAGGCCGGCGCCCTGCGCGCGGCGCTGGCCCAGCGCGCCGTCCCGGACCCGGAGGCCGCCCTGCGGGACGCGGTCGCCGAGGGCGACGTCCTGGTCTTCCAGGACCCGCTGGACGGCGGCGCGCCGGGAGACCAGGCCCCGGCGGCCGGGCCCGGCGCCGACGAGGCGGCGGAACCGGCCGCACCCCCGGTGCGGGTGCTGATCGGCCTGGAGCGGTACGCCCTGGCCGAGGAGAGCCTCGCCGACGGCCTGGCCGGGCTGGTGAACACCCGCCCGGCGGCCGGGCCCGGCCCCGCGCCGTGGCAGGGCGCCGACGGCGAGGGGCGCGGGTCGGCGGCAGAGCTGATCCGGGCCGCCGCCGGGCACGGCCTCGTCCTGCACTCGGGCGGCGAGGCGGCGCGCGCCGAGCCGGCCGCGCTGCTCACCGCCGCGGCCTCCCTCGGGCTGCGGGCCTGGGGTGCGGCACACGGCCCGGACAGCCGGGCCCGGCTCTCGGCGGCGCTCTCCGGCGCCGAGGTCGGCGCGGCCACCGTGGCGGGGCTGCTCTCCGGCGCCGAGGGCCCCGGGCGGGACGCGGAGGGCTCACTCGCTCTGGACCTGCTGGTCGTCCTGGACGCCCCGCAGCTGGACGTGGAGAGCGCGGCGGCGCTGGTCGAGGCGCTGCCCGACGGGGCACGGCTGGTGCTCAGCGGCGACCCGGCAGTCCTGGGGTCGGCCGGTCCGGGCCGGGTCTTCGGCGACCTGCTGGCCGCCCGCGCCTGCCCCGTCGTCGTCTCCCGCACCCCGGACCCGGGCCCGGTGGGCGAGCTGGTCTCGGGCGTGGGCGCCGGCGAGCTGGCGGCGGTGGACGCTCCCGGTCACGAGGTGGCGATCGTGCCGGTGCGCGACCCTGCCGAGGCCGTGCACCGCACGGTGCAGCTGGTCACGGAGTCCGTGCCGCGCGCCTTCCAGGTGCCCCCGGAGCAGACGCTGGTCGTGACGCCGGGCCACGGCGGGGCGGCGGGCACCCGCGTACTGAACGCCGCCCTGAAGGAGAAGTGCAACCCGGGCCCCGGCCGCTTCGCCGGTTTCGACCCCGGCGACCGGGTCGCGTACAGCCCCGCGCCGGGCCGTACCGAGCTGGGCCAGGTCGTCGGCGCCGAGCAGGAGGGCCTGCGGCTGCGCTGCGCGGGCGGCGAGGTCCTGGTCGCCCGCGACCGGGTGGCGGGCACGCTCCGCCACGGCTGGGCGGTCACCGCCCACCAGGGGGTGGCCCTGCGCGCCCCCGCCGTCGTCGTGGTCGTCCCGGGCGACGCGGGAGCGAGCCTGACCCGCGACTGGGTCTACACCGCCTTCGCCCGCGCCGGACGCCACCTCTCGGTCGTCCAGGGAGTAGGCCCCGCTCTGTCCACCGCCGTCGCGGACCGCCCCTCCAAGCCCCGCACCACCCGCCTCCCCCTGCTGCTCAGGCCCCAGCTCCCGACACCGGTCACAGCCTGACCGGCAAGCACCGCCGTCCAGCCCAGGACCCGGGTCCGGCCGACCGGGACCGGGCCCGGTCCACAGGACCTGGGTCCAGCGGACTCGGACCGGAACAAGGCTCGATCCGACCCGACGAGGTCCGGCCCGCGCCGTTCGAACCCGGCCGCCGCCGAGCCCGGCCGACGGCCGCGGCCCGAGCGGGGACGCGAAGGGGGCCGAGCCCACCGGGCCCGGCCCCGCCGACGGTGCGTCAGATCCGCCCCCGCCGCTCCTGGTACCCACCCAGCCCCTCGGCGGCGTCCTCGTCGATGTCCATGACATCGTCGAGCTCCCCGTCGTCCGAGTCGTCCGGATCGTCGTCGAAGACGGCACTCATGTCGAAACGGCAGACGACCAGTTCGGGATCGGCGTCCTCGAACGGGGCGTCGAGCCACTCCCCGGGCTCGGCGGGCTCCTCGGCGGCCACCACCCACAGGGTGGAGTCCCCCTCCTCCAGCCCGAACTCCTTGTACCGGGACGCGACCTCGTCCGCCTCGTACTCGCCGAACAGGACGCCCAGGGCGGCGTGCACACTGTCGCCGACCACGCCCTGGGTGCCCGCTCCGGAGCCGGGCGGAGCGGCGGCCCCGCCCCGGTCGTGGTCGGCGATGCGCTGCGCCTGGGAGAGCAGCCGCCGGGGTTCGGCGACCGCGTAGTCGCGGCGGATGAGGACGCTCAGGGCACTGGGCTGGTCGGGCCCGGCGTACGGCGGCAGGGCCTCCTCGGCATCGGGGATGTCGAAGGGGGTGACCTCGTCGTAGCGCTCGTAGAGCAGTTCGTCGTACTCCTCGGCGGCGGCGGCCAGGTCGTTGAAGGCGGCGTGGACGGCCGGATCGTCCTCACCGGCCCTGCGCTCGACCGCGGCCAGGTGGCGGTCGAGCGCGGTCTTGACCGCCTCGGCGGCGGCCCGTACCTCGGCAGCCGTGGGCTGCTCAGCATCAGACATGGTGCTGACGCTATCCGTACCGGGGCCGCTCCCGCACAATAGATGCGATGCCGGAATACGAATTCACTGACGTGTATGTCCCGCGAGGGATCACTCGCACCGATACGACCCGCCTGCTCACCGACCACGCGGAGTACGGCCACTGGGAGCTGGACCGGCTGGTGCTGCTCCCGGACGGCAGCCGCAGGGTGCGGCTGCGGCGGCGGATCATCCGCCAGCTGCGGGCCACCTGGTGAGCGGCGGATGAGCCCGGGCACACCGAAGGGCGGCGACACGCGGTCGCCGCCCTCCGTCGTGTGCCGGGCCTTCCTGGCACCGGCCGGGTGGGTACCCGGCCCGGGTCAGGCGGCCTGGCGTGCCTTGCGGTAGAGGATCGCCCCGCCGAGCAGCAGCCCGCCGGCGGCGGCCCCGCCGAGGCCGAGGGGCACGGAGCTGCCGGTGACGGCCAGCTCCTCGGGGGCCCCCGGGGTGACCGGCGGCTTCTCCGGGGTGACCGGGGGCTCCACGGGCTTCTCCGGGGTGACCGGCGGCTCCACCGGCTTCTCCGGGGTGACCGGCGGCTCCACCGGCTTCTCCGGGGTGACCGGGGGCTTCTTCGGCTCCGGCGCCGCGTTGACGCAGGTGTTGCCGGAGGCGGGGTTCAGCAGCCCGACCACGGAGACGGTGTTGCCGCAGACGTTCACCGGCACGTCGACCGGCGCCTGGACGACGTTGCCGGAGAGGAACCCCGGCGAGCCGGCGGCGACGGCCTCGGCGCCCGCGCCCGAGGAGGAGCCGCCGGTGTCGGCGGTCCGGGCGGAGTCGTCCGCCGAGTGGGCCGCGTGCTCCGCGGGCCCGGCCTGGCTTCCCCCGCTGTTCGCGCAGCTGTTGCCGAACGCGGGGTTGAGGACACCCACCACGTCCACACTGTTGCCGCAGGCGTTGACCGGCACGTCGATCGGGACGGAGACGGAGTTGCCGGAGAGCACGCCCGGCGAGTTGGTGGCGGCGCTGCCCGCGCCCGCGTCGGCTTGTGCGTAACCGCCGGTGACGGCGATGACGCCGGTGGCCGCGGCCACCGTGATCAGGCCCTTGCGCATGACCTGTCGCATAGGTTGTTCCCTGCCTTCGACCTTCCGGAGTGTGCGCCACCCGAGCGGGTGACGCCCATAGATGCCGACGGCCTCGGAGCGCATGGCGCGCGCTCCGAGGCCGGCGGACTTCAGCCCCGCGTGAGGCGGGGCGAGGCGCAACGTCAGGCGTTGACGCAGGTGTTGCCGAAGGCGGGGTTCAGCAGACCGATCACGGAGACGGTGTTGCCGCAGACGTTCACCGGGACGTGGACCGGAACCTGGACCACGTTGCCGGACAGAACGCCGGGGGAACCGACAGCGGCACCCTGGGCACCGGCGTCGGCGACGGCCATGCCCGCACCGGCGAGAACGAGGCCACCCGTGGCTGCCGCAGCGGCGACGACCTTCTTGATCATGATTCCTCCTTGTTGGCAATGCGATCCCAGCCGCGGACCGCACCACGTGTAACGAAGGACCCAGGGAGGGGGTACGCGCGGAATCCGACGTTCACTCTTCCCGGTCACAGGCGTACGTCCGGCCGATTACGGCGCGGCCTGGTCGGCCGGGGCGCGACGCGGGAGAGACTGCCCGCGCCCCGGCTGCGGCAACCGGACCAACGGGCGGCCGGCGCCAAGCTCACCCGATGGAGCGTCAGGAGGCGTCGAGGAACCGGTCGAGTACCCGCACGCCGAACTTCAGTCCGTCGACCGGGACCCGTTCGTCCACGCCGTGGAACATCCCGGCGAAGTCGAGCTCCGGCGGGAGCTGGAGCGGCGAGAAGCCGAAGCAGCGGATGCCGAGGTCGTCGAAGGACTTGGCGTCGGTGCCGGCGGAGAGCATGTAGGGCACGGCGCGGGCGATGGGGTCCTCGGCGGAGAGCGCCGTCTGCATGGCGTCGACCAGGGCGCCGTCGAAGGTGGTCTCCAGCGCCTTGTCCGCGTGCACGTCCTCGCGGCGCACCCGCGGCCCGAGGATGCGGTCGAGGTCGGCGAGGAACTCCTCCTCGTACCCGGGCAGGAAGCGTCCGTCGACGTGGGCGGTGGCCTGGCCGGGGATGACGTTGACCTTGTAGCCGGCGCCGAGCTGGGTGGGGTTGGCGGTGTTCTTCAGGGAGGCGCCGATGAGCTTGGCGATGCCGCCGAGCTTGGCGAGCGTCTCGTCCATGTTCTCGGGGTCGAGTTCGGTGCCGAGCGCGTCCGAGAGCTCGTCGAGGAAGTGCCGCAGGGTCTTGGTGACGCGGATGGGGAACTCGTGACGGCCCAGCCGCCCGACGGCCTCGGAGAGTTCGGTGATGGCGTTGTCGCGGTGGATCATCGAGCCGTGCCCGGCGGTGCCGTCCACGGTCAGCTTCATCCAGTGCATGCCCTTCTGGGCGGTCTCCACGAGGTAGAGGCGGAGCTTCTCGTTGACGGTGAAGGAGAAGCCGCCGACCTCTCCGATGGCCTCGGTGACTCCTTCGAAGAGGCCGGGGTGGTTGTCGACGAGGTGCCGGGCGCCCCAGGTGCCGCCGGCCTCCTCGTCGGCGAGGAAGGCGAGGACGAGGTCGCGAGGGGGCTTGCGGCCCGAACGCATCCGGTCACGGACGACCGCGAGGGTCATCGCGTCCATGTCCTTCATGTCGACGGCGCCGCGGCCCCAGACGCAGCCGTCGGCGACCTCCCCGGAGAACGGGTCGTGGGTCCAGTCCGCCGCGTTGGCCGGCACCACGTCGGTGTGGCCGTGGATGAGCAGGCCGGGGCGAGAGCGGTCCTCACCCTCGACGCGGACCACGGTGGAGGCGCGGCCCGGGTGGGACTCGAAGATCTCCGGTTCGAGCCCGACCTCCGCGAGCTTCTCCGCGACGTACTCGGCGGCCCGCCGCTCCCCGGGGCCGGAGTGGTCGCCGTAGTTGCTGGTGTCGATCCGGATGAGGTCGCGGCAGAGGTCGACCACCTCGTCCTCACCGCGAAGGCTCCCGGTCCCCTGGTCCGTCTTCGACTCGATCACGCTGCTCCTTGGCTTGTCGCCGTGTTGGGTCCTCTCATCCTCGCCCCGGGCGGGCCTCGCGCCCAAGACCGGGTTCCGGCCGACACATGCCCGTCACACCCGGCGCCCCTCCCTCGGGCCGGTCCACTCCGGGCGGAACCCGGGGGTGATCGAGGACCCCCAGATGTTTGCTATGGTTTTCCACGTCGCCGCAGGGAGGTCCCGGCGGACGACAGACACCTTGTCCGGGTGGCGGAATGGCAGACGCGCTAGCTTGAGGTGCTAGTGCCCTTTATCGGGCGTGGGGGTTCAAGTCCCCCCTCGGACACCAGAGAGAACCCCAGCTCAGCTGGGGTTCTCGTGTTTTCCGGACCGGTGGCGCAAGTGGTCGACGAGGACCGGGACCTGGCTGCGGTCGATCTCCTTGACGGCGGTGACCAGCGTCACGGTGCCCTGGTCCATCAGGTCGAGGAGTTCGCCGACCGCCGCCGTGTGGGCCGGGTCACCCAGCTCGGTGCGATACCGCTCGGTGAAGCCGTCGTACCGGTTGTCCGGGTCCTGGTGGTACCAGTCGCGCAGCTCGGTGGAGGGCGTGACGTCCTTCAGCCACACGTCGACGGCGGCGCGCTCCTTGGAGACGCCCCGGGGCCAGAGCCGGTCGACGAGGACGCGAGTGCCGTCCGAGGGCCCGGCGGGCTCGTACACCCGGCGCACCCGGGGGGCTTCGTGGGTCACGGCGATCTCCTTCGGCGCGGGGTCCGTACCCCGCGATGAGACCACCCGGGGCGCCGGGCGGCCCGGCGGTCTGCGCCGACCGGGGGACGAGGCCGTGGAGAATGGGGCCATGTCACGTCGCGCCCGCACCCGCTCCGCCGCTCCCCGCCGCACCGCCGACGAGGCGGCGTCCGCCGGCCCCTGCCCGTGCGGCACCGGGCGTCCGTACGGCGAGTGCTGCGGGCGTCTTCACGCGGGGAGCGCCGAGGCGGCGACGGCGGAGCAGCTGATGCGCTCGCGGTACGCGGCCTTCGCCGTCCGCGACGCCGCCTACCTGCTGCGCACCTGGCACCCGCGCACCCGCCCCGCCGCACTGGACCTGGACGACGGGACGCGGTGGACGGGGCTGGAGATCACCGGCACCGCACAGGGCAGCGCGTTCCACGCCACGGGGACGGTGACCTTCCGCGCCCACTACAGGGCCGGCGGCGAGTCCGGGGTGATGGCGGAGCACAGCCGCTTCACCCGGGCCGAGGGGTCCGGCGCGTGGCTGTACGTGGACGGGGACGTCCGGGACTGACGGGACCGGCCGGGCGGCCCCGCTCTCAGCACCCGGCGGGTGCCGGGGGCGGGTCCAGGATGTCGAGTTCCTGGAGGGCGCCGACGGTGATCTCCCGGGTGAGGGCCTCGGCGCGGTCGGCGTCGTGTTCGCGGACGGCCTCGGCAAGGCGGACGTGGAGGGTGACGGCGGCCGGGTCCGGGTCGTGGAACATCACCTGGTGGTGGGTGCGGCCGGAGAGGACCTCGGCGACCACGTCGCCGAGGCGGGCGAACATCTCGTTGCCCGAGGCGCGCAGCACGACGCGGTGGAAGGCGATGTCGTGGCGCAGGTACCCCTCCAGCCGGTGGCCCCGGGAGTGGGCGACCATGCCGAGGGCGTTCTCGGTCAGCTCGGCGCACTGCGCCGAGGTCGCGTTGCGGGCGGCGAGCCCGGCGGCGGCCGGCTCGACGGCGGAGCGGAGCACGGTCAGTGAGCGGAGCTGGCGGGACCGGTCGGCGCCGGCCAGTCGCCAGCGGATGACCTGCGGGTCGTAGACGTTCCACTCCTCGGCGGGGAGCACGGTGACGCCGACCCGGCGCCGGGAGGCGACCAGGTGCATGGATTCCAGGACGCGGACGGCCTCACGCATGACCGAGCGGGAGACCTCGTACCGCTGGGCCAGCTCGTCCGTGCGCAGCACGCTGCCCGCCGGGTACTGGCCCTCGGTGATCGCGGGGCCGAGCCTGTCGAGCACCCTCGCGTGGAGCCCCCCGCCCTGTGTCGTCATGTCGATCAGCCTACGAGGCCGCCATCGAGAACAAAAAGTCAGACTTTTGCGTCACAGTCTCTTGAATTAGTCGTACCTAATGGGTTTCAGTGTCGTGACCCTACGGGGTCCGGCAGGCGAACGATGTCGAAGAGGACAGCGAGCGAGGCAGCAATGAACACCCCCCACGTCGTCGTGGTCATGGGCGTCGCAGGAACCGGCAAGACCACGATCGGTCCCCTGCTCGCCGAACGGCTCGGCGTCCCCTACGCCGAGGGCGACGACTTCCACCCCCCGGCGAACATCGCCAAGATGTCGGCCGGCACGCCGCTGGACGACGACGACCGCTGGCCGTGGCTGGACGCCATCGGCGCCTGGGCCCACAGCCGGGCCGAGCTGGGCGGGGTCGTCAGCAGCTCCGCCCTCAAGCGCTCCTACCGGGACCGGCTGCGCGCCTCCGGGCCGGGCGTGGTCTTCGTCCACCTCACCGGGGGCCGGGAGCTGGTCGAGCAGCGGATGGCCGACCGCAAGGGGCACTTCATGCCGACAGCCCTGCTCGACTCGCAGTTCGCGACGCTCCAGCCGCTCCGGGCGGACGAGGCCGGGGTCGCCGTCGACGTGTCGGGCACGCCGGAGGAGATCGCCGACCGTGCCTGCGAGGCGCTGGCCGCCTACGACCAGGGCCGGGCCGAGCCGGCCTGACCGGCCCGGGCCCCGCACCACCGGGGGCCGCGCGGGCGTCCACCCCGCTCGCCCCCTCCCCACTCACTCTCCACACGAGGGAAGAATCCCGTGACCCGTCTCAGCGTCGAGATGCTGGCAGCGGACGCGGCGGAACCGATCACCTCCGCGGGCAACGCCCAGCTGGGGATCGCCGTTCTCGCCGGCATCGCCGTCATCGTCCTGCTCATCACGAAGTTCAAGGTCCATGCCTTCCTGGCACTGACCATCGGTTCGCTGGCACTCGGCGCCTTCGCCGGGGCGTCGCTGGACAAGGCCATCACCAGCTTCACCGCCGGACTCGGATCGACCGTGGCAGGCGTGGGTGTGCTGATCGCCCTCGGTGCGATCCTCGGCAAACTCCTCGCCGACTCGGGCGGCGCCGACCAGATCGTCGACACGATCCTCGCCAAGGCCGGCGGCCGGGCGATGCCGTGGGCGATGGTGCTCATCGCCTCCGTCATCGGCCTGCCGCTCTTCTTCGAGGTCGGCATCGTGCTGCTGATCCCGGTGGTCCTGATGGTGGCCAAGCGCGGCAACTACTCGCTGATGAAGATCGGCGTCCCGGCCCTGGCCGGCCTGTCGGTCATGCACGGCCTGATCCCGCCGCACCCCGGCCCGCTCGTCGCCATCGACGCGGTCGGCGCCAACCTCGGCATCACCCTGGCGCTCGGCGTCGTGGTGGCGATACCCACGGTGATCATCGCCGGCCCCGTCTTCGGCAAGTACGCCGCCCGCTGGGTGGACGTGGCCGCGCCCGAGAAGATGATCCCGCAGCGTGCCACCGAGGAGACCGACCGCCGGCCGAGCTTCGGCGCGACGCTGGCCACCGTGCTGCTGCCGGTGGTGCTGATGCTCGCCAAGGCGCTGGTCGACATCGTGGTGGACGACCCCGAGGCGGGCGTCCAGCGGGTCTTCGACGTCATCGGCTCGCCGATGATCGCGCTGCTCGCCGCGGTGATCGTGGGCATGTTCACCCTCGGCCGGGCCGCCGGGTTCACCAAGGGCCGCCTCTCCACCACGGTGGAGAAGTCGCTCGCCCCGATCGCGGGCGTGCTGCTGATCGTCGGCGCCGGTGGTGGTTTCAAGCAGACCCTGATCGACGTCGGCATCGGCCGGATGATCCTGGACTTCTCCGAGAACTGGGCCATTCCGACCCTGCTGCTCGCCTGGTTGATCGCGGTGGCGATCCGGCTGGCGACCGGTTCGGCGACGGTGGCGACCATCTCGGCGGCCGGTCTGGTGGCCCCGCTGGCGGCCGACATGTCCGCCTCGCACACGGCGCTGCTGGTACTGGCGATCGGCGCGGGCTCGCTCTTCTTCAGCCACGTCAACGACGCCGGGTTCTGGCTGGTCAAGGAGTACTTCGGGCTGAACGTCGGCCAGACGATCAAGACCTGGTCGGTGATGGAGACGATCATCTCCGTCGTCTCGCTCGTCTTCGTCCTGCTGCTCTCGCTGGTGCTGTAGCGCCTGGCGGTGGCACCGCAGTACGCCGCAGGGGCGGGGCGCACGGTTCCTACCGTGTGCCCCGCCCCTGCGGCGTTCCGGCGGGGCGGGTCAGCCGGTGGTGGTGGTGCGGTCCGCGGCCGCCCGACCGGCCCCGTCCGCCGCCTTCTCCAGTTGGAACGCCTCATTGCCCTGGCCGATGCGGGCGTGCACCTCGGGGCGGGTGTGCTTGAGGATCAGGCCGTAGCCGATCCCGGCGAGGGCGGCGAGGGCGATCACGCCGGGCAGCACCCAGCTGAGCGCCGACCCGGACTCGGCGCCGACCAGCACGGAGAAGTCCTTGACGGTGTATCCGGCGATGGCCAGCAGGGCCAGTCCGGCGATGCCGGAGGCGAGCAGCCGCCAGAGCTGGGCGCGGGCGGCGCCCCGGCGGGCGAAGAAGACGATGACGGCGAGCGAGGCGGACGCCATCAGGACGATGATGCCGAGCGCGCCGACGTTGCCCATCCAGGTGAACATCCTCAGGACGGGCGCGGTCGGGTCGCCGACCGGGTTGCCGTCGGTGAGGGCGAAGGCGGCGACGAGGACGACCGAGACGCCGGTCTGCAGGAGCGAGCCGGTGCCGGGGGCGCCACTGCCGGGGTTGGTGCGGCCGAAGGCGGCGGGCAGCAGGCCCTCGCGGCCCATGGCGAAGGCGTAGCGGGCGACGACGTTGTGGAAGCTGAGCATCGCCGCGAACATGCCGGTGACGAAGAGGATGTGCAGTACGTCGGTGAAGGTGGTGCCGAGCCGTGACTCGGTGAGGTGGAAGAGGAGCCCCGCGCTCTGCTCGCGGGCGTCGCCGACGATCCCGGAGGGGCCGGAGGCCACGGTGAGCGCCCAGGAGCTGATCATGAAGAAGAGCGCGACGAAGCCGACGGCGAGGAACATCACGCGGGCCACGACGACGTGCGGGCGCCGGGTCTCCTCGGCGTAGACGGGGGCCTGCTCGAAGCCGACGAAGGCCGCGATGCAGAAGCAGAGCGCCGTGCCGAGCCCGGCGCCGGTGAGGGTGTTCGGGTCGAAGGCGAGCAGCGACAGGCCCTCGGGGCCGGGGTCGGCGATGGCGGCGACGTCGAAGATGACGACGAGGACGCACTCGATCAGCAGCAGCACGCCGAGGACGCGGGCGTTGAGGTCGATCTTCAGCCAGGCGAGGACGGCGACGGCGGCCACCGAGACGAGGGAGAAGATCCACCAGGCGATGTCCAGCCCGAGGTAGGTCGAGCAGATCACCGACACCTCGAAGCCGAAGATTCCGTAGATGCCGACCTGCATCGCGCTGTACGCCACGAGCGCGACCAGCGACGCCCCGGCGCCGGCCGTCCCGCCGAGCCCGCGCGAGATGTACGCGTAGAAGGCGCCGGCGTTGTGGACGTGGCGGCTCATCTCGGCGTAGCCCAGGGAGAAGAGGGCGAGGACGACGCCGAGGATCACGAAGAGCAGGGGCTGCCCGGTGATCCCCATGACGCCGAATGTCGTGGGCATGACACCAGCGACGACCATGAGGGGGGCGCTGGCGGCGAGGACGGACAGCAGGAGCCCGGTGGTACCCAGGCGGTCGGCCCGCAGGGCGCGCTCTTCGCCCTTGTAGGTGCGGATTCCCTCGGGCGAGGGGGTCTCGGCGGTCATCGGTTCGAAGTCCTCTCGGGGTGGACGGGCGGGGTGGGGTGCGGGACCCGGCGACGGCTCAGGTGGCGCCCAGGGCGGCGCTGCGGGCGGCGTGGAAGGCGTCGTACGGGTCGCGGTCCGGGTAGGCCCACGGGGCGCGGGTGGCGTGCGGGCCGATGCGGTGGAAGAGGGCGGCCGCCTCGGCGGGACGTCCCTCGCAGAACTTGGCGTGGGCCAGGTAGTTGAGGTCGGTGCGAAGACGGCCCCGGTCCAGGCGCTCCTCCCACTCCAGCCACCAGTCGAAGGCGGTGCGCAGCACCTGGCGGGCACGGCGGGAGCGCCAGTGGCCGGAGGCGGCGGGGTCCGGGGGTTCGCTGCCGGCGGCGGCCAGCACCCGGTAGCGCTCGGCATGAGCGACCACCGGCAGCACGGCGAGCGGGGAGTCGGGGGAGGCCTGTTCGGCGGACCAGGCGGCGAAGTCGTAGACCTCGTGGAGCGGGTCGCGGCCCGCCTCGGGGTGGCGCTCGGCGAGGCGGGCGGCCATCAGGTGATGAGCCATGTGGTGGTCCTGGTGGCGTACGCGCACCGCGTCGAAGAGGCGGACCACTTCGTCCTCGGTACCGCGCCTGCGGGCCAGCAGGAGCAGGGCCAGCCAGGGGGTCGGGTCCTCGGGGGCCAGGGCGGCGGCCCGGTGGCAGGCGTCGGTGGCCTCGGGGCAGTACCGGCGGTCGCCCAGGGCACGGGCGACGGTGGCGCAGCCGATGAGGGCGGCGGCGTCCGGGCTGTCCGGCTCGGCGATCCGCCACTCCTCCCCCCAGGCGGCGGCCCCCTGCGTGCCGGCGAGCACGGTGAGGCGGTGGCCTCGCAGGTCCCAGTCGGTGCCCGTGAGAGCCAGGAGTTCGCGGACGGCGCTCCAGCGGCCCTGGGTGAGGGCCGTGCGGGCGGTGATCAGCTCGGTGTCGCCGAGTGCGGGGTCGAGGGGGGTGGCGGCCCGCTTGCGGGCACGGCCGAACGGAGGCGGGGGTGGGGGCACCGCGAGGGTCCTTCACGACACGACGTGCGAGCGACTGATCACACGCAGTCAAGCGGGCCGGTACCCACCGAGTCAAGGCCCACCCGGGCCCATAGCGGGGGTCAACCCCCTTGCGCTGAACCGCCGTTGGGCTTGTCGCCCCTGTGGCCTGGGCCTTCGGACGCCGCCCGGCCTCGATGCGCCGCCCTCGCTGGACCGGTCAGGCCCGCCCGGAGTCCGGGGACGCCCCGGGTGCGGGCGCGTCGGCGTTCAGCCAGGTCGGGTCGGCCAGGAGGGACCGGAGTTCGTCGACGAGGCGGGCCGTGTGGAAGCCGTCGGCGGCGGCGTGGTGGATCTGCACGGAGAGCGGGAGGAGGAGGCGGCCGTCGCGTTCCGTGTAACGGCCCAGGGTGAAGATCGGAGCGAGGTGGTCCCAGCCGTCGCGGATGTCGAGGTTGAACCCGGTGAAGGAGGTCCACGGCAGGCTCGACACGTCGAAGGCGTTGGGCGGCAGCTCCCCCTGCGGGAAGAGGTCGGTGGCGCCGCCGTGCTCCGCGAGCAGCGGGGCCGCCGCGTCGTGGAACGTCCCGAAGTCGGAGTCGTACGGCGCCCATACGCAGGCGAACGTCTCACGCTCGGGGTTGAACACCGTGAAGGCGGGGTGCACGACGGGCCAGACGGCCGGCTCGCCCGAGGCGGTGAGGCACATCCTGAACTCGTCGTGGCGGTTGACGACCGTGGCCAGGGCCCAGACCTGCGCGAGGTAGGACTTCCGCGGCGACCGGCGCAAGGCCGCGCCGAACGCGGTGACGTCCAGCTCCACGGTGATCGCGTACGTGCACGGGACCCGCCGGCGGTAGTGCGCGAAGTGCTGTCGGCGCGGCCACGTGTCGAGGTCGATGGGGATCGGGGCGTCCATCGGCTCAGCATGTCATCCGCCGGTGTGCGGAGCGCAGCCGTTTTCGCGTCCGGCCGGCGCCGGCGCCCGGGCCCGGGTCAGGCGGTCGCCCGGGCGGCCGCCCGGCCGGCGGTGCGGCCGGAGAAGAGGCAGCCGCCGAGGAAGGTGCCTTCCAGGGAGCGGTAGCCGTGGACCCCGCCGCCGCCGAAGCCGGCGGCCTCGCCGGCCGCGTAGACCCCGGGCAGGGGCGCCCCGGCCTCGGTCAGGACGCGGGAGGAGAGGTCGGTCTGGAGGCCGCCGAGGGACTTGCGGGTGAGGATGTTGAGGCGCACGGCGATCAGGGGCCCGGCCGCCGGGTCGAGGACGGCGTGCGGGGCGGCGGCCCGGATGAGGCGGTCGCCGAGGTAGGCGCGGGCGCCGCGGATGGCGGTGACCTGGGAGTCCTTGCTGAAGGGGTTGGTGATCTCGCGGTCGCGGGCGGTGAGGGTGCGGTGCAGCGCCGCCTCGTCGATCAGGGGTTCGTCGGTGAGCGCGTTCATCCCGCGTACCAGGGCGGGCAGCTCCCGCTCGACCACGAAGTCGACGCCCTGGTCCATGAACGCCTTGACGGGCGCGGGCACGTCGGCGCGGGCACGCTGGAGGACGCCGCGCACCGAGCGCCCGGTGAGGTCGGGGTTCTGCTCGGAGCCGGAGAGGGTGAACTCCTTGCCGATGATCCGCTGGTTGAGGACGAACCAGGTGTGCTCGTACCCGGTCCGCATGATGTGTTCGAGGGTCCCGAGGGTGTCGAAGCCGGGGAAGAGCGGGACGGGCAGCCGGTTGCCGGTGGCGTCGAGCCAGATCGAGGAGGGGCCGGGCAGGATGCGGATGCCGTGCCGCGCCCAGAGGGGGTTCCAGTTCTCGATGCCCTCGGTGTAGTGCCACATGCGGTCGCCGTTGACGAGGTGGCCGCCGGCCGCGGCCGCCACGTCCAGCATCAGGCCGTCGACGTGCGCGGGGACGCCGGAGAGCAGCTTCTTCGGCGGGGTGCCGAGCCGCTTCGGCCAGTTGCGGCGGACCAGGTCGTGGTTGCCGCCGATGCCGCCGGAGGTGACGACCACGGCCTGGGCGCGCAGTTCGAAGACGCCCGCGACCTCACGGCCGCTGGCCCGCCCCCGGTCGGCCGGGGAGGGCTCCAGCACCTCGCCGGTCACGGTGTCGACGCTGCCCGCGCTGCGGCCGAGCCCGGTCACCCGGTGCCGGAACCGCAGTTCGACCAGGCCGCGGGCGACGCCCTCGCGGACCCGGCGTTCGAAGGGCGCGACCAGGCCGGGCCCGGTGCCCCAGGTGATGTGGAAGCGCGGGACGGAGTTGCCGTGCCCGTCCGCGCCGTAGCCGCCGCGCTCGGCCCAGCCGACGACGGGGAAGAACCGGACCCCCTGACCGCGCAGCCAGGCCCGCTTCTCGCCGGCGGCGAAGTCGACGTACGCCTCGGCCCAGCGGCGCGCCCAGTGGTCCTCGGCGCGGTCGAAGCCGGCGGTGCCCATCCAGTCCTGGAGGGCGAGGGCGTGGCTGTCCTTGATGCGCAGGCGGCGCTGTTCGGGCGAGTCGACGAGGAAGAGACCACCGAAGGACCAGTGGGCCTGGCCGCCGATGGACTGCTCGGGCTCCTGGTCCAGCAGGATCACCTTGCGCCCCGCGTCGACGAGTTCGGCCGTGGCGGCGAGCCCGGCGAGCCCGGCGCCGATCACGATGACGTCTGCGTCGTAGGCCATGTCCACGTCCTCGTTCCCTGCGGTTACCGGTGGGTCAGATCTTGTGCGGCGCAGGTGCGGGCGTCAACACCCGGAGCGCCGTCACCTCCCCGGAAGGCGAGCCGGGCGTCGTCGGGCGAGGCCGGTGACCGCTCCCCCGGCCGACACCCCGCCCCTGACCTGCCCGGGCCGGTGAGCGGGGTGTTACATGGGGTGCATGCAGAGCGCGCCCTACGAGGACCCCGCCGAGGAACTGCTGGACGTGGTGGACGCCGAGGACCGGGTCACCGGGACGGCCCGGCGCGGTGAGGTCTACGCCCGGGGGCTCAGGCACCGGTGCGTCTTCGTCCGCGCCCGCGACGCGGAGGGCCGCACCTTCGTCCACCGCCGCACCGCCACCAAGCTCCTGTACCCCTCCCGCTACGACCTGTTCGTCGGCGGTGTCGTCGGTGCCGGGGAGGAGTACGACGCGGCGGCGCTCCGGGAGGCCGAGGAGGAGCTGGGCGTCAGCGGCCTGCCGGCGCCCACCGGGCTCTTCTCCTTCCTCTACGAGGACCCCGACGGCCACGGCTCGTGGTGGTCGCGGGTCTACGAGGTGCGGTGCGAGCTGCCCGTGGACCCGCAGGCCTCCGAGGTGGCCTGGTACGCCTTCCTCACCGACGAGGAGCTGGCGGCCCGGCTGTCCGCGTGGCCGTGGGTGCCGGACGGGCTGGCCGCCTGGAAGCTGCTGGCCGCCCGCGAGCGGGAGGACCGGTGAGCCTGCGGCAGGACCTCAGGCTGTGGTGGTCACCGGCCCGGATCTCCGAGGAGGGCGACACCCCCGACTACCGCTTCTCCCTCGCCAACGAGCGGACCTTCCTGGCCTGGCTGCGGACCTCCCTGGCACTGATCGCGGGCGGCTTCGCCGTGGACCAGTTCCTGCCCGGGCTCCAGGAGGGATGGCGGATCGCGCTGGCCCTCGGGCTGCTCGCCTCGGGGGTGCTGTGCGCGCTGCGCGCCGTCCACCACTGGGTGCGGTGCGAGCGGGCCATGCGGCGCGGCGAGGACCTGCCCGTCTCCCGCTTCCCTGCGGTGCTGAGTCTGCTGGTCGCGGTGGTGGCTCTGGCCATGGTGGTGGCCGTGGTCTTCGGCTGGGCCGGGTGAGTGCGCCCGCCGGGCGGGACCCCGGGCTGCAGCCGGAGCGGACCCGGCTCGCCTGGCGGCGGACCACGCTCTCCTGCACGGTCGTCGCGGTACTCGCCGCCCGGGCCGCCCTGCACCGGTCCGGCGGCGCCGCGAGTGTGTCGGCGCTCGCCGCCTGCTGCCTGCTGTGGGTCGCCTTCGTGGCCCTGGCGCACCGGCGCATCCGCGCCCTCGCCCCGGCACGGCCCGCGGCCCTGCCGGGGCCGGTCGCGGCGGGCGCGGTGTGCTGCGCGGCCGGGCTCGCGGTGGCGGCCGGGGTCCTGGTGGCCTCCGCGGCCTGACGCGATCCCCGCTCACTCCCGGTCGACGGTGATCACCGTCCTGCCCTGCGAACCGGGGTGCTCCAGCACTTCCGGTCCGCCGACGGCGCTGTAGCCGATCCCCTGCACGGGCTGCCTCCCCGGCCGGTCGGGCGAGTTCTCCCCCTGCGGGACTCGGCGGCCGGAAGGCGGGGGCGCCACCGGGGAAGAGTGCGCGGGGAGGCGATGCGGATCACGTCCTGTTCCACCCCTGGACGGCATACCGACTGGTCGGCATCATGGGGGGTCGACCTTGTACCGCAGCATCCAGGAGCCGTGATGAGCGCAGAGCGACCGGAGACCCCCGTACCGCGGGAGGGCGGCGCCCCCGCCTCCCCGCGCGGCCTGGACCTGGTCCGGCTGCGCGCGTACCTGGACGCGGAGCGGCCCGGGCTGGTCGCGGGGCCGCTGACCGGAGCACTCATCGAGGGCGGCCGCTCCAACCTCACCTACGCGGTCACCGACGGCACCTCCCGGTGGGTGGTGCGCCGGCCGCCGCTGGGCCATGTCCTGGCCACCGCCCACGACATGGCACGCGAGCACCGGGTGATCAGCGCGCTCCGCGACACCCCGGTCCCGGTGCCCGGCACCGTCCTGCTCTGCGAGGACACCGAGGTGCTGGGGGCGCCGTTCTACGTCATGGAGTTCGTCGAGGGCACGCCGTACCGCTCCCGGGAGGAGCTGGCCGCGCTCGGCGAGCAGCGGACCCGGGAGGCGGTCCTCGGTCTGGTCGACACCCTGGTCGACCTGCACGCCGTCGACCCGGGCACGGTGGGCCTCGCCGACTTCGGGCGGCCCGAGGGCTTCCTCGGCCGCCAGCTGCGCCGCTGGGGCAAGCAGCTCGACGCCTCCCGCAACCGCGACCTGCCCGGCATCGACGCGCTGCACGCCGCGCTCGGCGAGGCTCTGCCGGCCTCCGGCCCGGCCACCGTGGTGCACGGCGACTTCCGGCTCGACAACGCCCTGATCGGCCCGGACGACCGTATCCGGGCCGTCCTGGACTGGGAGATGTCCACGCTCGGCGACCCGCTGACCGATCTGGGCCTGCTGGTCATGTACAGCACCCCGCTCCAGCTGCCGGACTCCCCCATCGGCACCACCGCCGGGGCGCCGGGGCACCCCTCCCCCGCCGAACTGGTCGCCCGGTACGCCGAGCACTCGGGCCGGGACACCGGCGCGGTCTCCTGGTACACCGCCTTCGCCTGGTTCAAGCTCGCCGTGATCCTCGAAGGCATCCACTACCGCTGGACGCTCGGCCAGACCGTCGGCGCGGGCTTCGACCGCATCGGGGAGCTCGTCCCCGTCTTCATCGAGCACGGTCTCACCACCCTCCAGGAAGGCTGACCATGGACTTCGCCTACGACGCGCGCACCGAGGAACTCCGCACCCGGCTGCTCGCCTTCATGGACGAGCACGTGTACCCGGCCGAGCCCGTCGCCGACGAGCAGCGGGCCCGGCTCGCCTCCGCGTGGGACGAGCCGCCGGTGGTCGCCGAACTGAAGGCGGAGGCGAAGCGGCAGGGCCTGTGGAACCTCTTCCTCCCCGACCAGCGCTACGGCGCCGGGCTCACCAACCTCCAGTACGCCCCGCTCGCCGAGATCACCGGCCGCTCCCCGCAGCTGGCCCCGACCGCCCTGAACTGCGCGGCGCCGGACACCGGCAACATGGAGCTGCTGGCCGAGTTCGCCGACGAGGCGCAGCGCAAGGAGTGGCTGGAGCCGCTGCTCACCGGGGAGATCCGGTCGGCCTTCGCGATGACGGAGCCGGAGGTGGCCTCCTCGGACGCCACCAACATCACCACCCGGATCGAGCGGGACGGCGACGCGTACGTGGTCACCGGCCGCAAGTGGTACATCTCCGGGGCGATGAACCCCGACTGCAAGATCTTCATCGTCATGGGCAAGACCGACCCGGACGGTGCGGACATCCGCCGCCAGCAGTCGATGGTCCTGGTCCCGCGCGACACCCCGGGCGTCACGGTGAGGCGGGCGATGCGGGTCTACGGCTACGAGGACCACTACCACGGCGGCCACGCCGAGGTCGTCTTCGACCAGGTCCGTGTCCCGGCCGCCCACCTGGTCGGCGAGGAGGGCGGCGGCTTCGCCATCGCGCAGGCCCGGCTCGGGCCCGGCCGCATCCACCACTGCATGCGGCTGATCGGCATGGCCGAACGGGCGATCGAGCTGATGTGCCGCCGGGCGGTGGAGCGGGAGGCGTTCGGCAAGCCGCTGGCCGCGCAGGGCGTGGTGCACAACTGGATCGCGGACGCCCGGGTGACCGTGGAGCAGCTGCGGCTGCTGGTGCTGAAGACCGCCTGGCTGATGGACACCGTCGGCAACCGGGGCGCGCACACGGAGATCCAGGCCATCAAGATCGCGACGCCGCGCGCGGTGGTCGACATCATCGACCGGGCGGTGCAGCTGCACGGCGCGGGCGGGGTGAGCCAGGACTTCCCGCTGGCCGAGCTGTGGGCGGCGGCCCGCACCCTGCGGCTGGCCGACGGCCCCGACGAGGTGCACCAGCGCTCCCTGGCCCGCCGGGAGCTGAAGAAGTACCGCTGACCTGACGACGGCGAAGGCCCCTTGTCCCCAGCTTGGGACAAGGGGCCTTCGCGCGGGGCGCGGGTCAGGTGCCCGGGTGGGTGAGGGCGCGCAGGAGCAGGTCGGCGAGGTGGGTGGCGACCTGCCGCGGGGTGAGCGGCCCGTCGGGGCGGTACCAGGTGGAGAGGTGGTGGACGGAGCCGAAGTGGTAGTCGACCACCAGGTCGGCGGGGACGGAGGTGGTGAAGACCCCGGTCCGCTGGCCCTCCTCGACCAGGGCGCGGAACCGTTCGTGGTAGCGCCGCCGCTCCGCCCGGACCTGCTTGTTCTTCTCCGGGCTCAGCTGGTGCATGGAGCGGAAGAAGATGGAGGCGTCGTCGAGGTTCTCGATGGTGGTGACGACGACGTCGGCGGCGGCGGCACGCAGCCGCTCCTCGACGGGCTCCCGGGAGTCGGCGTACATGTCGAGGCGTTCCTGCTGGAGCCTCAGCAGCCGGGCGTAGACCTCCTGGAGGAGGTCCTCCTTGGAGCCGAAGTAGTGGTAGAGGGCGCCCTTGGTGACGCCGGCGGCCTCGACGATCTCCTGGACGGAGGTCCGGTCGTAGCCCTGGTCGGCGAAGAGGCGGGTGGCGGCGGCCAGCAGCCGCCGGGGTACGGGCGTGCCGTCGCCCTCCGGGTTTCCGGGCGTGTTCTGGGGCACTGCGCCGCCACCTTCCTTGTCGTCGCCGCGCTCCGGGCGCGGCCTTCCGTCACGGTACGCCGGGACCGGCGCCACTGGGTGAACGCGGTTCCCGCCGGAGGATCTTCCCACTGGGCGTCTTCGGCGGCTCCGGCAGGACCCGGACCTCGCGGGGGTGCCTGTACGCCGCGAGCCGCTCCTCGCAGCGGGTGACCGGCTCGGCGGGGCCGGCGTCGCGGCCGTGGCGGACGGCGGCCGTCATCGGCCTGTCCCCTCCCAGGTCTGTTGCAGGTGGTTCATGGAGCCGAGCCAGCGCTCGGGGTCCTTGGCGCGGGCCGCGTAGTACCCGGCGACCTCGGGGTGCGGAAGGATGAGGAAGCGGTCCTCGGCGATGCCCGCGAGGAGGGCGTCGGCGACGGCCTCGGGGGCGATGGCCGTGGGGGCGAGGACCAGGTCGCCGGCGGACCCGGCGGCGGCGAGCATGTCGGTGCGCACACCCTGCGGGCAGATGGCATGGACCTTGAGGCCGCGGTGGCGGTAGGTCAGCGAGAGCCATTCGGCGAAGGCGTACGCGCCGTGCTTGGAGACGCTGTACGGGGCCGCGCCGATCATGGTGAGCAGGCCCGCGGCGGAGACCGTGGAGACGAAGCGGCCCCGGCCGCGCTCCAGCCAGGCGGGGAGCAGGGCGCGGGCGGCGCGGACGTGGGCCATGACGTTGACGTCCCAGGCGGCGGCCCAGATCTCCTCGTCGGCGTCCTCGGCGCCGGGCGAGGTCAGGCCCGCGTTGGCGCACCAGGTGTCGACGGTGCCGCCGAGGGCGTCGCGGGCGGCCTCCACCACCGCGGAGGCGTCGCCCCAGACGGGGATGGCGCCGATCCGCTCGGCCGCTTCTCTCGTGCGGCGCTCGTCGACGTCGTTGACGACGACCCGGGCGCCTTCGCGGACGAAGCGCTCGGCGAGGGCCGCGCCGATGCCGCCTGCGGCTCCGGTGACGACGATTCCCGTTCCCTGCACGGAGGAGGTGTCCACGTGGCTCCCAATCAGCGAGTTGCCTACGGCCGGCTTGGGCAGACTAACCAGTCGGTATGCCCTTGGGAAGGGGGGTGCCCGGGCCTTCCGGGGGCCCGGGCACGGGGGTGGCCGTTCGGGCCGAGGGGTGGGAGCCGGTTGCTCCCGGATGTCACCGATGGCCTCGTGAACCGGCCGGGCCGTAGGTCTCCGACCGGATGTCAGGGCCGGGGCGGGGCTGACTTCTCGAGGGTGTCGATGGTGCCGGACATGAGGGTGCGGAGGTGGGTGGTGATGTGGTCGAGGGGCCAGTCCCACCAGGCGAGGGCGAGGAGGCGGGCGGTGTCCTGCTCGTCGTAGCGGTGGCGGATGACGCGGGCGGGGTTGCCTCCGGCGATGGCGTAGTCGGGGATGTCGTCGGTGACCACGGAGCCGGAGGCGATGATCGCGCCGTGGCCGATGCGGACGCCGGGCATGATCGTCGCGCCGTAGCCGATCCAGACGTCGTGGCCGACGACGGTGTCGCTGCGGACGGGCAGGTCGGTGATGAGGTCCATGTCCTCGGCCCAGGAGCCGCCCATGATCGGGAACGGGAAGGTGGAGGGGCCGTCCATGCGGTGGTTGGCGCCGTTCATGAGGAAGCGCACCCCCTCCCCCAGCGCGCAGAACTTTCCGATGACCAGCTTCTCCGGGCCGTAGTGGTAGAGGACGTTGCGGGTCTCGAAGGCGGTCGGGTCGTCGGGGTCGTCGTAGTAGGAGAACTCGCCGACCTCGATGAGCGGGGAGGTGACGAGGGGCTTCAGGAGCACCACGCGCGGCTGTTCGGGCATCGGGTGCAGCACGGTCGGGTCGGCGGGAGTGGGGAACGGGGGCATGGGCGAGGCGTCCTTCCGGTCTCGGGGCGGGCGTTACGGGTTTCCGTGCGCGGCGACTGCCGGGGCCGGGGCGTCGAGGGCGAGGCGGGCGCCTCGCCAGCGGCGGCACAGGCGGCGGTCGTGGCTGACGACGACGAGGGCGCCCTCGTAGCCGTCGAGTGCGGCCTCGACCTCTTCGGCCAGGGCGGGCGAGAGGTGGTTGGTGGGCTCGTCCAGCAGCAGGACGTCAGCGGGCCTGCCGAGCAGCCGGGCGAGGGCCAGGCGCCGGCGCTGCCCGGTGGACAGGCGCCCCACCGGCACGGCGAGCTGCTCGCGGGTGAACAGGCCGAGGGACAGGAGGTGTTCGGTGTGGTCGCCCGGCACGCCCGGCAGGTCCCGGGCGAAGGCGGCCAGGACGGTCCGGTCCGGGTCGCCCGGCGGGGGCTCCTGGGCGAGGTGGCCGACCCGGCCGCGCCGCGTGACGGTCCCGGAGCCGGGGGTCAGCTCTCCGGCGAGGACCTGGAGAAGAGTGGACTTGCCCGCGCCGTTCGCCCCGGTGACCAGCAGGCGCTCGCCGGCCGCGAGGGTCAGGTCGGTGCGGTCGAGCCGGCCCGGGACCTCGGCGCCGGACGCCTCCAGGAGAGCGCCCTGAAGGCGGCCGGTCCGCAGCACCGGGGTGAAGCGCAGGGGCTCGGGGGGCGGCGGGACCGGGTCGGCGAGCAGGCGGCGCAGGCGTTCCTCGGCATTGCGCACCCTGCTGGCCAGGGACTGCTGCACGCGCCCGCCCGCCCGGTCGTAGGCCAGCTTGTTGCCGTCCTTCATCGGGCGGCCCGGGGCGACCTGCCGGGCGGTGGTCGCGGCGGCCTCGCGGAGCCGGCCGGCCTCGGTGCGCCACTGTTCGTACTCCTGGGCCCAGCGCCGCCGGGCGGCGGCCTTCTCGGCGAGGTGGCCCGCGTAGCCGCCGCCGAAGCGGACGACGCGGCGCCGGTCGGCGTCCACCTCCAGCAGGCCGGTGGCGACGCGTTCGAGGAAGTCCCGGTCGTGGGAGACGGCGACCGTGGTGCCGCGCCGGGTGCGCAGGTGGTCCTCCAGCCAGTGCAGGGCGGCGGCGTCGAGGTGGTTGGTGGGCTCGTCCAGCAGCAGGATCTCCGGGGCACCCGCCAGCAGGGCGGCCATCCGCAGCCTGACCTGTTCGCCGCCGGAGAGCGTGCCGACCGGGCGCGCGCGGTCGGCCAGGCGCAGGCCGAGGCCGCGCAGGGCGCGCTCGGCGCGGGCGTCGGCGTCGTAGCCGCCGCGCAGCTCGAAGACGGTCAGCAGGTCGCCGTACTCGGCCATGCCGGACTCGTCGCCGCCGGCCATCGCGGCCTCCAGGTGGCGCAGGCGCCGTTCGACGGCGCGCAGCTCGGCGAGGCCCCGGTCGAGGACCTGCTGGACGGTCATCGCCTCGGGCAGCCGCTCCTCCTGGGCGAGGTGGCCGACGCCGCCCGCCGCCTGGACGACGATCTCGCCCCGGTCGGGGCGCTCCACCCCGGCGAACAGGCGCAGCAGGGTGGTCTTGCCGGAGCCGTTCTCGCCGATGATCCCGGTGCGCTCACCCGCGCCGAGGGAGCAGGTGACCGAGTCGAGGACGGGACGGCCGTCGAAGGACTTGCTGACGTCGAGTGCGGTGATCTGTACGGGCATACGGGTTCTCCGAAACGTTCGAGGACGGGGCGGCCTTCAGGGGCCGGACAGCCGGGGGAACGCTTCGCGGGAACATCGACCACTCCACTAGTGCGACAACTGATGCATTAAGATGCTGCCACAGCGATGACGCCCGCGCAACGGATATCGACAAGGAGCGGTACACGACGGTGACTCCCCCGACCTCCGGACCGAAGACCCCGCCGGCGCCACGCCCCCGCCCCGGGGGCCGCACGGCCCGCACGCGCCGCCAGGTGCTCGACGCGGTCCTCGCCGAGCTGGGCGCGCACGGGTACGACGGGCTCACGGTGGAGGCCGTAGCCGCCCGCGCGGGTGTGCACCGCACCACGGTGTACCGGCGCTGGCGGGACGTCGGCGGGCTGCTCGCCGACGTGCTCGACGCGGCGGGCGCGGACGACTGGGCGCCACCGGACACCGGCTCGCTGGAGGACGACCTGACCGGACTGAACGACGAGATCCACGACGCCCTGACCGCGCGGCCACCGGTCGTCCCGGCGCTGATCGCCGCCTCGTTCCGCTCCCCGCAGGCCGCCGAGGCGCAGCGGCGCCTCTGGGACGAGCGGTACGCGCGCTGCGAGGTGGTGGTCGACCGGGCCCTCGCGCGCGGCGACCTCCCCCGGGGCACCGCACCGCGCCCCCTGCTCGTCGCGGCCACCGCCCCCCTGTACCACCAGCTCCTGCTCCTCGGCGGGGCCCCCGATCCGCACCTGCCCCGCCGTGCGGCGCGGGTCGCGGCGCTGGCGGGGGCCGCCGGCGCCTTCACGGAGGGCGGACCGGCCGGGGGCGTCTGAAGGCCGGCCGATCATGCGGAACGCGATCGTCCGGCGCGGGTTCGTTCCCTGGGAGCGCTCGGCGCGTTAGCGTGCGTGCACATGACAGCCCTCTCCACCGCGGAGGTCCGCGCATGACCCTGTCCCGACGCAGTCTGCTCGCCGCCACCACGGCCGCCGGGGCCCTGACGGCCACCGCCGCCGCCCCGGCCCTGGCCCGGGGCGGTCCGCCGGGCGGGGGCGGCCGTGGACTGCGCACCGGCTTCGAACAGCTGGCGGACGGCGGCTACCGGGTGCTGGCCGGGCAGAAGGTCGGCGTGGTGACCAACCCGACCGGTGTCACCCGGGAGCTGCGGCACATCGTCGACGTGATGCACGCCGACCGCCGCGTCGACCTGCGCGCCGTCTTCGGCCCCGAACACGGCTTCCGCGGTACCGCGCAGGCCGGCGGCTCCGAGGGCCGCTACGACGACCCGGTGACGGGGCTGCCGGTCTACGACACGTACCAGACCTCGGGGCAGAAGCTCGCCGACGTCTTCACCGAGTCGGGCGTGGACACCGTCGTCTTCGACATCCAGGACGCGGGCGCCCGCTTCTACACCTACATCTGGACGCTGTACGACTGCATGGAGGCCGCCGCGCTCGCGGGCAAGCGGTTCGTGGTGCTGGACCGGCCCAACCCGCTGACCGGCCGCGAGGCGCTCGGACCGGTGCTGCACAAGGAGTTCGCCACCTTCGTCGGACGCGAGCCCATCGCGCAGGCGCACGGGATGACCGTGGCCGAACTCGCGGGGCTCTTCAACGGGGAGTTCCTGGCCCGGCCCGTCGAGCTGGAGACGGTACGCATGACCGGGTGGCGCCGGGACGACTTCTACGACGCCTCGGGGCTGCCGTGGGTGCCGCCCAGCCCCAACATGCCGACCCCCGAGACCGCGGTGGTCTACGCGGGCACCTGCCTCTTCGAAGGCACCAACCTCTCCGAGGGACGCGGCACCACCCGCCCGTTCGAGCTGATCGGCGCCGAGGGCATCGACCACGCCTGGGCGTCCGCCGCCGGCGCGCTGCGCCTTCCGGGCGTGCACTTCCGCGAGGCGTACTTCGCGCCGGTCTTCTCCAAGTTCGCGGGGGTGACCGTCGGCGGGGTGCAGGTGCACGTCCACGACCGGAAGGTCTTCGACCCGGTCCGGACCGGGATCGGGCTGCTGGTGACGGCGCGGCAGGTCTGGCCGGGCTTCGCCTGGCGCGAGGACCACTGGATCGACAAGCTCACCGGCTCCACCCAGGTCCGCACCATGATCGACGCGGGGGCGGGCACCGACGAGGTGGTGGCGGGCTGGCGCGCCGGGCTGGCGGAGTTCCGGCGGACGCGGCGGACGTACCTGCTGTACCGCTGAGCGGGGCGCGAGTCGTGCGCGACGGCGGCACCCCCGGCACCGGGTGTGCCGGGGGTGCCGCCGTCGCGCACCGTGGTCAGCGGTGGCTCGGGAACTCCACCACCTGCTGGTAGGTCGGGCGGTTCTGCCACTGGATGTTCTTGTGGGTGAGGCCGCCGACGGCGCGCTGCACGATGCTGTCGGCGCACCACTGGTCGCCGGCGGCGCAGGTGTCGTCACCGGGGTAGACCTCCTCGGCCGGGGTCGCGGCGGCCTCGGCGAGGGTGGTCAGCAGCACCCGGCGGCAGGCGTCGCGGTCGCCGTCGCCGCAGTAGGCGACACCGGGGCCGCCTTCCACGGGCTCGCCGAGGACCCGGCGCAGATCCTTGTCGACATAGCCCCACCAGCCGTTCTGGAAGGCCGACCCGGCGTGCGAGCCGGTCGGGCCGTGGCCGGCGGACGGGGCCTCGTCGACGGTGAGTTGGCCGGTGAGGGCGGTGTACAGCTCCTCACCGAGGCCCGGTTCGAAGGAGGCCCGCACCAGCTTCGGCCACCAGGCGTCCATGATGCGGACGGCATCGGCGTGGGCGTACTCCTTCGAGCCCGCGGAACCCTGGTTGCGCTGCGCCCCGGCCGCCTGCCAGGCCCGCAGCTGCTGGACCGCCTGGGTGGTCTCGGGGCTGTCACCGCCGCCGAGGACCTTCAGCAGCTCGGGCAGCACCTGCTCGCCGCGCAGGTCGGTGACCCCGGCCTCGGCCATGGCGCGGGTGAGCGAGGCGCGGGTGACCGAACCGGCCTCGACCAGCTTCTTCACCCGGCCGTCGAGCAGGTCGCCCCGGTGCACCGCGCCGTGGCTGAAGTTGGCGGCGGAGTACCCCTTGGCCTGCTTGTTGTTCCAGGAGATGTAGTAGTCCTGGTTGACCGACCGCGGGTGCTCGGCGGGCGGGGTCTGGTCGGAGGTGTGGGTGGCCGGGTCGTAGTTCCGCCACTCGTACGCGGGCTCGCCGCGCACCGGCAGGGCCGCGTCGACGCCCTCGGCGCGGACCGGGTTGCCGCCGCTGTTGTAGTACGCGGTGTCGCGCGAGTCGGCGTAGAACCAGTTGAAGGCGTAGTTGATGTGCTGGGCGGCCTCCTGGAAGGAGGCGGCGTCGGTGACGTGGCCGGGGTCGTTGAGCATCTGGAAGCCGATGATGGAGTCGGCCTCGTGCCCGTAGGTGGAGCGCAGCTGGGTGTAGGCGACGGGGGTGCCGTCGACGGTGGCGCGGTGGGTGACGATGCCGAGCTCGGTCCGGTACACCTGGAGGCGGTAGGAGCCCTTGGCGGTGGAGTCGGCGAGGCTGGGCTTCCAGGCGTTGGTCTTCTCCAGCTTCTCCATCGGCAGGCACTCGCCCCGGAAGCGGTAGTGGACGGCGTCCTCGCCGGGCTTCGAACCGTCAGGGGAGCAGAGTTCGACGGCGTAGGTGTCGGTGATGTCCTGGCCGGCGGAGGTCGCGCTCCAGGAGTAGTCCTGGCCGCGCCCGAGCTGGACGTACATGCCGACGCCGGCGAAGGAGACGCCGCGGGCGCTGATGCCCGGGCCCTGGAGCTCCTGCATCATCAGCAGCTGCGGCGCGAAGTAGCCGGTCTGCGGGCCGAATACGGCGACCGGGTGGCCGGAGGCGGTGTGCTCGCCGGAGACCACCAGCGCGTTGGACATGCCCCGGTCGCTGGAGAACAGGTCGGCGGGGAGCACGCCGTCGTCGTACATGCCCTGGAGGGGTTCCAGCTCGGCGGGCGCCTTCACCGGGTCCTTGGCGGGGTCCTTCCGCGCGGCCGAGCCGGTGCGGTCGTACACGACCTGTTCGCGGGTGGCCGAGCCGGCGTCGGGCAGCGCCTGGCCGCGCGCCTTCTCCGGCTTGCCGGCGTACGGGAAGGAGGTGCCGTCGGTGACGGTGAGCACCGTCTCGGGGTCCTCGCGGCCGCGGAACCCCTCCCAGATCTCGGTGCCCTTCTCCACGCCGTACTTCTGCTGTGCGGCGAGGAGGGAGAGGGCGGCCTCGACCTCACCGCCGCCGCCGTTGCCGAAGAGGCCGCCGACCACCGAGGCCAGGGCGATCAGGTCGGTCAGCGTGAACGGCTCGATCTCGCCGTTGTTGGTGATCGCGTCGATCTTGCCGGTGAGCACGTACTCGCCGGGGAAGGTCCGGCCCTCCTTCGCCTTGACGCGGTAGGCGTTGAGCCCGTCGATGTACGCCTGGGCGTCGGCCATCGCCTGCCTGCCGCGTTCGCCGCCGTGGTCGCGGATGTAGGCGACCTGGGCCTCCAGGTCCTCCTCGGTGTACGGCGCCTGGGGCCAGAACTGCTGCTCCAGGCTCTGGTTGGCCTCCGCGCCGCCCGCGAAGGGGGTCAGCTCTCCACGGCCGACGTGCCGGAAGAGGTCGATGAGCCAGAGCCGGTCCTGGCCGGCCGCGTACCCGGCGCCGAACTCGGTGCCGTAGCGGGTGGTGCCCTTGATGTGCGGGACGCCGGTCTTCTTGTCACGGGTGATCGTCACGTCGTCGCGGGGACTGGTGACGGAGGCGACCTGGTCCTCGGGGACGCCGAAGGAGGCGTCGTGGAAGAACTCGGAGAGCTTGCCGTCGGTGAGCGAGCCGTACCCGGAGGCGAGCGCGTCGTACGGGGCGAGTTGGTCGTCGGCGTGCTCGGGCTGGGTGCCGAACGCCCGGTTGGCGAGGATCTCGACGAGGGTGGCGCTGCCGTTGTTGCCCGGCGGCAGGATGTCGTGGCAGGTCTCGCCGCAGTGGTCGACGACCGGCGCCGGGTCGTCGGCGGCGGCCGGTGGGGGCGGGGAGAGCAGCCCCGCGGTGAGGGCGAGCACAGCGGTGGCCGCGAGGGCCACCGCCCGGCCGGCCAGTGAGGTGCGTGGGGCGTATCTGGGGGTGCGCCGTCGCATACCTGATCCTCCCGACGATGGTGAGCCGGAGGTTACCGCCGGTACGGTGCGCGCTGAAGGTGAACATGCGTCACCTTCTCCGAATCCCCACAGACCCCGACGGCCAGGGGACCGCCCCTCGGCCCCGCCGGAGCGCAAGGGACGGCGCCGGGACGAATGGAGCCGTTCCGGCGGCGCATACGTCCCTGTAACGACCTCGCTCCGACCGCGCTCCGTCCGGGCCCCCTCCATGGCGGCCCCCCCCCGGACGGCGGCGGTCCGGGGGCGGAGCCGGCGTTCCGATCACGGAGGTGCACCACCATGGCTGGTTTCCGGAGTCTGGCGAGACAGGTCCGCGACCCCCGCTGCGACCTGGCCCTGCGCCGCTACTCCCTGCGCAAGTGCCTGGAGAGATTCGCCCCCTACGGCCACCGGGCCACCTGGGACCACCTCTGCCGCCGGCACGGCTTCGGCCCCGAGGACCGCTCCCCCGATCCCGCGCTGCTGCTGGCGGCCCTCGCCGAACTGGAGGAGGCGCGGGACCTCTGGCTGGCCCACGAGGCGCGCTTCGCCGCCCGCAGACGCCGCGAGAAGCAGGGCGGGCTGCGCCGCCCGGCCGGGGTCGACACCTGGCAGCGCCGCACCGGCAGCGGCTACGCCCTCGCCTGGTGCGACAACCCCCGCCTGCACCCCTCCCTCCCCCTCGCCGAGGTGCTGCGCCGCCTCCTCGACGCCCTCGACCGGGAGCCGGGCGCCGCCTGCCCGGTCTGCGCCACACCCCGCTTCGCCTGGGGCGAGGGGCCCGAACCGCACTGCGCCCGCTGCGGGATCAGCGTCCCGCGCGAACTGCTCACCCCCCGCGCCCTGGCCCAGGCCGTCTCCCCCCTGCTGGCGGCCTGAGCGGTCCGGCCCCGGCCGCGCCCCCGCCGGGCGGCCCCCTCACCCGGGCAGCGTCACGTCCGGCTGTACGGCCAGCTTGAACTCGGCGAGCGTCAGCGCCGCGGGCACCGGCACGTCACCCGCCGCCCTGGCGGTGACCTTCAGGCCGAGCGGGGTGTCCTTCCGGACGAACATCTGCCATACGTACGTCCGGAACTGGTTGCCCCCGGTCGGCGCGGAATCGGTGGTCGCCGTGGAGTCGTACCCGGTGGAGGTCCCCAGCGGGTCCCGCACGAACCGGGCCCGGTACTCCACCGGCCGGCTGTCCGGCGCCCAGAACACCAGCGCCGAGAGCGTCCCCCACCCGTCGTGGCTCGGCACGATCAGCCCCGACTCCGGGTCGGGGTACGCCTTGCCCGGGTCGTGCATCCCCCACGGGTCGTACGACTCCTCGCTCTCCTCGTACGGAAAGCGCACCAGGTGGTACCCGTCGCTGTCGTAGACGATGCGTTGGCTTCCGGTCCGGGCGGCTTCCCACTTCAACGAGCAGACGGCCACTGCCATATCGCTCTCCCTCCCTCAGGAATCGGCGTCTCGCTCCTTGTGTACCCGCGCCGCCCCACGCGCCACCTGGGCACGCGGGTACGCCTCGGGGCGCGCGGCGAGGGGCGCGCACCGCCCGTCCGGCTGGGAACCCCCGCCCCTCGCCCGCCCGTCGGAGGAATGGCCTCCCGGGCCGCGCCACCGTCGGCCGGCATCCCAACTCCCCTTGCCCAGGGCGCAGTTGAGCGGCACTCAGGGCATGGCGACCGGACGGCGGGCATCCGCTCCGACGGGGGAAGCACCCTGACCCGCCAGGCCGGGCGAGAGGGTCGACCACCAGCCGTGCCCTACGCCTTCCGCCGCGCCCCCATGAGCCGCGATCCCGTCAGCGACGCCCCCACGGCGTCGTCCGGGTTGGACAGGACACAGGTCTCCAGGGAGAGACAGCCGCAGCCGATGCAGCCGGAGAGGTGGTCCCGCAGGCGGTGCAACTGGTTGATGCGCTCGTCGAGTTCGGCGCGCCACGCCTCGGAGAGGCGGGCCCAGTCCTCATGGGTGGGGGTGCGCTCCTCGGGAAGTGCGGCGAGAGCCTCGCGGATGGTGGCCAGCGGGATGCCGACGCGCTGGGCGGCGCGGACGAAGGCGACCCGGCGGAGCGTGTCGCGGTGGTAGCGGCGCTGGTTGCCCGAGGTGCGGCGGCTGGAGATGAGCCCCTTGGCCTCGTAGAAGTGCAGGGCGGAGACGGCGGCCCCGCTGCGCGCGGAGAGCTGGCCGACGGTGAGCTCATGGATCTTCTGCGGAATCTGCGGCACCCGCCGACCCTACGCGGCTCGGATGAACGCTGGGTCCGCGGACGGGCCCGGCACCGGCCCCGGGCAGCGGCGGGCGGTTCATTGACAGCCGGATACGGCCGGTCCATGCTGAGCAAGCGCTTAGACATGTTGATGAGAGAGGTCGGGACATGGCAGAACCGAGGATCTTCACATCGGTCGGCGAGCTGCGCGCGGCCGTCGGCGAGCAGCTGGGCCACACCGACTGGCTGGAGATCGAGCAGAAGCGGATCGACCGGTTCGCCGAGGCGACCGGCGACCACCAGTGGATTCACGTCGATCCCGAGCAGGCGAAGGAGGGCCCGTTCGGCACCACCATCGCGCACGGGTACCTGACGCTGTCGCTGCTGCCCGTCTTCGGCCCGCAGCTGATCACGGTCGAAGGCGTGCGGATGGGCGTCAACTACGGCGTGAACAAGGTCCGTTTCCCCGCCCCCGTCCCGGTCGGCTCGCGGCTGCGCGCCACCGCGCGGATCGAGGAGGTGGGCGAGGTCACCGGCGGCGTGCAGGTCACCACCGTCTTCACCGTGGAGCGCGAGGGCGGCGACAAGCCGGTCTGCGTCGCCGAGGCGGTCGTCCGCTACTACCTCTGAACCCCGCCGCCCGCTCGTTCGCGGCCCGGGGCACCCCGGGCCGCGCGGGGACTCACTTCCCGCCTGCGCCGACCATCCGCAGGACCAGGTGGGCGTAGAGTGCGCCGATCTCCTCGGCGGTGCGGGTGCCACCGGGCTTGAACCAGCGGGCCACGTCGATGCAGAGGGAGAGCACCGCCAGGGCGGTGCCCGGGATGTCGGCCACCTCGAACTCGCCGTCCCGCACACCGTCGGCGATCATCTCGCGGACCGCCGCGTCGGTGCCCCGGCGCAGTTCGATGATCTCGGTGCGGTGCTCGGGCCCGAGCGCGTCCAGTTCGTACTGGACGACGCGGGCCGTGGTGTGGCGCAGGGCGTGCCAGCCGACGAAGGAGCGGACGGCGCGGTCCAGCCGCTCGGCCGCCGTGCCCTCGCTGTCGGCCGCGTCCCGCATCATCTTCAGCGCCCGGTCGTGGCCGATGCGGCTGATCCGGTGGAGCAGCTCCTCCTTGGTCTTGTAGTGGATGTAGAGGGCGGCGGGGCTCATCCCCGCGCGCCCGGCGATGTCGCGGGTGGTCGTGGCGTGGTAGCCGCGTTCGGCGAAGGCGTCGACGGCGGCCACCAGCAGCCTGCGGGCCGCATCCGGCGTCACCTCGGCCCAGGACGCGTCGTCCGGCTCACCACCCGCTCCGTCGGCGCCCTCGCCCACAGCCTCGTCGGGCCCCTCGGGGCCCCGCTCCACCGCGCTCATGCCCAGCCCTTCCCTCCGTACCGGTGCCACACCCTACCCTTGCCACTGAGCAAGCGCTTAGCGTGCGCGGCCGGACGGGGGACGGCCGGTGCCCCGCCGGGCGTGCCGGGCGTCGGGCCGCCGTCCTCTCTCATTCCGTCCGCGCGAACTCCACCAGGGCCCGGCCGCCCTTCCCGGCGGTCATCCGCTCGAAGGCGCCGGGGATGTCGTCCAGCCCGATCCGGTCGGTCACCATCGAGGCGAGGTCGAGCCGGCCGGCGCGGATGTGCTCGGCGAGGACCGGCAGGTCGCGGGCGGGGTCGGAGTTGCCGTAGACGCAGCCGGAGAGGGTGCGGCCCCAGTGGAAGAGTTCCAGGGCGTTGAAGGTGACCTGCTGGTCGGTGCCGCCGATGCCGACGACGGTGGTACGGCCGCCGCGCCGGGTGGAGTCCCAGGCGGTCCTGATGGTGGCGGCCCGCCCCACGCACTCGACGGCCACGTCGGCGCCCTCGCCGCCGGTCAGGGCGCGGATCTCCCTGGCCGTGGTGGCGGAGGCGACGACGAAGTCGGTGGCGCCGGCCTGGTGGGCCAGTTCCCGCTTGGCCTCGGAGACGTCCACGGCGATCACCGCGCCGGCCTCGGCGATCCGGGCGGACTGGAGGGCGGCGAGGCCCACTCCCCCGGCGCCGAGGACCACGACGGTCTCGCCCGGCCGGACGCGGGCGTTGTGGTGGACGGCGCCGTAGCCGGTGAGGACGGCGCAGCCGAGCAGGGCGGCGTCGGTCAGCGGCACCCCGTCGGGGACGGGCAGGACGCAGTTCTCCTCGACGACGGTCTCCTCGGCGAAGGCCGCGACGTTGAGGCCGGGGTGCAGGACGGTGCCGTCGGGCCGGTGGGCGTGGACCCGGGCGGCTCCGGCGAGGGCGTTGCGGCACAGCCACACCTCGCCCCGACCGCAGGCGGCGCAGTCGCCGCAGGCGGGCGCCCAGTTGAGGACGACCCCGTCGCCGGGGGCGACCGAGGTGACGCCCTCGCCGACGGAGACGACGGTTCCGGCGCCCTCGTGACCGAGGACGGCGGGGACGGGGACCGCCATGGTGCCGTTGGTCAGGGAGAGGTCGGAGTGGCAGACCCCGGCGGCGGCGAGCCTGATCCGCACCTGGCCGGGGCCGGGGTCGGGCAGCTCGATCTCACCGGTCGTGAGGGCGGAACCGGTGGCGGGCAGGAAGGCGGCACGGACCACGGCGAGTTCTCCCGGCTGCTGGGCGAGGGTGGGCGGCGGCCAACCTAACGCCCCCGTGGTGCCGGGCACCAGGGGCCGCGCTTCAGCCGTCCTGGTCCTCGGGCATGCGGTCCAAGGCGTGGGCGAAGTAGGCGTGCAGCAGGGTGCGGGTCTCCGTGACGAGGGCCTCGTCGCCCGCCGGGTCGGTGCGGAAGGCCAGGTGGAGCAGGGAGTCAGTGGCTTCGACGCCGACCAGGACGGCGCGGCGCAGGGCGTCGTCGAGGGGGCGTCCGAGATGGGCGGCGAGGAGGGCCGCGACCCGGTCGGCGACCTGGTGGTTGGCGTGCGGCTCGCCGGGGGCGGGCGGGGCCGGGACGCCGAAGTCGATGAGGGTGAAGCCGGGGACGGTCCGCTTCATCGTCAGGTACTCGTCCAGGCAGGCGTCGACGGCGCCTCGCCAGTCGGTGCCGTCCATCTCGGCGACGCGGCGGGCGATGCGGTCGGCGTACCGGTCGAGGTTGCGGTGGGCGAGGGCGTCGGCCAGGGCCCGCTTGTTGTCGAAGAACCGGTAGACGGAGCCGATGGGCACCTGGGCGCGGTCGGCGACGGCGCGGGTGGTGAGTTGTTCGTAGCCGACCTCGTCGAGGAGGTCGGCGCAGGCGTCGAGGATGCGGACGAGCCGTTCGGCGCTGCGCTGCTGGACGGGGGCGCGGCGCAGGGAGGTGAGGTGCTGCACGGGGACCATGGTGCCCTTCCGGCGGCCACCCGCGCGAGCGCCGGGCGGGGGCGGACCGCACGGGGCGTCAGGCGACGAGCAGGCCGAGCCCGCCGAGGGTGTAGGTGATCATGAGGGCGAGGAGCGGGAGCTGGCCGGTGACGGCGCGTTCGGGCGGCTGGAGGCGGACGGCCCGGTCGTGCGCGGCGACCACGCCGAGCACGTGGCCGGTGACGACGGCGCAGACCTGGAGGGCCGCCAGGGCGGCGGGTTCCAGGGGCGGTTCGGGGACCGGGCCCGGGCCGGCGCCGAGGGCGAGGGCGGCGGCGCGCGGCGCCTCGGTGGTGAAGAGCGTGAAGTAGTGGGCGACGAGGTAGCCGAGCGCGACCGGCACCAGGCTGTGCGCGAAGGCGGCACCGGCTCCCTGGACCCGGGTGGCGGCGGTGCACAGCGCGTAGACGGCGCCGGTCACGCCGATCACCGCGAGCAGCCCGAGAGTGGCGGTCGGGGTGCGGCCGAGCGGCGAGGTCTGGAGGGTGCCGGTCCAGCCTGCGGTGCCGGAGAAGCCGTCGTAGGCGGTGGAGCCGAGGAGGACGCAGAGGGTGGCGGCCAGGCCCGGGACGCGTTCGGTGGCGTCCAGGCCGTCGAGCGGGTTGCGGACGACGAGCCGCCCGTCCGCGCGGCGGCCGAGGGGCGAGAGCCGGGCGAGCAGCCCCGCGTACGCCTCGAAGGCGTCGCCCCGGGCGAACCACGCCTCGCCCCAGCGGGCGGCGGCGGCCAGTTGGAGCACGGTGTACGCGCCGAGGAAGGTGAGCAGCGCGGTGCGCGAGGCCGGGGCGGGCGAGGCGAGTTCGAGCCAGGTGAAGACGAGCAGCCCGAGCGCGGCGGGCCACAGGCCCGACCGGGCGGGCGGCGCGCGGCCCGGTTCGGGCCGGCGGAGCAGGGCGCGGCCGAGGAGGTGGAGGGTGCGCAACGGGTTGACGCGGCGCCAGAGGGGCCCGCAGAGCAGGGAGAGCGGGACGAGCCCGGCCCAGAAGAGGGCGTAGACGGCGGCCGGGGCCGGGTTGCGCGCGGGGTCGCCGGGGCCCAGGAGCAGGTGGGCGAGGACGGTGAGGTACGCGGCGAGGCCGAGGGCGCGCAGGGTCAGGGTGGTGGCCCGGGCGTCGGCGCACCGCTGGACGGAGGCGGGCAGGGGGCGCCCGGCGGCGGCCCCGGTGAAGCGGGAGCGGGACCAGAGCAGGCCGAGCCCGAGGAAGGAGACGAGGAGGGCGGCGAAGGCTCCGGCGAAGGCGTAGAAGGGGGAGACGGGCAGGTCGTGCTGGGCGCCGATGCCGTGGGCGAGGAGGGCGGCCGGCTCCGGGGCGGGCGGGTGCGGAGTCATCGGACGAGGAGCTGGGTGAGGACGAGGCGGGTGCCGTGGGTCTCCACCTCGAAGAGGCCGGTGCGGCCCGCGGTGAAGGTGAGCGTGGCGCTCTCCCCCGCCACCAGCTTCTTCGCCTTGTCGTAACCGTGGACGTGGAGGGTGTCGTCGCGGTCGGAGCGGACCTTCAGGGTGACGCGGTCGCCCTTCTTCACCTCGGTGCGGCCGAGGGGCGGGGTCACCCGGCCGTCGGTGACCGTCAGTTCGACGGTGCGGGCGGACGGCCCCGGCCTCTCCCCGGCCTGCGCCCCGAGGGTGTGGGTGGACTGGACCGGCCGTCCGTCGCGGACCCAGACGGTGTGGTCGTCGGCGTGCAGGCGGACGGTGAGCCGGTGCGGTCCGGGGCCGGGGAGGTCGGCGGCGGGCAGGTGGTGCCAGGTGCCGTAGAGGCGGGCGGTCTCCTTGCCGTCGACGAGGAGGCGGGCGTGACCGCGTCCGGGGACGGCGCCGGAGCCGGTGCTGTCGGGGGTGAGGCGGAAGCGGCTCAGGGTGAGGAGGAGGTTCCAGCCGTCCTCGCTGTCGGGCCGGGCGGTGACCCGGACCGACGGGCCCTGTCCGGGCGGGAGTTCACGGTAGCGGTGACCGGCCGCGTCCCGCTCGGCGAGCAGCCGGCCGGCCCCGGCGGTGGCCTCCTCGTGGCTGGTGCCGGGCTTGTGGTGGGTGGTGGGGCGCCCGCCGCAGCCGGCCGCGAGGAGCAGGACGGCGGCGAGGGCGGTGGCACGGCGGGCGGCGCGGGCGCGGTTCACGCGAGGCTCCCTTCGGGCTGTTCGGTGCGCGGGGCCCGGTCCGGTTCCGGGGTGCGGCGCGCGGCGGCGGCCACCGCCCACAGGACCCAGCCCAGGCCCAGCACCAGGCGCGGCCAGCCGAGGCCGACCGGTATCCAGGGGATGAGGTGGACGGCCTGGTCGAAGGCGTCGGCGAGGGTCAGCGCGCCGAGCAGGAGGGTCAGGGTGGCGAGTCCCGGTACCGCGTGCCGACGGGCGAGGGCGGCGCCGAGGCCGGTCCAGGCGAGGCCGGTGGCGAGCAGGGCCAGCCCGGGGAGGGGGCCGGGGCGCAGCGCGAGGGTGGAGCCGGCCACGTCCAGGGCGAGCCCGGCGAGGCCGAGGAGGAGGGCCGCGCCCGCGAGCCGGTCGCCGCGCAGCCTGCGCCGCCACAGGACGGCGCCGACCAGGGTCAGCACGGCTGCCGCCGCCAGCGCGAGCTGGGTCTCGACGCGTTCGACGCCCCGGGCGCCGTACCAGTCGCAGCCGGCGGGGACGCGGGCGCTGCGGGCGTCGTAGTCGGCGCAGACCATCAGCTGGGCGAGTTTGACGGGTTCGCCGACCAGCCGTCCGGAGCCGCCGTCGACCGCGCCCCGGGCGGTGCCGCAGACGGGCAGGGTGGCGGGGGTGGAGGTGGTGGCGCCGGACTGCCAGCAGTTGCCCTCGCCCTGGCCGTCCCACCAGACGTCGGTGCGGTTGGGGACGCGGTTGCCGTCGGGGTCGGTGCCGAGGTGGTTGCCGGCGTACCGGTTGCGGTGGGAGGTGTCGGTCTGCTGGGACCAGGCGCTCTCGCCGCGGATGAAGGCGGGGACGGCGCTGAGGAAGAAGGCGGCGCGGTCGTGGCCGTAGACCCAGTTGTCCTCGTAGAGGTTCCAGTTGCCGCCGGCGGTGATGATGCCGGTGCCGGGCGGCATGGAGATCTGGGGGCAGACGACGCCCTGTTCGTAGCCGCGTTCGGCGGGCGGGCGCGAGCAGGTGCCGTCCTTGATGTGGCGGTAGTAGTCGGCGTTGTTGTGGTGGATGCGGTTGTCCTCGAAGCGGGCGTGGTTCTGCGGGAGGCCGGGGTGGCCGGGGAAGGCGCTGTCCATGGAGGCGCCGCCCATGTTCTGGTCGAACTCGTTGCCGTGGACGTACACCGAGTCCCCGGCGGTACCCGAGTAGCCGACCATGTTGTGGTGGCTGCGGCAGCCGGTGATCTCGATGGCGTAGCGCGGGACGTCGTAGCCGCGGCCGTCGTTGAGGTCGGAGGCGCTGCCGGGGTAGATGCCGGAGTCGCCGTTGCCGTAGGACTCGCAGTTCTTGTAGAGGCCGTGGTCGCCGGCGAAGGTGAGGAAGCCGTACTCGTCGTTCCAGCGGGTGAGGACGTCGTCGATGACGAAGCCGTCTCCGGCGAGGATGTAGAGGGCGTTGAAGGTGGTGCGCTGGGCGGTGAAGTTCCTGAAGTAGACCCCGTCGGAGGAGTCGGCGCGGATCGCGTTGAGCTTCTGGTACTTGGCGTCGATGACGACGTCGGTGCGGCGGGCGCCGGTGCCCTCGATCTGGAGGTCCTTCTTGCCGAGGATCGCGACGAGGTTCTGGTTGTGCGGGCACCGCTTCTGCTGGGCGTAGGACAGGATCTGGTAGCCGAGCTGGGAGTCGGGGGCGTCGAGGCGGGCGCAGGCACCCGACGGCGCGGGCTGGGAGGGCTCCTCCTCGTAGAGGCCGGGGAGGATGGCGATGGTCGTGCCCGGGCGGTCGACGGCGTCCACGGCCTGCTGGAGGTGGCGGTACCCCTCACGCAGGCAACGGGCGTACAGGGCGCGGTTCTTCTCCAGGAGTGCCTTCGGGAAGGAGGCGATGCGCTTCTCGAAGGCGGCCTCGCCCTTCTTGCAGACGAGGAGGTCGGGTTCCTCGTCGCGGTGGACGGGGACGCGGCCCGAGCCGTCGGGGAAGTCGACGGGGCGCTCCTCGTGGGCGAGGGCGGGCGGGGCCGTCAGCAGGGCGGCGAGGAGCGTCCCGGCGACGGCGAGGACGGCGAGGAACCTGCGTGTCCACGACATGCCCCGGGAGAGTAGAGCAATGTTCAGCTTCTGGGAGCCCCCCGCGCACGGACCGGACGCACGGAGGCTTGTCACCGGACCCCGGCAATCCTATGGTGACGCAGAGGAATCGGCGGACGAGGGAGCACCAGATGAGCGCTGACGGACACGCACCGGCCACCCCGGCCCACCTGACCGGCTTCGGCAACGAGCACAGCTCCGAGGCGGTCCCCGGCGCCCTCCCCGAGGGCCGCAACTCCCCGCAGCGCGCCCCGCTCGGCCTCTACGCCGAGCAGTTGAGCGGCACCGCCTTCACCGAGCCCCGCGCGCAGAACCGCCGCTCCTGGCTGTACCGCATCCGCCCCTCGGCCGACCACCCGGCCTTCGCCCGGATGGAGAACGGCACGCTGCACGGCGGCCCGTTCACCGACGCCGTCCCCGACCCCAACCGGATGCGCTGGGACCCGCTGCCCGACCCGGCCCCCGGCACCGACTTCCTGGCCGGCCTGTGGACCCTCGGCGGCAACGGCGACCCGGCCCGCCGCGAGGGGATGGCCGTCCACCTGTACGCGGCCGACACCTCGATGGAGCGGGTCTTCTCCGACGCCGACGGCGAGCTGCTGATCGTCCCTCAGGAGGGCGTGCTGCGGCTGCGCACCGAGTTCGGCGTGCTGCTGGCGGGGCCGGGCGAGATCGCGCTGATCCCGCGCGGCGTCCGCTTCCGCGCGGAGCTGGCGGGCGGCTCGGCGCGCGGCTACGTCTGCGAGAACTTCGGCCGCCCCTTCCAGCTCCCCGACCTCGGCCCGATCGGCGCCAACGGCCTCGCCAACCCCCGGGACTTCCGCGCCCCGGTCGCCGCCTACGAGGAGGTGGCAGGGCCCGTCGAGGT
This sequence comes from Streptomyces sp. BBFR102, assembly GCF_051397025.1. NCBI lineage: Bacteria > Bacillati > Actinomycetota > Actinomycetes > Kitasatosporales > Streptomycetaceae > Streptomyces > Streptomyces sp. BBFR102. The sequence goes on from NZ_CP195757.1 coordinate 806,239, forward strand.
GGTCACCAAGTACTGCGGCAACCTCTGGCGGGCCGCCTACGGCCACTCCCCGCTGGACGTCGTCGCCTGGCACGGCAACCACGTCCCATACGTCTACGACCTGCACCGGTTCAACGTCATCGGCTCGATCAGCTACGACCACCCGGACCCCTCGGTCTTCACCGTGCTCACCTCGCCCTCGGACACGCCGGGCCTGGCCGGGGTCGACTTCGTGGCCTTCGTGCCGCGCTGGCTGGTCGGCGAGGACACCTTCCGGCCGCCGTACTTCCACCGGAACGTGATGAGCGAGTACATGGGGCTGATCGACGGCGCCTACGACGCCAAGCGCGGCGGCGCCGGCGGCTTCGTCCCCGGGGGCGGCTCGCTGCACCCGATGATGTCCGCGCACGGCCCCGACCGGGACACCTTCGAGAAGGCGTCGGCGGCGAAACTGCGGCCGCAGAAGGTCGACGACGGGCTGGCCTTCATGTTCGAGACGCGCTGGCCGATCCTGCCGACCGCGCAGGCGGCGGGCGCCGCCCACCGCCAGCGTGGTTACGACCAGGTGTGGCAGGGCCTGGAGCGGCACTGGGGTACTGCGGGATGATCCCCTGACCCACCTGTGCCCGGCCGCCCGCACCGGCGGCCGGGCCCGCCCGTCCCGTCCTCCCGGAGAAGCCGTGACCGCATTCGCACCGGACTCCATCGTCCTGAACCGGAAACTGCCCCTCTGGTACCAGGTCTCGCAGTCCCTGCGGGCCTCCATACTCGGCCGCTCCCCCGGCGCCCCGCTGCGGCTGCCCACCGAGGAGCAGTTGGCCGCGCACTACGGCGTCAGCGTCCTCACCATGCGGCAGGCGCTCAAGGAGCTGGAGGACGAGGGGCTCATCACCCGCCACCGCAGGCGCGGCACCTTCATCGAGCCCAGCGCCCGCCAGGGCGCCCCGGTCCGCCTGCTCGGCTCGGTGGACGCGATCGTCGCCCAGCAGTCCGGGATGCGCGCCCGCCTGCTCGGCCACGGCCCGGAGTCCGTCCCCGCCGACCTTGCCGAGTACTTCCCCGGCCGGAGCGAGGTCACGGCGTACCACCGGCTGCGCCACGACGAGGAGACGGGCGAGCCCACCAACCACGCCCGCAACTACCTGCCGCCGGAGATCGCGGCCCTGGTCGACCCCGCCGACCTGGAGAACCGGCCGATGACCAAGGTGCTGCGGGACACCGTCGGCCTCAGCATCGCCCGCATCACCGACACCGTCGAGGCCCGCCTCGCCGACCCCGAGACGGCCCGGCTGCTCGACGTCCCGCTGCTCAGCCCGATCCTGCACTACACCGGGATCACGGTGGACGAGGAGGGCCGCACCCTCGACGTGACCCGCATCCACTACCGGGGGGACCGGTTCTCGTTCACCGTGACGCTGGACGCGTAGGCCCGGTCCGGGACTCCCGAGACGCGGGAGGGCGGAAGGAAGGCAACGAGCGCGCCCGCGCTCCCTGCCACTGTCAACGTACAGCGCAGGGGGGCGCTTGCGGCAAGGCCCCCTCCACCAGGCAGAATCACGGGCCGTCGCCCGATCCCGCCGAAATGAGTGATTCACGCAGTGCGCACCCCTTCGCCCGGCCCCGAGGTGGGCTCTCCGGCCGCCTTCAAGGCCTTCGCTCTCCCCGACCGCCTGGCGGCCAAGGCCGACCCGGCGCTGACCGGCGGCGACGAGCGGCACTTCGCCGCCGTGCAGGCCGCCCTGGAGCAGTCGCTCGCCGAGCTGACCGCGAGCCTCGACGCCGCCCTCCGCTCCCCCGGCGGCGCCGGACGCGCCGCGATGGACCGGGACGCCGAGGTCCACCGCCTGAGCGCGCGCCTGCGGACCCTGAGCCGCTTCGGCCTCGACCTCTGCCTCGGCCACTTCGTCCGCGAGGACGGCTCCGAGCCCGTGTACATCGGCCGGCTCGGCCTCACCGACGGCGACGGGCGCCGCCTGCTGACCGACTGGCGCTCCCCCGCCGCCGAGCCGTTCTTCGCGGCGACCCACGCCCACCCGATGGGCCTGGCCAGCCGCCGCAGGTACCGCTGGAGCGGCGGGCGGATCAGCGACTACTGGGACGAGGTGTTCACCGCCGACGGTCTGGAGGGGCACGCCGCGCTGGACGACCAGTCGGCCTTCGTCGCCTCCCTGGGCGGCCACCGCTCGGACCGGATGCGCGACGTGCTCGCCACCATCCAGGCAGACCAGGACGCGATCATCCGCGCCGGCTCCCGGGGCACCCTGGTGGTGGACGGCGGCCCGGGCACCGGCAAGACGGTCGTCGCCCTGCACCGCGCGGCCCACCTCCTGTACGCCGACCCGCGCCTGGGCCACCGGCGCGGCGGCGTGCTCGTCGTCGGCCCGCACCAGCCTTACCTGAGCTACGTCGCCGACGTGCTGCCCAGTCTCGGCGAGGAGGGTGTGCGCACCTGCACCCTGCGCGACCTGGTCCCCGAAGGCGCCGAGGCCCGGCCCGAGGACGACCCCGAGGTGGCCCGGCTGAAGTCCTCGGCCGCGATGGTGCGGGCGGTCGAACCGGCCGTCGCCCTCTACGAGGAGCCGCCCACCGAGGGCATGGAGGTCGTCACGCACTGGTCCACGCTGTGGCTGAGCGCCGCCGACTGGGCCGCCGCCTTCGACGCGGTGGAGCCCGGCACCCCGCACAACGAGGCACGGGGCCAGATCCGCGACGAACTCCTCGCCATCCTCGCGGACCAGGACGAGAGCGACGCCCCGCCCGCGCTGCTGCGCCGCTCGCTCCTCGGGAACCGGAAGCTGCTCGGCGCCCTCAACCGGGCCTGGCCGATCATCGAGCCGACCGACCTGGTCGGTGACCTCTGGACGGTCCCCGCCTACCTGCGCCGGTGCGCGCCGCACCTGAGCCGCGAGGAGATCCGCGCGCTGCAACGCCCGGAGCCGCACGCCTGGACCGTCTCCGACCTGCCGCTGCTGGACGCCGCCCGGCAGCGGCTCGGCGACCCCCGGTCCTCCGTGCGCAAGCTCCGCCAGGACGCCGCCGTCGCCGCCGAGCGGGAGCGGCGGGCCGCCGTCGTCGACACCCTCGTACGGGCCGACGACGACGGGGAGGGCGCGGTGACGATGCTCCTCCACGACGATCTGCAGACCACCCTGATCGACGAGGGCGCGCTGCCGGGGGCCGAGCCGGAGCCGCTGGAGGGCCCATTCGCGCACATCGTCGTGGACGAGGCGCAGGAGCTGACCGACGCCGAGTGGCAGATGCTGCGCTCACGCTGCCCCTCACGGAGTTTCACCGTGGTCGGCGACCGCGCCCAGGCCCGGCACGGGTTCGCCGCCTCGTGGCCCGAGCGGCTGGAGCGGGCCGGGCTCGACCGGATCACGGTGGCCTCGCTCGGCGTCAACTACCGCACCCCCAGTGAGGTGATGACCGAGGCCGAGCAGGTCATCCGCGCCGTGCTGCCCGACGCCAACGTGCCCTCCTCGGTACGCAGCACGGGTGTCCCGGTCCACCACGGCCCGGCCGCGGAGCGGGACGCCCTGCTCGACGCCTGGCTCGCCGAGCACGCCGAGGGCGTCGCGTGCGTCATCGGCGACCCCTCCTTCAGGGCGACCCCCCGGGTCCGCTCGCTCACCCCCGAGCTGGCGAAGGGGCTCGAGTTCGACCTGGTCGTCCTGGTCGACCCGCAGCGGTTCGGCGAGGGCGTCGAGGGCGCCGTCGACCGTTACGTGGCGATGACCCGCGCGACCCGGCGCCTGGCCGTCCTCACCAGCCCCTGAGGCGCTACGGGCGGACGGGCGGCGGGGCCGGGCGGGTGGTTTGTACGATGCGGGGGTGAGCGTGCGAGGGGGCGGCGGTGCGGGCCGGCGGGGTGTGCGGCTGGCGGAGTTGATGCCCTGGTCGGTGGCGCCCTGGCGGCCGGGCCGCGACTGGCCGCTGGCGGGCGAGCCGGAGACCTTGCGGCGCCGCTGGCGGGCGCTGGCCGAGGCGGAGGGGGAGCGGCGCGAGGAGTTGTTCGGGCCGACCCGGGCCCGCACCACCCGCTCCTCGGTCGCCCCGCTGCCGGGCCGCTCCACCGCCACCGGCCGCCTCGCCCGCGACCCGGGCCCGTGCCCCGAGCCGGTCCGCGTCCTCGACGGCCCCTTCGACGCGCGCTGGCTGCTGCCCGACCACCGGCTCCTGGACACCGCCCGGCCCGAACTGTGGCGGGCCCACGGCCCCGCCTCCCGCTATCTGCTGGAGACGGGCCCGGGCGGCCCTCCGCTGCTCGCCACCGCCCTGCTGCCGACCGGCCGCAACCCGCACGGCAGGGCCCGGCCGGTCCGCCCCCTGCACCGCGGGCCGGACGCCGCCGGCCCCAACCTGGCGCCGGGCCTCGTCCCGTACCTGGCGGGTGAGCTGGGCCTGCCGGTGACCGCCGACGACGTCTTCGCGTGGGCCGTGTGCGCCGCCGTGCCCGGGGCCGGCGGTTGCGAGGTCCCCCTGCCCCGGCGGGCCGGGGAGTGGCAGGCGGGTGTGGCCTGGGGCAGCGCCGCCCTCGCCCTGCTGGCCCCGCTCGACGGCGAGCGCCCCCGGCTGCCGGGCGGGCAGCGGCCGTACGTCCGGGCCCCGCTCGTCGAGTCGGACGCGGGCGAGGGCGGACCGTACCCGGTGGCGTACGACCGGGAGGGCGAGAGCCTGCTGGTCGGCGGGGGGGGCGGATCGCGCCGGTGCCGTCCGGGGCCTGGGAGTTCACCTGTGGCGGGGTGCGGGTGCTGGCCGAGTGGGTGGCGCGGCGTACGGCGGTCGGGCCGCCGGGGACGCTGGAGGGGCTGGCGCCCCGTCAGTGGCCGCGGGAGCGGACCCGTGAGCTGCTGGAGCTGATCACCGTGCTGGCCCTGCTGAGCGAGGCGGAGGCGGGCCGTCCGCAGGTGGCGGGGCCTGTCGTCGGCGAGGCGGAGCTGCGGGCGGCGGGGGTGCTGCCGGTCCCGGCGGCGGCGCGGCGGCCCGGCCCGGTCCTGGCGGTGCGCGAGGAGGGGCCCGAGGGGCAGGGGGCCCTCTGGTGAACGGGGTACCGCGGAGTAGAGGGCGTCCGCCGGGCGGAGCGCGACGTGGTGCCGGGGAGTGGTGGCACAGTTGCTGCGCCCCGAACCGGACGGTGTCTGGAACAGGGGGGGGAGGGGGGAGGCCGGCCGGAGTGGTTACGGCCGGCCTGGGGTCAGTGGCCGCCGAACAGCGACCTGCGCAGCCGCCTGAGCGGTGCGAACAGTGATACCCGACTGACCCGCGCACCCCTGCCGGTGCGATCGTGCGCGGTATTCCGTGAGGTGAGCTCACGCATCAGCGTCGTCGCCTCGGCCGTCTCGCGCAGCGGGACGGCAGGACCGCCCAGCACCGAGAGATGGCGGTCGAGGCGCGAACTGGTCGCGCTGCTCCCGCACGTGATCGCAGGCACTCGCGGCCTGCTGCGCACAGTTATCTGTTCCATGTCACTCCCCACCCGTACGAGGGCACCCGGCCCCGGGCAGGCCAACCCTATCGCCCCTGGGCTTCGCGCCGGTATCCCGGGCACGGGATCCGCCTTGCCCGCAAGGTTGTTGACGGGTACCCACACCTGTCGGGGACATGTCGCGCAGGCCCGCTGTGACGCTGCGTGAAGCGGTCTGCGAGCGCCCGGCGCGTGCCGAGGCGTGCCCGCGCGGCCGCCGGCGCGCCCACGAATCACCGGCACGGCGGCGCTGCGGATACGCCCTCACGGGGTACTTGTGTGAGAAATGGCGCTCCCCCCACGGAGGGTTCATGAACACATCGGGTACGTCGGGCAGGCCGGGCAGAGCGGGCGGGGAGGAACACGGTGCGCCACCGGAGGCGGGCGGTCGGCTGCTGGCCGGGCGGTACCGGCTCCTCGGGGAGCTGGGCCGGGGCGGGATGGGGGCGGTGTGGCGGGCGCGGGACGAGACGCTGCGCCGCGAGGTGGCGGTGAAGGAGGTGAGCGTGCCGTTCGGCCTGCCCGAGGAGGACATGGCCCGCCTCCACGCGCGGCTGGAGCGGGAGGCGCGGGCGGCGGGACGGGTCGAGCACCCGGGCGTGGCCGAGGTCTTCGACGTCGTACGCCAGGACGGGCGGCCGTGGATCGTGATGGAGCTGGTGCGCGGGCTCACCCTCCAGGACGTGCTGGAGGCGGAAGGCCCGCTGCCGCCGGAGCGGGCCGCGGCGGTCGGCGTCCAGGTGCTCTCGGCGCTGCGGGCGGCACACGGCGCCGGGGTCCTGCACCGGGACGTGAAACCGGCCAACGTCCTGCTCGCGGACGGCGGGCGGGTGGTGCTCACCGATTTCGGCAGCTCGCTGGTGGAGGGCGGGGAGGAGCTGACGGACGCGGGCGAGGTGGTCGGTTCGCCCGAGTACCTGGCGCCGGAGCGGGCGCTGGAGGGGGTACCGGGTCCCGCCTCGGACCTGTGGGCGCTCGGGGTGCTGCTCTTCGCCTCGGTGGAGGGGCGGACCCCGTTCCGGCGCGAGACGGCCCTGGCCACCCTCGGCGCGGCGGTGGACGACGCGCTTCCGGCGCCGGGCAGGGCCGGCCCGCTGCGGCCGGTGATCGAGGGGCTGCTGCGCAAGCACCCGGACGACCGGCTGGGCGCGGTGGAGGCCGAGCGGCTGCTGCGCCGGGTGGCGGGCGGCTCGCGCTCCCGGGGCGGCACGCACCCCGGGGTGCCCGGCGCGCGGGAGGCCCGGCGGGGCGGCTCCGGACCGGACGGTCGCGGGCCGGCGGAGCATCACACCGGGCGCGGTCCGGGGGTGTTGGAGGAGGAGGGGGTGCGCGGGGCGGGCTGCCGCGCGCTGCCCGCCCTGGTGGCGCTGGCGGCTCTGGTGGTGCTGGTGACGACGGGGCTGGGGTACGTGCTCGGATGGTGAGCCGCCAGCGCGGGGCGCGGCGGCGTGCGGGGCCGCCGGGAGAGCCGGAAGGAGGTCCCGCGCGATGGCGGGACCTCCTCGTACGCGTTCTCGGGGTGCGAGGGCGCGGTGCGACGGGCCCCGGGGTGCGGGGCCCGCGCGGACGGCGGGCGCGGATCAGGCCTTGGAGCTGAGGACCGGCAGGTAGCCACCGGACTGGCCGGCGGCCTTCGGGTGGTACGAGTCGTTGATCCCGGTCCACTTGACGCTGTGCAGCCAGGAGTCGCCGGAGCAGATCTCGTGACCGGTGAAGGCGGCGGCGATGTCCCCGTAGGCGTAGCCGTGGTCGGCGACGCGCTTGGAGATGACGGAGTTGAGGAGGTCGGCGGCGTTGTTGATGGCGGTGCGCTCCCCCTCGGTCAGACCGGCGATGCAGGAGCCGTTGAGCTTGTAGAACCGCGGGTAGCCGAGGACGACGACCTTGGCCGAGGGGGCCTTGGCGCGGATCTGCGAGTAGACCGAGTCGAGCTTGCCGGGCAGCGAGCCCTCGACGAACGCCTTGGCCTCGTTGACCCGGGCGACGCAGTTGGCCTCGGACTGGAGGACGCAGGTGGTCATGACGTCCGCGAACCCGGCGTCGTTGCCGCCGATGGTGAGCGAGACGAGGCTGGTGGAGGACTTCAGCGCGCCCAGCTGGTTGGCGAGGACGTCGCCGGTCTTGGCGCCGGAGCAGGCGACGAAGTCGAAGCTGGCGGGCGAGTTGGCGGCGGCCCAGAGGGCGGGGTACGCCTTGGGGGTGCGCCGGCAGTCGCCGCTGCCGCTGTCGTAGGAGCCGGCACCGACCCCGGAGGAGTAGGAGTCGCCCAGGGCCACGTAGCCGCCCGCCGCCTGGGCGTCGGCGGCGGTCGCCGCGCTCGCCCCGGTGAAGGCGAGGGCGAGGGCGGCGAGGAACGAGGTCACACCTGTCGCGGTTCTACGCAGTTTCATGAAGCCTCCATCTGCGGGGGGTCGGCGTGCACTTGGTAGCACGGAATCAGGGGCGCTCGGAAGTGTTCATGCCAAAACATCTACGCGCGGAGAGAACGGCCTGCCCTGCACTCTTTGCGAAAGCAACAGGTGCGACGCAGATGTGATGGCTGGTCATTCCGCTTACACGGTGCACTCGTTCGTGAACGCATGCCCTCAGACGGGCACGGCGCCGTCGAGCATCTGCACACTCTCTCCGCATCTTGACGGCCCGGCACCACTGCGCCACATTGAAGTCCGGCATCCGGCGCGCTGGGGGGCAAAGTCGCCAATGCAGACCATCGGCATGAAGCCATCGTCTCCGCTCACAGAACGACATCGCGGCTCACCGGGTGGGCCGCCGACGGCGGCCCTGGCCGCCGCGTGGTGCGCGGTCCTCACGTGCGGCACGCTGCTCACCCTGACCGGGCCCGGGGCGCCCTGGCACGCCGGGCTCACCTTCGCCTTCCTGGCGACCGCGCCCGGCGGCGCGGTCGCCCTCGTCCTGACCGGGCTCGACCCGTGGAGCCGGGCCGTGGCCGCCCTCGGCACGGCGCTCGCGGTCAACACCGGCGTCGCCCAGGCCCTGTTGATGGCGGGTTCCTGGTCGGCGCGGACCGGGGTGGCCGCCGTGGGCGCGATCGGCTGCCTGGTCCTCACCTGCGCGCTCGCCGGGCGGCTCGTCCGGCGCGGCGCCGGCCGAGAGCGGGTCGGCTGACGTGGACATCACCGTGCACCGCCCGGGCGAGCTGACCGCCGCCGACCGGGCCGCCTGGTCCGCGCTCCAGGCCCAGACCCCGCCCGCCGTGGCGCCGCAGCTCCACAACCCGTTCCTGGCACCGGAGTTCACCCTCGCCATGGGCGCCTGCCGACGCGACGTCCGCATCGCCGTGGTCCGCGAGGACGGCGTACCCACGGCCTTCTTCCCGCACCAGCGCACCCCCGCCGGCGTCGGCCGCGCCGTCGGCCTCGGCGTCTCGGACTGCCAAGGGCTCGTCCACGGCCCGGGGTTCACGGGCGACGCGTCCGGCCTGCTGCGCGGCTCGGGTCTGGCCGTCTGGGAGTTCGACCATCTCGCGGCGGGCCAGCCGCTCTTCGAGGGCTGGGCCTCGGCCCGCTTCGGCTCGCCGGTGATGGACGTCGCGGACGGCTGGGAGAGCTACCTGGCGGGACTGCGGGAGCGCTCGCCGAAGTTCACCCGCACCACGCTGGCCAAGGAGCGCCGGCTCGACCGCGACCACGGCCCGCTGCGGTACGTCCACGACGAACGCGATCCCGGGGCGCTGCGGCTCCTGATGGCCTGGAAGTCGGCCCAGTACCGCCGCACCGGACGCGGCGACCGTTTCGCCAGGCCGTGGATCACGCGCCTGGTGGAGCAGCTGTTCCACACCGGCCCGGGTCCGGTCCGGGGACTGCTCTCCGTGCTGTACGCCGGCGAACGGCCGGTCGCCGCCCACTTCGGGCTCCGCTCGGCGGCGGTGCTGGCCTGCTGGTTCCCGGCGTACGACCCGGCGTACGCGAAGTACTCCCCCGGGCTCGTGCTGCACCTGGCGATGGCGCGGGGCGCGGCCGTGGACGGAATGGCGCTGCTCGACCTCGGGCGGGGACGCAAGGAGTACAAGGACTCCCTGAAGACGCGGGAACTGACCGTGGCCGAAGGGTGGGTGACGCGGCGGCATCCGGTGGCCCTCGCGCACCGGATGCGGCGGGCGCCGGTGCGCGCGCTGCGCAACACCGTGCAGGGGCGGCCGGAGCTGTTCCGGCCCGCCGACGCCCTGCTGAAACGGATGGGGCGACTCCGGACGGGCGGTTGAGGAATTCATTCACCCGCCACATCGGGGGCGTTCACGAAGAGAATGCGTCATTCCGCGGAACTCGTCCGGCTGAATACCGAAAAGCAGAATCTGATCCCGGTTTCTGCCATAAAGTAGCGCGAGCACACAGACGTCGGCGCACATGCCGGCACGCAGGTCGACACCGACGAAAAGCGCCACCGCACCGGCCGACGGCCGCGGGGCTCCTGGGGAGGGCCCGGCGACTGCGGACGACCGGGCGGAGCGCGGCAGGGGGTGCCGCGGCGGGTCCCGGCTCCGGGGCCCGTCACGGGCCGCGCGGCCGGAATCACCAGCTCACACACCGTGTCCACGGTCCGCTGCGGACACGGTCGGGGTGGGCTCACGCCCCCTTTCGCACCGGACACAGTGCCGGGCCGCCCGACCGGGCGGCCCGCCGGACGAGAGGGAACGGACCCGTGACTTTTCTTCAGCCGGCAGTACCTGGCCAGAACCCGCTGCCCGCGCCTTCGGTCAACGGCGGCTCGGAGCGGAGCGCCACCGCCCGAATTCCGGACGCCTATCGCCGTATCTCCTCGCACCTCGCGATCGCCCCGCCGGTGAGCGTGGTCATTCCGGCCATGAACGAGGCGGAGAACCTGCCGTACGTGTTCAAGACGCTGCCCACGTGGATACATGAGGTGGTGCTGGTCGACGGGAATTCCACCGATGGCACGGTGGAGGTCGCCCGGGAGCTGTGGCCCCAGGTGAAGGTGGTCCGCCAGCGCGGGAGAGGCAAGGGCGACGCCCTCATCGCGGGCTTCGCCGCGTGCACCGGGGAGATCATCGTCATGGTCGACGCGGACGGCTCGGCCGACGGCGCGGAGATCGTCAGCTACGTCTCCGCGCTGGTCTCCGGTGCGGACTTCGCCAAGGGCTCGCGCTTCGCCAACGGCGGCGGCACCGACGACATGACGCCGGTCCGCAAACTCGGCAACCGCGCCCTGTGCGCGGTTGTCAACGCCAAGTTCGGCGCCCGCTACACCGACCTCTGCTACGGCTACAACGCCTTCTGGCGGCACTGCCTGGACCGCATCGACCTGGACTGCACCGGGTTCGAGGTGGAGACCCTGATGAACATCCGGGTGGTCAGGGCCGGGCTGCGGGTCCAGGAGATACCCAGCCACGAGTACCTGCGCATCCACGGGGCCAGCAACCTCCGCGCCGTCCGCGACGGGCTGCGGGTGCTGCGGGTCATCCTGCGCGAGCGCTCCGGCCGGGGCAGCCGGGCGCGCGGGGTGCGCCGCCCGTCGGCCTTCCCGCTCGGGGGCGACGCGTGAGGGCCGCGGCGAAGGGGTTCTCGGTGGTGGTCTGCGCGCACACCGAGGAGCGCTGGCCGGACGTCCTGGACGCGGTCGCCTCGCTGGGCTCCCAGACGCTGCCCCCGCTGGAGATCCTGCTGGTGGTCGACCACCATCCGGTGCTGCTGGAGCGGCTGGAGCGGCACTTCTCCGACGGCCCGCGCGCGATCCGGGTGCTGCCGAACGCCGGACCGCGCGGCCTCTCCGCCGGGCGCAACACCGGCGTCGGCGCGGCCCGGGGCGAACTGGTCGCCTTCCTCGACGACGACGCCGTCGCCGACCCCGACTGGCTGCGCCGTCTCGCCGCCGGGTACGCCGACCCCCGGGTCCTCGCCGTGGGCGGGCGGACCCTGCCCCGGTGGGCCTCGGGACGGCGGCCGGTGTGGTTCCCCGAGGAGTTCGACTGGGTGGTGGGGTGCACCTACCGGGGGCTGCCGCCCGGGCGGGTGCGGGTGCGCAACGTGCTGGGCGGGAACGCCTCGTTCCGCCGCTCCGCGTTCGGCGTCGCCGGCGGTTTCGCGCTGGGCATCGGGCGCGACGGCGGGCGGCGTCCGCTGGGCGGGGAGGAGACGGAGTTCTGCGTGCGGCTGGCCCGTGCCCGGCCCGACGCGGTCCTGCTCATCGACGACCGGGCCGTCATCCACCACCGGGTGCCGCCGGCGCGCGAGCGGTTCGCCTACTTCCGCTCCCGCACCTGGGCCGAGGGACTCTCCAAGGCCCTGGTGGCGCGCAGCGTCGGCGCGGGCGCCGGGCTCGCCTCGGAGCGGCGCCACGCAACCCGGGCGCTGCCCGCCGCCGTCGCCCGGGGCCTGGCCGACGCCCTGCGCGGCCGGCGGGGCGGCGCCGCGCGGGCCGGCGCGGTGCTGGTGGGGACCGCCTCGGCGGCCGGTGGCTACCTGGTCGGCTCCTGGCGGGCCCGCCGCGCGGACGCGCCCCGCTTCACCGTGCCGCGCGTTCCCGGGGCCTCGGCGGCGACGGAAGCGGCCGGCCCCGCCCCGGAGGCCCGGTCATGAGCGGCGACCTGCTGAGCCGGTACCCGCCGGGCGGCGGGGTCCTGCGGGAGAGACCGGCGCCCGCCTTGTCAGGGGAGGCGGCCGGCCGGGCGGACCGGACGGACGACCGGGCCGTGCCGATCCTCATGTACCACGCGGTCTCCCGCTCCCCCGCCGCCGCGACGCGCGCGCTGTCGGTGACCCCGGAGGCGTTCGCCGGGCAGATGGCGATGGTGAGCGCCTACGGCTGCACCCCGCTCACCACCGCCCAGCTCGCGGCTCGCTGGCGCACCGGACGCCCGCTGCCACCCCGGCCCGTCCTCATCACCTTCGACGACGGCTACGAGGGCGTGCACCGGCACGCCCTGCCGGTCCTCGCCGAACTGGCCCTGCCCGCGACGGTGTTCGTCACCACGGGCTGGCTGCGGGGCCGCCACGCGGCGGGCGACGCGCCGGATCGGATGCTCGACTGGGAACAGGTGCGCGAACTGGCCGCCGCCGGGGTCGAGATCGGCGGCCACAGCCACACCCACCCGCAGCTCGACCAGCTCGCCTCCGGGCGGCTCGGCACCGAGCTGGCGTACTGCCGGGAGCTGGTGGGCGGCGAACTCGGCGCGCCGCCCGCCTCGTTCGCCTACCCGTTCGGCTACTCCGACCGGCGGGTGCGGCGGGCGGTGCGGGCCGCCGGGTACGCCCAGTCGCTGGCGGTGGGCAACTCCTGGGCGCGCCGTGCCCAGGGCCCGTACGCGCTGCGGCGGGTGACGGTGCGCCGCTCGACCGGGCCCGAGTTGTTCGGGCGGCTGCTGGAGTGCCGCCCGCTGACCTGTGCGTACGCCCAGGACCGCGCCCTGACCCGGGGATACGCGGTGGTGCGGCGTGCCCGGCAGGCCCGGCGGAAGGTGCTCCGGTCCCGTGGCTGACACCGGCACCGCCCGGCCCGCGAGGGCCGCGCCCGCCCCGGCCGACGCGCCGGGGCGGGCCCCGCTGCTGCGCAACGCGTACGCCCTGATGGTCAACACGGGGGTCTCCGCCGTGCTCGGCCTGGGCTTCTGGGTGGCGGCGGCCCGCTACTACTCGCAGGAGGCGGTCGGCCACGGCTCGGCCGCCATCGCGGCGATGAAGCTGCTGGCGGGGCTGACCGCGGTCACCCTGACGGGGGCGCTGGCGCGGTTCGTCCCCGTCTCCGGGGCGGCGACCGGCGCCCTGGTCCGGCGCGCCTACGCGGGCAGCACCCTGGTGGTCGCCGCGGCGGCCGGGGTCTTCCTGCTCACCCTCGACCTGTGGGGCCCGGCCTACTCCTTCCTGCACGGACCGCTGCCGGCGGCCGGCTTCCTGCTGGCGGTGGTGGCCTGGGCGCTGCTGACCCTCCAGGACGGGGTGCTGACCGGGCTGCGCAGCGCCGTGTGGGTGCCGGTCGGCAACACCGCCTTCTCGCTGGTGAAGCTGGTGCTGCTGGTGGCACTGGCCGGGGCGGTGCCGGTGGCGGGGGTCTTCGTGTCGTGGGCGGCGGCCATCGCGGTCTCCGTGGTGCCGCTGGGGTGGCTGGTGCTGCGCCGTCTGGTACCGCGCCACGAGCGGGAGACCGGGGGCGCGGCCCGGCCGCCGGCCGTGCGCGAACTGGGCCGCTTCCTGGCCGGCGACTGCACGGGCGCGCTCTTCTCGCTGGCCGTGGTGTACCTGGTGCCGGTCATCGTGGCCGCCCAGGTCTCCCCGGCGGACAACGCGTACTTCTACGTGACGATCACCATCGGCGGCACCGTCAACCTGCTGGCCGTCAACATGGGCGCCTCGCTGACCGTGGAGGGCGCCCACGACCCGGCGCGGCTGGGCCGCAACACCCGGGCGGCGCTGCTGCGGATGGCGCGCATCATGGTGCCGGTCTGCGCCGGGCTGTTCCTGGGCGCCCCGTACGTCCTGGGCGTCTTCGGCGCGGAGTACGCCGAGGCGGCGGCCGGGCTGCTGCGCTGGTACGCGGTGGGGGCGCTGCTGCGGGTGGTGACCGAGGTGTACTTCAGCGTGCTGCGGGCGCGTAGCCGCACCTCGGGACTGGCCTGGCTGCAGGGCGTGTTCTGTGCGGTGATGCTGGGGCTGACCCTGCTGCTCCTGCCCCGGCTGGGGCTGGTGGGGGCCGGGGTCGCGGAGGTGGCGGGGCTGGCCGTGGTCGCGTCGGTGGCGGCGGTGCGGCTGGTCCCGGTGGTGCGGGCGGCGCCGGAGGGCGCGGCCCCGACGGGCGGAGGCGGACGGTGAGCGGCGGACCGGCGGCGCGGGAGGACGTGGCGGCGGAGCACCGCCCCGCCTGGGCGAAGGACCCGGAACCCGGGGCACCGCCCCCGCCGGCCCGGAAGGCGCCCGCCGCCCCGGCCCGGCGGCGCCCGCGCCTGCGGGCGGTGGGGCCGGCGCTGCTGGCGGCGGCGGGGCTGGTGCTGTACTGGCTGCCGGTCCCGGGCCTGGACGAGGCGGCGCTGGACGCCATGGGCGGCCTCGGGCTGGTCGGCGTCCTGCCGTGGCCGGTGTTCGCGGGAGCGGCGCTGCTGGTCACGGCGTTCGCCGCGCTGCTTCGCGCCTCCCGCCCCCAGCCCCTCCTCCTCGGCCTCGTCCTGGTGGCGACGGTGGTGTCGCTGCACGCGCTGCCGGCCGTGGTCGAGGAGGAGCCCCGGTTCGCCACCGCCTGGCAGCACCTCGGCTTCCTGGAGTACCTGGACCGGACCGGCGGTTCGGCACCGGCGCTGGACGCGCGGTGGAGCTGGCCCGGTTTCTTCGCCGCCGCCGCCTTCGTGCTGCGCGCGTGCGGCCTGACCGATCCGTCCCAGCTGGCGGAGGTGGTGCGCTGGTGGCCCCTGGTGGTCAACCTCCTGGCGCTGGTCCCGATGGCGCTGCTGGCGCGGTCGGTGCGGGCGGGGTGGCGGGCGCGCTGGTGCGGGGTGTGGTTCTTCGCGCTGAGCGGCTGGGTGGGACAGGACTACTTCTCCCCGCAGAGTTTCACGTACCTGCTGTACCTGGCTTTCGCCGCGGTGCTGCTGCGGTGGTTCCCGGCGCCGGGGGCGCCCTCGGGTGGGGCGCTGCCGGGCGGGGCGGCCGTACCGGAGACGAGGCCCGGGCAGCGGGCCGTGCTGCTCGCCGTGGTGCTGGCGCTCTTCGCGGCGGCCGTCCCCTCCCACCAGCTGACGCCCTTCGTGATGCTGGGCGTGGTGGCGGTGCTGGTGGTGCTCGGCCGGTGCGCTCTGCGGGGGCTGCCGCTGCTCCTGGGGGTGGTGGCGGTGGGCTGGGTGTGCTTCCTGGCCGAGCCGTACTGGTCCGGCCACTTCGACGAACTCTTCGGCGGTGTCGGCGGGCTGGGGGCCAACCTCACCTCGTCGGTCTCCGGCCGTATCGAGGGCGGCTCCGCCACCCACCAGCTCGTGCTGTACGCGCGGGTGGGGCTGGCCGGGCTGGTGATGGCCCTGGCCTGCTGGGGCTGGTGGCGCAGACGGGACGCCGGGTACCGCGAACGGGCCCTGGCGGCGCTGGCTTTCGTCCCGGCCGCCGGGTTCGCCCTCCAGTCGTACGGCGGGGAGATGGCGCTGCGGGTCTTCCTCTTCGCCCTGCCCGGCGCGGCCCTGCTGGCGGCCCTCGCCTTCTTCCCGCGCGCCGGGACCGACCCCGGGGAGCGGGCCTGGGACCGGGGCTCGCCGGCCCCGGTGGCGGCCCTGCTGGCCGGGCTGGTCCTGGTCGGCGGCTTCCTGGTGGCCCGGTGGGGCAACGAGGCCTTCGAGCGGGTGCGGCCCGGGGAGGTGGCCGCGATGGAGTGGGTGTACGCGCACGCCGAGCCGACCGCACGCCTGCTCTGGCTCAGCGAGGACCCCGAGGAGAGCGTCACCCCGGCCCTGCCCTGGGGCTCCCGGGCGATGGAGCGCGTCCACTACGTCCCCACCCAGGCCCCCCGCGACCCGGTCCTGGCCGGCCCGCTGGCCGACGCCCTGCGTGCGGCGGGCCCCGGTTCGTACCTGATCGTGGGCCGTGGCCAGTCCCTCTTCCTGGAGCTGGACGCCGGCTACTCGACGAGCTGGGAGCGGCGGCTGATCGCCACCCTGGACGCCCGCGACGACCTGCTCCCGGTGGTGCGCAACGCCGACGCCGTCGTGTACGAGCCGCGCGTCCCGGCCCCGGGCACGCCGGAGGCGGCGGCGCCCGGCCCGCCGGGGCCGACGGTCACCTGGACCCCGTGGTCCGTCCTGGGCGCCCTGTCCGCCGTCCTGCTCGTCCTCCTCCTGGGGGCACGGGAGTTCCTGCGGGTGCGGGCGGCGCCCGGTGCCCGGCCCTCCCCCGCGCTCCAGTCCCTGTTCTGGTTCGCGGTGCCGCTGCTGGTGGTGACGGTGGGCGCGCTGGTGCACCGCTTCTGGACGCTGGCCTGAACCGGCCGGGGCGGCGTCAGGAGCTGTGGACGGCCTGCGAGGGCCAGCCGCCGTCGGCGGTGACGCCGGTCCCCCAGTAGTGGGGGTTCAGCTCGGCGAGGGTGACGGCGCGCCAGCCTTCCGGGGCGGTGTCGTCCGGCACGGCGGCCTCGACCCGCGGCCCCCACAGGGCGAGCCGCTCCTGGCAGATGCCGCAGGGCGGCATGACCAGCACGCGGCCCCGGTCCCGGTCGCGGAAGAGGCAGACGGTGGCCGTGACGGGGACGTCCAGGGTGTACGCCTGGATCAGGGCACCCGTCTCGTGGCAGAGCGCCACGCTCATGTTGAGGTTGTCGAGCCCGACACTGGTCAGGACCCTCCCGTCGGCGAGCCGCACGGCCGCCGCGCCCCCGTCCTCCCCGACCGGCCACCGCCGGTCGAGCTGCTGGCGTGCCGCGTCCACGAGTTCCTGGTCGAGTGCCATGCCCGGAGCCTACGAGGCCGGGAGGGCGGCCCGCCACGCCCTTTCACCCGTGCCGGCCGCACAGCCGCGAACTGGCGGCCGGTCACCCTCGGACCGGTGCGGACGGCCCCGCTCCCGCACCGGCACATCCCGCACCGAACGGCCTCCGCCCCTGGGGAGGCCGAGTGCTGCCGGCGGCCCCGCTCACCCCCGCCCCAGCCACCGCACCTCGTACGCCTCCAGCCGGACCCGCGCCCCGTCGACCCGTACCGTCCGGGGGGTGGCGCGGTGGTTGACGACCAGCACGGTGCGGTCGTCGGCGAGGACGGTGAGGCCGGGGGCGGTGTCGCCGGGTACGGAGGTGAAGCGGGTGCCGGGGCCGAACTCGCGCTGGAAGCGGGCCAGGAGCCCGAGCATGGGCAGGGGTGTGCCGCCGTCGGGGAGGTGGGTGGGGCGCCAGAGGCAGCCGGGGCAGGGGGTGGTGGTGCGCTCGGGGTTCCAGTAGAAGGCGGTGGTGGCGCCGCCCCGGGCGAGGGCGGCGAGGCCGGCGGCGTGGACGGCGCGGCGGCGGGGTTCGGGCCAGCCGGCGCGCTGGTCGTCTACGTCGCCGGGCTCGACGTAGTACTCGGCCCACCACAGCGGGAGCCCGCCGGTCTCCGCACGGACCCAGCGGCCGACGTCGGTGAACTTGGCGGTGGCGGCGAAGGCGTCCGGTACCGGCTCGCCGTCGGTGGTGTAGCTGGAGCCGTCGACCACCACGAAGTCGGCCCCGTCCTTGTGCCGGTTCCAGTACCGGAAGGCGTCGACGGTCCGCCGGTCGAGCGCGCCCCAGGCGCCGCGCACCTCGCGGGAGGCCCCCTCGGCGCGGCCGGGCGGGAAGCTGTCCATGACGAGGTAGGGGCCGCCGACGCGGATGGCGGGGTCGACCTCCTTGAGGGCGCGGCGGACCTGGTTGTACAGCTCGGTGTAGCCCTCGTGGTCCCAGCGGCCCTCGGTCTCGTTCCAGAAGCCCTTGAACTCGTTCCAGACGAGGTAGTGGCGGACCTGCGGGTAGCGGCGGGCGGTGGTCGCGGCGAGCCGGGCGAAGTCGGCGTAGTGCTCCGGGTCGGGGGCGCGTTCCAGGGACTTCGCGTTCCAGTCGGTGCGCCCCTCGGTACCGCCCTTCATCCAGTCGGGGGCGCAGCACAGGGTGACGACGGGGGTGGCCCCGGTCTTCCGGGCGAGCGCGATGCGGCGGTCCATCGCGGCGAAGTCGTAGGTGCCGGGCCGGGGTTCGGGGTTGGCGGAGCCCCAGCCCATCAGGTGCTGGACCTGTGGCAGGCCGGTGCCTGTGAGGGCCGCGCGGGCCCGGCGCACCGCCCGGTCCTCGCCCTCGTCGGCGCTGTACTGGGTGTGGGTGAAGCCCCAGCCCAGCTCGGCGGGGTCAGCGGGGGCGGCCGGCGGTCCGCCGGAGCAGGCGGCGAGGAGGGCGAGGGCGGCCGTGGCGGCCAGGAGGGCCGGGCGCCCCCGGCCGGCCGCACCGCGCTGCCCCCCGTGGTCTCGCATCGCCTCCAGAGTAGGCAGCGCGCCCGGGCGGTGGCACGGGTTCCGCCACGAAGAGGGGGGCCGCGACACGCCGCCCGGGCTCAGGTGGGAGGGGGCGCGGGGAAAACCGCGTGCGTAGCGGGCCCGGGCTCACGGACCATGGCGGGCATGGCCGAGCACCAGGAGACCCCGATCGAGACGACGCCCGCCCCCGCCCCCGCCCGCACGCCGGACGCCCTCCCCTCCCCGCTGGCCGGGCTGCTGGAGACCCGGCTGAACCTCGACGGGGACTGCGCCCCGGTCGACGTGGTGGACGCCCTGTTCCTCTCCCGGTTCGCCACCGGTGAGCAGGCGTACGCGCACAGCGGGACGGTGGAGAAGCTGAAGCCCGGCGCCCCCGGGCTGCCGGAGGGCGCCACCGTGGTCCGCACCGTGAAGGACGGCGACCGGGGCCGGGTGCTGGCCGAGGGCGAGGGCTGGACCATGCTCGTCTCCCGGTGGACCCGGGGCTGCGAGCTGACGGTGACCGCGACCAGCCCCGAACTCGCCGCCGAGCTGGTCAGGAAGACCCTGGACGGCGCGGAGGACGAGCCGGACCCGCAGCCCGAGGACGTGGCGATGGGGTTCTGGTACCTCTCGCCGAGGCGCGGCCCGTACCGCACCACCCGGCAGATCAGCGCCGGGACCTGGGAGGAGGTGCGGGGCAACTACACGGCGCCGGTCGCCGAGGCGATGGACAGGCTGATGAAGACCACGCCGGACGAGGTGGCGGGGCGGCTGCTGCTGCTGCACGGCCCGCCCGGCACGGGTAAGACCTCGGCGCTGCGCACGCTGGCCCGCTCGTGGCGGGACTGGTGCCAGGTGGACTGCGTCCTCGACCCGGAGCGGCTCTTCAGCGACGTCGGCTACCTGATGGACATCGCCATCGGCGAGGACGGCGGCGACGGCGAGGCCCGCTGGCGGCTGCTGCTCCTGGAGGACTGCGACGAGCTGATCCGGGGTGAGGCGAAGAGCTCGACGGGCCAGGCGCTCTCCCGCCTGCTCAACCTCACCGACGGACTGCTCGGCCAGGGCCGCAACGTGCTGGTCGGCGTCACCACCAACGAGCCGCTGGAGCGGCTGCACCCCGCCGTGGTGCGGCCCGGGCGCTGCCTGGCCCGGATCGAGGTGGGCGCGCTGACCCGCGACGAGGCGGTGGCGTGGCTCGGCACCTCCGAGGGCGTCGGCCGGGAGGGCGCCACGCTGGCCGAGCTGTACGCGCTGCGGCGCGGGAACGGGCCGACCGACCTGCCCGACCAGCGCGGGGCGGCGGACGCGGGGCTGTACCTGTGAGTGCCGTACCCGTGCGGCCGGGGCCCCGGTCCTGACCCGGCCTCAGGCGGGCGCCCCGTCCGGTCAGCGCCGGCGGTAGGCGGCCCGCAGCGCCTCCTCGACGGCGGCGCGGGCCGTGTCGGCGTCCAGGCCGAGCCGCCGCGCCCGCTGCGCGTAGGCGGCGGCTGCCGCCGCGACCTCCTTGTCGGCGGCCTCCCCGGCGGCGGCCACGAAGGTGCCGTTGCGGCCCCGGGTCTCGATCACCCCGTCGGCCTCCAGCGCCCGGTACGCCTTGGCGACGGTGTTGGCGGCGATGCCGAGGCGTTCGGCGAGGCCGCGCACGGTCGGCAGCCGGTGCCCGACGGGCAGGGCGCCGGAGCGGGCCAGTTCGGAGAGGCGGGCCCGCACCTGCTCGTAGGGGGCGGTGGGGTCGCGGGGGTCGATCTCGATGGCGATGTCGTCGGCTGTCACGCGGCGATTGTCCCGTACCGGTGGCGGTCCGCCGGTACGGCGCGGAGGGCCGGGGCGAGCGGGGCCGGGAGGGGGCCGCGGGCGGGAGCGGACGCGCGAGGGGCGCCGGACGTACGGAAATTGACGCGACGCCGGGTGCGGCAACGCCTAGCGTCCCGCACATGACGATCACGGTGAGAGATTTCCGGCCCGCCGACGCCGAGGCGGTCGTACGCGTCCTGCGGGAGGCGGTCCCGCCGCTGCTGACCACCGCCGAGGCGCAGGTGTGGGAGCGCGAGCACACCGCCGAGGCGGCCCGCCAGCGCCTGCTGGTGGCGGAGGTGGACGGCGAGGTCGTCGGCCGCTGCCAGACGGGGCTGGCCCACGAGAGCCCGACACCGGGCAACGCCTACGTCAACACCTACGTCCGCCCGGACCGGCGCGGCCGGGGCGCGGGCACCGCGCTGGTGGAGGCGGCCGAGGCGTACCTGCGGGAGCTGGGGGCGGTGCGCGCCTACAGCTGGGTGCTGGGCGACGAGGTGAGTCTCGCCTACGCCGGGCGGCGCGGTTACGCCTCGCGCCGCTCCGCGCACTTCCTGCGGCTGGACCTGACGGCGCCGCTGCCGCCGCTGCCCGAGGCGCCGCCCGGGGTGGAGCTGGTGGACTGCGCCGCGTTCGAGGGCAACCCCCGCCCGGTCTTCGAGCTGGACGCGGCGGTGACCGCCGACGAACCCAGCGACATCGGCGCCGTACTGGACGACTACGCCGAGTGGCTGGAGACGACCTGGGGCCACCCCTGCCAGTCCTGGGAGCTGGCCACGCTCGCCGTGGTGGACGGGCGCCCGGTCGCGTTCAGCGCGGTGATGACCGACGGGGTGAGCCGGATGTCGTCGGCGATGACCGGGACGCTGCGGGAGTACCGGGGCCGGGGGCTGGCGAGCCTGGCGAAGACCGCCACGCTGCACAAGGCCCGGGCGGCGGGGCTGCGGGAGGCGTTCACCGGGAACGACGCCGAGAACGCCCCGATGCTCGCGGTCAACCGCAAGTTCGGCTACGAGATCTGCGCGACGGAGGTGCGTCATGCCCGCGAGCTGGGGTGACGCGCCGTCCGCCGGCGCGGTGGACGTACGGCTGGTCAAGCACGGCCGCACCAGGATCACCTACCCGGCGAGGCTGCTGGCCGACGACGGGGAGCGGGTCACCGTGCGGGCGCCGTGGGCGGGCGGCGGGGTGCGGGACTTCGGCTTCGTGCGGTTCGAGCCGGGGGACGTGTTCACCGAGCACTTCTGGCGGAGCCGCTGGTACGCGGTGAAGGAGGTGCGGGACGGCGCGGGCGCGCTGAAGGGCTGGTACTGCGACGTGACCCGCCCGGCGGAACTGGCCGACGGCGTGCTGGTGGTGGAGGACCTCGACCTGGACCTGTGGGTCCCGGCCGGCGGCGGCGAGGTGCTGCGGCTGGACGAGGAGGAGTTCGCGGCGAGCGGGCTGGAGCGGAGCGACCCGGCGGCGGCCGCCGCGGCCACGGCGGCGCTGGACGCCCTGGAGGAGCGGGCGCGGGCAGGGCTGCTGACAGAGCTGACGGCCCGTTGAGGAGTGCGGCGGGGGGCGCGCCCGACGGGCCGCTCAGCGCGGTCCCACGGGGACCGTAAGGATCGGCCTGCGGGCGGATCTCCGGGCCCGGCCGGGCCACTCGGGGGCTGGTTTCGGTGGCGGCCGGGGCCCGGGTGACCGGGCCGCGCCCGGTCGACGCCCCGGCGAGGAGCCCGCCCGTGCCCGTTCGCCGCACCGCCGCCGGGACCGCTCGGCCCGACGCCGCGCGGTCGGCTCCCGTCGCTGGCGCACGCCGCGTGTTCCACCCCACCTGCCCTGACGGGCCGAAGGGCCGTCGCCGTCTCCCTGACCGGGGAGCGGTGGCGGCCCTTCGGGGTGCGCGGGGCGCGGGTCAGTTGACGGCGGAGCCGCCGCCCTTCTCCCTCCAGGCCCCTCAGGCCGCGAGCGTCCCCGGGACCACGGCGGTGGCGCCGAACCGGGCCCGCGCCCGGTCCGCGGCGGCCTCCAGGCGGCGGAGTCTGTCGTCGGTGGGGTCGAAGGTGAGCTGGTGGGCGGCGTGTTCGGCCGGGGTGAGGCCCTCGGCGCGCAGGGCGAGGGCGCGGACCCGGGCCCGCTGGAGGCCGAGCGCGTCGTGGAGGGCGTAGACGGTGGAGGTGAGGGCGGCGGTGTGGGCGGTCGGCTCGGGGAGGGTGCGGCTGCGGGTGGTCGTGGACCGGTCGGCGTACCGGACGGTCAGGGCCAGCCCCCGGCTCACCTGGTCCGCTTCGCGCATCCGGAGCCCCAGTTCGGTGGTGAGCGAGAGCAGGGCGCGGCGCTGGGAGTCGCGGTCCAGCTCGTCGCGGCCGAAGAGCCGTTCGGCCGCGAGCGACTGGGCGGCGGCGTTGCGGACGACCGGCGTCCGGTCGATCCCGTGTGCCTTCTCGTGCAGCTCGCGCCCGGTCCGGGCGGTGGTGAGCCGCTGGAGGGTGCCGAGCGGGGCGGCGGCGAGGCGGCCTACGGTGTCCAGGCCGTAGGCGCAGAGGGTACGGGCGGTGCCGGGCCCCACGCCGGGCAACGCGACGACCGGGCGCGGGTGGAGGAACTCCACGACGGCCTCGGGGGTGTCGGGGACCAGCAGGGTGGTGCCGGGCTCCGCCTGCCGGGCGGCCATCCGGGCCAGCAGCGGGTTGGCGGCGACGCCGATGGTGCAGGCGGTGCCGGTGTGGGCGAGGGCGCGGACCCTGAGGACGGAGGCGAGGCGGCCCGCGTCCTGCCCGAAGTAGCGCAGCGCGCCCCGTACGTCGACCAGGAGGGTGTCGGGCGGCACGGCCTGCACGACGGGGCTGACGTCCTCGGCGAGCCGGGCCAGCTCCGGAAGAAGGGCTTCGCGCTCCGCGCCCAGGCGGAACCTGACGCAGAGGATCATCCGGCGCTCCCCTGGCTGCGGTGCCACAGCCGCCCGTTCCCGGCGGTCTCGGGCCGGGTGATCCCGGCGGGGGCGGGCGGGGTCCCGGTGGCGCCGGGCCCCGGCCCGGCCGGGCGGAGGTCGGACCAGGCGTTCATCTCGTAGCCGGTGCTCATCCGGATGCGGCGGCCGGGCGTGGCCTCGGGGGGCCGGCCCGGGTCGGCGGCGAGGTGGGCGGCGACCGCCTCCAGCCCCTGGTCGCGGCGGAGTTCGATGAGGTCGGCGAGGTTCCAGGCGGCGGTGCCGACCACGCTGAGGCTGCGCGCGCCGCGGCGCTGCACCGTGCCGCGGACCAGCAGCAGCCAGGAGTGGAAGACGGTGTGGGCGCACGCCTCGTGGCTGTCGTCGAAGAAGGCGAGGTCGACCAGGCCGGTGGAGTCGTCGAGGGTGGTGAAGACGACCCGGCGCCCGGAGCGGACCGGCGGGGTCTGGGTGGCGACCTTGGCGCCTGCGACCAGCACGGTGCTGCCGTGCGAGGCGCCGCGCAGCGCCCGGGCGGAGGTGACCCGCAGCTCTTCGAGGAAGTCGCGGTGGTCGTCCATGAGGTTGCGGGAGGCATCCATGCCGAGGACGCCCAGTTCGGCGCTGAGCCGTTCGGTCTCGTCCAGGTCGGGCAGCCCGGCGGAGGGGACGCGGCGGGCGCCGGGGGTGGAGCCGGCACCGAGCAGGGTGGGCTGGGCGGCGCCGCGCGGGCGGCCCCGGTGGAGTTCGGTGAGGTGCAGCAGGAGGTCGCGGCGGTTGGCGCCGAACGCGTCGAGCGCCCCGACCTGGGCGAGCCGTTCGGCGACGGGCCGGCCCGGCCGGGCGCGCTGGAGGAAGTCGAGGAGCGAGGTGTAGGGGGCGTGTTCCTCGATCCGGGCGGCCTCGGCCTCGCTGATGCCGTGCACGTCGCTGAGGGCGAGGCGGACGCCCCACCGGCCGGGCCGCTCCCCATCTCCGGACACCAGTTCGATCCGGTGGGTGGTGCCGGAGCGGTTCACGTCGAGCGGCAGCACCGGCACCCCGCGCCGGCGGGCGTCGGAGAGCAGCAGCCGCTTGGGGTACATGCCGGGGTCGTGGGTGAGCAGCCCGGCGTAGAAGGCGGCGGGGTGGTGGGCCTTGAGCCAGGCCGACTGGTAGGTGGGGACGGCGAAGGCGACGGCGTGCGCCTTGCAGAAGCCGTAGCTGCCGAACGCTTCGACGATCTCCCAGGTACGGGCGATCACCTCGGCGGTGTAGCCGCGGGCGGCGGCGTGCTGGGCGAACCAGACCCGCAGCCGGCCCTGGGCGTCGGGGTCGGAGAGGGCGCGGCGCACCTGGTCGGCGCGGTCGCGGCCGCAGCCGGTGAGGACGGAGACGATCTCGATGACCTGCTCGTGGAAGACGACGACGCCGTAGGTCTCGCGCAGGGCCTCCTCCAGGTCGGGGTGGGGGTGGCGGACGGGGGCGCGGCCGTGCCGGGCCTCGATGAAGGGGCGGACCATGTCGGCGGCGACCGGGCCGGGGCGGAACAGGGAGATGTCCACGACCAGGTCGTGGAAGCTGTCCGGCTGGAGCCGCCCGACCAGGTCGCGCTGGCCGGGTGACTCGATCTGGAAGCAGCCGAGGGTCTCGGCGGAGCGGACCAGTTCGTAGGTGGCCCGGTCGGCGAGGGCCGGGTCCGCCTGGCGGTCGAGGTCGAGGGGTTCGCCGGTGGCGCGTGCGACCTCGGCGGTGGCGTGGGCCATCGCGGACTGCATGCGGACGCCGAGCACGTCGAGTTTGAGCAGGCCGAGGTCCTCCACGTCCTCCTTGTCGAACTGGGACATCGGCAACTGCTCGCCGCTGGTGGGGACGACGGGAGTGCGCGCGGTGAGGGAGGCGTCGGAGAGCAGCACGCCGCACGGGTGCATGGCGACGCCGCGCGGCAGCGCGTCCAGTTCCTCGACCAGTTGCCAGAGCCGGTCGCGGCCACCGAACTCCTCGTTGATCCGCTTGAGTTCGGGCAGTTCGGCGAGGGCCGCGCGGGCGTCGCGGGCCCGGATGTGCGGGAACGCCTTGGCGATCCGGTCGATGTCGGCGGGGTCCATGGACAGTGCGGCGCCCACGTCGCGGACGGCGTGCCGGACCCGGTAGGTCTCGGGCATGGCGACGGTGGCGACCCGCTCGGCGCCGAAGCGGCCGAGGATCGCCCGGTAGACCTCCAGGCGGCGGGCGGACTCCACGTCGATGTCGATGTCGGGCAGGACGGCCCGGCGTTTGGACAGGAACCGCTCCATGAGCAGCCCGTGCTCGACCGGGTCGGCGTGGGCGATGCCGAGCAGGTGGTTGACGAGGGACCCGGCGCCGGAGCCCCGGGCGGCGACCCGTACGCCGAGCTCGCGGACGTCGTCGACGACCTGGGCGACGGTGAGGAAGTACGTGGCGAAGCCGTGGTGGCCGATGATGTCCAGCTCGTGGTGGAGCCGGTCCCAGTACGCGGCCTTCCGGTCATGGCCGAGGCGGACCATGCCGGCCGCCGCCCGGGAGGCCAGCACCCGCTGCGCGGTGCGGCGCCCGGCGCCGACCAGGGCGGCCTCAGGGAAGCGGACCGCGCCGATGCCGAGGTCGTCCTCGGGGTCGACGAGGCAGGCGTCGGCGGTGCGGCGGGTCTCCGCGAGGAGCCGGGCGGCGCCCTCGGGGCCGAGCCCGGCGGCCTCGGCGATCCGCTCGGCGGTACGGGCCATGGCGGCGGCGTCCTTCAGCCACCGCTCGCCGCTGTCCAGACCCCGGCGCGGGTCGACCGGGACCAGTCGGCGGGCGGCGTCCAGGACGTCGGCGGCCGGGCCCGAGCCGGGGTCGGCGTAGCGGACGGCGTTGGTGAGGACGGCGGGGACGCCCTGGTCGGCGGCGAAGCCGGCGGTGCGGGCGGCGAGGCGGAGCGAGCCGGGGCCGGTGCCGCTCACCCCGTGGTGGACGGCTTCCAGGCGCAGCGCGTCGCCGTACACCTCGCGCCAGGGGGCGAGGAGCCGCGCGGCCCGGTCGGGGCGGCCCGCCGCGAGGGCGCGGCCGACGTCGGAGGCGGGGCCGAGCAGGACGGTGACGCCCTCGCCGCGGTTCTCCCCCCAGGGCAGCAGCGGCTGGTCGGCGCCGGCCGCGTGGGCGGCGGTGACCAGGCGGCAGAGGGTCGCCCAGCCGACGGCACCGTCCCGGGCGAGGTAGGTGACGCGGGCGGCGGACTCGTCGATGAAGGCGCCCCCGCGCACCGGGACCCGGCCCTGCGGGCGAGGGCGCTCGCCGACGGCGAGTTCGACGCCGAAGAGCGGTCGCACCCCGGCGGTGGCGCACGCCTTGGCGAAGCGGACGGCTCCGGCGAGGGTGTCCCGGTCGGTGAGGGCGACGGCGTCCATGCCGCGTTCGGCGGCGCGCCCGGCGAGCCGCTCGGGGTGCGAGGCGCCGTACCGCAGGGAGTAGCCCGAGACGGTGTGCAGATGCGTGAACCCCACCGCGCACACCTCCGGAATCTCAGCTTCCACTCACCCCCGCCCTCCACCATAGACCAGGTTTCGAACACTCGTACGATAACCGCACTGGGCCTGCCCCTCCCCCCTCACGGCCCGTCGTGGCCTGCGCTTCTTCTCACACCCCGGACGGGACTCCGCCCTGTCAGCCATTCGGACCGGCCCCGACTGCGGCCCTGGACGGGCGGAGACAGCGTGGGGGGATGTCGCACTCCGCCGGGCCCGCCACGCGCCGGGGCCTCGGTGCCGAACTGCGGGACGCGGTCACCTTGCGCACCACGCTGCTCGTCATCGGCGCCCTCGCCCTCCAGATCCTGTTCATCGCCAGCTACGTGGGTGCCCTGCACGACCCGAAGGCGACCCACGTCCCCTTCGGGGTGGCCGCGCCGGGCCCCGCCGGGCAGAGCGAGAAGCTGGTCTCCCGGCTGAACGCGCTGTCCGGGGACCCGCTGGACGCACGGAAGGTCGCCGACGCGGAAGAGGCCCGCCACCAGATCCTGGAGCGGAAGCTCGACGGGGCCCTGGTAGTGAACCCGGAGGGCACCACCGACCAGCTGCTGGTCGCCTCCGGCGGTGGCACCGTGCTGGCCACGTCGTTGGAGCGGATCGTCACCGAGGCGGAGGCGGCCGAGGACCGCCAGGTGCGGACGGTGGACATCGCCCCCGCCTCCCGCGAGGACTTCAACGGCCTCTCGTCCTTCTACCTGGCCGTCGGCTGGTGCGTGGGCGGCTACCTGACCGCCTCCCTGCTGGCCCTCAGCGCGGGCGAACGCCCGGCCAACGGCCGACGCGCGGCGATCCGGCTCGCCTGCATGGCGCTGTACTCGGTCGCGGGCGGGTTCGGCGGGGCGGTGGTGGTCGGGCCGATCCTCGGCGCCCTGCCGGGCAGCCTGTGGGGCATGTGGGGGCTGGGCTCCCTGGTGGTCTTCTCGGTCGGGGCCATCACCCTGGCCCTGGAGGCGTGGATCGGCCTCGCCGGCATCGGCGTGGCCGTGCTGATCGTGGTGGTCGGCGGCAACCCGAGCGCGGGCGGCGCCTTCCCGCTGCCGATGCTGCCGCCGTTCTGGGAGGCGATCGGCCCGGCCCTCCAGCCAGGCGCCGGCACCTGGGGGGCGCGTTCGATCGCGTACTTCGACGGGCGGGCGCTCACCGGCCCCCTGCTGGTGCTGGCGGCGTGGGCGGTGGGCGGCATCCTGGTGACCCTGGCCGCCGGCCTGTACAGCGGGGCCCGGGAGCGGTCACGGGGCCTGCCGCGGTGAACCGCCCGCACGACGGCGCGGCGGGCGGGTGCGGGCAGGCGAAACCCCGGCCGGGGTGGGACTCCGGCCGGGGTTCGGTCCAGCGGGGTGTCAGCCGATCTCGGCGCCGTACGCGGAGAGCGCCTCCGGCACCGGCTGGAAGAAGGTCTCGCCGCCCGAGGAGCAGTCGCCGCTGCCGCCCGAGGTGAGGCCCAGCGCCGTGGAGTCGGCGAAGAGCGAACCGCCGCTGTCACCGGGCTCGGCGCAGACGGTGGTCTGGATCAGGCCCTCGACGACGTCGCCGCCGCCGTAGTTCACGGTGGCGTCGAGCGCCGTCACCTCGCCGGTGTGGACCTGCGTGGTGGAGCCGGAACGGGTCACCGACTGGCCGACGGTGGCCTCGCCGGCGCCGGTGATGGCCTGGGTGCTGCCGTCGTACAGGTTCACCTCGCTGGGGTGCTCGGTGGAGCCGGTGTACTTGACCAGGCCGTAGTCGTCGCCGGGGAAGTCCGACTCGACCGTGGTGCCGATCTCGGCGCCGCCCGAGGTCGCGGACCAGCTGGAGATCCCCTCGGTGCAGTGGCCGGCGGTGAGGAAGTACGGCTCGCCGCCCTTGACCACGTTGAAGCCGAGGGAGCAGCGTCCGCCGTCGCCGTGGATGGCGTCGCCGCCCGCGATGAACCGCTTGAACTCGCCCTTGGTGTGCTTGAGTTCGACCTTGGAACCGAGCGCGTCCACCACCTTGGTGAGCTTCGCGAGGTCCTTGCCCTCGACCGTGCGGTCGGCGGTGACGACGACCTTGTTGCTGGTCGGGTCGATCGCCCACGAGGTGCCCGCGACGTCGGCCCGGTCCTTGAGGGCGGCCCGGGCGCCGTCCAGCGCGGCGAGGGAGTGCTCGACGATTCTGGCCTTGGCGCCGGACGCCTCGGCCTCGGTGGCGGCGGCCTCGTCGAGGACGTTCACCACCAGGTTCTTCGCCTTGGCGTCGTAGTACGTCCCGGCGGCCGCCTTGCCGAGGTCGTCGGCGAGGGTGTCGGCGAGCTTGCCCGCGGAGGCGACCGACAGGGTGCGCGGTTCGGCGTTCTGCGGCTCACTGGCGTTGGCCGTCTGGAAGGTCAGCCCGGCGGCGACCAGCGCGGCGACGCCGGCGCCGGTCACGACGGCCCGCCGTTTGGGTATGCGTCGGTGGTTCACGTACGTCCTCCTGTGGGGGTTCGGCCGCCGGACCGCGTGTGGGGGTCGGCCGGGCAGCCGGAAGGAACGGGCTCGGAGGGAAAAGGGGGCCGGCCGTGACCGGCCCGAATGCCTCCGGGCCCTGCGTGGCAGCAACTATTGCGAGGCCGTGAGCCGGCACACAAGGTCGACTTCCGGCCCCCCGTACGAATCCCCAACGCCCCGCCGCACACCCGCCCGCGCACCGTCACCCCCAGCTCACACCTGCGGAATCACACCCTCCGCAGTTACCCCGCCGCCCGGAGTGAGGACTAGTCCTGTCTCATATCCGCCCCACCGGAATCAGGCGCTCCCACCCCGCCCGCACCCGGTCACACCCCCGGCGCGCCCTGGTCACCGAACCTCCCCAACTCGCCCGGCACGCCCGCCCGCGGGCACCGAAGGGCCGGTCGGGAGATCCCGGCCGGCCCTTCACCTCATGGCCGCCGCATCCATCCCTCAGGACGGCGCGTCGGCCGTACGAACGGTTTCAGCCCCGCACCGTCAGCAGTCGCAGCAACCGCAGATCTCACAGCAACCGCACCCCTCACCACAGCAGTCGCAGCAGTCGCAGCACGACTCGCAGAAGCCGTCCCTGCGCTGGCGGCTCCACGGCCCCTCGTACGTCCCGCAGCACATCTGGCAGGTGCAGGCGAGGCCGGCGAAGACCAAGCAACCGGAGAGCAGTCCGCGCGGCCCCCGGGGCGGCGGCGGGGGCGGCAGGTCGCCGGGGTCTCCCGGATGCGGCGGCGCTCCGGGGGCGTACGGATTGCCCGGCGGCGGGCCGTACGCCTCGGGGCCGTGCCGGTGGCGCTCCTCACCGAAGGCCCGCTCCACCGAACGGCCCAGTTCGTGGACGAGCAGGACGTGGGCGAGCCGCCCGTCGGTGAACTCGGCCTCATCCAGGGCGAGGCGGATGCCGTGCAGGGCGTCGGCGGCGAGCCGACGAGCCTCGGCGCGCGGGGTGCCGGTGGCGGTGAGCGGGTTCCACGCCCCGCTCGCGGCGTCCTTCTCCTGGTCCTCCACGGCGTCCAGCAGGTGGGCGAGGCGGCCGAAGAGGCGGCCGGCCTCGGCCAGCGGCGCCGCGTTGCCGGGCATTCCGGCGAGGTGCGCGGTGTGCGCGAAGGCCGCCGCGGTCGCCGTCTCGGTCGGCTCGGTGACGGCCAGCAGCGGCGTACCGGGCCCTGCGAGCGCCTCCACCTCGGGTTGCCGCTCCACCGCGCCGACCAGAAGCGCGGTGTCGAAACCGACCCCCGCCCCGGCCCGGGCGCCCGCCTTGTCCCATACGCCCGCTACGCGACGGGCCGCCGCGGCGATCGGACGGCGCGCCAGGAGGCCGTCCTGATCTGTGACATGGTCACGGGTCTTCGACGAGGCGAGGATGAGCGAGACGGCGGCCGCGAGCCGCGCACC
Organism: Streptomyces sp. BBFR102; assembly: GCF_051397025.1. Classification (NCBI taxonomy): domain Bacteria; kingdom Bacillati; phylum Actinomycetota; class Actinomycetes; order Kitasatosporales; family Streptomycetaceae; genus Streptomyces; species Streptomyces sp. BBFR102. The sequence goes on from NZ_CP195757.1 coordinate 836,649, forward strand.
GTCACCCTCCGCCACCGAAGCCCTGCGCATGCCGCGCAGCGCGCACGGTCCCGCGCGGCGCCTTCCGGCCCGCCCGGCTCCTGCCTGAGCCTCCGTCAGGACGGAGACGACGAGACCGTCGTAGTTGGTGACCACGCGGGCGAGCTGCCCCGCCTGGCCGCGCAGGGCGAGGCAGAGTCCGCACAGGTGAGCCATCCATTGAGCGGTCAGCCGCTCCCCCAGCCGGTGCGTGCACGGCCGGACCATTCCGAACATCCGCTGCCCTTCCCCCCGGTCGCCGGCGCGCGGCGGCGGGGGAGCCACCGGCTCCGCTCGCGTCACCCGGTCGCCCCCGTCCGTCACCCGGACGGCGCGACGCGCGCCGATCGTCGTATTTTCACTCACTGTCAGCACAGTGATACCGCACGCCCCTTGGGGAATGCGGTCATAGCGTGCACCAGTACCGTCACGAAAGCTCCGCGCGCCGCCTATCCCCTTGGCGCGTTGTCAGCATGATGGACGACGATAGGGGTGCGGAAAACAGGGAAACCGCTGCGAGAGGAGGCGTCCATGGGATCGGTGCGCAAAGCGAGTGCCTGGCTTGGCCTCGTCGACGACAACGACGAGCGCTACTACGACGGCTATGCCGACGAGGCTGCCGAGGGCCCGGAGCCCGGCGACGCCTGGGTGACGGACCCGCGGGTCCAGGTCGCCTCGGAGTCCGCCCACGACCAGGGCCGCCGGATCGGCACCGTCACACCGGAGAGCTTCCGGGACGCCCGGCGGATCGGCGAGCTGTTCCGGGACGGGGTGCCCGTCATCATCAACCTGACCGCCATGGACCCCGGCGACGCCAAGCGCGTCGTGGACTTCGCCGCCGGGCTCATCTTCGGACTGCGCGGGTCCATCGAGCGGATCGCCACCCGGGTCTTCCTGCTCTCCCCGCCGGACACCCAGATCGTCGACGGCGGCGCCGCCCACCGCACCGACAACGGCTTCTTCAACCAGAGCTGACCACTCCGCTCAGCCACGCAGCGCCGAGTCCCGCGCGCGGTCGGCCGACGTGGCCCGGTCCGAGTCCTTCCCCGAGCGGGGGCGCGGCGCCTTGGTGCGGGGAGCCTCCCCGGGGGCCTCGGGGGCGCGCGGCCCGGGGGCCTGGTCCCCGGAACCGTCGGTGGGGCCGGGGTCCGGGGTGCCGGGTTCCGCCGGCGCGGGGTCCATCGACCGGGGCAGCCGCAGCGCGGCCAGCGCGCCGAGCAGCAGCAGGCCGGCGCTGACGACCAGGGTGACGTGCAGGCCGTGGACGAAGGCGTCCTTGGCGGCGGTGCGCAGAGCGGCCCCCGCCGGCCCGCCCAGTTCCCGCGCCACGTCGTACGCCTCCCCGAGCGAGTGACGGGCGTCGGCCGCGGCGGCGTCCGGGACACCCTCCACCTGCCGCAGGCCGGGACCGTAGGCCGCGTTCATGACGCTGCCGAGCAGGGCTATGCCGATCCCCGCGCCGAGCTGGTAGGAGGTCTCGCCGATCGCGGCGGCCCCGCCGGCCTCCTCCTTCGGGGCCTCGCTGAGCATCGACTCGTAGGAGCTGAAGAGGGTCGTCTGCAGGCCGAGGCCGAGCAGGACGAAGCCGCCGATCAACAGAGGCGGGTTGTCGTGGTCACCCATACCGGTGAGGACGAGGACGGAGACGGCGGTGAGGGTGAAGCCCGAGCCGACCATGGCGCGCGGCCCGAACCGGCCGAGCAGCCGCGAGCCGGCCAGCCCGGCGGCCATCGCCGCGAAGGTCAGCGGCAGCAGGCGCAGCCCGGTCTCCAGCGGGGAGAGGTCGAGGACGAGCTGGAGGTACTGGGCGGCGATCAGCTCCAGGCCGACCAGGGCCAGCATGGCGAGGACGATGCACCCCACCGAGGTGCCGAAGGCCGGCCGGGCGAAGAGCGCGAGGTCGACCAGCGGGTGCGTCCGGCGCCGCTGCCGCCGGACGAAGACGACCAGCAGGACCGCGCCGACGATCAGCGGGACGAGGGTGCCGAGGACGGAGAGCTCGCCGCTGCCGGCCTGCTTCACGCCGAGGACGACGCCGAAGAGCCCCGCCGCGGCCAGCAGCGCGCCGACCGCGTCCCAGGGGCCCTGCCCGTCGCCGGTCGACTCCGGCAGCAACCAGCGGCCGACGGGCAGCGAGACGAGCATCAGCGGGATGTTGATGAGGAAGACCGCGCCCCACCAGAAGTGCTCCAGCAGGAAGCCGCCGAGGAGCGGACCGCCGGCCGCGCCGATGCCGGCGACCGCGCTCCACACCCCGATGGCCAGGGCCCGCTCGCGCCGGTCGGGGAAGACCTGGCGGAGGATCGACAGGGTGGCGGGCATGATCATGGCACCGCCCACGCCGAGCAGCGCCCGGGCGGCGATGAGGAGCTGGGCCGACTCGGCGGCGGCAGCCAGCGCCGAGGCGATCCCGAAGAGGGCGTAGCCCAGCAGCAGGATGCGGCGGCGGCCGACCCGGTCGCCGAGGGTGCCGAAGAGGATCAGCAGCGAGGCGCAGACGAGCGGGTAGCTGTCGACGATCCAGAGCAGCTGCACCTGCCCGGGGCGCAGGTCCTCGCTGACGGCGGGGATGGCGACGTGGAGCACGGTGGCGTCGACGGCGACCAGCAGCAGGCTGGCGCAGAGCACCACGAGGATCATCCAGCGACGGGCCGGGGCCTCGGCGCCTTCACCGTGAGCAGTGCGGGGCGTCCCGGTCATACGCGTACCTCCCAGTGAGCCTCGTGCGTCTCACTTCGGCGGGGTACGGACTCCCGGTCCTGGCCACGACGACGAACGAGTGAGCCGACAGCGTACGTGAGTACACCTGGATGCAGGGCGGTGTGGCTCCCACCGTTGCGACCTCGGAATGTGGTGTGCGCCACGTACGGTGTGCTCTCGCTCACAGGGTCCCTCCCCAGCGGCTCGGTCTCCGCACGGATAATCGCCCGGTGACCGCTTCTGATCAAATCCGCCCGCTCTCCGCGCCTCGGGCACCCGAGCCCGGCCCACCGGGCCCGCGCCGCGCCGGGCTCGCGCTCTCGGTGTACGCGGCGGTGCGGCTGACCGGCCTGGCCGTGCTCGCGGTCTGGAGCGCCCTGGCGGGCAACGACGCCCACCGGCTGCTCTCCCGCCGCTGGGACTCGCTCTGGTACGCGCGCGTCGCCGAGCAGGGCTACGGCTGGGAGGTGGTGCTCCCCGACGGCGCCGTCCACTCGAACCTGGCCTTCTTCCCGCTGCTGCCGTGGCTGGAGCGGCTCGGGTCCTGGCTGACGCCGCTGGCCGCACCGGACGTGGGGCTGGTGGTGAGCGCCGTCGCCTCGCTCGCGGCGGCCTGGGGGATCTTCGCCGTCGCCGAGCGGCTCCACGGCGCCACGGCCGGGGTGACGGCGGTGGCACTGTGGGCCGTGCTGCCGGTCGGCATCGTGCAGTCGATGGCGTACAGCGAGTCGCTCTTCACCGCGCTGGCCGCGTGGGCGCTGTACGCGGTGCTGCGGGAGCGGTGGATCGCGGCGGGGCTGCTCGCCTCGCTGGCGGGGCTGACCCGGCCGGTCGGCATGGCGGTGACCGCGGCGGTCCTGGTGGGCGTGGCCCTCGCGGCGCGCCGCGAGCGGCGGCTCACCCCGGCGATGGCGGCGGGCGCGCTGCTGTCGCCGCTCGGCGCGGGCGCGTACGTGGTCTGGGTGGGGGCGCGGACCGGCGACGTGGTCTTCGGCTACCTCTCCGTGCAGGAGGGATGGGGCAACGGTTTCGACGGCGGGCTGGCCTTCGCCCGCTTCCTCGGCTCCCTGCTGGCCGGGCCCGGCTTCTGGGGCGGCCTGGGACTGGTGGTGGGGCTGGCGCTGCTGGCCTGGCTCTGCGTGCGGTGCGTGCGGCAGGGGCAGCCGGCGGCGCTGCTGGCCTACGCGGGGATCGTGGTGGTGCTGGCCCTCTGCGCCTCCGGGTACTTCGGCTCGAAGCCGCGGCTGCTGCTGCCCGCCTTCCCGCTGCTCCTGCCGCTCGCCGTGGCGCTGGCCCGCTGGAGCGCCGCCCGCCGGGGGCTGCTGCTGGCGGGCGTCGGTCTGCTGTCGGCCGGGTACGCGGGCTTCTGGCTGAACGGTTCGGGGCCGCCCTGACCTGCGGCGCCGCTCCCCTGGTCCCGACCGGGAGGAGTCCGGGAAGGCATCCGGCATTCCCTTCGGAAAAGAATGGAAAAGTGGAAGAATTACCGGTCGGATCATTACCCACACGCCGCCCGTAATACTTTCCGCCGTCGCCTCCGCAATGCGGGGACAAAGGACGGGCTGAGAGCTATGCCACATCACATGGTCATCACAAAGCCGAAGATTCGAGCGAGTCGCCCACTCACTCCCTGTAACGTCGATTGAGTGGGTACCGAACCGAACCTCACCCGTCTGGACCGGCTGTTCGCCCGGCTGGACCGTGAGCAGCAGCGGCCGGAACAGCTCCATGTGCCGCGCATGAGCCGGCACAGGATCGCGCTGTTCGGCGCGACGCTGGCGTTCTACGCCACCATCGTCGTGGCCGTGATCACCACGAGCTGGCTGGTCCGGCTGGACTGGCAGCTCATGTTCTTCCGCCCCTACCAGCAGTGGCCCGAGATCCACGCGTACCTCGACTACTACGTGGTCCTCGGACAGCGCGGACCGACGGCGGTGATGGTCGCGGCCTGGCTGGGCTGGCGCTCCTGGCGGCAGCACACGCTGCGGCCACTGCTGGCGCTCGGCGCCTCGCTGCTGCTGCTGAACCTCACGGTGGGCGCCGCGAAGATCGGCATGGGCCGCCTCGGCCCGCACTACGCCACCGAGATCGGGGCCAACGAGATGTGGCAGGGCGGCGATATATTCCCCTCCGGCCACACCGCCAACGCCGTGGTGACCTGGGGCATCCTCGCCTACCTGGCCGCCACGCCGCGCGCTCGGCGCCACCTGTCGACACTGTCGGCCGTGGTCTCCCTCGGTGTCGGCCTGACCACGGTCTACCTCGGTACGCACTGGCTGAGCGACGTGCTACTGGGCTGGGCGGCGGGGGTGCTGATCCTGCTGGCCCTGCCCTGGTTCGAGCCGATGATCAACTGGGCGGAGGCCCGCATCCTGACCGCCCGCGACCTGCTCTGGTCCCGCTGGGGCGGCCGGCTGCCGCTGCCCCGGCCGGGCGCGGCCACCCCGGGGCGCGGCACCCCCGCCCAGGCGGACCCGCCGACCGCGCCCTCCGCCCCGGCCGAGCGGCTGGCGGCGGAGCCGTCGGCGCAGCAGATGCGGCCGGCGGGCAACCGCCCACACGTGGCGCAGTGCCCGCACGCGGGCCGGACCGAGCGGCCGTCGCCGCCCTCCTCCGCCGCGCGCAGGCCACCGCACTCCGGCGATCGCGGCCAGCGGGGCGGGCCCTCGCCGCGGCCGGTCGCCGGCGGCTGAGCGGAGCCCCGGACAGCGCCACGGGCCGGGCCCCCGCAGGATGCGGGGGCCCGGCCCGTGGCTCGTACCGGTCGCGGTGGGCGTCAGCCCTTCCAGCCGCGGGTGACGCGACCGCCGGTGACCTCGAAGTTGATCCGGCCGACCAGGAACTCCATGGTGATCATGGCGCCGGGCCGCAGCGTCCGGACGGTCGTCCAGCCGCGTTCCCCGGCCTGCCGTTCGGCCTCCTCGGCGGTCAGACCGACGTAGGCGGCGGGGTCGTCCTGCGGTTCGGGGGGCGGGGTCGGGTCAGAAGCCATGGCGCCACCGTAGCCCCTTCGCCTCTCCACGGGTCACGCTTCTGTCACAGGACCGCGACACGCGTGTGCCAGGGTCCCGTTCACACGTTCGGCCGTTCCCCGCCCGACTTTCTTCTCCGCTCGGTTTACGGAGGGTTATTCGACCGGTACTTGGAATTCTCCATTCCGCTGTCGGCCCGCCGAGTATTCCGCCCGGCTCAGGATGTCCGTCGCACAGCCTCGGCGGAGTGCGGGAGAGGAATTCCCGTGCCCCGGCATTCCGCTTGCCCGAGGGGTTCCGTGTTCTCCTCTCCGGCCCGCTCGCCGCGCTCCAGTGCCCGGCCGAGCAGCCCGTGAGCGGCCCGCAGACTCTCCTCGACCCCGGGCCCCTCGACCACCTCGAACTCCAGCCCCAGCAGCAGGATGTGGATCACCAGGACATCGAGGCTCGCGGCGCCCGCGGTCAGCAGGCAGCTCCGTCGGTTCTCGGCGGCCAGGGTGCCGTCCGAGGGGGAGATCCGCCGGGCCGCCTCCTCCAGCGGCACCAGCAGCCGCAGCACCGCCCGGTCCGGGTAGACCCGGGTGGACAACCCCTCGGAGACGTACGCCGCGAGGTCCTCGGCCGGGCCCTCGCGCGGGGTGAAGCGCGGCCCGTGCGGCGGCCTGGGGGTGATCCGGTCCGCCCGGAAGGTGCGCCAGTCGCCCCGGTCCAGGTCCCAGGCGACCAGGTACCAGCGGCGCTCGGTGCAGACCAGGCGGTGCGGCTCGACGGTGCGCCGGGACTCGGCCCCGGCGTGGTCGCGGTAGGCGAACCGCAGCCGTTCCGCGTCCCGGCAGACCGCCGCCAGCTCCGTCAGCACCCCCGGCTCGACCCCCGGCCCGCCGGGGGCCCGCAGCAGCGGGACGGTGTACGCGTGGAGGGCGCCGACCCGGCGGCGCAGGCGGTTCGGCAGGACCTGCTCCAGCTTGGCCAGGGCGCGCACCGAGGACTCCCCCAGCCCCTCCACACCGCCTCCCGCGGCGGTCCTCAGCCCGACCGCGACGGCGACCGCCTCGTCGTCGTCGAGGAGCAGCGGAGGGAGTTCGGCGCCGGCACCGAGTCGGTAGCCGCCGGCGGCGCCGGGGGCGGCGTCGACGGGGTAGCCCAGCTCCCGCAGGCGCCCCACGTCGCGGCGGACGGTGCGCGAGGTGATCCCCAGCCGTTCGGCGAGCTGCGGGCCGGTCCAGGTGCGGTGGGCCTGGAGCAGGGAGAGGAGGCGGAGGAGGCGTGCGGAGGTGTCCAGCATGGGAGGAGTGTGGCAGGGGATGCGGAGGGCCAGGGGGTGGCCGCGATGTTCCGGGGGTGCCCTGCGGGCCGGGCCGGCCGGGGGCTCGCCCTGTTCCCGGCTCGGGCCGGGCTTGGGGGCGTGCTCGGCCGCTCACCGCCTGGGCGTACCGTCGCCGCGGCGTGGGCGGGGTCGCCGGCGGCCGGCCTCAGCCCGGCCGGTGTCCGAGGCCGCGGGGCGACCACCTGCTCGCCCTTCACGGCCCGGCTGGCGCCCGAGGCCACCGGCACCGGGGCGGCGGGTCCTGTCACCCCCGCCGCGGGAGCGGCAGCACCGGGCTCAGGCGGAGGGTGAGGTCGTGAGTGGGGGTGTAGAGGGGGTCGGCCCGAAGGGCGCCTCGGGGCCCGGGGAGGGCGAGGGACGGGTGGGGGCGGGGGGCCGTGGTGACGCCTCCGGGGCCCAGGAGGCGGGCCAGGCTTGCCTCGGGTCCCGCTTCTCCAGCCGGGCGGAGCCACAGGGACCAGGTGCGGGGGCGGCCGTCGGCGGCGAGGTCGGCGTGGGGCAGGGCCAGGGTGAAGGCCGTGCCCTCGGTGAGCGGGTGGGCCGGGTCGGGGGCGGGCGTCACCGGGACTCGGCAGGCCGGGCCGGGAGCGCCGGCGGGGCGTATCTCGCCGTAGGCGTGCGCGGTGAAGGCGGCGCCGTGGAGGCGGCCGGTGACGGTGAGCCGCCCGGCCTCGCCGGTCACCTCCACGGCCTCGGCGTGCGGGGCGCGCAGCCAGCTGCGGAGGCTGAGGCTTCCGCCGCGCGTGGCGTACGGCAGCCGGGCGACGACCCGGCCCGCCGCCGCGTCGGCCGCGCGGGCGGCGGTGAGCGGGCCCAGGTGGTGGGCGCCGGGAGCCAGCCGCTGGTCGGCGGTGCCCGGCACGCGCAACCAGGCGGCCCAGTGTCCCTCGGGCAGCGGCACGGTACGGGGCAGGGCGGCGCGCAGCCGGCCGCCGCCGACCGGGGTGAGCGGCAGCGGAACGGGGCCCGTCCCCCGGTCGCGTGGGCGCAGGAGCAGGGCGGCGCCGCCGGTGGCCCGGACCGCGCGGCCCGGCAGGCCGGCCAGGTCGAAGGTGAGCCCGCCCGCGGTGTCGGCCACGCAGTCGGCGCGCGGCGGCCCGGAGGCCGGGTGCGCCCTGGTGGAACCGGACGAGGGGCGGGGCAGCGGCGCGGTCACGCGGCGCCGCCCGGGGCGGCGGCACGCGCGGCGGGGCCGAGGGCGCGGCCGGTGTCGCGGAGGGCGAAGGCGGCGCTGAGCACGGCGCCCCGCGCGCGGTGGGCGGAGCCGCGCAGGCGGGCAGGGGCCCCGGCTCGCCCCCCGGCGGTCGACGAGGGAGGTGAAGAGGTCGGAGCACCGTTCGGCGACGACGGCCGGGGAGTAGCGGGCGGCGTTAGCGAGGGCCGCCCTGCCCATGGAGTGCCGCAGGTCCTCGTCGCCGACGAGTGAGAGCAGCGCGTCGGCGAGGGCGTCCGGGTCGGCGGACCGGACCAGGAGCCCGTCCACGCCGTCGGTGATGATCTCGCGGGGGCCGTGCGGGCAGTCGACGGCGACCACCGGCACCCCGCAGCGCATCGCCTCGACCACCGTCATGCCGAAGGCTTCCCAGCGGGAGCTGACGGCCGCGACGGAGCCGCTGGTCCAGGCGTCCTCCATGGGGTGCACGGCGCCGCGCAGCCGGACGTGGCCGGTGAGCCCCAGTTCCTCGACGAGTTCCGCGAGCGCCGCGCGCCGCTCCCCGCCCCCGCAGATGTCCAGGCTCCACTCCGGGTGGAGCGCGTGGACCCGGGCGAAGGCGCGGATCAGCAACTCGTACCGCTTGACCGGGACGAGGCGGCCCGCCGCGACGATGCGGCGGGCCGCCGGGTCGGCGGGCGGGCCGGCCGGGGCGGGGACGGCGTTGGGCAGCACGGCCACGTGGACGCCGGGCAGCCGCAGCCGGTCGCGGTGGGCCCGCGCATCGGCTTCGGTGGCCGTGGTGAGCGCGTCCAGGCGGGGGTAGACGGCCCTCAACCGGCGTCGCAGGGCGGAGGTGTGGGCGTCGAGGCCGAAATGCTCCTGCCCGACGCGCACCGCGCCCGCCGCCCCCTGCCGGGCGAGGTGATGGGTCAGCCCGGGCCGGGTGGTGACGACCACGTCGGCGCCGACGGCGCGGAGATGGGCGCGGATGCGGCGGTCGGTGAGCATGCTGTACGCGCGGTACTGGCCATCCTCGCGGGGGAAGTCCTCGGCGGCGATGGCGTGTTCGGGGTGATCGCCCTCGTAGCCGGGGGTGCCCGTGCGGGTGTCCACGAGGTGGCGCAGGGTCACCCGGGGGTCGTGGCCGAGGAACGGGTGCTCGCGGTGGCGGAAGACCGAGACGATCTCGACCTCGTGCTGGGCGGCGAGCCCAGCGGCGAGGTTGTGGGTGGCGCGGATGGTGCCGCCGAGGCCGTAGGCGTTGTGGATGAGGAATGAGATGCGCATGCGCGGTGCCGTCCCGTCCTTCCCCGCACACGGCGTCGTGTCGGCCTGTCCGGGGAGGAGGACCGGGCGGGTGCGGCATGGGTTGGCCTCATCATCATCTTGTGCCATAAGGGTTGCGGTATTGACGCCTGATGTCGGGAACCTTTCGCCCGGAGGGTCCATCAGCCCCGGCCCGTTCCGGAGCCTGGCGACAGGGCCGACGGCGAGCGGGCCGGAGGCCGCGCCCCACCGCATCCGGAACCGGGCCGCCACCCGAGGTGAGCGTCTCCCCCGGTTCGACGGCGCGCGCCCGCCCGTCCGGCTCGTACCGCTTCGCCCAGTACGGCCACGCCCCGCAGCCCGGCGCCCGCAGCCCCTCGGGGCGCCAGGCGGGCGCCGGGGGCCTCCCGCTCGCGGTCGAACTCCCGCCGGGCGGCCGGGGCGAAGTGGGGGTCGCCGCGGTGGCCGTTGCCGGTGCCGGCGTCCACCGGCCGTCCGGCTCGCAGTCGGCCACGCACCCCGACGGCCGAGGCTCCGCCCGACGGGCGCTCGCCCGGCGCGGGTCGAGCCGGGCGAGCGCAGCGGCGAGCAGCTGCTGCATCGCGTCACACCAGGCCGCACGCCGGGGGCGCGCGGCCAACCTCTCCGTGCGCCCGCGCGCGGCACTCCGCCCCGGCGCGAACGAGTGTTCCGTGAAAGCGTTTCCCGTACGAACCGGCGCGTGACTTGCACCCCGGGTCACCCGTTGTCCTCGTTGAGCCGGTGACCCGCCGGACTCGCTCACGCACCGAATTCCGAGGAGCCACCCGTGCCGCGCATGCTCGACGTCAGCGATGACGTACGCGCCGAGATCGGCGACGCAGAAGCCGAACGGCTGCTCGCCGGAGAGAACACCCCGGGCCACTACGACTGCACGTCGTGCCGCACCCCGGGCGACTCGGAACAGGAACGCACCAGCACCGTCCTGTTCGTCGGCGACGAAACAGCCGTCCTGGCCTTCGCCCACGCCACCTGCCTGCCCTCCCAGATCGTCAAGGTCGCGGAGGAGCAGCTCCAGGGGGCGGTCCGCTCCATCAACGCCGACGGCTCCGGCGCCGCCCCCGCCCCTGAGCAGGCCGTCCTCGGCGTGACCAGCGGGCTCGTCCTGATCGACGGTGAGCTGCACCCCGCCCTGGTGGTGGAGCCGACCGGGCCGATCGTCCGCCCGGGCTCCGGCGGCACCGAGGACGCCTTCCTGAACCTCCTGGCCGAGCAGGGCTTCGCGCCGTGCCCGACGGTGGAGCAGGTCCCGCCGGTGCTGCACGGCTGGTCGGTACTGCTGGCCGTGGGCCAGCTGCACGCGGTCCTCCAGCCGGGGCCGGAGTCCGGCGCCCCGGTCGCCTGGTGGCAGGCCCACCAGCCGCTCCAGGTGGCCGACAGCTGGCGAGCGGCGGCCAACAAGAGCCAGACCGTGCTGGTCTACGCGGCTCCCGCCGGCTCCATCGGCCAGCAGCCCCGGGAGGACCTGCTGCGGGACGCGCTGGACCGTGCGGCGGCCCACGGACGCCTGATCGCCGCGGCGATGCCGCTCGCCGGCACCTGAGGGTTCCGCGGGCCCGCCGGTCCCCACCCGGCGGCGCGGTCCGCCCCGTACCCGCGATGAAGCACGGCCCGCGCCCGCATCCCCTGGGCCGCGGGGTCGTTTGGACGTGTGTGCACGCTTACGACCCCTCCCGCTCCCGGCCGCTGCCGCCGTCGTCCATCCCGTCCATGCGCCCCGCGCGGGATCTGATCGATGGCCGCTCGTCCACGCCGATCTACGACGCGCTGTACGCGGAGTACCGCCGGTCCTTCCGCGCGCTGCCCGGGGACCGCAGCGGCGAGGAGGATCTACGGTTCCACGCGTTCGGGGGGCCGCACGGCCTTCGCCGCCCGCCCCAGGAACCGCATCCGGGCCACGAGGAGCGTGCCGGCGGGAGCTGGACGCCGCCCTCCCGCCGGCACGCGGCTCCGGCGCTGCCACCGGCGCCGCCGCGCTGGGAGCGTCAGTAGCGTTCCGGGAGCCCCCTCCAGGTGGCGCACGCGTGAGAGGGGCCCGCCGATCCCGGCGGGCCCCTCTCACGTCTGCCGTGGCCGGGGCGGGCCCGGCGCGCGGCTACTTCTTGCGGCCGCGCTTCTCGCGGACCCGGACCGAGATCTTGATCGGGGTGCCCTCGAAGCCGAACTCCTCACGCAGGCGGCGCTCGACGAACCGGCGGTAGCCGTGCTCGATGAAGCCGGAGGCGAAGAGGACGAACCGGGGCGGCTTGGTGCCGGCCTGGGTGCCGAAGAGGATGCGGGGCTGCTTGCCGCCGCGCACCGGGTGCGGGTGGGAGGAGACCAGCTCGCCGAGGAAGGCGTTGAGGCGCCCGGTGGGCACCCGGGTCTCCCAGCCCGCGAGGGCCGTCTCGATGGCGGGGACCAGGCGCTCCATGTGGCGCCCGGTGGTGGCGGAGACGTTGACCCGGGGGGCCCAGGCGATCTGCGCCAGCTCCGTCTCGATCTCCCGCTCCAGGTAGTAGCGGCGCTCCTCGTCGAGGGTGTCCCACTTGTTGTAGGCGACGACGATGGCGCGGCCCGCCTCGACGGCCATGGTGACGATCCGCTGGTCCTGGACGCTGATGGACTCGCCGGCGTCGATCAGGATGACGGCGACCTCGGCCTTCTCGACGGCGGCGGCCGTGCGCAGCGAGGCGTAGTAGTCGGCGCCCTGCTGGAGGTGGACCCGCTTGCGGATACCGGCGGTGTCCACGAACTTCCAGGTGACGCCGCCGAGTTCGATCAGCTCGTCGACCGGGTCGCGGGTGGTGCCCGCCAGTTCGTTGACGACCACGCGGTCCTCGCGGGCCACCTTGTTGAGCAGCGAGGACTTGCCGACGTTGGGCCGGCCGATCAGGGCGATCCGGCGGGGGCCGCCGGGGGCGGCGCCGCCGAAGGTCTGCGCGGGCGCGTCGGGCAGCGCCTCGATGACGGCGTCCAGCATGTCGCCGGTGCCCCGGCCGTGCAGCGCCGAGACGGGGTGCGGCTCGCCGAGGCCCAGCGACCAGAGCATGGCCGCGTCGGCCTCGCCGGAGGGGCCGTCGACCTTGTTGGCGCAGAGCACGACGGGCTTGCCGGCCTTGCGCAGCAGCCGCACCACGGCGGTGTCGGTGTCGGTGGCGCCGACGGAGGCGTCGACGACGAAGACGACCGCGTCGGACGCCTCGATGGCGTACTCGGCCTGGGCGGCGACGGAGGCGTCGATGCCGAGGACGTCCTGCTCCCAGCCGCCGGTGTCGACCAGCTTGAACCGGCGCCCGGCCCATTCGGCCTCGTAGGTGACGCGGTCGCGGGTGACGCCGGGCTTGTCCTCGACGACGGCCTCGCGGCGGCCGATGATCCGGTTGACCAGAGTCGACTTGCCGACGTTCGGGCGGCCGACGACGGCGAGCACCGGGAGGGGGCCGTGGCCGGCCTCCCCGATGGCGTCCTCGACGTCGTCGACGTCGAAGCCCTCTTCCGCGGCCAGCTCCATGAACTGCGCGTACTCGGCTTCGCCAAGCTCTCCGTGCTCGTCGCCGGAGATGTGGTGGTCGTTCATGAAGTCCGTTCCTTCGTACTGCGCCGGCCGCTTCGTCGCGCCGACCGCGTCGTCGATGGGCCGCCTCGGGCGGACCACTGCTTCAAGTCTTACCTGGGTGTGTCTGAAAAATCCTGCGCCGCGGACGCTGTGCGGGATCGTCCAGGCGCCCCCTGGCGTCCGGTCAGACGCCTGGCGTTGTTCAGGTGCGCCCGCAGCTCACCCTGGATGCGGACCGTGGCCTCGTCGAGCGCCTTGCGGGTGCGGCGGCCGGAGCCGTCCCCCGCCTCGAACGCGTCGCCGAACACCACGTCGACCCGGGAGCGCAGCGGCGGCAGGGCCTTGACCAGGCGGCCCGGCCGGTCCGCTCCGCCGAGGACGGCCACCGGGACGACCTGGGCACCGCTGCGGACCGCGAAGTAGGCGAGGCCCGCGCGGAGCGAGGCGAAGTCGCCCTCGCCCCGGGTGCCCTCGGGGAAGATCCCGAGGACGCCGCCGGCCTTGAGGACGCCGAGCGCGTCGGTGACGGCCGCCCGGTCGGTGGTCTCCCGGTCGACCTTGAGCTGGCCGATCCCCCGCAGGAACGGGTCGAGCGGGCCGACGAAGGCTTCCTTCTTGATCAGGAAGTGCACCGGCCGCGGAGCCGTCCCCATCAGCATGGGGCCGTCGATCATGTGGCTGTGGTTGACCGCGAGGATCACCGGCCCGGCCGAGGGTACCCGCCAGGCACCCAGCACGCGGGGACGCCACAGTCCGTACATCAGGCCGATGCCGATGCCCCGGCCGACGGCGGCGCCGCGCTCCGAGGGGAAGGTGTCGGCCGTCACCGGACCGCTCGCTTCTCCTCGACGAGGGTGACGACGCACTCGATGACCTGCTGGAGGGTGAGGTCGCTGGTGTCGACCTCGACCGCGTCGTCCGCCTTGGCGAGCGGTGAGGTCTTGCGCCCGGAGTCGGCCGCGTCACGCCGCAGCAGCGCCTCGCGAGTGGCCTCCAGGTCGGCGGCCTCCTTGCCCTTCAGCTCGCCGCTGCGGCGGGCCGCGCGGGCCTCGGGGGAGGCGGTCAGGAAGACCTTGAGGTCGGCGTCGGGGAGCACGGTCGTACCGATGTCACGCCCCTCTACAAGGATGCCGCCCTCGGCCCCGACGGCGATGGACCGCTGAAGCTCGGTGATCAGGGTGCGCACCCGGGGCACCGCGGAGACGGCGGAGACCTTGGAGGTGACCTCCTGGGTACGGATCGGGCCGGAGACGTCGACGCCGTCGACCGTGATGGTCGGCGCCAGCGGGTCGGTACCGGAGACGATCTCCGGCTTGGCGGCCGCGTCCGCGACCGCCTCGGCGTCGGAGGTGTCGATGCCGTTCTCCACCATCCACCAGGTGATCGCCCGGTACTGGGCCCCGGTGTCGAGGTAGCGGAGCCCCAGCGCCGACGCGACGGCCTTGGAGGTGCTCGACTTGCCCGTACCGGAGGGACCGTCGATGGCGACGATGACTGCCGGAACGGTCCGGGGGGCGGTTTCCACGCTGTCTCCTGATACGGATGGCTGCACGACGCTCCCAGGTTACTGGGTCCGGGGGCCCCTCCCGTCCGGCGGGGCGGCGGGGAACGGTCACCCGGACGGGGGTACGGCGCGACCGGTCCCGGTCAGGCGCGCAGGGACCAGCCGCGCTCGGCGAGGCCGAGCCTCAGCGCGCCCACGGCGGCCGGCTCGACCATGAGCTGGACCAGGCCGGCCTGCTGCCCGGCGGCGTGCTCGATGCGGACGTCCTCGATGTTGACGCCGGCCCGCCCGGCGTCGGCGAAGATCCGCGCCAGCTCGCCCGGCTGGTCGGAGATGAGGACGGTGACGGTCTCGTAGGCGCGGGGGGCGGCGCCGTGCTTGCCCGGGACCCGGATCTGCCCGGCGTTGCCGCGGCGCAGCAGCCGCTCGACGCCCTCGGCGCCCTCGCGGCGCCGCTCGGGGTCGCCGGACTCCAGGGCGCGCAGCGCGGCGACGGTCGCCGCCAGGTCCTCGGCGAGCGCGCCGAGCAGGTCGGCGACGGGCCCGGGGTTGGCGGAGAGGATATCGATCCACATCCGCGGGTCGGAGGCGGCGATGCGGGTGACGTCGCGGATGCCCTGCCCGCAGAGGCGTACGGCGCTGTCGTCGGCGTGCTCCAGCCGGGCCGCGACCAGGCCGGAGACGAGGTGCGGCATGTGCGAGACGAGGGCGACGGCGCGGTCGTGGGCGTCGGCGTCCATGACGACGGGGACGGCCCGGCAGAACGAGATCAGTTCGAGGGCGAGGTTGAGCACCTCGGTGTCGGTCTCCGGGGTGGGGGTGAGGACCCAGGGCCGCCCCTCGAAGAGGTCGGCGGTGGCGGCGAGGGGGCCGGACCGCTCACGGCCCGACATGGGGTGGCTGCCGAGGTAGCCGGAGAGGTCCAGGCCGAGGACGGCCAGCTCGCGGCGGGGGCCGCCCTTGACGCTGGCCACGTCGAGGTAGGCGCGGGCCAGGCCGGACCGCATGGCGTCGGCGAGCGTGGCGGCGACGTGGGCGGGCGGTACGGCGACCACCGCGAGGTCGACCTGCCCGGGCGGCTCCTCGGCGCTCCCGGCCCCGAGCCCGGCCGCGGTCCTGGCCTGCCCCGGGTCCGCGTCCGCGAGATACACCGCGACGCCCCGCTCGGCGAGGGTCAGCGCGATGGAGGTGCCGATCAGGCCGGTACCGATGACGAGGGCGGTTCTCACGGGGCGTCCTTGCGGGGGTGCGCGTGCGGGGTCGCCGCTCAGCGTAGCCGCGCACGGGGGTGCGGCGGTCCGCGCGCCCTCCGGCATACGTACGGAGGAAGGCGGGGTACCGGTGGACGGCGGCGGGAGAACCCCCTGGGAGGCGGGGAGCCGGTGCCGGTCCGGGAGCACACGGTCGTGTCCCGGGTGTTGGGCTCGCGCGCCTCCGGCCCGGCCACCGAGGAGTCCGGCACCGGCCGCCGGGGCGTCTACGTGGCGCCCACCCCGTGGTTCTGGGGCTTCTCCCGGCCTCGGCCCGTCCGGACGGCCCGCAGGAGGGCTTCGGGCGGGGTCACCGTCACTGGGTGCCGTCCCACAGGGCGCCCAGGGCCAGCAGCTCGTCGCGGTGTTCCACGTGGTCGGTCCAGTCGGCGGGCCAGGCCGCCGCGCCGAGGCGGGCCCCGGCGAAGGCGCCCGCGAGGCAGGCGATCGAGTCGGAGTCGCCGGCGGTGCAGGCGCCCCGGCGCAGGGCGGTCAGGGGCTCGTCGGGGAAGAGCAGGTAGCACTGGAGGGCGGTGGCGAGGGCCTCCTCGGCGATCCAGCCCTCGCCGGTGGTCAGGCACGGGTCGGTCTCGGGCGACGGGGCGTCGAGCGCGGCGCGGAGCCGGTCGAGGGCGGCGAGGCAGTCGTCCCAGCCGCGTGCGATGAAGTGGACGGGGTCGGGGTCCTGGGCCCGCCGCCACAGGTCGCCGAGCCACTGGTGGTGGTAGCGGGTGCGCTGGTCGAGGGCGTACGAGCGGAGCAGCCCGGCCAGGGCGGCGGGGTCGGCGCCGTCGGCGAGGAGGCGGACGGTGTGCGCGGTGAGGTCGCTGGCGGCCAGGGCGGTGGGATGGCCGTGGGTCAGCGCGGACTGGAACTGGGCGGCACCGGCGCGAGTGTCGGCGGTGAGGCCGGGGACGAGGCCGATCGGGGCGACGCGCATGTTGGCCCCGCACCCCTTGGAGCCGGTCTGGCTGGCGTCGGCCCAGGCGAGGCCGGGCCGCTCCAGCTCCGCGCAGGCGGTGAGGCAGGTCCGGCCGGGGGCGCGGTTGTTGTCGGGCGAGCGGTACCAGGCGGTGAACTCGGCGCGCAGTGGCCCTTCGAGGCGGGCGGCGTCGAGCGGGCCGCCGTCCAGGGTGTCGCGCAGGGCGCGGGCGAGGGCCAGCGTCATCTGGGTGTCGTCGGTGATGTACGCGGGCCGGGGCAGGGCCATCTCGCGCCAGGGGCCGCAGGTGGCGAGGATTGCGGGGACGTCGTCGAACTCGGTGGGCAGGCCCAGGGCGTCGCCGAGGGCGAGGCCGAGCAGGGCGCCGGTGGCCGGTCGCTTCATGAGCGGGGTCCTTCGGGGTGTGTCAGGGGCGGGTGGAGCCGGGCGGCGGGGCCGGCGCGGTACAGGGCGGCGGGCTTGCCGCGCCCGCCGGTGAGCCGGGCCGGGCCGGGGGCGGGGGTGGTGAAGCCGGGGGTGCCGAGGACCTTGCGGCGGAAGTTGGCCGGGTCGAGGGCGGTGCCCCAGACGGCCTCGTAGACGCGGCGCAGCTCGCCGAGGGTGAAGGCGGGCGGGCAGAAGGCGGTGGCGGCCGGGGTGGTCTCCAGCAGGGCGCCGACACGGCGGTGTGCGTCGGCCAGGATGCGGTCGTGGTCGAAGGCGAGCGGCCCGGCCTCGGTGTACGGCAGGCACAGGGCGCGGGCGGCGTCGGTGCCCGCGCGGGGTTCGGGCAGGCCGGGGACGAGGGCGGTGTGGGCGAGGGAGACGACCCGCATGCGGGGGTCGCGGTCCGGGTCGCTGTAGGCGCCGACCTCTTCGAGGCGGAAGCCGCCCGCCACGCCGGTCTCCTCGGCCAGTTCGCGCCGGGCGGCCTCGGCGGCGGACTCACGGGGCCGCAGGAAGCCGCCGGGGAGGGCCAGCCGGCCGCGGTAGGGCTCCTCGCCGCGCTCGACGAGGACGACCTCCAGGACGCCGCCGCGCACGGTGAAGACGGCGAGGTCGACGGCGACCGCGAACGGCTCGTACCGGCGCTTGTCGTAGGTCACGCTCCCCCACCCCTTCTTTTATGGTCATGCAGACCATAAAAGATCCGGGCGGCGGAGGGAAGGCTTCCGCGCCGAACGCCCGTACCCCGGAACGGCCGATGACCGGCTCCCGCCAGGGGAACCGGTCATCGCGTGCCAGGCCGGCCGGACGGCCGACGGGGGGCGAGCCCTACAGCTCGACCTCCTTCATCAGCATCCCGACCTCGGTGTTGCTCAGCCGCCGCAGCCAGCCGGACTTCTGGTCGCCGAGGGTGATCGGGCCGAAGGCGACCCGCACCAGCTTGTCGACCGGGAAGCCGGCCTCGGCCAGCATCCGGCGGACGATGTGCTTGCGGCCCTCGTGCAGGGTCACCTCGACCAGGTAGTTCTTGCCGGTCTGCTCGACCACCCGGAAGTGGTCGGCGCGGGCGTACCCGTCCTCCAGCTGGACACCGTCCTTGAGCCGCTTGCCCAGGTCGCGCGGGATGGGCCCGACGATGTGCGCCAGGTAGGTCTTCTGCACTCCGTACTTGGGGTGGGTCAGACGGTGCGCCAGCTCGCCGTGGTTGGTGAGGAGGATGACGCCCTCGGTCTCGGTGTCGAGCCGCCCCACGTGGAAGAGGCGGGTCTCCCGGTTGGTGACGTAGTCGCCCAGGCACTGCCGGCCGTCGGGGTCCTCCATGGTGGAGACGACGCCGGCGGGCTTGTTGAGCGAGAAGAACTGGTACGACTGCGTGGCGACGGTGAGGCCGTCGACCTTGATCTCGTCGTTCTCCGGGTCGACCCGCAGGCCCTGCTCCAGGACGATCTCGCCGTTGACCTCGACGCGGGCGTCCTCGATCAGCTCCTCGCAGGCACGCCGCGAGCCGTAACCGGCGCGGGCCAGCACCTTCTGCAGGCGCTCGCCCTCGTTGCCCGGGGCCGCCTGGCGGGGCGGGGTCTTCTTCTCGTTGTACCGGTCGCGGTTGCGCTCCTCCGCCCGGGCGTCGTACTCGCGCGAGCGCGCCGGAGCGGTGCGGTTCCGCCCGCGCTGCTGCTGTCCCTGCTTCGGACCGCCCTTGGCCCCGCCGCGCGCCGTGTCGCCGCGGCCCTTGCGGGCACCGCCGCCCTCGCCGCCGGAACCGCCGACGTCGTAGCGGCGCTCCTCGGGGCGGGGGCTGCCCGGCCGCTTCTGCTGCTTGCCGCCGCGTCCGCCGCCCGAGCCCTTCTGGTTGCCTCGTCCGCTGTTCCTGCCGCTGCTTGTCATCAGAGTTCCGTCAGTCGTTCCGTCGTCGTCATGGAGCCTTCGCCCGGTTCCGGAGCGTCCGGATCGAACGAGGGCATGGCTTCCTGCGTCTCGGCCTCGATGGCGTCCGCCTCGGGGAGGAAGGGCGCCAGCTCGGGGAGCTCGTCCAGACCGCGCAGGCCCATCCGCTCCAGGAAGTAGGTGGTCGTGGTGTACAGGATCGCACCTGTTTCGGGTTCCGCGCCCGCCTCCTCGACCAGACCTCGCTGGAGGAGGGTGCGCATGACCCCGTCGCAGTTCACGCCGCGGACCGCGGCGACCCGTGAACGGCTCACCGGCTGACGGTAGGCGACGACCGCCAGGGTCTCCAAGGCGGCCTGGGTCAGCCGGGCCTGCTGCCCGTCGAGCGCGTGCGCCTCGACCGCCGCCGCGTAGGCGGGCCGGGTGAAGAAACGCCAGCCGCCGGCCACCATCCGCAGCTCGAAACCGCGCCCCTGGCGGGTGTACTCCTCGGCCAGTTCGGTCAGCGCCTCGGCGACGGCCCGCCGGTGGCGGCCGGTGACCCTGGCCAGGTGGTCGACGGTGGCCGGCTCGTCGACCACCATCAGCACCGCCTCCAGGGCGGGCTTCAGCTCCAGTGCGGCGGCGCCGTCCGGCCGCGCCGGGTGCTCCTGGCTCACGCGTCCTCCTCGTTCGGTGCGGCGGGCGGCTCGGACGGGCGGTCGAACGCGTCGGTGACGTGCGGCGCCGCCTGGCCGGCCCCACTCCAGGAGACCAGCAGTTCCCCCAGCGGCTCCTCCTGGTCGAGCGTGACGGCCTTGTCGCGGTACAGCTCCAGCAGGGCCAGGAAGCGGGCCACCACGGTCAGCGTGCCCTCCGCGTCGGCGACCAGCTCGGCGAAGCTGGTCCGGCCCGCCGCGCGCAGCCGGGCCACCACCACCTCGGCCTGCTCCTGGACGGAGACGAGCGGGGCGTGGATGTGCTCGACGTGGACCTGCGGCTCGGGGCGCGGCCGCATCGCCTTGACCGCCAGCCGCGCGAAATCCTCGGGGCCGATCCTGATGACCACCTCCGGCAGCAGCGCGGCGTGGTGCGGCTCCAGACCGACGGCGCGCGGGTACCGGCGGGCCTCCTCGGCGAGCCGCTCCTCGAAGATCTCGGCGATCCGCTTGTACGCGCGGTACTGGAGCAGCCGGGCGAAGAGCAGGTCGCGGGCCTCCAGGAGGGCGAGGTCCTGCTCGTCCTCGACCTCGGCGGCGGGCAGCAGCCGGGCCGCCTTGAGGTCGAGCAGGGTGGCCGCGACCACCAGGAACTCGGTGGTCTGGTCGAGGTCCCAGTCGGCGCCCATCGCCCTGATGTGGGCCATGAAGTCGTCGGTGACCCGGGAGAGGGCGACCTCGGTGACGTCCAGCTTGTGCTTGGAGATGAGCTGGAGCAGCAGGTCGAAGGGGCCCTCGAAGTTGGCGAGCCGCACCGTGAACCGGCCGTCGGACGGCTCGGCCTCCGCGCTCCCGCCCGGCACCGGCACGCCGGCGGGTGCCGCCTGGGCCTCGGGCATCCCCCGCCCCGCCTCCGGCCCCGCCCCGCGCGGCCCGAGCGGGCGGCGGGAGCGAGGCGGCAACGGCGCGGCGTCAGGGGCGGGCGGCATGGTGGTCCAGGAGGGCGGGGGGTGCGGGCGGAGTCCCGCACGCGCGGGCAGGCTACCCGCCCGGGGCACCGGTCGGCTCCGGCCGCGCCGGGCGGCGGTGGGAGCGCGGGCACACGGAGTGCGTGCGGGCCGGGGCCGGGTCGGTCAGCGGCCGCGCAGGCGGCGGACGAGGATGCTGGCCTCGCCGCGCGCTTCCAGGTCGGCGAGGACGACGGCCACGGCCTCGCGGACGATCCGTCCGCGGTCGACGGCGAGTCCGTGCTCGCCGCGCAGCACGAGGCGGGCGTGCTCCAGGTCCATCAGTTCCTCGGCGGAGACGTAGACGGTGATCTTCTCGTCGTGCCGTTCGCGGCCACTGGGCCTGCGAGCGGCGTTCCGTCCGCCGCGCCGCCGCTGCGGCGCGGGCTGTGCGGCCGTCCGGCCCTCCTGGGGCGGGGTGCGGCGGCCGGGCACCGGGGCGTCGTCCTCGGGGCTGCGGGCCCGGTGCTCACGCTCCAAAGGCGTTCCCGCCGCGGGCTCGGAGGCGCTGTGCTCGGCCGGCTCGTCACCGCGCGCGGGGGCGCCCGTCTCCTCGCCGGCCGGGTCGCTCTCCCCCGCGGGGGACGGCACCCGGGGCTCGCCCTGGCGGCGGGGAGTGGACGCCTGGAGTGCCGTGCCCCCCGTGGTGCGGAACAGTTCGTCGGCCCCCGGCAGACTCACTCGGCGTGACACCGGGCGAGCACCTCCCTGGCGAGCTGGCGGTAGGCGGCGGCACCGACCGAGTTCGAGGCGTAGGTCGTGATGGGTTCACCGGCGACCGTGGTCTCCGGGAAGCGGACGGTCCGGCCGATCACCGTGTGGTACACGTGGTCGTCGAACGCCTCCACGACGCGGGCGAGGACCTCTCGGCTGTGGACGGTGCGGGAGTCGTACATCGTGGCGAGGATGCCGTCGAGTTCCAGCTCCGGGTTGAGCCGCTCCTGGACCTTCTCGATGGTCTCGGTGAGCAGGGCCACGCCGCGCAGCGCGAAGAACTCGCACTCCAGCGGCACGATCACCTTGTGCGCGGCGGTCAGCGCGTTCACCGTGAGCAGGCCGAGCGAGGGCTGGCAGTCGATGACGATGTAGTCGTAGTCGGCGAGCAGGGGCTTGAGCGCCCGCTGGAGCGTCGACTCGCGCGCGACCTCGGAGACCAGCTGGACCTCGGCGGCCGACAGGTCGATGTTGCTGGGCAGCAGGTCCATGTTGGGGACCGCGGTCTTCAGCAGCACCTCGTCGGCGGCCATCCCCCGCTCCATGAGCAGGTTGTAGACGGTGAGGTCCAGCTCCATCGGGTTGACCCCGAGGCCGACCGAGAGGGCGCCCTGCGGGTCGAAGTCGACCAGCAGGACCCGGCGGCCGTACTCCGCGAGCGCGGCGCCGAGGTTGATGGTCGACGTGGTCTTGCCGACGCCGCCCTTCTGGTTGCACATCGCGATGATCTTCGCGGGGCCGTGGTCGTTCAGCGGCCCGGGGATGGGGAAGTACGGCAGCGGGCGCCCGGTCGGGCCGATGCGCTCGCGGCGCTGACGGGCGGCGTCCGGGGCGAGCGTGGCCGCGTACTCGGGATCGGGCTCGTATTCGGCGTCCGGGTCGTAGAAGTGGCCCTCGGGCAGTTCTGCGTCCGCGGCGAAGCGGGATGCGTCATCGCCGCTCCGGTCGCCGGCCATGGCGTTCACGTGATGGCCATCCATGCTCTGGTGTGCTGTCTGCGTCGTCTGGGGGGCCTGTCGGGCTGCGAAGGTGCGGACAGCTATGGAGCCGACAGCCTCCGGCCCCGTGGGGTCCGAACCCCTCGTAGGCATTCCTGGCCGGGCACCCCTGGGAGTAAATGTCGACTCATTCACAAGTCGTCTTACCTCCTTGGTGACCAGGAAACTTCTAGATAGGTCAGCGTGGCACCATGCCGACGGTTGGCGACTCTATGGCGTGTCACCGCTTCGCAGCAACACAATCCACCGGACCCGGCCCGATGTGTCGGCAACCGAACACCTCGCTGTCAAGGGCGCGCACGCGACGCACAGGGGGCGAGCGGGACATTTCCCCGGGTGGGCGAATCGGGTAAAGGGTTATGTTCACCGCGAGTTGACCCGGCATCCGGCATACCCAGGGTCCCACCACGGCATGCCCGCGGCCGGACCCCGTCCACAAGGTCCGGCCGCGGGCGTGAGATTGACGACGCGTATTGACGGGTGCGCGCCTGCGCGATCAGCCGAGGAGGGGCGCGAGTTCGGCGTGCTCCAGGCCGTGCGCCTCGGCCACCCCGCGGTGGACGACCTTGCCGTCATGGGTGTTGAGCCCCTTGGCGAGGGCCGCGTCACGGCGCAGCGCCTCGACCCAGCCGCGGTCGGCCAGCTCCAGGATGTACGGGAGGGTGGCGTTGGTCAGCGCGTGGGTGGAGGTGTTCGGCACGGCGCCGGGCATGTTGGCGACACAGTAGAAGACCGAGTCGTGGACCTGGAAGGTCGGCTCGGCATGGGTGGTCGGGTGCGAGTCCTCGAAGCAGCCGCCCTGGTCGATGGCGATGTCGACAAGGACACTTCCGGGCTTCATCCGGGAGACCAGCTCGTTGGTGACCAGCTTGGGGGCCTTGGCGCCGGGGATGAGGACGGCGCCGACGACGAGGTCGGCCTCCAGGCAGGCACGCTCCAGTTCGAAGGAGTTGGAGACCACGGTCT
Organism: Streptomyces sp. BBFR102; assembly: GCF_051397025.1. Lineage (NCBI taxonomy): Bacteria > Bacillati > Actinomycetota > Actinomycetes > Kitasatosporales > Streptomycetaceae > Streptomyces > Streptomyces sp. BBFR102. The sequence goes on from NZ_CP195757.1 coordinate 859,995, forward strand.
GCACCTTGGTACCGAAGACCGTGTCGGCCTCCTTGAGCTTGGCGATGTCCTTGTCCAGGAGCGTCACGTGGAAGCCCATACCGACCGCGATCTGGGTGGCGTTCCACCCCGAGACGCCGCCGCCGATGACGACGGCCCGGCCCGCGGCGACACCCGGGACGCCGCCCGGCAGCACCCCGCGACCGCCGGCGGCGCGCATCAGGTGGTAGGCGCCGACCTGGGGAGCGAGGCGGCCCGCGACCTCGGACATCGGGGCGAGCAGCGGCAGGCGGCGGTCGGCGGTCTCGACCGTCTCGTAGGCGATGGCCGTGGTGCCCGAGGCGAGCAGGGCGTCGGTGCAGGGGCGCGAGGCGGCCAGGTGGAGGTAGGTGAAGAGGGTCTGGTCCTTGCGGAGCCGGCGGTACTCCTCCTCGACCGGCTCCTTGACCTTGAGCAGCAGGTCGGCGCCGGCCCAGACCTCGTCGGCGGTGGGCAGGATGCTGCCGCCCGCCGCCACGTACTCGGCGTCGGTGATCGACGAGCCGAGGCCGGCACCCTGCTGGACGTGGACCTCGTGGCCGTGGCGGACCAGCTCGTGCACACCGGCCGGCGTGATGGCCACCCGGAACTCGTTGTTCTTGACTTCGCTGGGGATGCCAACCTTCATCGTCGATCACGGTCCTTGACTCTGATGGGGACAGGAGGGTGGATTCCCGGCCGCAACAGGGCGCACCGGAAGACACCGCGAACCAACGCGGCGCAGCCAGTCTAATTAAGGATTTCCCGCTGTCTAGCCTTGGAAGCGACCCACTTTTCCGCGAAGCGCTACGGATTTCGCAGGTAAACGGCTCCGGCGCCCTGGATCGCCCCTTCTCCGGAGGCCTCCGGGTCCTCAGCCGTCGGCACCGGCTCACGGGGGCCGTCGGCCACGCCGGGCTCTCCCGGCTCCGGGGCCCCGGCGACCTCGTCGCTCCGCCCGGCGGCCGGCTCCGTCGCGCCCTCGTCCGTCCCGGCCGGGGCCAGCAGTTGCCCGGCGGCGGCACGGTGCAGTGCGGCGGCGGCCGGATCGCCGAGCCGCTCCAGGGTGTCGGCCAGCCGCAGCCGCAGCGCCGCCAGCAGCCGGTCGTCGCCCGCCTCGCGGGCCCACTGGACCGCCTCCTGGCAGGTGCGCAGCGACTCCTGGGGGCGCCCGGCGTACTCCTGGACCCGGGCCTGCTCGCTCAACGCCCGTGCGCGGCCCGCCACATCACCGCACCTGCGGTACGCGGCGACCGCCGCCCGCCACTGCCGCAGCGCCTCGCCGTACCGCCCGGCGTAGGTGTGGACGGTGCCGAGCCGGCCGTAGACGCGGGCGGCGTCGGCGTGCTCGCCGCGGGCCAGCCGCTCGGTGAGGGCGCGGCCGTACCAGTCGGCGGCGCGCGGCCAGTCCTCCAGGGACTGGTACGACCCCGCCACCGATTCCATCGCGCGCCCGGCGGCCACCGCGTCGCGGGCCTCGCGGGCCGCGTCCAGCGCCGCCCGGTAGCGGACCAGCGCCTGCCGGGTGCGGCCGGTGGAGGCGTCCAGGTCGGCGAGGTTCAGCAGCGCCGCCGCCTTCTCGCGGGGCAGCCGGCGGCGCTCGGCCACGTCCAGCACCAGGCCGTGCACCGGGTACAGGTCGGGAGCGGACCCGGCCGCGCCCCGGTGGGCGATCATCGCGCGGACGATCGCGGCGAGCAGACGGCGCGCGAGGGTGTCCAGCTCACCGTCGGCGACGGCCAGGCGCGCCGAGGCGAGCAGCGCGCCGCGTGAGCGCTCCAGCCAGGCCGCGCCCGCCTCGGCGGTGTCGAAGCGAAGAGCCCGTGGCAGGGCGGCGAGCGCCACCCTGGCGGGGGCGCCCTCCGGGTCGGTGACGGCGCGGCAGGAGTGCAGCAGCCGGACGGTGCGCTCCAGCATCCGGGCCCGGGCCAGCTGGAGTTCGGCGGGCCGCTCGTGGTCGTCGGCGAGGTCGCGCAGGACCGGCTGGAGGCAGGAGGGCACGGTCCAGCGCGGCTCGTCGCCCGACTCCAGGCCCGGTTCGGGGCGCAGGAAGCCGAGGGCGGCCAGGTCGCCCAGGGTGGTGCGGACCGCCGGGAGCGAGGCACCGGCCAGCGCGGAGGCGGTGTGCGCGTCGACCTGCCCGGCGGGGGCGAAGGAGAGCAGGCGCAGCGTACGGGCGGCGGTGGCCGGCAGCGCGTCGTGGCACAGCCGGGCGGTCCGGGGCAGTTCGCCGGTGCCGCCCGGGCCGTCGGCGGGCGCCTGCTCGAGCCGGTGGGCGAGATCGGCCACGGAGATCTTGGGGTGGGCCGCGAGGTACCCCCCGGCCAGCACCAGGGCGGCGGGCTGCGCGCCGCACCGCTCGATCAGGCTGTCGGCGGCGCGCGGATCGACGGTCAGCCGGACCTCGCCCGCCCGGCTCTCCAGCAGGGCGTGGGCGTCGGGGGCGTCGAGGCCGCCGAGCGCGCAGGGCCGCACTCCGGTGAGGCCGGTGAGCGGGCCCCGGGCGACGGCGACGAAAAGCAGGTCGGCGGTGCCCTCGCCCTCGGGCATGAGCGGGTCCACCTGTTCCGCCGAGGCGGCATCGTCCAGCAGGACGAGCAGGCGGCGGCCGGTGAGTTCCCGGCGCAGGGCGTGGGTGAGGTCGTCGTCGCCGGCGCCGGGGGCGGTGCGGGCACCGAGGCCGTCGAGCAGCAGCCGGGCCGCCTCCCCCTCCGTCAGGGCGGTGCCGTCGACGGAGGTCAGACGGGCCCGCAGGACGCCGTCGGGGTAGCGGTCGGCGAGGGAGGCGGCGAGGTGCCCGGCCAGCGCGGAGCGGCCGGAGCCGGGGGCGCCCGCGATGAGCAGGACCCGGGGGCGCGGGGCGCCGCGTCCGGCGATGGTGTCGAGGCCGGCCCGGTCGATCTCGGCGCGCAGTTCCCTCAGCTCTCTGCCGCGCCCGAAGAAGGCGGGGCGGGGCGCGCCGGGCGACGGGCTCCCGCCCGGCGCCTGGGGGCCGCTGGTGCCGACGACCTGGTCCGTCACGGGCCACACTCCCGTTCGCTGCGCACACGTGCCCCGCCGGGGACCTGACGGGGCGTCGACGAGCCTAGTTCACGCTCCGCAGTCACCCGGCTCGAGCGTGGCGGGATTGTCGCCCGATCGGATCAACGGATCGTCGGACCGGTCAGGGTCCCGGCGACACCCGCGCGGTGAGGGCCGCGTACCCCTCGCCCCGGGGATACGCGGCCCTCGTCCATGGCCGGAGCCGGGGTTCAGGAGGCGAAGGGACGGGCGGGCCACTCGGCCTCGGCGGGCCGCAGGGCGTCCAGGCCGCCCTCGGTGGCCCGGGCGGCGGTCAGCGCGAAGGCGGCGAGGACCAGGCAGCTGTTGTGCAGCTCGCCCGCGAGGGCGCCCCGGACCAGCTCGGGCAGGGCTACGGTGGCCAGCTCCATGTCGGCCTCCTCGTCGGAGGCGGCGTACTTCTCGCCGTCGGCCGGGGAGAGCCGGCGGGCCAGGAAGATCCGTACCGCCTCGTCGCAGCCGCCGGGCGTCGGGTAGAAGTCGGTGAGCACCCGCCAGTCCTCGGCCTTCAGGTACGCCTCCTCGTACAGCTCGCGCTGGGCGGCGTGGAGCGGGTTCTCGCCGGGGACGTCGAGGAGCCCGGCGGGGATCTCCCAGAGCTTCTGCCGCACCGCGTGGCGGTACTGGCGCAGGACCACGACGCGGTCCTCGTCGTCCAGGGCGAGGATGGCGACGGAGCCGGGGTGGACCTGGTAGTCGCGGTCGGCCACCGCGCCGTCCGGCATCCGTACGGTGTCGGTGCGCATCGAGGTCTTGGCGCCCCGGAAGGGCGTGGTGCTCTCCAGGACCGGCCAGTGTGCGGCGGTGTCGGTGAGCCGCCCGTCGCGGGGCGGCGCGGTGCTGTCGGTGAGGTGGGAGGAGGTGCCCATGTGCCGTGTTCCGTTCACGCGTCGTCCGGTCGGTCGGCGCGGTGGTGCGGCAGCGCGCCGGGGCACGGACCACGTCGGTCCGTGCCCCGGCAACGTTAGCGCTCCCCCGCGGTGTGCCTACGCCTGCTCCGCGGCGCCCACCTTTCGGGCGACGGCGGCCTTGACCAGCCCGGCGAAGAGCGGGTGGGGCCGGGTCGGGCGGGAGCGGAGTTCCGGGTGGGCCTGGGTGGCGACCAGGAAGGGGTGGACCTCGCGCGGGTACTCGACGTACTCGACGAGCTTGCCGTCCGGGGAGAGGCCGGAGAACTGCAGCTGGGCCTTCTTCTCCAGCTCCGCGCGGTAGGCGTTGTTCACCTCGTAGCGGTGGCGGTGGCGCTCCTCGACGTACTCCTTGCCGTCGTACGCCTCGCGGACCAGGGAGCCCTCGGCGAGCTTCGCCGGGTACATGCCGAGCCGCATGGTGCCGCCCATGTCGCCCTCGCCGGCGACGATGTCGAGCTGCTCGGCCATGGTGGAGACGACCGGGTGGGCGGTGGCCGGGTCGAACTCGGTGGAGTTGGCGTCGGTGATGCCGGCCAGGTTCCGGGCGGCCTCGATGACGATGCACTGCAGGCCCAGGCAGAGGCCCAGCAGCGGGATGCCGTGCTCACGGGCGTAGGCGATGGCGCCGACCTTGCCGTTGACGCCCCGGTCGCCGAAGCCGCCGGGGATGCAGATGGCATCGACGTCGCCGAGGTGCTCGCGGGCGCCGGCCTCGGTGCGGCACTCGTCGGAGGCGACCCACTTGACCTTGACACGGGCCCGGTTGGCGAAGCCGCCGGCACGCAGCGCCTCGGTCACCGACAGGTAGGCGTCGGGCAGGTCGATGTACTTCCCGACCAGGGCGACGGTGACCTCGTGGTCGGGATTGTGGACGCGGTCCAGCAGGTCGTCCCAGGTGGACCAGTCGACGTCCCGGAAGGGCAGGTCGAGCTTGCGGACGACGTAGGCGTCCAGGCCCTCGGTGTGCAGCACCTTCGGGATGTCGTAGATCGACTTGGCGTCGACGCAGGCCACCACGGCCTGGTCGTCGACGTCGCACATGAGGGAGACCTTGCGCTTGATCGACGCCGGGACCTCGCGGTCGGCGCGGAGCACGATCGCGTCGGGCTGGATGCCGATGTTGCGCAGGGCGGCGACGGAGTGCTGGGTCGGCTTGGTCTTCAGTTCGCCGGAGGGGCCGATGTAGGGCAGCAGCGAGATGTGGACGACGAAGACGTTGTCCCGGCCGACCTCGTGGCGGACCTGCCGGACGGTCTCCAGGAAGGGCAGCGACTCGATGTCGCCGACGGTGCCGCCGACCTCGGTGATGACCACGTCGACGTCGTCGGTGGCCATCCGCCGGATGCGGTGCTTGATCTCGTTGGTGATGTGCGGGATGACCTGCACGGTGTCACCGAGGTACTCGCCGCGCCGCTCCTTGGCGATGACGGTGGAGTAGACCTGGCCGGTGGTGACGTTGGCCGAGCCGTCGAGGTCGACGTCGAGGAAACGCTCGTAGTGGCCGATGTCGAGGTCGGTCTCCGCGCCGTCGTTGGTGACGAAGACCTCACCGTGCTGGAACGGGTTCATCGTTCCGGGGTCGACGTTCAGGTAGGGGTCGAGCTTCTGCATCGTGACCCGCAGACCCCGCGCCTTGAGCAGCGCACCCAGGCTGGAGGCGGTCAGGCCCTTGCCAAGCGAGGAGGCGACACCCCCGGTGACGAAGATGTGCTTGGTCGTCGAGGATGTCGAGGATCGAGTTGGCATGGCCAAGAGGGGGCTCCCGTGGTCGCGATTCGAATGCTGAAGGCGTCGGGTCCGCGGGGTGTACCCGGGTGCCGTCGCTGCGGTTGCGGGGGTCTCGGATCGCCCGGAGATGCCCACCGTCTCCACGGGCTACCAGCGTAACAGCGACCCGGGGAGACTTCTTCCGGCCACCGCTGGCCACCTTCCGCACCCTCGGGCGAAGGTTCCCGAGCGCACAGCTCCAGATACGGACGGTGACGACGAGGGGCTCGGGAACGACTTCCGACGAGTCCTGACGATGGGGCGCGCGCACGGGGGAAGCCGGGTTACCGTCGTCGGAACGGCTCATTCCCCGATCGCTCGTACGGAGTTTCCGGGTTGTCCCGTCCGGCGGGCGGATCCCGGGTGTGCGTCGTATCCTGCTCGGACATTCGCTGCCGAGCAGAGTCGGGCGCGTGGCGCCCCACAAGGGTGGTGGCGGGCCGACAGGGTGGGACGGCACACGGCACGACCAGGTCCGTCGCCCGCTGAAGACAGCTCGGCACCATTCCTTTGACCGCAGAGCAGCGTCCCCTTCGAGGGGGGCGACATGGCCGTTCGACTGGAGATGCACGTGGCCGGGCGCATCGAGGACTACGCACTCATCGGAGACATGCAGACCGCCGCCCTGGTCTGCCGGGACGGCACAGTCGACTGGCTGTGCCTCCCCCGCTTCGACTCCCCGGCGATCTTCGCCGGACTGCTCGGCACCGAGGAGCACGGCTTCTGGAGACTGGGCCCCGCCCACTCCGACGAGGAGGAGCCCCCCACCGCCGCACGGCGCCGCTATCGCGGAGACTCCCTGGTCCTGGAGTCGGAGTGGGAGACGACGGGCGGTTCCGTCCGCGTGACCGATTTCATGCCCCCACGCGACGGCGCCCCGCAGCTGGTGCGCGTCGTGGAGGGGCTCAGCGGCCGGGTCGAGATGCGCTCGGCACTGCGCATGCGCTTCTCGTACGGCCGGATCGTGCCGTGGGTGCACCGGGTCGGCGAGCGCCTGGTGGCGGTCGCGGGGCCGGACTCCGTGTGGTTCGACTCCACCGCCGAGACGCACGGCGAGGACCTGACGACCTACTCGGACTTCTCCGTCGGCCCCGGTGAGCGGGTCTCCTTCACCCTCTCCTGGGAGCCCTCGCACCACAGCCCGCCGGCCGTCCCGGAGCCCGAGGTGGCGCTGGCCAACACCGAGGAGTTCTGGCGCGACTGGGTCACCCAGTGCACGTACCACGGGCCGTACCGCGAGGCGGTGATCCGCTCGCTGATCACGCTGAAGGCCCTGACGTACGCCCCGACCGGCGGCATCGTCGCCGCGCCGACCACCTCGCTGCCCGAGGAGATCGGCGGCGTCCGCAACTGGGACTACCGCTTCACCTGGCTGCGCGACGCGGCGATCACCCTGTCGTCGCTGCTGCGCACCGGTTACCGCGACGAGGCCCGTGCCTGGCGTGAGTGGCTGCTGCGCGCGGTCGCCGGCGACCCGGAGAACCTGCAGATCATGTACGGCATCGCGGGCGAGCGGGAGCTGGGCGAGTCCGAACTGGACTGGCTCCCCGGCTACGAGAACTCGGCCCCGGTCCGGGTCGGCAACGGCGCCGCCGACCAGCTCCAGCTCGACGTGTACGGCGAGGTCACCGAGGCCCTGCACCTGGCTCACATGACGGGTCTGGCCCGCAACGACTACGCCTCGCTGCTCCAGCTCAAGCTGATCCGCTACCTGGAGACGCACTGGCAGGAGCCGGACGAGGGCATCTGGGAGGTCCGCGGCCCGCGCCGCCACTTCGTCCACTCCAAGGTGATGGCCTGGGTCGCCGTCGACCGCACCATCCGCCTGATCGAGGCCGGCGATGCCGAAGGCCCGCTGGAGCGGTGGCGCGAGCTGCGCGACGACATCCACCGGGACGTCTGCGAGAAGGGGTACGACCCCGAGCGGAACACCTTCACGCAGTCCTACGGCTCCGCGGAACTGGACGCCTCCCTGCTGCTGATCCCGCAGGTCGGCTTCCTGCCGCCGGACGACAAACGGGTCATCGGCACCGTCGAGGCGATCCAGCGGGAGCTGTCCACCCCGGACGGCTTCGTGCTGCGCTACCCGACCAGCGCCGGCGAGGGCCCGAGCCTGGACGGGTTGGCCGGCGAGGAGGGCGCCTTCCTGGCCTGCTCCTTCTGGCTCGCCGACGACCTGGCGATGATCGGCCGCGTGGACGAGGCCCGGAAGCTCTTCGAGAAGCTCCTCGCCCTCCGCAACGACCTCGGTCTCCTCGCCGAGGAGTGGGACCCGGTCCGCCAGCGCCAGGTGGGCAACTTCCCGCAGGCTTTCTCCCACGTCCCCCTCATCGACACCGCCCTGCGCCTGACGGCCTCGGGCGCGTACGGGGGCTGAGCCCGGCCCGCTCCGACCGCCGCCCCGGCCGTGCCCCTCGTGGTGCGGCCGGGGCGGCGGCGGGTCCGGCGGTCACCGCGCGGCGGAGCGGGACCCGGGTGATGCCGGCGGCCCGGGCCCGGTCGAAACCGGTGGTCGTCGGCCCAGGCGCAGCCGCCCCGCCGCCTCCTCGACCAGCGCCCGCGACCACCGGTGCAGCCGGTCGCCGTGGTCCTCCTCGTGCGTGTGGGGCAGCACGGTGACCGGTCGGCTGGGCGGACCGGACAGGGGAACCACCACCTCGTCGGCGTCCGCCAGCCACACGGTGGCCCGGACGCGAGTGCGGGGCCGGGCCGACGGGCGGGGCCCGTGCGCGGTCGATCTCAACCGACCGCGGGCCGGCGGGGAGGCCTGGTCCACCGAAGGGAGGACGGTGCCGTCGACGTCCAGGGGCGGGGCGGGCGTGCCGCGGCGTGCTGGAGACGCCCGAGGCGCGACAGGGAGTTGTCCGGGAGGGTGAACCGCAGGGCCTCCTCCGGCCGTTCTCCGGTACACCTGCGGGTGAATCCGGCGCGTGCGCGAGCCCCTCGATGTGCCCGCGCACTCCCGGCGCCCTGCTCCGGCGGCCCCGCACGGGGGCCTCGCGTGTGGCACACCGCACTCTCTCCCGCCGCCGCGACAGTCCCGGTGCTCCGACTCCCCGCTACGGCAAGGGTGTTGCGGGCGGCCCCGCCCGCCCTGCCGCGAGGAGCGGCACCCGTTCCGGTCCGACAGGCAGTAGCGTCCGCATCCATGGAGAACCAGGGCGCGATCACCGTGCGCGGAGCGCTGGAACTGCCGGGTCTTCGCGGCGGCCTCCCCGAGGTGCTGACCGGCGAGGACCAGCTCGACCAGCCGGTGCGGTGGGTGCACGCGGGCGAGGCCCCGAACCTGCCCGCGCTCCTCAAGGGCGGCGAGCTGCTGCTCACCACCGGCCTCGGCATCGGGCCCCGCCCCGCCGACCAGCGGACCTTCGTCCGTCAGCTCGCCGAGCGGGGCATCGCCGCCCTCGTGGTCGAACTGGGCCCCCGCTTCCCGCAGTTGCCCGCCGCTCTGGTGGACACCGCCCGGACGGCCGGGCTGCCACTGGTGCAGCTCCACCGCGAGGTCCCCTTCGTGACCGTCACCGAGCAGGTGCACACGGAGATCGTCAACAACCACTACGCCCTCCTCCAGCAGGCCGAGGAGGTCGACCGGCGCTGCACCCGCGCCCTCCTGGACGGCGGCGGCGTACCTCAGGTGCTGCGCACGCTCGCCGAGTTCGCCGCCGAGCCGGTCTTCCTGGAGACCGCCGACGGCCGCCTCCTCTACGCCGCGGCACCGCCCGGAGCCGACCGGCCGGACCCCCTCCACGTCTGGGAGGGACTGCGGGCCGGCCGTACCGCCGACCGGGACCGGACCCCGTCGGGCGCGGTCGTGGTGGACGTCCCGGGTGGTGCGGCGGCGCCGGGCGCGGCCGGGTCGGTCCGGGCCCGGCTGGTGCTGCTGCCGGTGGCCGGCCGGCTGCTGCCGGTCCACCGGCTCGCCGCGGAACGGGCCTGTGGCATCCTCGCGGTCGTCCTCATGCAGGCCCGGCAGGAGGAGGAGTTGGCGGCCCGGGGGCGCGGGGACTTCCTCCACGACCTGGCGGAGGGCCGGATCGCTCCCGAGGACGCGCCCGCGCAGGCCCGGGTCCTGGGCTTCCGGCCGGGCGAGGGGCTGATGCTGCCGGTCGTGATGCGGCTCGCCGATTCCCCGGAGGGACTCACCCCGGGCGGCGGCTGGGCGGTCCTGGTACGAGCCGTCGCCGAGGAACTCGCCACCGTGGGCGTGCCCGCGCTGCTCGGCGTGCGGCCCGTCGAGGGGCGGGTGCCGGTCCTGGCCGGGCTGCGCACCGAGGCCGAGCGCACCGCCGTGGCGGGCCGCGTCGCCGCCGCACTGCGGGCCGGGCTGGAGCGCACCGGCCTCGCCGCCTCCCCGGCCGAGGGCGCGGCGGGGCGGCGGGCCCCGGTCGTGGTGGTGGGCGGGGCGGGTGGCTGGGCCGCCGCGGCGGCGGGGCTGCGGCATGCGGCGCAGACGGCGACGGCCGCGCAGGGGCTGCCCGACCAGCCGTGGTACGACGCCCGGCGCCTCGACATCGACCTCCTGCTGTGGCGGCTGCGCGACCACCCCGACCTCGGGGCCTTCGTGGACCGCGCCGTCGGCCCGCTCCTCCGCCACGACCGCCGGGCGAAGCCGCCGCTGCTGCCGACCCTCACCGCCTACCTGGCCCACGCCGGCCGCAAGGCGGAGACCGCCCGCGAACTGCACCTCAACCGCCAGACCCTCTACAACCGCCTGGCCCGCATCGCCGAACTCCTCGGCACCGACCTCGACGACCCCCACACCGTGCTCGCCCTGAGCCTGGCCCTGCGCGCGCGGCGCCACGTGCCGTGAGGACCTGGGAGTCGAAGGTTCACGGCCCGACCTCGCCTGTCCCGGCCGGCGGGGGCCCGCCCGCCCTCAGCCGCGTGAAGGCGGTCGAGTCCGCCCGGGGCCGGCGGAGGAACCCCGCGATCTGCCGGGCGCACTCGTCCGGACTCCGGCGACCGCTGTCGCAGACGAGGTCGTAGTCCCCATGGGCGTGGACCCGCGAGAACTGCCGAGCGGCCAGACCGGCCGGACGGTCCCCCCGCGCCCGCTCCCGGCGCTCCAGTTCCGGCAGCGGGCAGTGCACCCCGACGAGGACGACGTCCTCGGGGACGAACAGGTCCAGGCAGTCCCGCAGGCGCCAGGGCTCACTCAGGACGTGGTCCACGACGATGTCGTTCCCGGCCGCCGCCATCCCGGCGACGGCACGGTGAAACCCCCTCCAGGTGCGCCTGAGGGCGGCTTCCAGCCGGTCGGGCGCCATCGCGGGCGCCGACCGCATGGCGTGGAACGCGTCGGCCGACATGACGAACCAAGGAGCGTCGAGGCGTCCGACGAGTTGCCTGGCGATGCTCGACTTCCCGGCACTCGACGTGCCGTTCAGGAACACGATCCGCCCCCGGCCCTCCGGCGGGCCGGGGTCAGAGGACGTCACGCGGGGAGGTCAGTTCGTCGTACACGCTCAGTACCTGGCCGACCGTGGCGTCCTCGCTCGGCCAGGCCGCCGCCTGCCGCAGACCCCGCCGCGCCAGCGCACGCCGTTCGGGGGCGTCGGCGAGCAGGCGCAGCACGGTCGCCGCGAGCGCGACGGAGTCGCCGTAGGGCACCAGTGCCGCGCCGTCGCCGACCAGTTCGGGGATGCCGCCGACCCGGCTGGCGACCAGCGGCACTCCGGTCACCAGGGCCTGCTGCGCCAGGACCGACCGCGCCTCCCAGCGGCTCGGCAGCACCGCGAGGTCGGCGGCGGCGATCAGCCCGGCGGCGTCGTGCCGCCTGCCGAGCAGGCGTACGGGTAGTTCCTCCGACCGGACGCGCGCCTGGAGGCCGCCCCGCTCGGGCCCCTCCCCCGCGATCACCAGGAGCGGCGGGGGCTCGGCCCGGGCCCACTCCCGCGCCGCGTCGAGGAGGGTGCCGTATCCCCGGTGCCGCTCCAGGGACCCGACCGCCACGAGCAGAGGCCGGTCCAGCGCGCCCAGTTCGGCCCTCGTCTTGTTCCGCCGCGCCGGTGCGTCGGCCGGGACCGGGCCCGGGCCGGCCTGCGGTGCGGGGAACGCGGTGGGCGCGTAACGAGCATCGCGCGCCCCTCGCCGGCGCGCCCGCAGCACCAGGTCCGAGGAAGGCGCCAGCACCACCGAGGCGGCCCTGGCGACCCGTTTCTCCAGCAGCCGCAGCAACGGGGCGCGGGCCCCCTCGGCGTACGCCCGCGTGTGCAAGGTGACGACGAGCGGAGTCCGCACCCCGCTGAGGGCGAGAGCGGCGCGCATCCCGGCGTGCAGCCCGTGCGCGTGCACCAGGTCGGCGTCCGCGCACGCCCCACGCAACGAGGCCAGCGCCGCCGGATCGCTGCTGCGGGCGACGGGGACGTGGTGGGCGCCGGCGCTCCCGAAGTCCTGGACCCGGTCGACGGCGGCCGGCGCGCACACCGTCACCCGCACCCCGCGTGCCGAGAGCCCCGCAGCCAGCGAACGCACGTGCGCGCTGCTGCCCGCGCTGCCCCCGCCGAGCACCTGGACGGTGCGCAGCGGCTGCTGCCCGAGGGCTGACGACTGGCTGCTCACGTGGCCGGTACTCCCGCTTCGGCGGATGGGGGACGGGTGCGGATCGTGCGTCACACCCCGTCAAGAATGCCAGTCCGTACGGGTGTTCCGGCACGGTGGACCCGACGGGGGCGGCACGGTGACGCGGGCATGCCGGGCCGAGATCACCCGGACGGGGGAACTCCCGGCGCAGCCACCGAAGTCCCCGGAAGCACGCGCTTGGGCCGGGATCAGCAGCTCCCACCGGCGTTGACCGCGCAGAACCCGCGCGGAAGGGCGGAGGCAGGCCGACGGCACCGCAGCGCCGCCCGGGGACCGGAGCAGGGCCACTCATCCTCGTGAGGGCAAGGCGGACACCTTCCGCGCGTCCGGCGAACGTCCCGACGCCCCCGCCCCCGCCCCCGCCCCACGCGAGGAAGACCCCCAATCCCCGTCACCGCCACCGCTTGACCATCACCTGCTCCCTGCTCACCCCGTCCCCCAACAGCTCCCCCAGCTCCCCCGAGGCGACGAACCCGTTCCGCAGATACAACGCGACGGCGGCCTCGTTCCCTGGCACCACCGCCAGCCGCAGCGACCCCGCTCCGGCCTCCCGGGCCCAGACTTCGACGGCCTCCACCAGCAGGTCCCCCACGCCCCGCCCCCGGACGCGCGGACTGACCCACACCGACCTCAGCTCGTACGTGCCGCCCGGCCCGGGCAGCCCGGCGGCCATGCCGACGGTGCGGCCGTCCAGCACGGCGACGAGGTTGCGGGCGCCGGGCACGGTCAGGCGGGTACGCCAGCGCTGTTCCCCGCCGTGGTGCCAGTCCGCCAGGCCCGCTCTGAAGGCGTGCGGGGCCTCTCCCAGCGCGGCCAGGCGGGCCTGTCGCCACACCGGCCAGTCGTCCTCCGACGCGAGGACCCGCAGCTCCACCATGGTTCCGATTCTGGCGCGGCCGCTCCCGGCCGTCCAGGTTCGGTTCCGGAACGCGACCGCGGCCGGCAGGCTTCCGACGCGAAGGGCCCGGACCTCCGCATCGGAAGTCCGGGCCCTCGCGCCGGGAAACGTACCGGGGACCTACAGCTGGCCCTCTCCGTGGGCCGCCGCGAGCAGTTCCTCCGCGTGCGCCCGCGCCGACTCCGAGTCCTCCTGGCCGGCCAGCATCCGGGAGAGTTCGCGGACCCGGTCCTCGCCCTCCAGGACTTTCACTCCGCTGCGCGTGACCGACCCGTCGTTGGTCTTCTCCACCAGCAGTTGCCGGTCGGCGAAGGCCGCGACCTGCGGCAGGTGGGTGACGACCACGACCTGCGCCGACCGCGCGAGCCGCGCGAGCCTGCGCCCCACCTCGACCGCCGCCTTGCCGCCGACCCCGGCGTCGACCTCGTCGAAGAGATAGGTGGGCACCGGGTCCGAGCCGGCGAACACCACCTCGACCGCGAGCATCACCCGCGACAGCTCGCCGCCGGACGCGCCCTTGGCGATGGGCCTGGGCGGGGCGCCGGGGTGCGGGGCGAGCAGCAGCTCGACCTCGTCGACACCGGTCGGCCCGTAGGCGAGGAAGCGGCCGTCCACCTCGACGCCGTCGCCGTCCGGGGCGATCTCGGTGTCCCGGAGGTCGAAGCTGACCCGGGCGTGCGGCATCGCGAGGGAGGCCAGTTCGGTGGTGACGTCCTCCGCGAACCGTTCGGCGGAGTCACGCCGGGCCCGCGTCAACCGCTGGGCCAGCGCGCCCAGTTCGGCCCGGACCGCGTCGCGCTCGGCGGTCAGCTCGGTGATCCGGTCGTCGTCGTTGTCCAGCTCTGCGAGGCGGGCGGCGCCCTGCTCGGCCCAGGCGAGGACAGCGCCGATGTCCTCGCCGTACTTCCTGGTCAACTGGGTGAGCGAGGCCCGGCGCTCCTCGACGGCGGCGAGACGGAGCGGGTCGGCGTCCAGGTTGTCTGCGTACCCGGCCAGCTCCCCGGCGACGTCACCGAGGAGGATCGCCACCTCCCCGAGCCGGTCGGCGAGAGCGGCCAGCCGCGGATCGTGGGCCCGTACCGCCTCCAGCGCGCGCTGTGCCCCCGAGACGAGGGTGCCGGCGTCGGGGCTCTCCAGGTCCTCCGGGTCGTCGGCCAGGGCGGTGTGCCCGGTGGCCGCGGCCGCCGCCAGGGCCTCCGCGTGGCCCAGCCGCTCGGCCTCGGCGGCCAGTTCGGCGTCCTCGCCGGGGAGCGGCTCCACCGCGGAGATCTCCTCCAGGCCGAACCGCAGCAGGTCCGCCTCCTGGGCCCGCTCCCGGGCCCGCGTGGTGATCTCCTCCAGCTCGGCGACGACCGTCCGCAGCCGCCGGTACGCCTCGCCGTACGCGGCCAGCGGTACGGAGACCGCCTCCCCCGCGTACCGGTCCAGGGCCTGGCGCTGGCGCCCGGGCTTCAGCAGGCCCTGCTGGTCGGTCTGGCCGTGCACGGCCACCAGTTCGTCGGCGAGTTCGGCGAGCAGCCCCACCGGCACCGACCGGCCACCGAGGTGGGCGCGCGAACGCCCCTCGGCCGAGACGGTTCTGCTGATCAGCAGCGCGCCGTCGTCCAGCTCGGCGCCCGCTTCCCCGGCCCGCGTGAGCACCGGCGCGTCCGGGGGCAGTGCGAGCCGCCCCTCGACCACCGCGGACTTGGCGCCGATGCGGACCAGCGCCGCGTCGGCGCGTCCACCCAGCAGCAGCCCCAGGCTCGTGACGACCATGGTCTTGCCCGCGCCGGTCTCGCCGGTCACGGCGGTGAACCCGGGCGACAACTCGACGACGGCGTCATCGATGACCCCGAGCGACCGTATCCGCATCTCCTCCAACACGCTCACGACCATACGAGGTTTCCGCGCCGCCGTGCGACGCCGCCCCCGCCCGCGAGCCCCCGGGACCGCCCCCGAAGGCTCTGCGGGCGGCCCCCGGAGGGTTGCGGATTCAGCGCGGCGCGCCCCGCCAGCCGGACACCGGAAGCGCGAACTTCGCCACCAGCCGGTCGGTGAACGAGGCGTGGTGCAGCCTGGCCAGCCGCACCGGGACGGCTCCCCGCCGGACCTCGACCCGGGCGCCGGGCGGCAGCTCCACGGTGCGGCGGCCGTCGCACCACAGCACACCGTGCGGGGTGTTGTGCTGCACCTCGACGGCGAGTACCGAATCGGGTGACGTCACGAGCGGCTTGGCGAACAGGGCGTGGGCGCTGATCGGCACCATCAGCAACGCCTCCACCTCCGGCCACACCACGGGCCCCCCGGCCGAGAAGGCGTACGCCGTCGAACCGGTCGGAGTGGCGCAGACGATGCCGTCGCAGCCGAATCCGGTGACGGGACGGCCGTCGATCTCCAGGACGACTTCGAGGATGCGCTCGGGCGACACCTTCTGCACGGCAGCCTCGTTGAGCGCCCAGTCGGTGTGGACGACGGTGCCGTTGTTGTGCACGGCCACGTCGACCGTCATCCGCTCCTCCACCTCGTAGGAGCGGCTCACCACCCGGTCGACCACCCGGTCGAGGTCGTCCCGCTCGGCCTCGGCGAGGAAGCCGACCCGGCCGAGGTTGACACCGAGCATGGGTACTCCCGAGGCGCGGGCGAACTCCGCGCCGCGCAGCAGGGTCCCGTCCCCGCCGAGCACGATCAGCAGCTCACAGCCGTCGAGCGCCGCGGGCGTGGCCTCGTCGACGAGCACCACCTCCGGGGGCAGCGGCAGATCGGCCGCCTCCGCCCGCAGGACACGCACGCCCAGACCGGACCGGAGCAGGCCCTGCACCACCAGCTCCGCGCTGCGGATCGCGGCCGGGCGGCCGGTGTGCGCGAGGAGGAAGACCGTCCGCCCCTCCCCGGCACCCGGTCCGCCCGGACCGGCCGGCTCTTCGGCTCCCCCTGTCCCCGCCGTGTCCTCCTCGGTCACCTCGGCCCCTCCCTCACTGCGCGGTCGACATCTGCCGGATCGAGCGCGGGCGCCCCGGCCCGCAGCCACAGAAAGTACTCGACGTTCCCGGACGGGCCGGGCAACGGACTGGCGGTCACGCCGAGCACTCCGAGGCCGAGCTCGGCGGCGTGCCCGGCGACGGTACGCACCGCCTCCGCCCGCAGCTGGGTGCTGCGCACGACGCCACCACTGCCCAACCGCTCCCTACCCACCTCGAACTGCGGCTTCACCATCAGCACGAGATCGGCGTCAGGACGGGTGCAGGCGACGAGGGCGGGCAGGACGAGGCCCAGCGGGATGAACGAAAGGTCGCCGACGACCAGATCGACCGGCTCCCCGTCGATGGCGTCCAGGGTCAGCTCCCGCACGTTGGTGCGGTCCTTGACCACCACCCGCTCGTCGCTCTGCAGGGACCAGGCGAGCTGCCCGTACCCCACGTCCACGGCGACCACCTGCGCGGCGCCCGCCCGCAGCAGCACGTCGGTGAACCCGCCGGTGGACGCCCCCGCGTCCAGCGCCCTGCGCCCCCGCACTGCCAGGCCGCCGGGCACGAACGCCTCCAGGGCCCCGGCCAGCTTGTGGCCGCCCCGCGACACGTAGTCGGGGTCGTGCTCGTCGGCGGCCACCACGACCGCCGCCGAGGTCGCGACCTGGGTGGCGGGCTTGGTCGCGGTGGCGCCCCCGACGGTCACCCGCCCGGCAGCGATCAGCTGGCTGGCGTGCTCACGGGAACGCGCGAGTTTACGGCGCACCAGCTCAGCGTCGAGGCGGCGACGGGCCACTCCTGCCACGGTCGGTTCAGCTCCTGAGGTCGTACGGAATCAGTGGGCGCGGCCCGCGGAGCCGTCAGGCCGGGCGGGCGGGGGCGCCGTGGGCCCCGGGGGTGCGTCGAGCGCGTCCAGCGCCGCCCGCAGTCCTTGGTGTACATCCTCGTACACGGTGAGGTGGCCTTCGGTCGCGAGGTGGTCGACATCGCCGAGCCGCCCCAGCGCCGCGTCCACCTGCCGCTCCCCGGTTCCCTCCCGGACCAGCCCCAGCGGCGCGGGGCCGGCCGGCGCCGGCGCCGCGTCCCCGGGCAGGCCGGAGGTCTCACCGGGCCGGCCGGCGCCCTGCCCGACAGGGCCGCTGCCGTGCACCGGCCCGTACTCGTCCGTGCCGTCGTCCATGCCCCGACGCTACCGCGTCAGCCTGCGATAACGTCAGCGCCGATGGCAACGACGCAAGAGTGCCGCGCGGCACTGGACAGACTCTCCGACCAGTTGGCGGCCGCCTCCCCCGAGGTCCGTTCCGCGGCGGCCCTCGACCGCTCGGTGAGCTGCCACCTCAAGGACTTGGACGTGACGTTCACCGGCCGGCTCTGCCCCGGCGGCATCGAGGTGACCGGCACCCTGGCCGGAGCGCACCCGGGCCCGGAACGCTCCGACGCCCATCGGCAGAAGGCGGCCATCCGGCTGACGGCGACCGGCGACGACCTGGTCGCCCTCGTCGACGGCGAACTCGACTTCGCCCACGCCTGGGCCGCCCGCCGCCTCACCCTCGACGCCGGCTTCCGTGACCTCCTGACCCTCCGAAAACTTCTCTGACCCGTACGAGGACGCGGCACGGCCCAGTCCCCGAGCCTTCCAGGGCCCGGGCCGACCCAGGCCGAGCCCCGGCCCGCCCCAGCCTGGTCAGCCCTGGCCAGGCTCGTCAGGCTCGTCAGGCTCGTCAGGCTCGTCAGGCGGCAGCCTGCCGGATCTCACCACCCCAACCGCTCCAGCGCCTTCCCCGCGTCCAGCACGAAGCGACCAGCCCCGGCCGCGCTCCAGGCGGCCCCGCACAGAGCCCTCAGCCCGTCCAGGGGTTCCCCGTCCCCTTCGACGAGGACCTCACCCCCGGCGACCCGCGCGAGCACGTCCCCGCACCGGAAACCGTCCCCGTCCACCTCCACAGGCGGCTGCCCGCTGAGCAGCCCCCGCAGGTCCGCGTCGACGTACGTCGGCCGGTGCTCCGGCGGGGCCGCGAGCAGCTCTGCCGGACCAGTGACCCCGGTCAGCACCAGCAGCGAGTCCACACCTCCGTTGAAGGCGCCCTCGATGTCCGTGTCCAGCCGGTCCCCCACGACCAGCGGCCGGTCCGCCCCCGTCCGCAGCACCGTCTCGCGGTGCATGGGCGGCAACGGCTTGCCCGCCACCTGCGGGACGGCACCGGTCGCGATCCGTACGACCTCGACCGCGGCCCCGTTGCCCGGGGCGATGCCCCGCCCGCTGGGGATGGTCAGGTCCGTGTTCGAGGCGAACCACGGCACGCCCCGGGCCACGGCGTACGCTGCTTCCGCCAAGCGCCCCCAGGGCATGTCCGGCCCTCCGTACCCCTGCGCGACCGCCGCCGGTTCGTCGTCCACCGATTCGACCGGCACCAGCCCACGCTCACGCAGCGCGACCCGCAGCCCCTCCCCGCCGACGACCAGGACCCGGGCGCCCTGCGGCACCTGCTCGGCGATGAGACGCGCTACCGCCTGCGCGGAGTTGATGACCTCCCCGGCCACCGTCGGGATGCCGAGGTCGGTGAGGTGCGCGGCCACCGTCTCCGGAGTGCGGAGGGCGTTGTTGGTCACGTAGGCGAGCTTCATCCCGGTCTCCCTGGCCGCCGCCAGGGAGTCGACCGCGAACGCGATGGCGTCGCCGCCCGCGTACACCACTCCGTCCAGGTCCAGGAGGGCCGTGTCGTACTGCTCGCTCAGGGGCCGTGCGGCACCCAGTGGTGCCGTACGGGGGGTGTCGCTCATCGCGCGTGTGCTCCTTCGTCCTCGGTTCCCCCCGATCATCGCGCATCACGACGAGGCGCATACCATGCACGAATGACCACTGCCGGGCCCACCCCCAACGGACTGCACCTGGAACCGTTCCAGGGCACCCGCTACCGCCTGGACAGGGTGAACAGCCTCGCGGCGGTGACCTCACCTCCGTACGACGTCGTGGTCCGCCCGGACGGCCTCCTCCACCTGGAGTCGGCCGACCCCCACAACATCGTCCGGCTGATCCTTCCGCAGGGCGACACCCGCGAGGGCGCCGACCGCCGCGCCGCCGACACGCTCGCGGAGTGGCTGGCCTCGGGCATCCTCGTACAGGACGAGAAGCCTGCCCTGTACGTCTACGAGCAGCACAAGGGCAAACTCCTGCAGCGCGGCGTCATCGGCAGCCTTCTCCTGTCGCCACCGGCGGAGGGTGTCGTCCTGCCGCACGAGGACGTCATGCCGCACATCGTCGAGGAACGCGCGGCACTTCTCCGGGCGACTGCCGCCAACCTGGAGCCTCTGCTGCTCAGTTACCGGAGCGAGCCCGGGTCCAGCGATACCGGGGACGTCATCGACCGGACCGTCCAACTTCCTCCTCTCCTCTCGACTACCACGGAGGACGGCTTCTGCCACCGCCTGTGGTCGGTCACGGACCCCATGGAGATCGCCGCCGTCCAGCAGGACCTGGGTGGGCACCAGGCGCTGATCGCCGACGGCCACCACCGCTGGGCGACCTCGCTGCGCATCCGTGCGGAGCACCCGGCCCCCAGCCCGTGGGACTACGGCCTGGTTCTGCTGGTCGACTCCACACGCCACCCCCTTCAGGTGCGCGCGATTCACCGCCTCCTGCATCACCTCTCTCCTTCGTCCGCGCTCTCGGCGCTCACTGGCTCCTTCCGTGTCCGCCGCATCGAGGGCTCCTTGGCGGCGGCCATGGAAGCCCTGTCAGCAGCGTCGGCCGAGGGCACCGCATTCGTCCTCGCCGGGGACGGTTTCCATCTGGTCGATCGGCCGGACCAGGCCCTCCTCGACCGGACCGTGCCCCGCGACCGGCCAGAGCTCTGGCGAACCCTCGACGCGACCGTCCTGCATTCCACACTCATCGACGACCTGTGGCAGATCCCGGACTCGTCCCAGCACATCGCCTACATCCACGACACCGCCGCCGCCGTCGAGCAGGCGGAACGCAACGGAGGAACGGCGGTGCTGATGCATCCCGTGCAGGAGGAAGTGGTCCGCGACCTGGCCAGGCAGGGCGTGATGATGCCTCGCAAGTCCACCTCCTTCGGCCCGAAACCCGCCACAGGTCTCGTTTTCCGCACCCTCCTCCCTTAGCTGTCGATCCGACCCCTCACGGACGGTGCGCAACCGCTCCATCACAGACTGTGTATATGCCGAACGGGCGGGGCTCCTTCCGGAGTTCCCGCCCGCTCGACTTTCTCTTCGATTATTTTCCGCGCGGGATCAGCCCTGGTCAGAGCCGTCCTTGCGCGGTTCGCCGGACTCGGCCGGGCTGGCGGCCTCGTCAGCGTCCGCGCTTTCGGCCTCGGCGTCGGGCGCCTGGTCAGCATCGGTCTCGGCGTCCGCCTCGGCCTCGGCCTCGGCGGTGCCCAGCTCGGTGTCAGCGGTGCTCTCGGTGTCCTCGGAGTCGTCGAGCGCGTCCACGAACTCCACCCCGTCCAGTTCCGCGAGCCGGTCGGAGGCGTCTGTGGCGCCGTCCTTGTCGGATTCGGCGGCCTTGGCGAACCACTCACGTGCCTCGTCCTCGCGACCAGCGGCGAGCAGAGCATCCGCGTACGCGTAGCGCAGTCGCGCCGTCCACGGCTGCACGGAGTTCGATGCGAGCTCCGGGCTCTGGAGCGTCACGATCGCGGCGTCCAACTGGTCCATGTCCCGTCGAGCGCCAGCAGCGACCAGGCGCATCTCGACCTGGCCCGCCTTGTCGAGACGACGGACCTCGGGCTCGCCGGCCATCGCCAGCGCCCGCTCAGGACGCCCCATGCCCCGCTCGCAGTCGGCCATGACCGGCCACAGTTCCGCACTGCCCGTCATCCGGCGGGCCGCACGGAACTCGGCGAGCGCCTCGGAGTACTTCTGGTTGGCGTACGCGGCGAACCCGGCCGCTTCGCGCACGGCGGCGACGCGCGAGGCCAGCCGCAGGGCGATCCGGGAGTAGGCGTACGCCTCCTCGGGCTCCTCGTCAATGAGACGCGCGACCATCACGAGGTTGCGGGCGACGTCGTCGGCGAGCGTCTTCGGCAGACTCAGCAGCTCCTGCCGCACGTCCTTGTCGATCTCGTCGCCCGTGACGTCCTCGGGGATCGGCAGCCGCTTGATCGGCTCGCGCTCGCGGTCGTCGTCGCGGCCCCGGTAGCCACCGCTGCGGTCGTCGCGTCCGCGATAGCCGCCACGGTCGTCCCGGTCGTCACGCCGGAAACCGGGGCGCCCCCCGTCACGGTCGCCACGCCCCTGGAACCCGCCACCACGCCGGTCACCGCCACGGTCATCCCGGCGGAAGCCTCCACGGTCTCCGTCCCGACGGTCATCGCGTCGGTCGTTGTCGCGGCGGAAGGCCGGGCGGTCACCGCCACGGTCGTCCCGGCGGAACCCGCCGCGCTCGCCACGGTCGCGGTCGTCCCGGCGGGGGCCGTCGTTGCGGTCGTCACGCCGGAACGGCGGACGCCCACCACGGTCGTCCCGATCATCACGCCGGAAACCGCCACGGTCATCGCGACGGAAGCCCCCACGGTCGCCGTCCCGACGGTCATTGTCACGGCGGAAGGCCGGGCGGTCACCGCCACGGTCATCCCGGCGGAAGCCTCCACGGTCGCCGTCCCGACGGTCGTCGCGTCGGTCGTTGTCACGGCGGAAGGCCGGGCGGTCACCGCCACGGTCATCGCGACGGAAGCCCCCACGGTCTCCGTCCCGACGGTCATCGCGTCGGTCGTTGTCGCGGCGGAAGGCCGGGCGGTCACCGCCACGGTCGTCCCGGCGGAACCCGCCGCGCTCGCCACGGTCGCGGTCGTCCCGGCGGGGGCCGTCGTTGCGGTCGTCACGCCGGAACGGCGGACGCCCACCACGGTCATCGCGGCGGAAGCCTCCACGGTCTCCGTCCCGACGGTCGTCACGTCGGTCGTTGTCGCGGCGGAAGGCCGGGCGGTCACCGCCACGGTCATCGCGACGGAAGCCTCCACGGTCTCCGTCCCGACGGTCATCGCGTCGGTCGTTGTCGCGGCGGAAGGCCGGGCGGTCACCGCCACGGTCGTCCCGGCGGAACCCGCCGCGCTCGCCACGGTCGCGGTCGTCCCGGCGGGGGCCGTCGTTGCGGTCGTCACGCCGGAACGGCGGACGCCCACCACGGTCATCGCGATCATCACGCCGGAAACCGCCGCGGTCACCGCGGTCGTCACGTCGGTCGTTGTCACGGCGGAAGGCCGGGCGGTCACCGCCACGGTCATCCCGGCGGAAGCCTCCACGGTCGCCGTCCCGACGGTCGTCACGTCGGTCGTTGTCGCGACGGAAGGCCGGGCGGTCACCGCCACGGTCATCACGCCTGCCCGAGCCGGCGCGGTCGTTGTCGCGACGCGGCCCGCCGCGGTACCCGCCCCGGTCGCCGCCTCCTTGCCGACGCTGGTCGCGCTCCGGCCGGTCGTCGGAAGAGTTGGTGGACATCCGTGACTCCTGTCTTCGGTACCGCAAGTCATTCTCGCGCAACCGGTGTTCCGGCGCGCTTCGGCAAAACAAAAAAGGACCTGTGGTCCCCAGCATGAACGCTGGGGACCACAGGTCCTCAAAGATTGTTCGGCGGCGTCCTACTCTCCCACAGGGTCCCCCCTGCAGTACCATCGGCGCTGTGAGGCTTAGCTTCCGGGTTCGGAATGTAACCGGGCGTTTCCCTCACGCTATGACCACCGAAACCCTTTCAGATTCCCCGCCGGAGCGAGGAAAGAACAGGGCAGCGAACAAGCACACTATTCAATTGAGTAGTGCAGCCGTTCAGCCGGCACAACCGTTCGTTATCTGAGAACAAACACAGTGGACGCGAGCAACTGAGGACAAGCCCTCGGCCTATTAGTACCGGTCAACTCCACCCCTTACAGGGCTTCCATATCCGGCCTATCAACCCAGTCGTCTACTGGGAGCCTTACCCTCTCAAGGAGGTGGGAATACTCATCTCGAAGCAGGCTTCCCGCTTAGATGCTTTCAGCGGTTATCCCTCCCGAACGTAGCCAACCAGCCATGCCCTTGGCAGAACAACTGGCACACCAGAGGTTCGTCCGTCCCGGTCCTCTCGTACTAGGGACAGCCCTTCTCAATATTCCTACGCGCACAGCGGATAGGGACCGAACTGTCTCACGACGTTCTAAACCCAGCTCGCGTACCGCTTTAATGGGCGAACAGCCCAACCCTTGGGACCGACTCCAGCCCCAGGATGCGACGAGCCGACATCGAGGTGCCAAACCATCCCGTCGATATGGACTCTTGGGGAAGATCAGCCTGTTATCCCCGGGGTACCTTTTATCCGTTGAGCGACGGCGCTTCCACAAGCCACCGCCGGATCACTAGTCCCGACTTTCGTCCCTGCTCGACCCGTCGGTCTCACAGTCAAGCTCCCTTGTGCACTTACACTCAACACCTGATTACCAACCAGGCTGAGGGAACCTTTGGGCGCCTCCGTTACTCTTTAGGAGGCAACCGCCCCAGTTAAACTACCCATCAGACACTGTCCCTGATCCGGATCACGGACCCAGGTTAGACATCCAGCACGACCAGAGTGGTATTTCAACGACGACTCCACACACACTGGCGTGCATGCTTCACAGTCTCCCACCTATCCTACACAAGCCGAACCGAACACCAATATCAAACTGTAGTAAAGGTCCCGGGGTCTTTCCGTCCTGCTGCGCGAAACGAGCATCTTTACTCGTAATGCAATTTCACCGGGCCTATGGTTGAGACAGTCGAGAAGTCGTTACGCCATTCGTGCAGGTCGGAACTTACCCGACAAGGAATTTCGCTACCTTAGGATGGTTATAGTTACCACCGCCGTTTACTGGCGCTTAAGTTCTCAGCTTCGCCACACCGAAATGTGACTAACCGGTCCCCTTAACGTTCCAGCACCGGGCAGGCGTCAGTCCGTATACATCGCCTTACGGCTTCGCACGGACCTGTGTTTTTAGTAAACAGTCGCTTCTCGCTGGTCTCTGCGGCCACACCCAGCTCACCGAGAAAATCGGATCACCAGACATGGCCCCCCTTCTCCCGAAGTTACGGGGGCATTTTGCCGAGTTCCTTAACCATAGTTCACCCGAACGCCTCGGTATTCTCTACCTGACCACCTGAGTCGGTTTAGGGTACGGGCCGCCATGAAACTCGCTAGAGGCTTTTCTCGACAGCATAGGATCATCCACTTCACCACAATCGGCTCGGCATCAGGTCTCAGACACAAGCCAGGCGGATTTACCTACCTGACGTCCTACACCCTTACCCCGGGACAACCACCGCCCGGGATGGACTACCTTCCTGCGTCACCCCATCACTCACCTACTACCAGCTCGGGTCACCGGCTCCACCACTTTCCATCCCCCGAAGGGTCCGGAACGGCTTCACGGGCTTAGCATCACTGGATTCAATGTTTGACGCTTCACAGCGGGTACCGGAATATCAACCGGTTATCCATCGACTACGCCTGTCGGCCTCGCCTTAGGTCCCGACTTACCCTGGGCAGATCAGCTTGACCCAGGAACCCTTAGTCAATCGGCGCACACGTTTCTCACGTGTGAATCGCTACTCATGCCTGCATTCTCACTCGTGAACCGTCCACAACTCGCTTCCACGGCTGCTTCACCCGGCACACGACGCTCCCCTACCCATCACAGCGGGCGTTGGCCCTCATGCTGCAATGACACGACTTCGGCGGTACGCTTGAGCCCCGCTACATTGTCGGCGCGGAATCACTAGACCAGTGAGCTATTACGCACTCTTTCAAGGGTGGCTGCTTCTAAGCCAACCTCCTGGTTGTCTCTGCGACTCCACATCCTTTCCCACTTAGC